>NZ_JBITZX010000009.1:0-329478 GCF_044547145.1 Streptomyces sp. NPDC052773 | reverse complement strand
TCCGGATGCTTGTCCACCCAGGGATGGTCCGGCGAGCACTGCAACGCGAAGTCCAGCGCGATCTCCAGACCCAGCCCGCGCGCCTGCTCCACGAAACAGTCGAAGTCCTCGAGCGTGCCCAGATCCGGGTGTACGGCGTCGTGCCCGCCCTCGGGCGAGCCGATCGCCCACGGCACCCCCACATCGTCAGGGCCCGCCGACAGGCTGTTGTTGGGGCCCTTGCGGTGGGTCGTCCCGATCGGGTGGATCGGCGGCAGATAGACGACGTCGAAACCCATCTCCGCGATCGCGGCCAGCCTGCGCGCCGCCGTACGGAACGTGCCGTGCGGACGCTCCTCCGTCCCTTCCGAGCGGGGGAAGAACTCGTACCACGAGCCGTACAACGCCCGTTCCCGCTCCACCAGCAGGGGATACGGGTCGGACGCCGTGACCAGTTCCCGCAGCGGATGGCGGGCGAGTGCCGCCTCCACCTCCGGGGTCAGGGCCGCGGCCAGGCGGGTCGCGGCCGGGCGGGACTCGTCCCGCAGGGCGTCCACGGCGGCGAGGAGCAGGCCGCGCTCCCGGGCGGGCATGCCGTCGGCCGCCCGCTCGTACAGCCGCGCGCCATCTTCCAGGACGAGCCCGGTGTCGATTCCGGCCGGGATCTTGATCCGGGCGTGATGGTGCCAGGTGGTGACGGGGTCGGCCCACGCCTCGACCGTGTAGGTCCACAGGCCGGGCGCGTCCGCGGTCACGGTGGCGCCCCAGCGGTCGGTGCCGGGGGTGAGTTCGCGCATCGGCGTCCAAGGGCCGGGCCGGCCGTCCGGGTCCCGCAGGACGACGTTGGCGGCGACCGCGTCATGGCCCTCCCGGAACACGGTGGCCGAGATCTCGAAACGCTCGCCGGTCACCGCCTTCGCGGGCCGGCGGCCGTGCTGGACCACCGGACGGACGTCGAGGACGGGTATGCGTCCGACGGCGGTGACGTCGCCGCCCGCGGAGGGTGGCTCCGGGGTGGCCGGCGGGTCGGCGTCGGCGGGGTGCGCGAGGGGTGTTCGGGTTGGGGGTGTCGGGGGTGCCGACGAGTGGTGCGTGGCGGGCATCACCGCTCCTGTCCGCGTCAACGTGGGTGGGCGGATTGCTGTGGGGAGGTGGGTTCTGCTGGAGGTGCCTGTGAGGTGTACCGCAGGAGCCTTCCCACACTGTTCGGGTGGGCAATCCGGCACTTTGTTAACTACTCACGCGTATGTCTACGCACAAGTCCGGCCCCGTCCGGGAGCCACGGGGCCGGTGTCCGGGACCGTGCCGTCGGCAGGGCGGTGTTCGAGGAACCCGGTTCGGTGAACCGGGGCCGCTCCGGGGCACCTTGCCGGTCGCCGCGCCCGCCGTCATCGCTTGCGCGGGCCGGGCCGGACCGGCCTCGGTACGACCGGCCCGACAGGGTGCCGCGACGCCCGTGACGTGCGGGGACGCCATCGACGTACCGGAGTACGCCGACTTCGCGGAGCCGTCGGCGCGGGGCGCCGAGGTGACGCGGCACCGGGGGCGAACAGGTCCGGGGCGGTGCCGTGGTGGGGGATGCGGTGGCGTGGCGGGAGAAGGGCGCGCGGGCGTCCCTCCGGCCGGTGGCGCCCGCCGAGATGGCCCGCCACACCCTCGCGAGGGAGAAAAGAGTGGCCGGAAGTGCCTCGTTGCCCACCGCGGCGGTTTCGGCACAGCCGTCGAGGACCGCGCCCTGGGTGGGGCTGACGCGCGCCCCGATCTTCTCGGTGATGTGCGCTCCTGCCGTCGACGCAGCGCCTGTTCCCCCCTTCGGCGTCACCAGGCGACTGCCTCTGGCGGAGCCGGGCTCACCCGCCGGGCTCGTGTCCGCGTCCGCGCCGTGGCCTCGCGTCCCCCTCCTCCACCCGGGCGGACCGGCGTGTCGGCAGGTCCGCCACCGGGCGGCCTCTCGTGCGGCCCGAAGCCTCACAAGTTGGCCCAGGGATGCGGAATCGGCCATTTCGGCCAGGCTGGGGTGAGGGTGACACTTCGACGGTCCGGGCGCGGCGGTCCCGGAGTCGGCCACGACGCGGCCGGGTAGCCACTACCGTCGACAGGAGCACCACCGCAGAGAGGGGCGACACCGTCGAGAAGGACCACACCATCCACACCGGCACAAACCTCCAGAACGGCAACAACGCACACCGCGTCCGTCAGCGCACCGACAAGGTGGAACCGTGAAGGCGATCCGTCGATTCACCGTCCGTCCCGTTCTCCCCGAATCCCTCCGGCCGCTGAGCGACCTGGCACGCAATCTGCGCTGGTCCTGGCACGCGGAGACGCGCGACCTGTTCCAGTCCGTCGACCCCGACCGCTGGGCCGCCTCGGGCGGCGACCCGGTCCGGCTGCTGGGCAGCGTGCCGCCCGCCCGGCTCGCCGAGCTGGCCGAGGACCGCCGCTTCCTGCGCCGGCTGACCACGGTCGCCGACGACCTGCACGACTACGTCACCGGCGACCGCTGGTACCAGACCCAGCCCGGCGGACTCCCCGCCGCCGTCGCCTACTTCTCCCCGGAGTTCGGCATCACCGCCGCGCTGCCCCAGTACTCCGGCGGCCTCGGCATCCTCGCCGGCGACCACCTCAAGGCGGCCAGCGACCTCGGCGTCCCGCTGATCGGCGTCGGCCTGCTCTACCGGCACGGCTACTTCCGCCAGACCCTCTCCCGCGACGGCTGGCAGCAGGAGCACTACCCCGTCCTCGACCCCAACGAGCTGCCGCTGGCCCTGCTGAAGGAGCCCGACGGCACCCCCGCCCAGGTGACCCTCGCCCTGCCCGGCGGCCGGTCCCTGCGCGCCCGGATCTGGCTCGCCCAGGTCGGCAGGGTGCCGCTGCTGCTGCTCGACTCGGACGTCGAGGAGAACGACCACGGCGAACGCGGCGTCACCGACCGGCTCTACGGCGGCGGCAGCGAACACCGGCTGCTCCAGGAGATGCTGCTCGGCATAGGAGGGGTGCGGGCGGTGCGCACGTATTGCCGCCTCACCGGCCACCCCGAGCCCGAGGTGTTCCACACCAACGAGGGACACGCGGGCTTCCTCGGCCTGGAGCGGATCGCCGAACTGTGCGCGGACGGCCTCGACTTCGACTCGGCGCTGGAGGCGGTACGGGCGGGCACCGTCTTCACCACCCACACCCCCGTCCCGGCCGGCATCGACCGCTTCGACCGGGAGCTGGTCGCCCGCCACTTCGGCCCCGACGCCGAGCTGCCCGCCATCGACGTGCCCCGCGTGCTCCAGCTCGGCATGGAGACGTACCCCGGTGGCGAGCCCAGCCTCTTCAACATGGCCGTGATGGGCCTGCGGCTGGCCCAGCGCGCCAACGGCGTGTCCCTGCTGCACGGCAGGGTCAGCCGGGAGATGTTCTCCGGCCTGTGGCCGGGCTTCGACCCCGAGGAGGTGCCGATCACCTCCGTCACCAACGGGGTGCACGCCCCCACCTGGGTCGCCCCGGAGGTGTTCCGGCTCGGCGCCCGGCAGATCGGGCCGCAGCGCACCGAGGACGCCATGACCATCGGCGGCTCGGACCGCTGGGACGCCGTCGCCGACATCCCCGACCAGGACATCTGGGACCTGCGCCGGTCCCTGCGCGAACAACTCGTGACGGAGGTCCGCGAGCGGCTGCGCACGGCCTGGCGCCAGCGCGGGGCGGGCACGGCGGAACTGGGCTGGATCGACGGGGTGCTCGACCCGGAGATCCTGACCATCGGCTTCGCCCGCCGCGTCCCGTCGTACAAGCGCCTGACCCTGATGCTGCGCGACCGCGACCGGCTGATGGAACTGCTCCTGCACCCCGAGCGGCCGGTGCAGATCGTCGTCGCCGGCAAGGCCCACCCGGCGGACGACGGCGGCAAGCGCCTCATCCAGGAGCTGGTCCGCTTCGCCGACGACCCGCGCGTGCGGCACCGGATCGTCTTCCTGCCCGACTACGGCATGGCGATGGCGCAGAAGCTCTACCCCGGCTGCGACATCTGGCTGAACAACCCGCTGCGCCCGCTGGAGGCCTGCGGCACGAGCGGGATGAAGGCGGCGCTCAACGGCTGTCTGAACCTGTCCGTGCTGGACGGCTGGTGGGACGAGTGGTTCCAGCCGGACTTCGGCTGGGCCATCCCCACCGCCGACGGCCACGGCACCGACCCGGACCGCCGGGACGACATCGAGGCCGCCGCGCTGTACGACCTGCTGGAGCAGCGGATCACCCCGCGCTTCTACGAGCGCGGCCAGGGCGGGCTGCCGGACCGGTGGATCGAGATGGTCCGCCAGACGCTCACCCTGCTCGGCCCGAAGGTGCTGGCGGGCCGGATGGTCCGGGAGTACGTGGAACGCCTCTACGCCCCGGCCGCGCACGCGCACCGCGCCATGGACCCGGACTCCGCGCGGGACCTCGCCGAGTGGAAGGCCCGCGTCCGCTCGGCCTGGCACGGGGTGACCGTCGACCACGTCGAGACCTCCGTGACGGCGGCCACCGCCGAACTCGGCACGACCCTGACCCTGCGGGTCCGCGTCGGCCTCGGCGACCTCGCGCCCGAGGACGTCGAGGTGCAGGCGGTCGCCGGCCGCGTCGACTCCGAGGACCGCATCGCCGACGCCTCCGCCGTGCCCCTCAAACCGGCCGGCGGCCCCGACATGGAGGGCCGCTGGGTCTACGAGGGCCCTCTCTGCCTGGACCGCACCGGCCCCTTCGGCTACACGGTCCGCATCCTCCCCGCCCACCGCCTGCTGGCCTCCGGCGCGGAACTGGGCCTGCTGGCGGTCCCGGCGGACGAGGTGAGGGAGGCGGCGGGGGTGCTGATGAGGTAGGGGTCAGCTCTCGGGGGCCCGGGCGCACAAGGCTCGCAGCACCTTCCCGCACCGCTTGGCGTACGCGTGCTGGAGGCCGCGGGTGGCCGGGCCGCCGGCCTTGGCGTACCAGCTGGCCGCGCGGCTGAAGGCCGATATGGTCAGCCAGACCGTGCCGTCGCCGGTGCGGTTGACGACGAAGGACTCCTCGCCGCACTCGGGGTGGCCGGGCAGGGTGCCGTAGGCCCAGCCGGCGCGGCGGGGCTCGTCGACGGTCCAGACGATCCGGCAGGGCGCCCTGACCAGTCCGGCGAGGGTGACGGTGACCGTCACCTCCGGGGCGGCGCGGTCGGCGCTCGCGTCGATGCCGACGCCCATCGCCCGGTGCATCTCCCAGGTGCACACCGCCTCGGCGGCCCGGCGGAAGACCTCGTGGCCCTCGCCGATCCGGGTGCGGACGTCCATGCGGTGGAAGCCGGGCGGGCAGAAACCCGGCTCACGGGTGCCGCCGACGTCCGCGTACGTGAAATCCCCAGGAGACATGCGCCCCAGCGTAGGGCGGCACCCGGCGTCGTGTGTCCGCCGGGTGCCGCCTCGCCGATCAGGCTGTGGCTCAGTTGACGTTGACGGCCGCCCAGGCCGCCGCCACCGCCTTGTACTCGGTGCTCGAGGCGCCGTACAGCGCCGACGCCGCGTTCAGGGTCGCCGTGCGGGCGCCCTTGTAGTTGGTCGTCGAGGTCATGTACGTGGTGAGTGCCTTGTACCAGATCGCCGCGGCCTTGGCGCGGCCGATGCCGGTGACCGTGGAGCCGTTGTAGGTCGGCGAGTTGTAGCCGACGCCGTTGACGGTCTTGGCGCCGCTGCCCTCGCTGAGCAGGTAGAAGAAGTGGTTCGCGGGGCCGGAGGAGTGGTGGACGTCCATGCCGCCCAGCGAGGACGACCAGTAGTCCGCGGACACGCCGTCCTTGCTCGGCTTGTCCATGTACCGCAGCGGCGTGCCGTCGCCGTTGATGTCGATCTTCTCGCCGATGAGGTAGTCACCGGGGTCGGCGGGGTTGCCGGCGTAGAACTCGACCGCCGCGCCGAAGATGTCGGACGTGGCCTCGTTCAGGCCGCCGGACTCGCCGGAGTAGTTCAGGCCGGCCGTGTTCGAGGTGACGCCGTGGGTCATCTCGTGGGCCGCCACGTCGAGCGAGGTGAGCGGCTTGGTGTTGCCCTCGCCGTCGCCGTACGTCATGCAGAAGCAGCTGTCCGACCAGAAGGCGTTGACGTACGCGTTGCCGTAGTGGACGCGGGAGTACGCGGCCTTGCCGTCGTTCTTGATGCCGTTGCGGCCGAAGGTGTTCTTGTAGTAGTCCCAGGTCGTCTGGGCGCCGTAGGCGGCGTCGACGGCGGCCGTCTGGTCGCTGGAGGAGCTGGAGGCGGTGCCGGTGCCCCAGGTGTCGTCGGCGTCGGTGAACAGGGTGCCGGCCGAGCCGCTGGTGGAGCGGGCCTTGTTGTACGTCTTGTGGCCGCCGCGCGAGGGGTCGTAGAGCTGGTACGTCGAACCGGACAGGTAGGTGCCGAGGGTGACCGTGCCGTTGTAGAGGCCCTTGCCGGTGCCGGTCTCGATGCCCTGGTACTCGTAGAGCTTCTTTCCGGTGGCCGCGTCGGTGATGACGTGCAGCTCGTTCGGGGTGCCGTCCTCCTGGAAGCCGCCGACGACGGTCTCGTAGGCGAGGACGGGCTTGCCGTCGGCCGCCCAGATCACCTTGCGGGGGGCCTTCGCCGCGTCGGCCTTCGTCCCGCCGAGGGCCTTGGCGCGCTTGACGGCCTGGGTCTCGGCGGCGGCCTCGCCGACCTCCGGGGTGAGGTCGGCGACCGCGATTCTCGCCTTGGTCGCCTTGGTGACGCCCTCGGTCTTCCCGGTCGGGCTCTCGTGGACGACGAGGTCGCCGCCGAGGACGGGGAGACCGGCGTAGGTGCGCTCGTAGCGGGTGTGCAGGCTGCCGTCGGCGTCCTTGACGACGTCGCGGACGATCAGCTTCTCCTTGGCGCCGAGGCCTATCTCGTCGGCGGTCCGCTCGGTGGCCGCGTCGGCCTCGCGGATCAGGGCCGTGCGGGTGGCGGGGGAGAGGGCGAGCGGGGTGGCGGCGCGGACGGCCGGACCCTCGGCGGGGGTCTGGGCGGTGGCCGGGCCGGTGGTCAGGCCGGTGGTGAGGAGGGCGCCGGCGGCGATGGCGGTGGCCAGCGCCAGAGTGGTGCGCGTGGGGGACACACAAGCTCCTTGGGTGGGGGGCTGCTGGGAAGTTGTGCGGCGGGTGAGGGAAGAGTGACACCCGTGGTGCGTACATGTCAGGAGCCTCAAGTGATGTTGGCCGAAACCCAACTCCCAAGAAAACGTTTCCGAAAGGTAAAGCGGGGCAACGAAAGGGGCGCCGCTCCGGGGTAGTTGCCCCGGAGCGGCGCCCTGTGCGCTCTGTGCGGCCCTGTGCGTCGTACGAGCCGCCGCCGGCCTTACGGGAAGGTCAGCTTCCAGCCGTTGATGTAGCCGGTGTCCTGCGCCGCCTGGTCCTGGACCCGCAACTTCCAGGTGCCGTTGGCGGTCTCGGACGAGGCGTTGACCGTGTACGTGGTCTGCACGTTGTCCGCCGAGTCGGACGAGCTGAAGTTCTTCAGCCGGTACGCCGTCCCGTCGGGCGCCAGCAGGTCGATCACCAGGTCGCCGCGCCAGGTGTGGACGATGTCCACGCCCACCTGCAGGTTGGACGGCGCGGCGCCGGTCCGCCCGGTCACGTTCACCGAGGAGGTCACCGCGGCGCCGTTGTCCGGGATGGACACGTCAGTGGTGTTCTCGAAGGACGTGCCACCGCCGCCCCCGCCGGAACGGGACCCGACCGCGACGCCGGCCCAGGCGTCCTGGACCGCCTTGTACTCGGCGCTGGTGGTGCCGTACAGCTCACCGGCGACCGCGAGCGTGCCGGTGCGGGCCGCCGCGTAGTTCGTCGTGGAGGTGAACTTGGTGGTGAGCGCCTTGAACCAGATCTGCTCCGCCTTGGCCCGGCCGATGCCGGTGACCGGCAGCCCGTCCGCGGTGGGCGAGTCGTAGCTGACGCCGTTGATGGTCTTGGCGCCGCTGCCCTCGCTCAGCAGGTAGAAGAAGTGGTTCGCGGGGCCGGAGGAGTAGTGCACGTCGATGGACCCGATACCGGAGTACCAGTTGTCCTTCGACGAGCCGTCCCTGCTCGGCTTGTCCATGTAGCGCAGCGGTGTGCCGTCGCCGTTGATGTTGATCTCCTCGCCGATGAGGTAGTCACCCACGTCGGAGGAGTTGTTCGCGGCGAACTCCACGGCCGCGCCGAGGATGTCGGACGTCGCCTCGTTCAGGCCGCCGGACTCGCCGCTGTAGACGAGCTTCGCGGTCGCCGACGTCAGACCGTGCGTCATCTCGTGCGCGGCCACGTCGATCGAGACGAGCGGGTTGGCGTTGCCGGAGCCGTCGCCGTACGTCATGCAGAAGCAGCTGTCCGACCAGAACGCGTTGACGTAGTTGTTGCCGTAGTGGACCCGCGAGTAGGCGCCGACGCCGTCGCCGCGGATGCCGTTGCGGCCGTGCACGTTCTTGTAGTAGTCCCAGGTCAGCGCGGCCCCGTAGTGGGCGTCGGCGGCGGCCGACTCCAGGTTGGACGGGGAGCCGTTGCCCCACACGTCGTCCGGGCCGGAGAAGAGCGTGCCGGTGCCGGAGGTGCCGCGGTTGAGGTTGTACGTCTTGTGGCCGCCGCGGGCGCCGTCGGTGAGGTTGTACGTCGAGCCCGACTGGGTGGTGGTGAGCGGGACCGTGCCGCTGTACACCGTGTGGCCGGTGCCGTTGTGGACGGCCTCCCACTCGAACAGCTTCTCGCCGGTCGCGGCGTCGGTGACGACGTGCAGCTCCTGCGGGGTGCCGTCGTGCTGGAGGCCGCCGACGACCGTCTCCCAGGCGAGGGTCGGGGTGCCGTTCGCGGCCCAGACCACCTTGCGCGGGGCGCGGTCGACGTCCGGGTTCTTCGCCTTCTCCGCCTTCGCTGCGGCCAGCGCCTGCCGCTCGGCGCGCTCGGCGGTGATCGTCGGCTTCAGGGTGGCGGGCTTGACCGCGGCCCGGGTGGCCCGCACGACGCCCTCGGTCGCGCCGCTCTTCGCCGTCTTCACGACCAGGTCGCCACCGAGGACGGGCAGACCGTCGTAGGTGCGCTCGTAGCGGGTGTGCGTGGTGCCGTCACGGTCCTGGACGACGTCCCGGACGACCAGCTTCTCCTTGGCGCCGAGGCCGAGTTGCCGCGCCGTCGCCGCCGTGTCCGCCTGGGCCTCGCGTATCAGCTCGGCGCGCTGGGCGGGGGTGAGCTTCTTGGGCAGGGCGCCCGGGTCCGCCTGGGCCGACGCCGACGGTGCCTTCTCCGGGGCGGCGGTCGCGGCACCGGACTGCACGGCCGCGGCGACGAGGGCGGCGACACCGACCAGCGCGACGGCCGCCGCCCGGCGACGGGGGGTGTGGGAGGTGCGTCTGTGAGAGGGACTGCTGCTCAACACTGACTCCTTCTGCGCGGCCGCGGATCGCGCGGCCAGGGGAGAACCGGGCGGCGGGTGGGCCGTCCGGGCGTGCGTGGAGCTGGGCCGTGCCACAGCGCGAAGGTCTGTGGGGTTGCTGTGAGGCGACCGTGGGAAGAGTGGCAGCACCCCGCCGGTTCTGTCAGGGGCGCGTCAGAAACTTGGCCGGAAATCGTTCGTTGTCCGGGAGTTCACGTTCGATATACGAACTCGTCGGGTCCTGTCCTACGGCTCTCGCGGCCGGATGCCGCCGGTCCGCGGCAAGGCCCGCTCAGTCCCCGGATGCCGCGGGTCCGCGGCAAGGCCGGCTCAGGCCAGGCTGTCCCGCCACGCGCGGTGCAGATCCGCGAACCGGCCCGTACCCGCGACGAGTTCCGCCGGACTGCCGTCCTCGACGATCCGGCCCCGCTCCATCACCAGCACCCGGTCCGCGATCTCCACGGTGGACAGCCGGTGCGCGATCACCACCGCCGTACGCCCCTTCAGCACCGTCGCCATCGCCCGCTGCACCGCCCGCTCCCCGGGGACGTCCAGCGAGCTGGTCGCCTCGTCGAGGATCAGCACCCCCGGATCGGCGAGCAACGCCCGCGCGAACGCGACCAGTTGCCGCTGACCGGCCGAGATACGGCCGCCCCGCTTGCGCACGTCCGTGTCGTAACCGTCGGGCAGCGCGCTGATGAAGTCGTGCGCGCCGATCGCCTTCGCCGCCCGCTCGATCTCCTTGCGGCTCGCGTCCGGGCGGCCGATGGCGATGTTCTCGGCGACCGTGCCGGAGAACAGGAACGCCTCCTGCGTCACCATCACCACACCGCGCCGCAGCTCCGCCGTGGACAGCTCGCGCAGATCCACCCCGTCCAGCAGCACCCGGCCGTCCGTCGGGTCGTAGAACCGGGCGAGCAGCTTGGCCAGGGTGGACTTGCCCGCGCCGGTGGTCCCGACCACCGCGACGGTCTGCCCGGCCGGCAGGGTCAGGTCGAAGCGGGGCAGCACCTCGCCGCCGGTGCGGTAGGCGAACCGGACGCCGTCGAAGACGACCTCGCGGCCGGGACGGTCCGCGTCCTCCAGCGGCGGCAGCGGCTTCGGCGCGGACGGCTCGGGCACGGACGGCGTCTGGGCCAGCAGCCCGGCGATCTTCTCCAGGGAGGCCGCCGCCGACTGGTACGAGTTGAGGAACATCCCGAACCGGTCGATCGGGTCGTACATCCTGCGCAGATACAGCACCGCCGCCGCCAGCACCCCCAGCGCCAGCGTGCCGTCCGCCACCCGCCAGGCGCCCCACAGCACGATCAGCGCCACCGCGGTGTTGCCCACGATCCGCGAGCCGACGACATAGCGGGCCATCTCCAGCAGCGCGTCGCCGTTGGTGCGCTCGTGCCGCCGGTTCAGCACCCGGAACTCGGCGTCGTTCGCGGCCTCCCGGCGGAAGGCGCGCACCGGCCGGATCCCGTTCATCGTCTCCACGAACTTCACGATCACCGCGGCGATGGCGCTCGACCGCCGCAGATACACCCGCTGCACCCGCCGCCGGTACATCCGCACCAGCCACCACAACGGCACGAACGACGCCACCGCCAGCCCGCCGAGCCCCAGATCCAGCCACAGCAGCAGCACCGCCGTGTACACGCAGGACAGGATCACCATCACCAGCTCCTGGAGGCCGTCCTCCAGCAGCTCGCGCAGCGACTCCACATCGCTCGTGGAGCGGGAGATCAGCCGGCCCGAGGTGTAACGCTCGTGGAAGTCGATGCTGAGCGCCTGCGCGTGGCGGAAGATCCGGCCGCGCAGATCCAGCAGCACGTCCTGACTGACCCCGGCGGAGGCCCGGACGAACCCGTACTGCAGCGTCCCGGCCGCCAGCGCGCACAGCAGATAACCGGCGGCCACCGCGATCAGCGGCCCGTGGTCGTCCGCGCGCAGCGCGGGCACGGCGTGGTCGATGGCGTACGCCACCAGCAGCGGGCCGGCCTGCACCGCCGCCTGCTGGAGCAGCAGCAACAGCGTGGTGAGCGCGACGCGCGCCCGCAGCGGGGCGAGCAGGGAACGCAGCAGGGCGGCGGTCGCGCCGGGCGGGGTGGGCAGGACGTCCCGGTCGAAGAGGTCGCCGGCGGGGTCACCGGCGGGGGAGCGGCGCTCTTCCGGCTCTTCCGGGCCGTCCTCGGCCGGTGCCGTGGTGGTGGTCGTCATCGGCCGTCCTCCTCTTCGCCTGACATCAGATGGGCGTACTCGGCGTGAGAGCGCAGCAGTTCGTGATGGGTGCCCACGGCGGTGATCCGGCCGCCGGACAGCAGGGCGACCCGGTCGGCGAGCAGCACCGTGGAGGGGCGGTGCGCCACGATCAGCGCCGTGGTGTCCGCGAGCACCCGGCGCAGCGCGGCCTCCACGGCGGCCTCCGTGTGCACGTCCAGCGCGGACAGCGGGTCGTCCAGGACCAGGAAGTCGGGCCGCCCCACGACCGCCCGGGCCAGCGCCAGCCGCTGCCGCTGACCGCCGGAGAGGCTCAGCCCCTGCTCGCCCACCTGGGTGTCGACGCCCTGCGGCAGCGCGTCCACGAAGTCCGCCTGGGCGACCGCCAGCGCGTGCTTCACCGCGTCCGGGTCCGCGCCGTCGCCCAGGCCCATCCGGACGTTCTCGTCCACGGTGGCCGAGAACAGCGTGGGCTCCTCGAACGCGACGGCCACCCGGGTACGCAGCTCCTCGCGGGACATCGCCGCGATGTCCACCCCGTCGAGCGTGATCCGCCCCTCCGTGACCTCGTACAGCCGCGGCACCAGCGCGGTCAGCGTCGTCTTCCCGCTGCCGGTCGCACCGACGAGCGCCATCGACTCACCGGGCCGGATGTGCAGATCGACCCGGTCGAGCACGGGCGGGGAGCCGGGAGGCGCGTCCGGGTAGCGGAAGGTGACCCCGTGGAACCGCAGCCCCCGGTCACCGTCCCCGTCGCCGTCCCCCTCACGGACCGTTGCCCGGGTACCGCCGGACGACTCCGGCTCGGCGTCCATGACCTCGAAGTAGCGCTCCGTGGCCGTCGCGGCCTCCTGGCTCAGGGCGAGGAGGAAGCCGATGGAGTCCACCGGCCAGCGCAGGGCGAGCGCCGTGGAGAGGAAGGCGACCAGGGTGCCCGCCGACAGATCGCCGTCGGCGACCCGCACCGCGCCCAGCACCAGCGCCGCCCCGATCGCCACCTCGGGCAGCGTCATCATCGCGGCCCAGATCGTGGCCAGCAGCCGCGCCTTGTGCAGCTCCGTCCGGCGCAGGGTGCGCGACAGCTCGCGGAAGGCGCGCGCCTGGCTGCGATGGCGGCCGAACCCCTTGACGATCCGGATGCCGAGCACGCTCTCCTCGACGACCGTGGTCAGATCGCCGACCTGGTCCTGCGCCCGCCGCGCGGCCAGCGCGTACCGCTTCTCGAAGACGGAGCAGATCACCATCACCGGCACGGCCGGCCCCAGGATCACCAGCCCCAGCGTCCAGTCCTGCACCAGCATGATGACCACGCCGACGAGGATCGTCACCCCGTTGACCAGCAGAAAGGTCAGCGGGAAAGCGAGGAACATGCGCAGCAGCGCCAGATCTCCGGTGCCCCGGGACAGCAACTGCCCCGAGGCCCAGCGGTCGTGGAACGCCACCGGCAGCCGCTGAAGATGCCGGTACAGATCCGCCCGCATCGCCGCCTCGACCCCGGCCAGCGGCCGGGCCACCAGCCACCGCCGCAGCCCGAACAGCAGCGCCTCGGCGAGCCCGAGCAGCAGCAGATACAGCGCGCCCAGCCACACCCCCGCCGGGTCCCGCTCGGCGACCGGCCCGTCCACCAGCCACTTCAGCACCAGCGGAATCACCAGACCGGCACACGAGGCGACGATCGCGACGAACGCGGCGGCGGCCAACCGCGCCCGCACCGGTCGCACATACGGCCACAGCCGCAACAGGGACCGTACGGCGGAGCGCCGGGCGGGCGGGTCGACGCCCTGGTCGGTGGCTTGGTCAACGGCTTGGTCGGGACCGGTTTCTTCGGTGGCGGCAGGTGTCGTCGGCATCACGTCGAGATTACGGACAGCGACCGACAACGCCCACCGAGTTTCCGCGGCCCACCGCCCCGCCCGGGAGCGCGCTCAGGCGCCCGGGTACGGCAACAGCCCTCCGCGACCGCCTCCCACGCCCCCGGCAAGCCCCCTCAGCCGACCACCTTCAGCAGCAGCACCGACCGCTCCGGCACCGATATCACCGTCCCCGCGCGGTGCTCCCGGCCCGGCGCCGCCGCCTGTTCCTCCTCCGCGGTGTCGACGACCACCTCGTAGCGCTCCGCCCACGGCGGCCCCGGCAGCACGAACGTCACCGGCCGCTCACCGGCGTGCAGGACGGCGAGGAAGCTGTCGTCGAGGATCGGCGCGCCCCGCTCGTCGCGGCCCGGGATGTCCCGGCCGGAGAGGTACATGCCGAGCGTGGCGGCCGGCGCGTACCAGTCCCGCTCGGTCATCTCGGTGCCCCGCGCGGTGAACCACGCCAGGTCCCTGAGGCCGTCGGCCGAGTGCGCCCGCCCGGAGAAGAACGCCCGGCGGCGCAGCACGGGATGCCGGTGGCGCAGCGCGATCAGCCGGGAGGTGAGGTCGAAGAGCGCCTTCCAGCCGGGCTCCTCCAGCAGCCCCCAGTCCAGCCAGCTGATCTCGTTGTCCTGGCAGTAGGCGTTGTTGTTGCCGCCCTGGGTGCGGCCCAGCTCGTCGCCCGCGACCAGCATCGGCACGCCCGTCGACAGCAGCAGGGTGGTGAGCAGGTTGCGCAGCTGGCGGCGGCGCAGCGCCCGTACCCGCTCGTCGTCGGTCTCGCCCTCGGCGCCGCAGTTCCAGGACCGGTTGTCGTTCGAGCCGTCCCGGTTGCCCTCGCCGTTGGCCTCGTTGTGCTTGCGCTCGTACGACACCAGGTCCCGCAGGGTGAAGCCGTCGTGCGCGGTGATGAAGTTGACGGACGCGTACGGCCTGCGCCCGCCCCAGGCGTACAGGTCGCTGGAGCCCGACAGCCGGTACCCCATCTCGCGTACGTCGGGCAGCGCGTGGCGCCAGAAGTCGCGTACGGCGTTGCGGTACCGGTCGTTCCACTCCGTCCACAGCGGCGGGAACGCGCCCACCTGGTAGCCCCCGGAGCCCACGTCCCACGGCTCGGCGATCAGCTTCACCCGCCGCAGCACCGGGTCCTGGGCGATGACAGCGAGGAACGGGGAGAGCATGTCGACGTCGTGCATGGAGCGGGCCAGCGCCGCCGCCAGGTCGAAGCGGAACCCGTCGACGCCCATCTCGGTCACCCAGTAGCGCAGCGAGTCCGTGATCAGGCGCAGCACGTGCGGCTTGACGACGTGCAGGGTGTTGCCGCAGCCGGTGTAGTCGGCGTACCGGCGCGCGTCCGACTGCAACCGGTAGTAGCCCCGGTTGTCGATGCCCTTCAGGGACAGCGTGGGGCCCAGCTCGCCGGCCTCCGCGGTGTGGTTGTAGACCACGTCGAGGACGACCTCGATACCGGCCGCGTGCAGGGCGCGCACCATCCGCTTGAACTCGCCGACCTGCTGGCCGCGGGTGCCGGAGGCGGCGTAGGCGGCGTGCGGGGCGAAGTAGCCGATGGAGTTGTAGCCCCAGTAGTTCTTCAGGCCGCGTTTGAGCAGGTGGTCCTCGTGGGCGAACTGGTGGACGGGCAGCAGTTCGACGGCCGTGACCCCCAGCTTGGTCAGGTGTTCGATCGCCGCCGGGTGGGCGAGCCCGGCGTAGGTGCCGCGCAGCTCCTCGGGGATCCCCGGGTGCAGCTTGGTGAAGCCCTTGACGTGCAGCTCGTAGATCACCGAGTCCGCCCACGGCGTCTTCGGGCGGCGGTCGTCGGCCCAGTCGTCGTCATCGTGGACGACCACGCCCTTGGGGACGAAGGGCGCCGAGTCCCGGTCGTCGCGCACGGTGTCCGCGACCTGCTGCTGCGGCCAGTCCCGCACATGCCCGTACACCTCGGGCGGCAGCGCGAACTCGCCGTCCACCGCGCGCGCGTACGGGTCGAGCAGCAGCTTCGCCGGGTTCCACCGGCCGCCGGTCCACGGATCCCAGCGGCCGTGCACCCGGTAGCCATACCGCTGCCCCGGCAGCACCCCCGGCACGAACCCGTGCCAGATCTCGTGCGTCAGCTCCGTCAGCCGCACCCGGCGCTCGCCGCCCGAGTCGTCGAACAGGCACAGCTCCACCGCCTCCGCCCCACCCGCCCACAGCGCGAAGTTGGTGCCCGCCACCCCGTCCGGCCCCACCCGGAACCGCGCGCCCAGCGGCATCGCCGCCCCCGGCCACACGGGTATCTCCGGCGCCTCGCGCGCGGCGCCGTTCACCGCGGAGGCGGGGCGTCCCTCCCCGACACGCGTCTCCTGCTCGGCAGCGCTGGACACCAGTACGCCTCCCACGGCTCATGGGACGACGCGCACAACAAGGCCTGTGGCGTCCCGGCCCGGGGCTCCCCGCCGCGTCGTCCTCCCCACTGTTCTGCCCAGAGCTTGGGTCGCACTCACGTTTCCCCAGGGCGGGCGCCGTCGTTGGACATCTTTGTGAGGCACGTACAAGGGCGCGCGCGGCGCGCGAGGGCCGCACTGGCCGCCGTAGTGACATGGGCAGGACTCCTGGCCGGGGCCGCCGGCTGCACCGGGGACGGCACCGGCGGAATCGGTCTGGCCGGGCCCGGCAAACCCCGGCCCCCCGAAGACATCATCCGCGTCTTCCCGGACGACGGCAGCAAGGGCGTCCGGCCGGGCACCGACCTGACCGTCCGGGTGCCGGTCGGGCGCCTGGAGAAGGTGAGGGTGACGAAGTCCCAGGACGCTCAGGAGACCCCGGTGCCGGGCCGGATCTCCGCGGACGGACGGCGGTGGGAACCCCACGACGACACACTGGCGCTCGCCGCGAAGTACTCGGTCGACGCGATCGCCGTCGACGGCGACGGCCGCCGCGCCGCCCGGCACACCACCTTCACCACCCACGTTCCCGAAGAACGCTTCATCGGATACGTCAGCCCGGAGAACCGCGCCACGGTCGGCACCGGGATGATCGTCTCGCTGGTGTTCAACCGGGAGATCGAGCACCGCGCGGCCGTCGAACGCGCCATCCGCGTCACCGCGCAACCCGCCGTCGAGATCCGCCCCCACTGGTTCGGCGACGACCGCCTGGACTTCCGTCCGCGGTCGTACTGGAAACCCGGCACCGAGGTCACCGTCGACCTGCGGCTGAGGGACGTCGAGGGCGCCCCCGGCGTCTACGGCCTGCAGCACAAGACGTTCACCTTCACCGTCGGCCGCAGCCAGGTCTCCCTCGTCGACGCGGCCCGGCACACCATGGAGGTGCGGCGCGACGGCGAGCTGGTCGGCACCGTGCCCATCACCGCGGGGGCCCCCAAGACCACCACGTACAACGGCAAGATGGTGATCACCGAGATGTACGACGTGACCCGGATGAACGGCGCCACGGTCGGCTTCAAGAAGAAGAACGGCAAGGGCGAGTACGACATCCCCGACGTCCCGCACGCCATGCGCCTCACCGACTCCGGCACCTTCCTGCACGGCAACTACTGGGCGGACCCCAGCGTCTTCGGCCGGGCCAACGTCAGTCACGGCTGTGTCGGCCTGCGCGATGTGAAGGGCGGCGGCGCCGACACCCCGGCGGGCTGGTTCTTCGACCGCAGCCTCATCGGGGACGTCGTCGAGGTCGTCAACAGCAACGACAAAACGGTCGCACCGAACAACGGGCTCGGAGGCTGGAACATGAGCTGGAACCAGTGGAAAGCGGGCAGTGCGGTGAAGTGACCGGACAGGGGGGAACGGTTGGGACCGAACGGTGACATTTCCCGGGCGCTCGGCGCGCTGACCTTGTGGTTAATATGCGCCGAGCGCGCTGGTCGCGCTGGGGAGCGGGCCCGACGGGCCCGTTGGGGGGTCCGGTCGCGGACCCGTTGAGGGTCCCGGCTTCCGGGCCCATGGAGGGGAGAACATCTTGAACGTGCGACCGATATCGGGGGCGTCGGTTGACGCGCGCGGGGGGCGCGGACGCGGCAGGGGGCCGCTGGCGCTGATACTCGGAGCGCTGCTGCTGACGGTCACCGCGTGCGGCGGCGGCGCGGAGGCCGGAACCTCCGGCGCGGGGGAGGGCAAGGGCAAGGGCGAGAACTCGGCGAACGCCGTGAGCGGGCAGTCGGAGGCGGTCGTCTCCATCGCCCCGAAGGACGGCGCCAAGTCCGTCGACACCAGCGGCGCCCTCAAGGTGACCGCCACCAAGGGCAAGCTCACCGAGGTCGTCGTCAAGGACGCCGAGGGCGCGAAGATCGACGGCGCGATATCCGGGGACGGCGCCACCTGGACGCCGTCCACCCATCTGGCCGCCGCCACCACGTACTCGGTGCACGCGGTCGCCAAGGACTCCGCGGGGCGCACCGCCGCCGAGGACTCCCGCTTCACCACGCTGACGCCGCAGAACACGTTCATCGGCCACTTCACCCCCGAGGACGGCTCCACGGTCGGCGTCGGAATGCCGTTCTCGCTCCGCTTCACCCGGGGGATCACCAACCCCGAGGACGTCGAGAAGGCCATCAGGATCAAGACCGAGCCGGCCGTCGAGGTCGAGGGCCACTGGTTCGGCAACGACCGCCTCGACTTCCGGCCGGAGAAGTACTGGAAGGCCGGCACCAAGGTCACCGTCGACCTCAACCTGGACGGCGTCGAGGGCCGCGACGGCGTCTACGGCGAGCAGGACAAGACCATCTCCTTCACCATCGGCCGCGAGCAGGTCTCCGTCGTCGACGCGAAGAAGCTGACGATGAAGGTCATGCGGGACGGCAAGGTCGTGAAGACCATCCCCGTCACCACCGGCGCCCCGGGCTACGAGACCTGGAACGGCCAGATGGTCATCAGCGAGAAGCTGACGGTCACCCGGATGAACGGCGAGACGGTCGGCTACGGCGGCGAGTACGACATCAAGGACGTCCCGCACGCCATGCGGCTGTCCACCTCCGGCACCTTCATCCACGGCAACTACTGGGGCGGCGACGCCTTCGGCAACCGCAACGTCAGCCACGGCTGCGTGGGCCTGCGCGACGTGCGCGGCGGCTGGGACAAGGACGCGCCCGCCGCCTGGTTCTTCGACAACTCGATGATCGGCGACGTGGTCGTCGTGAAGAACTCCAACGACCGGATCATCGACCCGGACAATGGCCTCAACGGCTGGAACATGTCGTGGGAGAAGTGGAAGGCGTGACGCGCTGAACGCGTACGGGCCCGGTGTGAGCTACCGCACCGGGCCCGTTGTCGTTAATGGACGTTAACCTGCCTGCATGACCGTAAACCTCGAAGTCGCGGACGGCGTCGGCACGCTGCGCCTGGACCGCCCGCCCATGAACGCGCTGGACGTGGCCACGCAGGACCGGCTCAAGGAGCTCGCCGAGGAGGCCACGCGCCGCGAGGATGTGCGCGCCGTGGTGATCTACGGCGGGGAGAAGGTGTTCGCGGCCGGCGCGGACATCAAGGAGATGCAGGAGATGGACCACACCGCGATGGTCCTGCGCGCCCGCGCCCTCCAGGACTCCTTCACGGCGGTCGCCCGCATCCCCAAGCCGGTCGTCGCGGCCGTCACCGGGTACGCGCTGGGCGGCGGCTGCGAGCTGGCGCTGTGCGCCGACTACCGGATCGCCGGGGAGAACGCCAAGCTGGGCCAGCCGGAGATCCTGCTCGGCCTGATCCCGGGCGCGGGCGGCACCCAGCGGCTGGCCCGGCTGATCGGCCCCTCCAAGGCCAAGGACCTCATCTTCACCGGCCGTCAGGTCAAGGCCGACGAGGCGCTGGCGCTCGGCCTGGTGGACCGGGTGGTGCCGGCCGGCGAGGTGTACGAGGCGGCGCATGCCTGGGCGGCGAAGCTGGCCCAGGGCCCGGCGATCGCGCTGCGCGCGGCGAAGGAGGCCGTCGACACCGGCCTGGAGACCGACATCGAGACGGGCCTGGCCGTGGAGCGCAACTGGTTCGCGGGCCTGTTCGCCACGGAGGACCGGGCGATCGGCATGCGCAGCTTCGTGGAAGAGGGTCCCGGCAAGGCCAAGTTCCGCTGACACGCGGGCTCCCCGTCGACGCGGTGTCCGGTCCGGGTCCCTCGAAGGGGCGGTTTGCGCGAGCCGTGCGGCGACCGTGAGCCGGTCCCGGCGAGGGCGCCCGTCCGGCGCCGTTGATCGAGCGGTCTTCGCAGGTCGGCGAGGGTCTGTTCGGATTTCCTCTGCCTGCGGCATATGCCGTTCGGTCGGCGGGGAGTGAAGGTGTACCGGGGGCCTATTCCGGCGGAACGGCCCCGGAGGGTGCGCCGGGCGGCCATGATGGGGGCATGGCGGGGCTGGAGGGCATCGATCAGCCGCGAGGACGCGGCCGTGCCACCGCGGCGCGCTGGTCGCCCGCGGTCGAGGACGAACTGGCGCTCAGGGCACTGGAGTTGTTCGGCAACCCGACCGAGGGCGAGGTCGCGTTGCCGTCCCGTCCGGAGTCCGCGGCGACGGCCCGCCGGCTGGCCCAGGTGGTGGTCCTCCGCCAGTGGGGACTGACCCCGAAGATGACCGAGGACGTCGTCTTACTCGTCTCCGAGCTGGTCGGCAACGCCGTACGCCACACCGGCGCCCGGGTCTTCGGGCTCCGGATGCGCCGCCTGCGCGGCAGGATCCGTATCGAGGTCCGCGACCCGTCGCGGGGGCTGCCCTGCCTGATGCCGGTCCAGGTGATGGACGTCAGCGGCCGTGGCATCTTCCTCGTCGACAAACTCTCCGACCGCTGGGGCGTCGACCTGCTCCCGCGCGGCAAGACGACCTGGTTCGAGATGCGGGTGGCGGACCGCTGAGCGTCCGCGGTCGCCCCTCGCGCCACCGGCTCCGCGGCGCGTCCGTGGGCGGCCCGAGGGCACCGCACCGCCGGTTGGGTCAATGGCCCGATTTCGCCCGTAACCCCCCTATAAATGGCGCGTGACCACGACCGACCGTCGCACGGCGCTGCGTACCGGCGCGGGCCTCGTCGCCGCGGGCGCCCTGACCGCCGCCTGCACCTCCGGCGGCGCCGTCGCGCACCCCGAGCGGCCCCCCGCGACCTTCGGGCACGCCCCGGGGACCCCGGGACACGCCCCCGCGACACTCCGGCCCACCCCCGGGACCTCCGGGCGCACACCCGCAACCCCCCGGCCCACCCCCGGAACCTCGGGGCACGCCCCCGGGGCCTCCGGCCACGCGACCTCCCAGTCCGTCCCCGGGACCTCCGGGCGCACGCCCGCGCCCTCCGGCCACCCCCTCGCAACCCCGGCAACCCCGGCAACCCCGGCAACCCCGGCAACCCCGGCCACCCCGGCCACCCCGGCGACCCCCGCGCCCCCTGCGGCAGCCCCCCGTCGCTTCCCCGGCCGCCCCGGGCAGATCGCGCACGGCCCGCGCGGTCACCCGCAGGTGGCCCTCACCTTCCACGGCGGCGGCGACCCGGCCACCGCCCGCGCGCTCCTCGCCGAGGCGGAGCGGCGCGGCGCCCGGGTCACCGTGCTCGCCGTCGGGAGCTGGCTGGACGCGCACCCGGAGCTGGCCCGCCGCATCCTCGACGGCGGCCACGAACTCGGCAACCACACCCAGCGGCACCTGGACGTCAACGCCCTGCCGGAGGCGCAGGCGCACGCCGAGATCGCCGACTGCGCGCACCGCCTGAAGCGGCTCACCGGCTCGATCGGCAGCTGGTTCCGCCCCTCCCGCGCCACCCGGGCCTCCCCCCTGGTCGAACGCCTCGCCCACCGCGCGGGCTACCCGCACGTGCTGTCGTACGACGTCGACTCCCTCGACTTCACCGAGCCCGGCGCCCCCGCCGTCACCCGCGCGGTCCTCGACCAGGTCCGCCCCGGATCGATCGTGAGCCTGCACTTCGGATACGCCGACACGATCGCCGCCCTCCCCGCCGTACTGGAAGAACTCGACCGCCGCGGCCTCACCGCGGTGACCGCCACGGAGTTGATCCGCTGATGCCACGCACCCTCGTCACCCGCGCCCTGATCGCCGGCGCCGCACTCGTCGCCCTCGCCGCCTGCGGCACCGAGGCCGAGGACACCGCCCAGCCCACCCGCCCCACGAAGGCCGAGGTGTCCGCCCCGCCGAAGGGGCCGCAGATCAACGGACTCCCGGGGATGCCCCCGGTGCTCGACCCGAAGGACGTCTACGCCGCCGACCGCCCCAACAAGCTCTCGCCGGTGGTGAAGGACTTCCCGTCCCGGGTCTACGTCCCCAACACCGAGTCCGACACGGTCTCCGTCATCGACCCGAAGACGTACGAGATCATCGACACCATCCCCGTCGGCCGGCAGCCGCAGCACGTCGTGCCGTCCTGGGACATGAAGACGCTGTGGGTCAACAACAACCGCGGCCACACCCTCACCCCCATCGACCCGAGGACCGGCAAGGCGGGCAAGCCCGTCGAGGTGCACGACCCGTACAACCTGTACTTCACGCCCAACGGCAAGTACGCCGTCGTGATGGCCTCCCTCGACCGCGAACTCGTCTTCCGCGACCCGCACACCATGAAGCGGATCAAGACCGAGCCGGTCAGCTGCTACGGCGTCAACCACGCCGACTTCTCCCTCGACGGCCGCTACTTCATCGTCTCCTGCGAGTTCAGCGGCGAGCTGCTGAAGGTCGACACCGAGAAGATGAAGGTGGTCGGCCAGCAGAAGCTGCCCTTCGAGGGCGCCATGCCACAGGACGTGAAGATCTCCCCGGACGGCGAGACGTTCTACATCGCCGACATGATGGCCGACGGCATGTGGGTCCTGGACGGCGACACCTTCGGCGAGCCGAAGCTGCTGCCCACCGGCGAGGGCTGCCACGGCCTGTACGTCAGCCGCGACTCCCGCGAGATGTACGTCTCCAACCGGGGCGAGGGCTCCGTCTCCGTCTTCGACTTCACCCAGAACAAGGTCACCAAGAAGTGGCACCTGCCCGACGGCGGCAGCCCCGACATGGGCGGCGTCTCCGCCGACGGCAAGGTGCTGTGGCTGTCCGGGCGCTACGACGCCGAGGTGTACGCCATCGACACCCGCACTGGCTCCCAGCTCGCCCGCATCCCCGTCGGCAGCGGCCCGCACGGCCTCGCCGTCTACCCCCAGCCGGGCCGCTACTCGCTCGGCCACACCGGCATCTTCCGCTGACGCCCTACCCGGGGTGGGCGCGGCGCAGCAGCGCCTCCGCGCCCACCTGCCGGTATCCGGCCGCCTGGAACGCCCGGACGCTGCGGGCGTTCCCCGGCGAGATCTGCGCCCACAGCGGCTCCCCCGCGAGGTGCCGGGCCGCCGACGCCAGCGCCCGGCCCAGCCCCCGGTGCCGTACCCCCTCGTCCACCTCGACGGACACCTCCAGCCGCCCCGCGACCCCGCGCCCCATCACCAGGACCGCGCCTTCGGCCGCCCAGGCGCGCACCCCGTCGCGGCGTGTGCGGGCGTAGGCGACGCGCGGGTGACCGGAGTCGATCTCCTTCAGCGCGAGCGACGCTTCGCCCGGCAGCGGGGTGCCGACCAGGACCGCGTCGATGGTCTCCG
Source organism: Streptomyces sp. NPDC052773 (assembly GCF_044547145.1). NCBI lineage: Bacteria > Bacillati > Actinomycetota > Actinomycetes > Kitasatosporales > Streptomycetaceae > Streptomyces > Streptomyces sp. NPDC052773. The sequence goes on along the minus strand of NZ_JBITZX010000009.1, from coordinate 306,539 downwards.
TCGTCCGCCCGGTGCGCTCCAGGAAGGCCGTCAGGAAGCGTGGGTGCAGCGTCGCCGCGAGGGCGTCGCAGTCCAGGGCGGCCAGCGTGTCGTACACCCACCGCGGGTCCTCGTCCGTGAAGACCACCGAGTGCGCGGTGAACGCCATCACGCCCGCGTCCCGGCCGCAGTGCTGCGGCACCACGGTCGTCCCGCCGTCCGCCGGAGGGAAGACGCCCCGCGCCGCCGCGTCGAGAATGTCCCGCAGGGTCTGTCCCACGCCGGCTCCTTGAGTCTCCACCCACTGGAAGGCCCAGACTCGCAGACATGAGCGATCACGGCACCGGACTCCTCACCATCGGCGAGCTGGCCCGGGCCACCGGACTGACCGTGCGCACCATCCGCTACTGGTCCGACGAGGGCGTCCTGACCCCGGTGACCCGGTCGGCGGGCGGCTACCGGCTGTACGACACCGGGTCCGCCGCCCGCCTGGAACTGATCCGCACCCTGCGCGAACTGGGCCTCGGCCTGGCCGACGTGCGCCGGGTGCTGGCCGGGGAGCGGACGGTCGCGGAGGTCGCGGCGGCGCATGTGGCGGCCCTGGACGCGCAGATCAGGTCGCTGAAGGTGATCCGCGCGGTGCTGTCGACCGTGGCGCGACGTGGTTCCACAGCGGAGGAGACGACCCTGATGAACAAGCTGGCACGGCTGTCGGCGGCGGAACGGCAGCGGATCATGCGGGAGTTCGTGGAGGAGGCGCTGCACGGGCTCGACAACGTCGACCCGGACATCCGGGAGCGCATCCGGCAGACCTCCGTCGACCTCACCGACGATCCGACCCCCGAGCAGGTCGATGCCTGGGTGGAACTGGCCGAGATGCTCCAGGACCCGGACTTCCGGGCGCAGATGCGGCGGGCCGTGGAGTTCAACGCGGCCGACCGGGACCCGGACGCGCCGCCCGGCCGTTCCCTGTGGTTCGCCAAGCGCCTGGTGGAGCTGGTGGGGCCGGCCCGGCAGCGCGGGGTCACCCCCGAGGCGCCCGAGGCCGAGGAGGTGCTGCGGGAACTGTTCGGCGACGCCGACCGCGGCGCCGTCCTCGCCCGCATGACGGCCGGCTTCGACGACCGTGTCGCCCGCTACCGGGAACTGCTGGCCGTGGTCAACCGGCAGCCCGCGCCACCGCACACCGAGGACTTCGCCTGGGTGGTCGCCGCACTGCGCGCGAGAGCGGGCAGTTAATCTGACCTGCGTCAGTGCGACAGCACCACATAGCAAAGTAGGACGAAGAGGGGCGGATCGGTGGCCGACATCGAGGAAGCACGCAAGCAGTTCGAGCGGATCGACACGGACGGGGACGGCCAGATCACCGCAGCCGAGTTCAAGGCCGCCCTGGCCCAGGGCGGCGACTGGAACGTCACGGAGGCGGTCGCCGAGGCGATCATCGCCAGCCGCGACCTCAACGGCGACAAGCTGCTGTCGTTCGACGAGTTCTGGGCACACCTGAACAAGTGACGCACCGGAACACGTGACGCGCCGAAGCGCGTGACGCATGCCGCGAGGGCGCCCGTATCCCGCACAGGGATGCGGGCGCCTGCGCTTGTGCCCGGAATAGCGCCGGCCGACGCAGGGTTGTCGTCCCTCGCAACGGCACGCCAGGAACGACGACTTGGAAAGGGCCGGCCATGAAGATCGGCATCATCGGCGCGGGGAACATCGGCGGCAACCTCACCCGGCGGCTCACCGCCCTCGGGCACGACGTCTCGGTCGCCAACTCCCGCGGCCCGCACACTCTCACCGCGCTCGCCGAGGAGACCGGGGCGACGCCGGTGCGGGTGGAGGAGGCGGCGCGCGGCGCCGGGATCGTCGTCGTCACCATCCCGCTGAAGGCGGTGCCGGACCTGCCGTCCGGCCTGTTCGACGAGGCGGCCGACGACGTCGCCGTCATCGACACCGGCAACTACTACCCGCGCGAGCGCGACGGGCGGATCGCTGGGATCGAGGACGAGGGGCTGACCGAGAGCCGCTGGACGGAACGCCGGTTGGGGCACCCGGTGATCAAGGCCTTCAACGGCACGTACGCCCGGGACATCCTCGACCGCCCGCGCCCGGCCGGCGACCCGGACCGGCTGGCGCTGCCGGTCGCGGGCGACGACGAGGCGGCCAAGCGGAAGGTGCGGGCACTGATAGAGGAGCTCGGCTTCGACACGGTCGACGCGGGCGGCATCGACGAGTCCTGGCGCCAGCAGCCCGGCACCCCGGTGTACGGGCTGCGGGGCGGCGTCGAGGCGGTGCGCAAGGCACTGGCGGAGGCCTCGCCGGAACGGACGCCGGAGTTCCGGGGCTGACTCAGACGATCGTCAGCGGCGTGTGCGGTCCGTCCGGCAGCTCGACGCGCACCGGGTCGCCGGGCCGCACCACACCGCCGGTGAGCACGACGCTCATGATCCCGGACTTGAACCGCACCGCGCCGCCGGCGTCCCGTCCGACGACCTGCTTCATCAGTCCCTTGCGGAATCCGTCGATCTGCGCGCACGGGTTGCGCAGCCCGGTCACCTCGACGACGGCCTCGTCGCCGAGGTGCAGCCGGGTGCCCGTCGGCAGGTTCAGCAGATCGATCCCGCGCGTGGTCACGTTCTCTCCGAGCTGCCCGGCGGCGACCTCGAAACCGGCGGCGCGGACCTCGTCGAACAGTTCCTCGTGCATCAGGTGGACCTGCCGCAGATTCGGCTGCGCCGGGTCCTTCGCCATCCGGAACCGGTGCCTCACCGTCGCTCCGGCGTGCACATCGCCCTCGACACCGAGGCCCGCGACGAGCGTGACGCTCTCACGGTTCGGCTTGGAGAAGGAGTACGTCCCGTTGCTGCTGACCGCAGTGATCGTCCCGCTCACGGGCTCACCCTACCGGGGGTCAGCACTCGATGATGTTGACCGCCAGCCCGCCCCGGGCCGTCTCCTTGTACTTGACCGACATGTCCGCGCCGGTGTCCTTCATCGTCTTGATGACCTTGTCCAGGGACACCTTGTGGGAGCCGTCGCCGCGCATAGCCATCCGCGCCGCCGTGACCGCCTTCACCGCGGCCATGCCGTTGCGCTCGATGCACGGGATCTGGACCAGGCCGCCGACCGGGTCGCAGGTGAGGCCCAGGTTGTGCTCCATGCCGATCTCGGCCGCGTTCTCCACCTGCTCGGGGGAGCCGCCCAGGACCTCCGCGAGGGCGCCGGCCGCCATGGAGCAGGCCGAGCCCACCTCGCCCTGGCAGCCGACCTCGGCGCCGGAGATGGAGGCGTTCTCCTTGAAGAGCATGCCGATGGCTCCGGCGGCGAGCAGGAAGCGGACCACGCCGTCCTCGTCGGCGCCGGGCACGAAGTTGATGTAGTAGTGCAGCACCGCGGGGATGATCCCGGCCGCGCCGTTCGTCGGGGCGGTCACCACGCGCCCGCCGGCCGCATTCTCCTCGTTCACGGCCATCGCGTAGAGGGTGATCCACTCCATCGCCAGGGCCTGCGGGTCGCCCTCGGAGCGCAGCTTGCGCGCCGTCGTCGCCGCCCGGCGCTTGACGCGCAGCCCGCCCGGCAGGATGCCCTCGCGGGACATGCCGCGCTCCACGCACTCCCGCATGACCCGCCAGATCTCCAGCAGGCCCGCGCGGATCTCGTCCTCGGTGCGCCAGGCCCGCTCGTTCTCCAGCATCAGCGCGGAGATCGACAGGCCGGTCTCCTTGGTCAGGCGCAGCAGCTCGTCGCCCGTGCGGAAGGGGTACTTCAGGACCGTGTCGTCGAGCTTGATCCGGTCCGCGCCGACCGCGTCCTCGTCGACGACGAAACCGCCGCCCACCGAGTAGTACGTCTTGGTCAGCAGCTCGGCGCCGTCGGCGTCGTACGCCCACAGCGTCATGCCGTTGGCGTGGTAGGGGAGGGTCTTGCGGCGGTGCAGGACCAGGTCGTCGTCGAAGGAGAACGGGATCTCGCGCTCGCCGAGGAGGCGGATCCGGCCCGAATCCTTGATCGTCTCCACCCGCTCGTCGGCGGTCTCCACGTCGACCGTGCGCGGCGAGTCGCCCTCCAGGCCGAGCAGCACCGCCTTGGGCGTGCCGTGGCCGTGGCCGGTGGCGCCCAGCGAGCCGTACAGCTCGGTGCGGACGGTGGCGACCGAGTCCAGCAGGCCCTCGTTGCGCAGCCGGCGGGCGAACATGCGCGCCGCGCGCATCGGGCCGACCGTGTGGGAGCTGGAGGGGCCGATGCCGATCGAGAACAGGTCGAAGACCGAGATGGCCACGTCAGACTCCTCAATGCGGGTGGTGGCGGGGCACCCGGTGGGGTGCCCCGCACGGGGTGGTGCTTACTTGCCGACGCTCGGGTAGAGCGGGTGCTTGTCCGCCAGGGCGGTGACCCTGGACTTCAGTGCCGCCACGTCGCAGGACGGCTTGAGCGCTTCCGCGATCACGTCCGCGACCTCGCGGAAGTCCTCGGCCGTGAAGCCGCGGGTGGCGAGCGCGGGCGTACCGATGCGCAGGCCGGAGGTCACCATCGGCGGACGCGGGTCGTTGGGGACCGCGTTGCGGTTGACGGTGATGCCGACCTCGTGGAGACGGTCCTCGGCCTGCTGCCCGTCCAGCTCCGAGTCGCGCAGGTCGACCAGGACGAGGTGGACGTCGGTGCCGCCGGTGAGGACGTTGATCCCGGCCTCGCGGGCGTCCGGGGCGGTCAGCCGCTCGGCGAGGATCCGCGCGCCTTCCACTGTACGGTGCTGGCGCTCCTTGAAGTCCTCCGAGGCGGCGATCTTGAAGGAGACCGCCTTGGCCGCGATCACGTGCTCCAGGGGGCCGCCCTGGAAGCCCGGGAAGACGGCGGAGTTCAGCTTCTTCGCGAAGTCCTTGCCGCGGGCGAGGATGATGCCGCCGCGCGGGCCGCCCAGCGTCTTGTGCGTGGTGGACGTCACGACATCGGCGTACGGCACCGGGTTCTCGTGCAGCCCCGCGGCGACCAGACCCGCGAAGTGCGCCATGTCGACCCAGAGGTACGCCTCGACCTCGTCGGCGATCCGGCGGAACTCGCCGAAGTCCAGCTGGCGCGGGTACGCCGACCAGCCCGCGATGATCACCTTCGGGCGGTGCTCCTTGGCGAGCCGCTCGACCTCGGCCATGTCGACCAGGCCGTTGTCGTCCACGTGGTAGGCGACCACGTTGAACTGCTTGCCGGAGAAGTTCAGCCGCATCCCGTGGGTGAGGTGACCGCCGTGCGCCAGGTCCAGGCCCAGGATGGTGTCGCCGGGCTGGGCCAGGGCGAACAGCGCGGCCTGGTTGGCGGAGGCGCCCGAGTGCGGCTGCACGTTGGCGTACTCCGCGCCGAACAGCTCCTTGACCCGGTCGATGGCGATCTGCTCGGTGACGTCGACGTGCTCGCAGCCGCCGTAGTAGCGGCGGCCCGGGTAGCCCTCGGCGTACTTGTTGGTCAGGACCGAGCCCTGGGCCTCCATGACCGCCAGCGGGGCGAAGTTCTCGGAGGCGATCATCTCCAGGGTGGACTGCTGGCGGCGCAGCTCGGCGTCGACGGCGGCGGCGACGTCCGGGTCGAGCTCGTGCAGGGGCGTGTTCAGGACGGACATACGTCTACGACTCCTCAGCCGGCGATGAAGGCGGTGTACTCGTCGGCGGAGAGCAGCTCGGCCGGCTCCTCCGCGACGCGTACCTTGAACAGCCAGCCGCCCTCGAAGGGGGCGGAGTTCACCAGCGACGGGTCGTTGACGACGTCCTCGTTGACCTCGGTGACCTCGCCGGACACCGGGGAGTACAGGTCGCTGACCGACTTGGTCGACTCCAGCTCGCCGCAGGTCTCGCCCGCGGACACCGTGTCACCGACCTCCGGGAGCTGAACGAAGACGACATCGCCGAGCGCGTTGGCCGCGTGCTCCGTGATGCCGACCGTCGCGACGCCGTCCTCGGCGGCCGACAGCCACTCGTGCTCCTTGCTGTAGCGCAGCTGCTGGGGGTTGCTCATGGCCTGAATTCTCCTGTACGCGGGGGAGTGCTGGTGAATGGGGGACTGCCGGAACCGTGCGTGAGCAGCGCGAATGTGCGCGGTGTCACGTACGGACCGCGCTCGGTGGCTACTTCTGACGCTTGTAGAAGGGGAGCGCGACGACCTCGTACGGCTCGTGACTGCCCCTGATGTCCACGCCGACGCCGGGGGTGCCCGGAGCGGCGTGCGCGGCGTCCACGTAGGCCATGGCGATCGGCTTGCCCAGCGTCGGGGAGGGCGCGCCGGAGGTGACCTCGCCGATGACCTCGCCGTCCGCGACGACCGCGTACCCGGCGCGCGGGACGCGGCGGCCCTCGGCGATCAGCCCGACGAGCACGCGCGGCGGGTTCTGCTCGGCGCGCGCGGCGGCCTGGGTGAGCGCCTCGCGGCCCACGAAGTCGCCCTCCTTGTCGAACTTGACCACCCGGCCGAGCCCGGCGTCGAACGGGGTCAGCGAGGTCGACAGCTCGTGCCCGTACAGCGGCATGCCCGCCTCCAGGCGCAGGGTGTCCCGGCAGGACAGGCCGCACGGCACCAGCCCGGCGCCCTCGCCCGCCTTGGTCAGCGCCTGCCACAGCTCCACGGCGTGCTCCGGCTTCACGAACAGCTCGAAGCCGTCCTCGCCGGTGTAACCGGTGCGGGCGATCAGCGCGGGGACGCCGGCGACGGTGCCGGGCAGGCCGGCGTAGTACTTCAGCCCGTCGAGGTCGGCGTCGGTGAGGCTCTTGACGATCTCCGGGGACGCCGGGCCCTGCACGGCGATCAGCGCGTACGCGTCGCGGTCGTCGCGGACCTCGGCGTCGAAGCCTGCGGAGCGCTCGGTGAGCGCGTCGAGCACGACCTGGGCGTTGGAGGCGTTGGCGACGACCATGTACTCGGTCTCGGCCAGGCGGTAGACGATCAGGTCGTCGAGGATGCCGCCGTCCTCCTGGCAGATCATGGTGTAGCGGGCGCGGCCCACGCCGACGGAGGCGATGTTGCCGACGAGGGCGTAGTTCAGCAGCGCGGCGGCCTGGGGGCCGGTCACGGTGATCTCGCCCATGTGGGAGAGGTCGAAGAGGCCGGCCCTGGTGCGCACGGCGTTGTGCTCGTCGCGCTCCGAGCCGTAGCGCAGCGGCATGTCCCAGCCGGCGAAGTCGGTCATCGTCGCGCCCAGCGAGCGATGCACGGCATCGAGCGCGGTGTGACGCTTCTGCGAGGGTTCGGTACTGCTCATCGGTCGGTCGTCTCCCAGGGCATGAACGCATGCGGGCGAGGAAAGGTCCTCCCCATCTGTCATCGGAACCTGAGAGGTTCGCCACGACCGCCAGTGGGACGATCACGGCTTGCACCTTGGGTGGGGCCGGGTCTCCTCGTCGAGGACAGGAGCGGCCCGCTTTTCAGATGTGCCTCGCCCGCGCGGTAACGGGGCCTGAGAGATTCAAGGGAGGGACTTGCTCCTTCGGCGCCCCGGCGACACGGTGGCCGGGGACTCTCCCGCGCGGATTCAAACGGCCGGTATGCAGTTGGCGCGCACATCATTGCACGCCGCGCCGGATCGTGGCAGACCACATCTGTAACCGGGCTGTGGCGGTACGAGAACGAAAACACACGACATCGCGGATTACCTTCTCTTTACACTCGACGGGCATGGGAACACGTGAACCGCCCCAGGGAGGACGATCACGGTGAACAGGACCACGGCGTACGCGACCACCACCGGCATCGCGGTGCCCACCCAGCCGGGCGTCCCGGTGAAGCAGGCCTGCCCCCCGCTGCCCTCCCCCGTCGTCCGCGACCTGCGCGAGCGCGGCGGACGCAGCCCGCACGCGCTGCTCTTCGGACCCCAGGACCTGGCGGTGGTCACGGGGCTGCCCGGCAGCGGCAAGTCGACCCTGATGCGCCGCACGGTGCGCGACGCCCGGCGCGTCGACTCCCAGGACACCCGCGACCGCTGGGACCGCCGGATGCCGTCCTGGCTGCCGTACGCGGTCTACCGCCCCCTGGTCCGCCTCGCGCACTACGCCGGCCTGCGCCGCGCCCTGCGCACCGGCGAGGGCGTCGTCGTCCACGACTGCGGCACCCAGGCGTGGGTGCGGCGCTGGCTGACCCGCGAGGCCCGCCGCCGTGGCGGCACCCTCCACCTCCTGCTCCTCGACGTCACCCCCGAACAGGCCCTCGCCGGCCAGCGCGCCCGCGGCCGCGGCGTCTCGCGCTACGCCTTCCTCCGCCACCGCGCCGCCGCGACCCGCCTCCTCCGCGCCATCGAGCAGGGCAACCTCCCCCGCGGCTGCACCTCCGCCATCCTCCTGGACCGCGACGCCGCGAACACCCTCCACCGCATCGGCTTCACGGGCTGACCCGGGACGGGGCCGCGCCCACGCCCCCGGTCGCCCGTTAGCCTGGGCGGGCACAGGGAGTGCAGTGGTTGTGAAGCAGGCGGTAGACAGATGGACTTCCCGGCGGGTTTTTCCGCGGACTTCCCGGCGCAGGCGCACCCGCAGCCGCACGGTGGCTGGCCCGGCAACGAGTTGGAGGAGGTGCTGTCCGCGTCCCTCGGGGCGGGCCCCTCGGCCGGCGGGCGGATCGTCGAGGTGCTCGGCCGCAGCTTCGTGTGGGTGCCGCTGCCCAACGGCGGCGGGCCGGACAGCGGCTCGCTCGATCTGCCGGCCATGGAGATCGACGGTCAGGCCTACGTCCCGGTGTTCAGCTCGGAGGAGCAGCTCCGCCAGGTCGCCGGCGCCCACATGGCGTACACCATCGCCCCGGCCGTGGAGTTCGCGCGCGGACTGCCGCCGCAGGCCGGTATCGCCCTGAACCCCGGCGGCGTGGTCGGCGTCCCGCTGCCGCCGCCCGCCGTCGCCGAGCTGTGCCGGGCCGGCCGCACCCCCCTCGACGGGCCCGCGAGCGGCGGCCGGGTCCGTCTCTTCGAGCCGGACTGGCAGGACGACCCGGTCGACTTCCTCTCCGCCGCCTCCGAGGAGTTCGAGGGAATCGGCGTGGTGCTGACGGCCCGCCGCTGCCTCGCGGCCGTCGAGACCGCCGACCCCGTGATGTTCGTGGGCGTCGAGCTCGCGCAGTGGGAGGGCGACGCCCGCGTCCAGCCCCTGGACGCCCTCGGCCGCGCCCTCGCCAAGGTCCCCGTGAAGTGGCCCGTCAACCTCGTCCTCCTGGACGTGGCGGAGGACCCGGTCGGCCGCTGGATGCGCGAGAAGGTGCGTCCCTTCTACACGCGCGCCCACTGAACCCGTGCCCGCGCGACGCACCGGTCCCGGAGCCGGTGAGCACCCTTAAGCTAGGGTCACGGCTCGAACGAGGGCGCTGTACGAAGGGGCGGTAAACAGTGAGCGTGAGCGGCACCGCCGCGGCCGGCCAGGTCGAGCACATGCTGCGCCAGGTCACCCCCGGCCGCTACGACGCCTACGAGGCCCTGCTGCGCGCCCTCGCCACCCCCTCCTCCGGCCAGGTCTGGATGCTGCTGTGGCACGGTCAGGCCGGCAGCCCCGACGCCCAGTACGGCACCATGGAGGTCGACGGCTACGGCTACGCGCCCTGCGTCACCTCCGCCCAGGAGCTGTCCGCCAGCGGCTGGAACCGGAGCTACGAAGTCGTCGACGGCGTCGACGTGGCCCGCACCCTCTACCCCGAGCGCTACGGCCTCTGGCTGAACCCGCACGCCCCCGGCGGCGGCGTCGGCATCCCGTGGCTCGATCTGCGCCGTATCGCCACCGGCCTGGACCGCCAGCCCGCCGGCCCGCTGCGGCTCGCCGAGCCGACCATCGAGATCCCCGCGTTCTACGCCCTGCTGACCCAGAACGCCCACCGCACCCCCGCCGTCCGCTCACTGCGCCGCGCCTGGGTGCAGCCCGCGCTCGGCGCACCGTACCTCGCCATCGGGCTGGACGTGTACGACACCTCCCCGGCCGCCGTCGACTCGGTGCGCGCGATGATGCAGCAGTCCATCGGCGCCGTACCGGACGGCCTGCCGGTGTCGACGGTCGCGATGTCCGACACCTACGACCCGGTCGCGATGTGGCTGCGCGCCCACGCCCGCCCGTTCTACGACCGCGAGGCCCACGCCGCCCCGGCGCAGCCGCCCGCGCAGGCACCGGCGGCCGGTTACGGCTACCCGCCGGTGCCGCCCGTCCAGGGCCGCTACTGACGCGCCCGCGGGCCCCGTCCGCATCCCGGTCAGGTCCGGACCTCAACCACCTCTGCGCGCGTAGACGTGGGGCAGAAACAACCGTTCTGTCCTGATTGCCCCAACTCGCCCCTGTCCGGCCCGCGTTACACACCGTTCGGATAACGGAACCCGGCAGACAGCATCACGGTTACGCATCCATTCACCGTCAAGTCTGGCAACAGATCGCCAAAGCGTTGAAGACTCCCGCTCCAGGGGTGTTCGCCCGGGTGTTCGCCCCCTGTGTACGACGGACTGATCACGCCGCTACAGCGGCAAGTGCGGGCCGGCTACCGCCGGTTGAGAGGGGTCCCTGCCAGATGACGGCACCATTGCACGAGCCGACCGCGGAAGCGGCTCCGAGTGCGGCCGAGGAAGCGGCGCTGGCCGGCGGCGAGGCGAAGGCCGTACAGGGACGTTCCCTGGGACGGATCGCCTGGGAACGGCTGAAGCGCGACAAACTGGCCCTCGCGGGCGGCATCGTGGTGCTGTTCCTGATCCTGGTCGCGGTGCTCGCGCCGGTGATCACCGGACTCGCGGGACAGGACCCCGAGGCCCACCACGAGGACCTCATCGACCCGCTGTTCGGCACGCCCATCGGCTCGTTCGGCGGCATCAGCGGCGAGCACTGGCTCGGCGTGGAGCCGGTCAACGGCCGCGACATCTTCGCCCGGATCGTCTACGGCGCCCAGATCTCGCTGCTCGTCGGCTTCCTGTCGGCGATCGTCGCCGTCGTCATCGGCACCGTTCTCGGCATCCTCGCCGGCTTCTTCGGCGGCTGGGTCGACACCGTCATCAGCCGGGTCATGGACGGCCTGCTGGCCTTCCCCCAGCTGCTGTTCATCATCGCGCTGGTCTCGGTGATGCCGAGCGAGATGCTGGGACTGACCGGCACCGGCGTGCGCCTGTTCGTGATGATCCTGGTCATCGGCTTCTTCGGCTGGCCCTACATCGGACGCGTGGTGCGCGGCCAGACGCTGTCGCTGCGCGAGCGCGAGTACGTCGAGGCGGCCCGCTCGCTGGGCGCCGGGCGGTTCTACATCCTCTTCAAGGAGCTGCTGCCCAACCTGGTCGCGCCGATCATCGTGTACACGACGATGATGATTCCCACCAACATCCTCACCGAGGCGGCACTCAGCTTCCTGGGCGTCGGCGTCAAGCCGCCGACGCCGTCCTGGGGGCAGATGCTCTCGAACGCGATCGACTACTACGACTCGGACCCCATGTACATGGTGATCCCGGGCGTGGCGATCTTCATCACCGTTCTGGCCTTCAACCTCTTCGGCGACGGCGTCCGCGACGCGCTCGACCCGAAGGGCTCGCGCTGAACTGCCGTACCGCAAGCGACCCGTGGCGCAAGGCACGGGGTCTCTCATCAATTCCGGAGGATCCGAGATCGTGACTACCCAACGCACCTCAGGGCGGCGCAAGCAGGCCATGGCCGCTGCCGCGGTGGTCGCCGCGCTGCTGACCACGGCGGCGTGCGGCGGCGGTGGCAAGGACAGCAACAACGGGTCGAAGAACGGCGCGGCCGGCTTCAACGCGGCGAACAACAAGGTCGCCCAGGCCGACCTCGCGAAGAAGGGCGGCACCCTGAAGTTCGCCGCCCCGCAGGACGCCGACTCGTGGGACACCACCCGCGGCTACTACGGCTTCATGTGGAACTTCGCGCGCTACTACAGCCGCCAGCTCGTCACGAACAAGACGGAGCCGGGCAAGGCCGGCACCGAGCTGACCCCGGACCTCGCCACCGGTCTCGCCAAGATCAGCGACGACGGCAAGACCTACACGTACACCCTGCGTGACGGCATCACCTGGGAGGACGGCAAGCCGATCACCTCCAAGGACATCAAGTACGGCATCGAGCGCGTCTGGGCGCAGGACGTGCTGTCCGGCGGCCCGACGTACCTCAAGGAGGTGCTCGACCCCAAGGGCGAGTACCCGGGTCCGTACAAGGACAAGTCCAAGGACAAGCTCGGCCTGAAGGCCATCGAGACGCCGGACGACAAGACCATCGTCTTCAAGCTGCCCGAGGCGAACTCGGACTTCGAGGAGATGCTGGCCCTCATCTCGGCCTCCCCGGTCCGCCAGGACAAGGACACCAAGTCCAAGTACGCGCTGCGGCCGTTCTCCTCCGGCCCGTACAAGTTCGAGTCCTACAGCCCGGGCAAGGACCTCACGCTGGTCCGCAACACCGAGTGGAAGCAGTCCTCGGACCCGATCCGCAAGGCGTACCCGGACAAGATCACGGTCAAGTTCTTCTCGAACGCCAACGACCTGGACGCCCGTCTGATCGCCGGTGACTACGACCTGGACCTGGCCCAGACCAGCCTCTCCCCGCAGGGCCGCGCCACCGCCCTGAAGGAGCACAAGGACAACCTGGACAACCCGGTCTCCGGCTACATCCGTTACGCGGCCCTCGCGCAGAACGTGAAGCCGTTCGACAACATCCACTGCCGCAAGGCGGTGCTCTACGGCGCCGACCACGTCTCCCTGCAGACCGCGCGCGGCGGCCCCGTCGCCGGCGGCGACATCGGCACCAACATGCTGCCTCCGGGCATCCCGGGCGGCGAGGGCCAGAAGTACGACCCGTACGGCATGGCCGGTGAGAACAAGAAGGGCAACGCCGCCAAGGCCAAGGAAGAGCTGAAGGCCTGCGGCAAGCCGAACGGCTTCAAGACCAAGATCGCGGTCCGCAACAACAAGCCCGCCGAGGTCGCCACCGCCGAGTCGCTCCAGGCCTCGCTGAAGAAGGTCGGCATCGACGTCGAGATCGACCAGTACGACGGTGCCCAGAACTCCAGCGTCGTCGGCAGCCCCTCGAACGTGAAGAAGAAGGGCTACGGCATCATCATCATGGGCTGGGGCGCGGACTTCCCGTCCGTCCAGGGCTTCGGCCTGCCGCTCTGGCACAGCAAGTACATCCTCGAGAGCGCCAACAACAACTACGCGCTGATCGAGGACAAGGAGATCGACGGCCTCTTCGCCGACTACACGAAGACGCTGGACGAGGCCGAGAAGGTCGAGATCGCCACGCAGATCAACCACAAGGTGATGGACGGCGCGTACTACCTGCCCTTCGTCTTCGAGCGGTTCCTGAACTGGCGCTCGGACCGGCTGGCGAACGTCTACACCACCGACGCGTACAGCGGTCAGTACGACTTCGTCAACCTCGGTCTGAAGAACACGAAGTAACCGGCACACCCGCCGTACGGCACGAAAGGCAGGTGAAGGCCGGCGCGGCGTGACCGCGGGCCCCGGAAGACCTCCGGCGGCCCGCGGTCCGCGGCGGGCCGTTAGCTGTGCTCGCTTACCTCATCAGGCGGTTGTTCGCCGCCGCAGTGATGCTCGTGGTCATCGTCGTGGTGGTCTTCAGCATCTTCTTCCTCATCCCCAAGTGGGCGGGCGTCGACGTCGCCCTGAACTTCGTGGGCAAGCAGGCCGACCCCGCCGCCGTCGAGGGCGTGCGGGAGAAGCTGGGCCTCGGCGACCCGATCTACTCGCAGGTCTGGGAGTTCTTCAAGGGCATCTTCGTCGGCCGGACCTACGCCGGCGGCGGTGACGTCACGCAGTGCGCCGCGCCGTGCTTCGGCTACTCCTTCCGCAGCGAACAGGCCATCTGGCCCGTGCTGACCGACCGCTTCCCGGTGACCCTGGGGCTGGCGCTCGGCGCGGCCGTCCTGTGGCTGATCTTCGGCCTGGCCGCGGGTGTGCTCTCCGCCCTCAAGCGGGGCAGCTTCTGGGACCGTGGCGCGATGATCGTCGCCCTGGCGGGTGTCTCCCTTCCCATCTACTTCACCGGTCTGCTCAGCCTCGCGATCTTCTCCTACGGACTGGGCTGGATCAACGGCGAGTTCGTCCCCCTGGAGGAGAGCTTCACCGGCTGGCTCGGCGGCATGATCCTGCCGTGGGTCACCCTGGCCTTCCTCTACGCGGCGATGTACGCCCGCATCACCCGCGCCACCATGCTGGAGATCCTCGGCGAGGACTACATCCGCACGGCGCGCGCCAAGGGTCTGCGGGAGCAGGTCGTCATCCGCAAGCACGCCATGCGCTCGACGATGACGCCCATCCTCACCATGCTCGGCATGGACCTGGGCGCCCTCATCGGCGGTGCGATCCTGACCGAGACCACGTTCTCCCTGCCCGGCCTCGGCCAGGCCGTGCTGAACGCGATCAAGAACCAGGACCTGCCCGTCATCCTGGGCGTCACCCTGATCACTTCTCTCGCGGTGCTCATCGCCAACCTCGTGGTGGACGTCCTGTACGCCGTGATCGACCCCCGAGTGAGGCTCACATGACCGAACTCAGCAAGACGGGCGCGGCCGTGGGCGAGCCCACCCCCGCCGCCGGTCCCGCCCCGACCGCCTTCCTCGAAGTGCGCGACCTGAAGGTGCACTTCCCCACCGACGACGGCCTGGTCAAGTCCGTCGACGGGCTCAGCTTCCAGCTGGAGAAGGGCAAGACCCTCGGCATCGTGGGCGAGTCCGGCTCCGGCAAGTCGGTGACCTCGCTCGGCATCATGGGCCTGCACACCGCCGGCAACTACGGCAAGCGCAAGCCGCAGATCTCCGGCGAGATCTGGCTGAACGGCACCGAGCTGCTGTCGGCCGACCCGGACCACGTGCGGCGGATGCGCGGCCGCGAGATGGCGATGATCTTCCAGGACCCGCTGTCCGCGCTGCACCCGTACTACACGATCGGCCAGCAGATCGTGGAGGCGTACCGAATACACCACGACGTCGACAAGAAGACCGCCAAGCGCCGCGCGGTCGAGATGCTCGACCGGGTCGGCATCCCGCAGCCCGACAAGCGTGTCGACAGCTACCCGCACGAGTTCTCCGGCGGTATGCGCCAGCGCGCGATGATCGCGATGTCGCTGGTCAACAACCCCGAACTGCTCATCGCGGACGAGCCGACCACCGCCCTGGACGTCACCGTCCAGGCGCAGATCCTGGACCTGATCCGGGATCTGCAGAAGGAGTTCGGCTCGGCGGTCATCATCATCACCCACGACCTGGGCGTCGTCGCCGAGCTGGCCGACGACCTGCTGGTGATGTACGGCGGCCGGTGCGTCGAGCGCGGCCCCGCCGAGAAGGTGTTCTACGAGCCCCGCCACCCCTACACCTGGGGTCTGCTCGGCTCGATGCCGCGCCTCGACCGCGACCAGCAGGAGCGGCTGATCCCGGTCAAGGGCTCCCCGCCCTCCCTCATCAACGTCCCGTCCGGCTGTGCCTTCAACCCGCGCTGCCCGTACGCGGACCTGCCGAAGGACAACGTCACCCGCACGGTCCGCCCGGAGCTGACCGAGGTCGGCAGCCGGCACTGGGCCGCCTGCCACATGACGCAGGAGCAGCGGGAGCGTATCTGGACCGAAGAGATTGCGCCGAAGCTGTGAGCGACGAGAAAGCAGTGACGATCCCCGCGCAGAGCGCGTCCCGCGGGGAGGCCGACGGTGACGTGCTGCTCAAGGTCACCGGCCTGCAGAAGCACTTCCCGATCAAGAAGGGGCTGCTGAAGCGGCAGGTCGGCGCGGTGCACGCGGTCGACGGCATCGACTTCGAGGTGCGCCGGGGCGAGACCCTGGGCGTCGTCGGCGAGTCCGGCTGCGGCAAGTCGACGATGGGCCGGCTCATCACCCGGCTGCTGGAGCCGACCGGCGGCACGGTCGAGTTCGAGGGCAAGGACATCACGCACCTCGGGGTGACGGGCATGCGTCCGCTGCGCCGCGATGTGCAGATGATCTTCCAGGACCCGTACTCGTCGCTGAACCCGCGCCACACCATCGGCACGATCGTCGGCGCCCCCTTCCGGCTCCAGGGCGTCGAGCCCGAGGGCGGGATCAAGAAGGAAGTGCAGCGGCTGCTGTCGGTGGTCGGGCTCAACCCCGAGCACTACAACCGCTACCCGCACGAGTTCTCCGGCGGCCAGCGCCAGCGCATCGGCATCGCCCGCGCGCTCGCGCTGAACCCGAAGCTGGTCGTCGCCGACGAGCCGGTGTCCGCGCTGGACGTGTCGATCCAGGCGCAGGTGGTGAACCTGCTGGACGACCTCCAGCAGGAGCTGGGCCTGACGTACGTGATCATCGCGCACGACCTCTCGGTGGTCCGGCACGTCTCGGACCGCATCGCGGTGATGTACCTCGGCAAGATCGTGGAGCTGGCCGACCGCGACCTGCTCTACAAGTCGCCGATGCACCCGTACACCAAGGCGCTGATGTCGGCGGTGCCGATCCCGGACCCGGCCCGCAAGAACGTCAAGAGCGAGCGCATCCTGCTCAAGGGCGACGTGCCCTCGCCGATCTCCCCGCCGAGCGGCTGCCGGTTCCACACCCGCTGCTGGAAGGCGACGGAGATCTGCAAGACGACGGAGCCGCCGCTGCTCGAGCTGCGCCCCGGTCAGCGGGTCGCCTGCCACCACCCGGAGAACTTCGAGGACCAGGCCCCGCAGGACACCGTCCTGCTGAGCGCCGCCAAGGAGGCCGGGGAACTGGTGCCGGACGCGGTGCTGGAGGAGTCGGCGGAGACCTCGGCGGCGGTCAAGAAGGCCGTCGAGAAGACCGCCGAGAAGGGCGAGAAGACCGGCGAGAAGCCCGCGGAGAAGACTGCCGAGCAGGCGTCCGACGGCGGGACCTCCACCGAAGAGAAATAAACGATCAAGGGGGGTGCACCTGCGTTTGCCAGGTGCACCCCCCTTGACGCGTCAGAATGTTCGGGTGCTCCAGCAACTGTTCACCCCGTCCGTCCAGCACACCCTGGATCTGATCGGCATCTTCGTCTTCGCGATCTCCGGTGCCCTGCTGGCCGTCCGCAAGAACTTCGACGTCTTCGGCATCGCCGTCCTCGCCGAGGTCACCGCGCTGGGCGGCGGGCTCTTCCGTGACCTGATCATCGGCGCCGTACCGCCGGCCGCCTTCACGGATCTGGGGTACTTCCTCACCCCACTGCTCGCGGCGCTGCTCGTCTTCTTCCTCCACCCGCAGGTGGAGCGCATCCAGACCGGCGTGAACGTCTTCGACGCCGCCGGCCTCGGCCTGTTCTGCGTCTCCGGGACGATCAAGGCGTACGAGTACGGCCTGGGCCTGACCGCCTCGGCGGCCCTCGGCCTCGCCACCGCGGTCGGCGGCGGTGTGCTGCGCGACGTCCTCGCCAACGAGGTGCCCTCGCTGCTGCGCTGGGACCGCGATCTGTACGCGGTGCCCGCGATGGTGGGCGCCACGATGGTCGTGCTGTGCATCCGCTTCGACGCGCTGACCACGGTGACCTCGGCGACGGCCGTCGTCACCGCGTTCGTGCTGCGGCTGCTGGCGATGCGGTTCCACTGGCGGGCGCCGCGGGCGTGGAACCGGCGGTCGACGGTGCGGGAAGAGGACCCCGCAAAAGCTACCGCTTAGTAGTTTGTTGTTGTACCGTACCGCCATGGCTCAGGCATCCCAGGCGACGATCGGCGACAGCGAGTTCGACCGCGACACGGCCGTCACGCGCCGCGCGGAGGGCGTCTACGACATCGACCTCTCCGCCGGCTGGACCATCATCAACGCCGTCAACGGCGGCTATCTGCTGGCCGTCCTGGGCCGCGCGCTGGCGGACGCCCTGCCGCACCCGGACCCGTTCACCGTCTCCGCGCACTACCTGACCGCCTCCCAGCCGGGCCCCGCGGTCGTCCGCACGGACGTGGTCCGCACCGGCCGCACCCTGTCGACCGGCCAGGCCTCCCTCTTCCAGTACGACGAGCAGGGCAACGAGGTCGAGCGGATCCGCGTCCTCGCCTCCTACGGCGACCTGGACGCCCTCCCCGACGACGTCCGCACGACGGCGAAGCCGCCCGCGATCCCGCCGATCGACCAGTGCTTCGGCCCCGACGACGCGCCCGCCCCCGTGCCCGGCAGCTCCGCCATCACCGACCGGCTGATGCTCAAGCTCGACCCCGCCACCCTCGGCTGGGCGCTCGGCGCGCCCTCCGGCAAGGGCGAGATGCGGGCCTGGTTCGGCCTGAAGGACGGCCGCGACGCCGACCCCTTCTCCCTGCTGCTCGCGGTGGACGCGCTGCCGCCCACCGCCTTCGAACTGGGCCTCTCCGGCTGGGTGCCCACGGTCGAGCTGACCGTCCACGTCCGCTGCCGCCCGGCCCCCGGCCCGCTGCGCGTCTCCATCACCACCCGCAACCTCGCGGGTGGCTTCCTGGAGGAGGACGCGGAGGTCTGGGACAGCGACGACCGCCTGGTCGCCCAGTCCCGCCAGCTGGCGAGGGCCCGGCTCCAAGGGGCCTAGAGGCTTTCTCGCCGATCGTGCCGGACTGAACCGCGGCTGCCCCTACGGCGGTTCAGTCCCGCCAGTGCGCCCGGCCGAGGCCGATCAGGCGGAGCCGGCGGGTGGCGAGCCGGGTGACGCGCCGGCGCTCCTCCTCGGGGGCGTCCAGGGTCTCCAGGAAGAGCGAGGCGGTGCCGAGCATCTGGTCGACGTAGAGACCGGCGAGCATCAGCAGGTCGTCGTCGCTCCAGCCCTCGGACTCCCGGTCCTTGGCCAGCTCGGTCCTCACCTCCTCGGTGAACCGGGCCAGTTGCTCCCGGATGGCCTCGCGCACCGGCTGGACTCCGCCATGTCGCTCGCGGGCGATAAACCGGACGTGTGCGGGGTACGCGTCCACATGACGGGCGATCAGTTCGACGGTACGCGCGATGCGTTCGTCGTGGTCGTCCACCGCGGACACCGTCGTCCGGATCATGGGGTGCAGGCTGCCCAGCGCCTCCTCGACCAGGGCCACGCCGAGATCCGCCGTGGAGCGGAAGTGCCGGTAGAAGGCGGTCGGGGCGACACCGACGGCGCGGGTGACCTCACGCAGACCCAGGCTGCTCAGGCTCTGCTCCTCCAGCAGTCGCAACGCCGCGTCCAGGAGCGCCTGCCGGGTCTTCTGCTTCTGGGCCTGCCGGATACCGAGGGTGTGACTCATGCCATGCAGTTAACAACTGTTCTCCGTAAGGGGGAAGAGGTGCGACGCGTTAGACTGGGTAGTCAGTGAACATCTGTTATCGCAATGGTTCACCGAGAGAGGGGGGAACCCTCATGCTCTTCCTGGTCGCCGCCCTGCTCCTGCTGGGCGTGGTCCTGGGCACCGTCGCCCACGCGCCACTCACCTTCTCCGTCGCGATGGGCGCGGTCATCGCCGTCTGGCTCGGCGTCTTCGCCGCGCGCGAGCGGCACGCCCGCAGGCGCCGCACACCGTCGCACTGAGCGCCGCTCGGTCCTGCCGAGTCCCGCTCAGTCCCCCGAGTCCTGCCGACCCGATCAACCGACCGTCGGGAGCTGACCGACCATGCATCTGACCGCACCGGCCACCCGTCGCACCGGCATCCGCGACACCGACGGCATGGCCGTCGCGTCCTTCGTCCTCGGACTGCTCGGACTGCTCGTCTTCAACGTCTTCCTGGGGCCCGTCGCCATCACCCTGGCGAGCATCGCCCTGTGGCGGGGGACGCGGCGCCGCGGCCGTGCCCTCCTCGGCCTCGGCCTGGGAGTCGCCGACCTGCTGGTGCTCGTCGCGTTCATGCAGGCCGACAACACGGTCTCCTGGAGCTTCTGAGCCCGGTGGCCGACCGGGCGCCGCGGGCCGTGAGGGAGCGCGCCGTAGAATCGGCCTCACCATGGCATACCTCGACCACGCCGCGACCACCCCGATGCTCCCGGAGGCGGCAGAGGCACTGACCGCCCAACTGGGCGTCACGGGCAACGCCTCCTCCCTGCACGCATCCGGCCGGCGGGCCCGCCGCACCGTCGAGGAAGCCCGCGAAACCCTCGCCGAGGCCCTGGGCGCCCGCCCCAGCGAGGTCGTCTTCACCTCCGGCGGCACCGAGGCGGACAACCTCGCCGTCAAGGGCCTGTACTGGTCCCGGCGCGCCGCCGACGACCGCCGCCGCCGCGTCCTCGCCAGCCCCGTCGAACACCACGCGGTCCTCGACGCGGTCCACTGGCTCGGCGAGCACGAGGGCGCCGTGGTCGAGTACCTGCCCGTCGACGCCTACGGCCGGGTCCACCCCGACGCCCTGCGTGAGGCCATCGCCCGCGACCCCGACGACGTGGCCCTCGCCACCGTCATGTGGGCGAACAACGAGATCGGCACCGTCATGCCGGTTCGCGAACTCGCCGACGCCGCCGCCGAGTTCGGCGTCCCGCTGCACGCCGACGCGGTCCAGGCGGTCGGCCAGCTACCGGTCGACTTCGGCGCCTCGGGGCTTGCCGCGATGACCGTCTCCGGCCACAAGATCGGCGGCCCGTACGGCATCGGAGCGCTGCTGCTGGGCCGTGAGTACAGCCCCGTGCCCGTGCTGCACGGCGGCGGCCAGGAGCGGCATGTGCGCTCCGGCACCCTGGACGTGCCCGCCATCGCCTCGTTCGCGGTCGCCGGCCGGCACGCCGCCGAGCACCGCGAGCGCTTCGCCCGGGAGATCGGTGCCCTGCGCGACGACCTGGTCACGGCGGTCCGTACGGCCGTCCCGGACTCGATCCTCGGCGGCGACCCCGTGGACCGGCTCCCGGCCAACGCCCACTTCACCTTCCCCGGCTGCGAGGGCGACTCCCTGCTGCTGCTCCTGGACGCGCAGGGCATCGAGTGCTCCACCGGCTCCGCCTGCACCGCGGGCGTCGCCCAGCCCAGCCACGTCCTGCTCGCCACCGGCACCGACCCGGACCTGGCCCGCGGCACCCTGCGCTTCTCCCTCGGCCACACCTCCACGACGGCCGACGTCGAGGCGGTCGCCAAGGCGATCGGTCCGGCGGTGGAGCGGGCGCGCGCGGCGGGGCTGACGTAGGCGCGAGCGCTTCAGGGCGCGAAAAAGGACCTACGAGACGGGTTCCCTTCGCCGGTATTGCCCGGATCAGGTGGCTGGGGGTCGCCTTCCGGTCTCTCGACCTTCCGGCCTCTCAGCCCGACCGTCGACGTCGGCAATGGCGGAGGCGTCAGCGTCTCGCCAAAGTCGGCGGCTCCGGTCGAACTCCCTCACTCGTCCCGTAGGCCTACTCATAGGATAAGACGCTCGCCGCAGGATGTAACCGGTCAAAAGCCACTTTTTTTCGGCTAGGCCGGTTCCGGTGACGCCGCCGCCGACCTCGCCCGCCGCACGAGTCCCAGATACCGCTCCCAGTCCCAGTGCGGCCCCGGGTCCGTGTGGTCCGTGCCCGGTACCTCCACGTGCCCGATGATGTGCTCCCGGTCCACGGGGATGCCGTACCGCCGGCAGATGCCCGCCGTCAGCCGCGCCGACGCGGCGTACATCGCGTCCGTGAGGTCCTGCGGGCGGTCGACGAAGCCCGCGTGCTCGATGCCGATGCTGCGCTCGTTGTACTCCCGGTTGCCCGCGTGGTACGCCACGTCCAGCTCGCGGATCATCTGGGCGATGCGGCCGTCCTGGCCCACGATGTAGTGGGACGCGGCGCCGTGCCCCGGGTCCTGGAAGACCTTCACCGCGCTGTCGAAGCTGCCCTGGGTGACATGGACCACCACCATGTCTATCGCGTAGTCGTCGGGGCGGTCCGCCCAGCGGAAGTTGGCCGAGGAGGCCGCCACCCACCGCGCGCCCCGGTAGTCGACCGCGCCCTCCTCGCGGGGCTTGCGCACCCCCGGCACCTGCCACCACAGCCGTGACAGCTCGTCGCGCGCCAGCACCCCGCCGGTGCCGAGCACGGCCGCCGCGCCGCCCACGATCAGCGAGCGCCGCCCTATCCGCCGGCGTGAACCGTCCCTCGTCCGCTCCATGTGAGCCAGAACGGATACTCGCGGGCCTCGGTTCCCGCGCCCCCGTACCCTGGAGGGGTTATGACTGACACCCCGCAGCGCTCCCGCCCGCTCCGCGTCCTCGCCGCCATGTCCGGCGGTGTCGACTCCGCCGTCGCCGCCGCCCGCGCGGCCGAGGCAGGCCACGACGTGACCGGCGTCCACCTGGCGCTCTCCGCGAACCCGCAGTCGTTCCGCACGGGCGCGCGGGGCTGTTGCACCATCGAGGACTCCCGCGACGCCCGCCGCGCGGCCGACGTCATCGGCATCCCGTTCTACGTCTGGGACCTCGCCGACCGCTTCCGCGAGGACGTCGTCGAGGACTTCGTCGCCGAGTACGAGGCGGGCCGCACCCCCAACCCGTGCCTGCGCTGCAACGAGAAGATCAAGTTCGCCGCGCTGCTCGACAAGGCGCTCGCCCTCGGCTTCGACGCGGTCTGCACCGGCCACTACGCCAAGGTGATCGTCCGCGAGGACGGCACCCGCGAGCTGCACCGCGCCTCCGACATGGCCAAGGACCAGTCGTACGTCCTCGGCGTCCTCGACGACAAGCAGCTCGCGCACGCGATGTTCCCGCTCGGCGACACGGTCACCACCAAGGAGGAGATCCGCGCGGAGGCCGAGCGGCGCGGCCTGGCGGTCGCCAAGAAGCCCGACTCCCACGACATCTGCTTCATCGCCGACGGCGACACCCAGGGCTTCCTGGCGAGGAGGCTGGGCAAGGCGGAGGGCGACATCGTCGACGAGGCCGGCAACAAGCTCGGCACCCACGAGGGCGCCTACGGCTTCACCATCGGCCAGCGCAAGGGCCTGCGGATCGGCACGCCCGCCCCCGACGGCAAGCCGCGCTACGTCCTCGACATCTCCCCGGTGAACAACACCGTCACGGTCGGCCCCGCGGAGTCCCTGGACGTCTCCGCCCTCACCGCGATCAAGCCCCGCTGGTGCGGCACCGCCCCCGCCGGCCCCGGCACCTACACCGCCCAGCTGCGCGCCCACGGCGGCGAGACGCCGGTCACCGCGGAACTCGTCGACGGCGAACTGCGCGTCGAGTTCACCGAGCCGGTCCGCGGCGTCGCCCCCGGCCAGGCGATCGTCCTGTACGACGGGACCCGCGTGGTGGGCTCGGCGACGATCGCGTCGACGGTCCGGGCGACGACGGCGGCCGGAGCGGCCTGAGCCCGCACGCGCGGCCCGCCCGGTGTCCTCGGGATGCCGGGCGCCCACCACGCGGCGCCCCCGGTCATCCGGCCGTGAAGAACTCCGCCAGCACCGGCCCCAGCACCTGCGGGTCCACCATGTGGGTCTGGCCCTCCAGCACGCGATACGTGCCCTGGGGCGCCGCCTCCGCGACCGCGCGGGCCGCCTCGCGTGCCCAGGCGGGGCTCTCCGCGCCGGCCACCGCGAGGACGGGGACGGAGAGGGCGGCGAGGCGTTCCCGGGGGACCAGGCCGTCGCCCATCACGGCGTCGTCGTAGGCGAGGCTGGGGGCGATCGCCTCCAGCTCGGCCCACATGGGGGACTGGCGCGCGCCCGCGATCATCTCCGGCTCCATGCCGGTGAGGCGCAGGAACAGCTCCACGGCGTCCCCGCGCCGCCCCTCCGCCAGCGCGCGGGTCAGCTGCTCGGTGTACCGGGCGCGGTCCTTCACACCGCCGTCCGCGAAGTCGGCGTACGGCGGCTCGTACAGCGCGACCCGGGGCACGGGCAGCCCGCTCGCCGCTGCCTCCAGGGCCAGCGCGCCGCCCGACGACATGCCGTACAGCGAGGCCTCGCCGCCCACCGCCTCGATCAGCGCGGCCAGGTCCTCGACCTCGCGGGCCACCGTGTACGGCACCGTGTCGCCGCTCGCGCCGCGCCCCCGGCGGTCGTACACCACGACGTCGAAGCGGTCCGCGAGGACGGCGGCCAGCGGCGCCACCGTGGCGCCCGTCGACATGGCCCCGCTGATCAGGACGACCGCGGGGCCCTCACCGGTGCGCTGGTACGCGATCGGCGTGCCGTCGCGCGAGATGGTCTCCTTGTCCATGCCCATGGAGACTGCCACGGCACGACGGACTCATCGGGTCACAACACTTCGACGTCGTAGAAACAGAGATGACCCTTGATCGCGGCGACGTCCGGCTTGGGGTCCGGGTAGGACCAGACGAGGTCCGGCGCGTCCGGCAGCGACCAGTAGGACGCGGTGCCCTTGAAGGGGCAGTGGGTGTGGGTGTCGGACGGGGTCAGCAGATCGAGCCGGACGTCCTCGGCGGGGAGGTAGTACCGCACCGGACAGCCGGTCTCGCGCAGCACCAGGGGCCGGTCGCTCTCGGCCAGCACCTGCCCGCCGTGCACCACGCGGACCCGCCGCGTGCCCTGCTCGATGGTGATCGTGTGTCCATGGGCCATACCGGGACAGCGCGCGCGGGGCGGCGGATGTTCCCGCGTACGGTGGACGCCATGAACATCTGCGTCTTCCTCTCCGCCGCCGACCTCGACGACCGCTACACGTGCCCCGCGCGGGAGTTCGCGAAGCTCCTGGGCAAGGGTGGGCACACGCTGGTCTGGGGCGGCTCCGACGTCGGCCTGATGAAGGTCGTCGCGGACGGCGTGCAGGAGGCGGGCGGCCGGCTCGTCGGGGTCTCCGTCGACTTCCTGGCCGCGAAGGCGCGCCAGGGCGCCGACGAGATGGTGATCGCGCGGGACCTCGCCGAACGCAAGCGGCTGCTGCTGGAGAAGTCGGACGCGGTGGTGATCATGGTGGGCGGCACCGGAACCCTGGACGAGGCCACCGAGATCCTGGAGCTGAAGAAGCACGGCAAGACCGAGAAGCCGGTCGTGCTGCTGAACACCGCGGGCTTCTACGACGGCCTCAAGGAGCAGTTCCGGCGCATGGAGGACGAGGGCTTCCTGCCCCGCCCGCTGACCGACCTGGTGTTCTTCGCCGAGGAGCCGGTGGGGGCGCTGGCGTACCTGGAGGAGAGCCAGGGCGTGGCCTGACCGCGCGGTGATGCGAGCATGGCGGGCATGGCTACACATGTGATCACCGGGGCGGGCTCCGGCATCGGCGCGGCCGTCGCCCGCCGGCTGCACGAGCGCGGGGACGAACTGGTCCTGCACGCGCGGGACGCCGCCCGCGCCAAGGAGCTGGCCGCCGAGTTCCCCGGCGCCCGCACCCTCGTCGGCGACCTCTCCGACCCCGACAGGCTGAGCTGGGCCTTCTCCCACCAGTCGCTCCCGGACCGGGTGGACTCGCTGCTGCACATCGCGGGCGTCGTCGACCTCGGCCGGGTCGGCGACCTCACCCCGAAGTCCTGGCACCACCAGCTCAACGTCAACCTGATCGCCCCCGCCGAGCTGACCCGCCACTTCCTGCCCCAGCTGCGGGCCGCGCGCGGCCACGTCGTCTTCGTCAACTCCGGCGCCGGCCTGAACGCCCACGCCGAGTGGTCCGCGTACGCCGCCTCCAAGCACGGCCTGAAGGCCCTCGCCGACTCCCTGCGGCACGAGGAGCACGCCAACGGCGTCCGGGTCACCTCCGTCTACCCGGGCCGCACGGCCAGCCCCATGCAGGCCAAGGTGCACCAGCAGGAGGGCAAGGACTACGACCCGGCGCGCTGGATCGACCCCGAGTCGGTCGCCACGACCATCCTGATGTGCCTGGACCTGCCACGGGACGCGGAGGTCAACGACCTCACGGTGCGACCGGGACGCTGACCTCGCCGGGGCGGTTCCGTAGGCTGCTGCGGTGAGCGAAAACAGCCAGTTCAGCTTCGGTGCCGCCACCGGCGTCGGGTCCCTGCCCGGCGGCGACGCCCGGGAGGCCGCAAAAACCGTCACCGGGTCCTTCGAGGACTTCCCCTTCCTGGCCGAACTGCCCGCCCGCGGCCCCGGCGCGGACATGATCGGCCGCACCGCCGGGATGCTCGTCGAGCTGTACGCGCGCGTGGAGCCCAGCGGCTGGCGGATCGGCGACCGGCCGGGGCGGGACACCCGGCGCGCCCGCTCCTGGCTCGTTCAGGACCTGGACGCCCTGGAGGAGTTCACCCAGGGGTACGAGGGCCCGCTGAAGGTGCAGGCCGTCGGCCCCTGGACGCTCGCCGCCGCGCTGGAGCTGAAGAACGGCGAGGCCGCCCTCTCCGACCTCGGCGCCTGCCGCGACCTCGCCGCCTCGCTCGCCGAGGGCCTGCGCCTGCACCTGGACGAGGTGCGCCGCCGCGCCCCCGGCGCCCGGCTCGTGCTCCAGCTCGACGAGCCGTCCCTCACCGCCGTCCTGCGCGGCCAGGTGAAGACCGCCAGCGGCTACCGCACCCACCGCGCCGTCGACCGCCAGCTCGTCGAGGCCACCCTGCGCGACGTGACCGGTGTGCAGCGGGGCGGCCCGGTCGTCGTCCACTCCTGCGCCCCCGACGTGCCGTTCGCCCTGCTGCGCCGGGCCGGCGCGACGGCCGTCTCGTTCGACTTCTCGCTGCTCACCGAGCGTGACGACGAGGCGATCGGCGAGGCGGTGGAGGGCGGCACGCGGCTCTTCGCCGGTGTCGTCCCGAGCACGGACGGCCGATTGTCAGACCCTGCCGGTAGCGTCATGGGTGTCAGGACGCTGTGGCGCAGACTGGGGCTGTCACCAGCGCTTCTCGCGGAGGCGGTCACGGTCACGCCGACGTGCGGACTCGCGGGCGCTTCCCCCGAGTACGCGCGCCGGGCCCTCGCCCACTGCGTCCGGGCGGCGAGATCCCTCGCGGACAACCCTGAGTAACGGGAGGACAACACGGTGGCCGGCGACAAGCAGGCGGAGAGCACGGTGCCCACCGAGGCACGGGACAAGCACGCGCAGCTCGCTGAGCAGATCGAGGAGCACCGCTTCCGGTACTACGTGAAGGACGCTCCCGTCATCAGCGACGCGGAGTTCGACCGGCTCCTGCGCTCCCTGGAGGCCCTGGAGGAGGAGTATCCGGAGCTGCGCACGCCGGACTCGCCGACCCAGAAGGTCGCGGGGGCGTACGAGACGGAGTTCACCTCCGTCGAGCACCGCCAGCGCATGCTGTCGCTGGACAACGCCTTCGACGACCTGGAGCTGGCCGCCTGGGCCGAGCGCGTGCACAAGGACGTCGGCAGCGCCCCGCACCACTTCCTGTGCGAGCTGAAGGTCGACGGCCTGGCCGTCAACCTCACCTACGAGCACGGCCGTCTGACCCGCGCCGCCACCCGCGGCGACGGCCGCACCGGCGAGGACATCACGCCGAACGTGCGGACGATCGCGGAGATCCCCGACCGGCTGAAGGGCGACCGCGTCCCGGACCTGGTGGAGATCCGCGGCGAGGTCTACTTCCCGATGGAGAAGTTCGAGGGGCTGAACGCCCGTCTGATCGCCGCCGGCGACAAGCCCTTCGCCAACCCCCGCAACGCCGCCGCCGGTTCACTGCGCCAGAAGGACCCCCGCGTCACCGCCACCCGCCCGCTGCACATGGTGGTGCACGGCATCGGCGCCCTGGAGGGCTTCACCGGCCTGACCCGCCTGTCCGAGGCGTACGACCTGCTGCGCACCTGGGGCCTGCCCACCTCCCGGCACAACAAGGTGGTCGACGACCTCGACGGCGTACGGGAGTTCATCGCGTACTACGGCGAGAACCGCCACTCCGTGGAGCACGAGATCGACGGCGTGGTCGTCAAGCTCGACGAGATCCCGCTCCAGGGCCGGCTGGGTTCCACCTCCCGCGCGCCCCGCTGGGCGATCGCGTACAAGTACGCGCCGGAGGAGGTCAACACCAAGCTCGTCAACATCCGCGTGGGCGTGGGCCGCACGGGCCGCGTCACGCCGTACGCGCAGGTGGAGCCGGTGACGGTCGCGGGCTCGGAGGTGGAGTTCGCCACCCTGCACAACCAGGACGTGGTCAAGGCCAAGGGCGTGCTCATCGGGGACACCGTCGTGCTGCGCAAGGCCGGTGACGTCATCCCGGAGATCCTGGGTCCGGTCGTCGACCTGCGGGACGGCAGCGAGCGCGAGTTCGTGATGCCGGCCGAGTGCCCGGAGTGCGGGACGCCGCTGCGGCCGATGAAGGAGGGCGACGTCGACCTGCGCTGCCCGAACTCACGTACGTGCCCCGCCCAGCTTCGTGAACGTCTGTTCTATCTCGCGGGCCGCAAGGCGCTGGACATCGAGCACTTCGGCTACGTCGCCGCCGCCGCGCTCACCAAGCCGCTGGAGCCGGAGGATCCGCCGCTGAAGGACGAGGGCGATCTGTTCGACCTCACCGTCGAGGACCTGCTGCCCATCAAGGCGTACGTCCTCGACCAGGACAGCGGCCTGCCCAAGCGGGACCCGAAGACGGGCGAGGAGAAGGTCGTCACGGTCTTCGCCAACCAGCAGGGCGAACCCAAGAAGAACGCCCTCGCGATGCTGGAGAACATCGCCGCCGCCAAGCAGCGCCCGCTGGCGCGGATCCTCACGGGTCTGTCCATCCGTCATGTCGGCCCGGTCGCCGCCGAGGCGCTGGCCCGGGAGTTCCGCTCCATCGAACGCATCGAACAGGCGACCGAGGAGGAGCTGGCGGCCACCGAGGGGGTCGGGTCGATCATCGCCGCCTCCCTCAAGGAGTGGTTCGCCGAGGAGTGGCACCAGGAGATCATCCGCAAGTGGCGGGCGGCCGGCGTCCGCATGGAGGACGAGCGCACCGGCGAGGACGAGGGGCCGCGCCCCCTGGAGGGCCTGACGGTGGTCGTCACCGGCACCCTCCAGCACTTCACCCGCGACGGCGCCAAGGACGCCCTGCAGAGCAGGGGCGCCAAGGTGACCGGATCGGTGTCGAAGAAGACCTCATTCGTCGTTGTGGGTGACAACCCCGGCTCGAAATATGACAAGGCGATGCAGCTCAAGGTGCCGGTCCTGAACGAGGACGGCTTCAACGTCCTGCTCGAACAGGGGCCTGAGGCGGCGTCGGAGGTCGCACTTCCGGTCGAGGAGTAGCGGTTGAAGGCCACCCGATCGGCGCATATCAGATGCATACGGGCGGCCGGGGCGCATTCGGGCAACCGTCGACGACCGCTGCCCGTGGAAGCCTTCTGCGGCCTACTGTTGAGATGTGCGCCTGCCGTGCCCAGCTGCGGTTGGGGCATTCCCTGCTCGTGACGGGCACGGGGAAGGATTTTCCAACGCGGCGCCGCTGAAGGTTGTCGGGCATCGGGCCGCGTGGCGTGGGCACCGCCGGCTGTGAGAGGGACGGGAATGGAACCGACCGAGAGCGCCGCCCCGGATTCATGGCTGCGCCGGTTGGCCGGCGTCTGGCGAGCAGGCCGCCGGCCGGCCCGGGGCGCGGGCACGCAGGAGCGTGCTCCCGGAACGTCCGCGACCGCGGACGGCACCGACACCGCGCCCCTGACCGGGCGCGGCACCGGCCTGCCGGGAGGCGACCCGGGGACCGACGGCGAACGGCACCTGTCCTGGCCCGCGCTGCCCGCGGCCGTCGTCGCCGCCGCCGGGTTCGCGCTCGGCGTCGGCTTCCTGCGGGCCTTCACCGGCCATGACGCGCTCTTCCCGTCCGGCACGGCCGGCTGGTCGCTGGCCGTCCTGACCGGCATCGTCGTCGGCCACCTGGTCATGCTGGGCCGCGCCCGCTGGTGGGGCGGCACCGGCTCCGGCGCCGCCCTCACCCTCGCCGTGCTGCTGCTCTACGGCTGGCTGCCGGCCGGCATGGTCAGCCTCACCGTCGTCGTGCTGGTCGGCATAGCCCGGCGCCACCGCTGGCGGCAGGGCGTCCTGCACGGCGCGGTGGACATCCTCGGCATCGGCGCCGGCGCCCTGGTCCTCGCCGCCTTCGGCCGGGTGCCGTCCGTCGAGGCCCCCTGGAACCCGGACACCTGGGACCTCTACACCGCCCCCGAGGTGGTGGTGGTCGCCGCCGCGTACCTCCTGACGACCCGCATCCTGCTGTGGTACCTGCACGCGCCCCGCGCCGGCGGCCTGCCCACCGTCGCCCGCACCGCCCTGGTCCGGCAGAGCCTCGTCGCGATCGCGCTGCTCGGCATCGCCCCGCTGGTCTGCGTCGTCGCCGTCGCCAAGCCGATCCTGCTGCCGCTGTTCTCCATCCCGCTCATCGCGCTCGACTCCACCCTGTGGATAGCCCGGGCCCGCGCCGAGGAGCAGCTGCGCGACCCGCTCACCGGACTGCCCAACCGGCAGTGGCTGCTGGAACGCATCTGGACCGCCCTCGACGACGCCGAACGCATCGGCGCCCGGGCCGCCCTGATGCTGATCGACCTCGACCGCTTCCGATCGGTCAACGACACCCTCGGTCATCTGGCCGGTGACCGGCTGCTGCTCCAGACCGCCGACCGGCTGCGGCTGGCCCTGCCGCGCGGCGCGGAGGTCGCCCGGCTGGGCGGGGACGAGTTCGCCGTCTTACTGCCGGTGGCCGACTCCACCACCTCGGCCACCCGGATCGCCCGCGGCCTGGTCGCCGCGCTCAGCTCCCCGCTCGACCTCGACGGACTCACCCTCGTCCTGGAGGCCAGCGCCGGCGTCGCCGTCTTCCCCGACCACGCGCTCGACGCGGAAGGCATGCTGCGCCGCGCGGACGTCGCCATGTACCAGGCGAAACGGGACCGCACCGGCGTCGAGGTCTACGAATCCAAGCGCGACTCGAACACCCCCGACCGGCTCGGCCTCCTCGCCGATCTGCGCCGGGCGCTGGACGCCCACGAGGTCCAGCTGCACTACCAGCCGAAGGTCCGCTTCGACGGCCAGGTGGCCGGCCTTGAGGCGCTGGTCCGCTGGGTGCATCCCGAGCGCGGCAAGGTGCCGCCGGACGAGTTCATTGCGATCGCCGAATCCTCCGGGCTGATGCCCCACCTCACCGAGTACGTGCTGGAGACCGCGCTCGGCCAGGTCGCCGAGTGGCGCTCCCAGGGCCTGTTCGTCCCGGTCGCCGTCAACGTCTCCCCGCGCGACGTCCACACCCCCGGCTTCGCCGGCTCCGTCGCCGCCCGCCTGGCCCGCCACGGCGTCCCGGCCGGGGCGCTCCAGCTCGAGATCACCGAACACGTCCTCCTGGAGGACCCGCAGCGCGCCGCCGACACGCTCGCCGGGCTCACCGGCCACGGCGTGAAGATGTCCCTCGACGACTTCGGCACCGGCTACTCCTCCCTCGTCCATCTGCGCCGCCTCCCGGTCAGCGAGCTGAAGATCGACCGGTCGTTCGTCGCCCGGCTCGCCGTCGACACCGAGGACGCGGAGATCGTGCGGTGCACGGTCGATCTGGCCCACTCCCTGGGACTGCTGGTCGTCGCCGAGGGCGTGGAGGACGACGAGACGTGGGAGCGTCTGCGGGATCTCGGGTGCGACGCGGTGCAGGGGTGGCTGGTCGCCGCGGCGATGCCGCCGGAGGAGACCACGGCGTGGCTGCGGGCCCGGGGGTCGCGGGGGTGGCAGCGGCCGGCGGCAGCGTTGCCTGCGGCGTTGCCCGCGGCGGCGGACGAGTAGGGGGAGTGCCGGGTCCGGTCGTCGGACGGGTGCGGGTCGGGTGTGGCCGGTCGCGCAGTTCCCCGCGCCCCTGAGTGGGGACGGGTGCCGTCGGCTCATGCGCGCGCACGCGGTCCTCGCGCCCCTGAGGTGGGGCCCGTGCCGTCCCTCGCCCGGCACCCTGGGGAAACCGTTTCACGGACACGGGGCGGCGCCCCATAGGATTGGGCCAAAACACTCACACTCACCCCAGAGGATCGCTGCATGCCTGGCATCACGCGCGAGGAGGTCGCCCACCTCGCCCGGCTGGCGCGTCTGGAGCTGAAGCCCGAAGAGCTCGACCACTTCGCGGGACAGCTGGACGACATCATCGGCGCGGTCGCCCGCGTCAGCGAGGTCGCCGACCAAGACGTACCGCCGACCTCGCACCCGCTCCCGCTGACGAACGTCATGCGCCCGGACGAGGTCCGCCCGTCGCTCACCCCCGAGCAGGCGCTCTCCGGCGCCCCGGCCCAGGAGCAGCAGCGTTTCAAGGTGCCGCAGATCCTGGGGGAGGAGTAATCCGCCATGACGGACATCATCAAGCTCACCGCGGCCGAGATCGCCGCGAAGATCGCTTCCGGCGAGCTGACCGCCGTCGAGGTCACCGAGGCGCACCTGGCCCGGATCGAGGCCGTCGACGAGAAGGTGCACGCCTTCCTGCACGTCGACCGTGAGGGCGCCCTCGCCCAGGCCCGCGCCGTCGACGCCAAGCGCGAGCGCGGCGAGAAGCTCGGCCCGCTGGCCGGCGTCCCCCTCGCGCTCAAGGACATCTTCACCACCGTCGGCGTCCCGACGACCGTCGGTTCGAAGATCCTCGAGGGCTGGATCCCGCCGTACGACGCGACGGTCACGCAGAAGCTGAAGGCCGCCGACGTCGTCATCCTCGGCAAGACCAACATGGACGAGTTCGCCATGGGGTCCTCCACCGAGAACAGCGCCTACGGCCCGACCGGCAACCCCTGGGACCTCACCAGGATCCCCGGCGGCTCCGGCGGCGGTTCCTCCGCCGCGCTCGCCTCCTTCGAGGCGCCGCTCGCCATCGGCACCGACACCGGCGGCTCCATCCGCCAGCCGGCCGCCGTCACCGGCACGGTCGGCGTGAAGCCGACGTACGGCGCGGTGTCCCGCTACGGCATGGTCGCCTTCTCGTCCTCCCTCGACCAGGGCGGTCCGTGCGCCCGTACGGTCCTGGACGCGGCGCTGCTGCACGAGGTGATCGCCGGGCACGACCCGCTCGACTCCACCTCCATCGACGCGCCGGTCCCGCCGGTCGTCGAGGCCGCCCGCAACGGCTCGGTCGCCGGCATGCGCGTCGGTGTGGTCAAGCAGTTCCGCGGCGAGGGCTACCAGGCCGGCGTCATCCAGCGGTTCGACGAGTCCGTCGCGCTGCTGAAGGAGCTGGGCGCCGAGATCGTCGAGCTGGACTGCCCGTCCTTCGACCTCGCCCTGTCGGCGTACTACCTGATCGCCCCCTCCGAGTGCTCCTCCAACCTCGCCCGCTTCGACGGCCTGCGCTACGGCCTGCGGACCGGCGACGACGGCACGCACTCCGCCGAGGAGGTCACCTCCCTCACCCGCGAGGCGGGCTTCGGCCCCGAGGTCAAGCGCCGCATCATGCTCGGCACGTACGCGCTCAGCTCCGGCTACTACGACGCGTACTACGGCTCCGCCCAGAAGGTCCGTACGCTCATCAAGCAGGACTTCGAGAAGGCGTTCGAGCAGGTCGACGTGATCGTCTCCCCGACGACCCCGACCACCGCCTTCCCGATCGGCGAGCGCGCCGACGACCCGATGGCGATGTACCTCGCGGACCTGTGCACCATCCCGACCAACCTGGCGGGCAACGCGGCCATGTCGCTGCCCTGCGGCCTCGCCCCGGAGGACAACCTCCCGGTGGGCCTGCAGATCATCGCCCCGGCGATGAAGGACGACCGGCTCTACAAGGTCGGCGCCGCCGTCGAGGCCGCCTTCGTGGAAAAGTGGGGCCACCCGCTTCTCGAGGAGGCTCCGTCGCTGTGAGCAAGCTGTCGAAGGCCAAGGGCTTCAAGAAGTCCAAGAACGGCCTGTACCTGTCCATGGCCACCACCGCGTTCGGCGCGCTCAGCGTCGCCAAGCAGGCGAAGCTCGCCCGCGCCGAGAGCGACACGCTCCGCCTGGTCGACGCCGCCGTGTCGGCCGCCGCCATCGTCACCGGCCTCGCCATCCTCTACCGCGAGCTGAAGCGGCTGGGCGACGACGACGTCCTGCTGGGCTGAGAGGGAAGTTTCACCGTGACCACCACGACCGACCTGGTGTCGTACGAGGACGCGCTGGCGTCGTACGACCCCGTCATGGGCCTCGAGGTCCATGTCGAACTCGGCACCAAGACCAAGATGTTCTGCGGCTGTTCGACCGCGCTCGGCGCCGACCCGAACACCCAGACCTGCCCGGTCTGCCTCGGCCTGCCCGGCGCGCTCCCGGTCGTCAACGCGACCGGCGTCGAGTCCGCCATCAAGATCGGCCTCGCGCTGAACTGCGAGATCGCCGAATGGTGCCGCTTCGCCCGGAAGAACTACTTCTATCCGGACATGCCGAAGAACTTCCAGACCTCCCAGTACGACGAGCCGATCGCCTTCAACGGCTACCTCGACGTGCAGCTGGAGGACGGCGAGACCTTCCGCGTGGAGATCGAGCGCGCCCACATGGAGGAGGACACCGGCAAGTCGACCCACGTCGGCGGCGCCACCGGCCGCATCCACGGCGCGTCCCACTCCCTGCTCGACTACAACCGCGCGGGCATCCCGCTCATCGAGATCGTCACCAAGCCGATCGTCGGCGCGGGCGAGCGCGCTCCGGAGGTCGCCAAGGCGTACGTCCGTGAGCTGCGCGAGGTCATCCGCGCCCTCGGTGTCTCCGAGGCCCGCATGGAGATGGGCCAGATGCGCTGTGACGTGAACCTGTCGCTGATGCCGAAGGGCGGCGAGAAGTTCGGCACGCGCTCCGAGACCAAGAACGTGAACTCGCTGCGGTCCGTGGAGCGCGCGGCCCGCTACGAGATCCAGCGCCACGCGGCCGTGCTGTCCTCCGGCGGCACGATCGTGCAGGAGACCCGCCACTTCCACGAGGACACCGGCTCCACCACCTCGGGCCGCGTGAAGGAGGAGGCCGAGGACTACCGGTACTTCCCGGAGCCCGACCTGGTGCCGGTCGCCCCGACCCGCGAGTGGGTCGAGGAGCTGCGCGCCGGTCTGCCGGAGCTGCCGCTGGTCCGCCGCAACCGGCTCCGCGAGGAGTGGGGGATCTCCGGCACCGACATGCAGGCGATCCTCAACGCCGGCGCGCTGGACCTGATCGTCGCCACGATCGACGCCGGTGCCGACGCCGCCTCCGCCCGCAAGTGGTGGATGGGCGAGCTGGCGCGCAGCGCCAACGAGTCCGGCAAGGCACTCGACGAGCTGGCGATCACCCCGGCGCAGGTCGCCCGGGTCGCCGAGCTGGTCGCGAAGGGCGACCTGAACGACAAGCTGGCCCGTCAGGTCATCGAGGGCGTCCTCGCGGGCGAGGGCGCCCCGGACGAGGTCGTCGACAAGCGCGGCCTGAAGGTCGTCTCCGACGAGGGCGCGCTGACCGCCGCCGTCGACGAGGCGATCGCGGGCAACCCGGCCATCGCGGACAAGATCCGCGGCGGCAAGGTGGCCGCGGCCGGCGCCCTGGTCGGCGCGGTCATGAAGGCCACCCGCGGCCAGGCCGACGCGGCGCGCGTCAAGGAGCTGATCCTTCAGAAGCTGGGCGTCAGCGAGGGCTGAGCCCGTTTCTCACCACCCGAGGGGGATGCGTCGGCCACGGCGCATCCCCCTCGGCGTACGCGAAGACGCACGCGCTACGCTCCCGCGCCATGAGTGGACGCCCTGATTCCGACACGCCTTCCGAGATAGCCGAGGAGATGACCGAGGCGCGGCGGGCCCGCTGGACCGCCACCGGAGCCGGGGCCCTGCTGACCCTCGCGGGGCTCGCCGCGTCCGGACTGCGCCTGACCGACCCCGCCCCGGCCCTCGTCCCGGCCGCCTACGCCCTGGGCGCCGCCGTGTGCGCCCTCGCCGCCGTCCTGGGCTCCCGGGGCCGCACCCGCCGCGCGCTGTGGCTGCTGATCGCCGGCGTGATGGTGATGGCGGTGGGCGACCAGTTCGACTGATGGACGCTACGCGAGTTCACCGACGTGTGAATAAGCACACGAATCGGCCAAACGATCATTTCTGCCTGTAAGAGTGGCTCCGCATAGCTCATACGTTCTTTGCGGGCCGTTCATCTCATGAACGACTTGTTCCCGACCAAAGATCCACACGTCACCACCTGGGAGCACGTTCGTGGCAGCCCTTGCACGCTGGTGTGTCCGGCACCGCCTCGTCGCTGTTCTGCTCTGGGTCCTCGCCCTGGCCGGGGTGAGCGCGGGGGCGTTCGTCGCGGGCACGGCGTACTCGAACGACTACAAGGTCCCCGGCACCGAGTCCGGCCGCGCCGGAGAGCTGCTGGCGGAAGGGTTCCCGGATCTCGGCGGTGACAGCGACACGATCGTCTGGCACACCGACGAGGGCACCGTCCGCGCGGCGGACGTCGAGCAGACCATGACCCGGACGCTCGCGAAGATCGCCGACCTGCCGGGCGTGGCCTCCGTCACCGGCCCCTACGACGGCCACGGCGCCGGCCGGATCAGCGAGGACGGCCGTACCGCGTACGCCACCGTCACCTTCGAGGACCAGGCCGACGACATCGACACCGCCGAGGCGCGGGCCGTCGTCGACACGGCGAAGGCGGCCGAGGGCGACGGGCTCCGGGTGGAGCTGGGCGGCAGCGCGGTCGCGCTCACCGAGTCCTCCGGCGGGCACCTCGCCGAGGTGGTCGGCGTGGTCGTCGCCGCCGTCGTGCTGTTCCTCGCCTTCGGCTCGCTCGCCGCCTCCCTGCTGCCCATCGCCACCGCGCTGGTCAGCGTGGGCACCGCCTACGCCGGGATCGTGCTGCTCGGCCACGTCATGACGGTCGCCGACTTCGCGCCCATGCTGGGCGTGCTGATCGGCCTGGGCGTCGGCATCGACTACGCGCTGTTCATCGTCACCCGCCACCGGCGAGGCCTGAAACGCGGGCTGAGCGTCACCGAGGCGATCACCGGCGCCGTCGCGACCACGGGCCGCGCGGTCGTCTTCGCGGGCGCCACCGTGTGCATCGCCCTGCTGGGCATGCTGATCCTGCGGCTCGGCTTCCTCAACGGCGTCGCCATCGCCGCCTCGCTGACCGTCGTCCTCACCGTCGCGGCCTCCGTCACCCTGCTGCCCGCCCTGCTGTCCCTGACCGGCACCCGCGCCCTCAGCCGCCGCGAACGCCGCAGGCTCGCCGAGCACGGCCCCGAGCCCGAGCTGCCCACCGGGTTCGCCGCCCGCTGGTCCGCGTTCGTCGAACGGCACCCCAGGAAGCTCGGCGCGCTCGCGCTCGCCGTGATGACCCTGCTCGCCCTGCCCACCCTCTCCCTCCACCTGGGCACCTCCGACCAGGGCAACGACCCGGAGACGGCCACCACCCGGCAGGCCTACGACCTCCTCGCCGACGGCTTCGGCCCCGGCGTGAACGGCCCCCTCACCCTCGTCACCGAGGTCCACGGCGCCGAGGACCGGCTCGCCCTCGACAACCTCGACGCCACCCTGCGCGCCACCGAGGGCGTCGCCTCCGCGACCCCCGTGACCTTCGACGCCGGCGGCGACACCGCGTACCTCACCGTCGTACCCGAATCCTCCCCGCAGTCCGAGCGGACCAGCGAGCTGGTGGACCGCCTGCGCACCGAGGTGCTGCCCCGCGCGGAGACCGGCACCTCCCTCGACCTGCACGTCGGCGGCGTCACGGCCGGCTACGACGACTTCGCCGACCTGATCGTCGGCAAGCTGCCGCTGTTCGTCGGCGTCGTCATCGGCCTGGGCTGCCTGCTGCTCCTGCTCGCCTTCCGCTCGATCGGCATCCCCCTGAAGGCCGCCGCGATGAACGTCGCCGCCGTCGCCGGCGCCTTCGGCGTGGTCGTGGCGATATTCCAGTGGGGGTGGGGCAGCGAACTGCTCGGCCTCGGCCGCGCGGGCCCCATCGAGCCGTTCCTGCCGGTGATCATGGTGTCGGTGCTCTTCGGACTCTCCATGGACTACCAGGTCTTCCTGGTCAGCCGGATGTACGAGGAGTGGCTGGAGACCGGCGACAACCGGCGCGCCGTGCGGATCGGGCTCGCCGAGACCAGCCGGGTGATCAACTCGGCCGCCGTGATCATGATCTCGGTCTTCCTCGCGTTCGTGCTCAGCGGTGACCGGGTGATCGCGATGTTCGGGATCGCCCTCGCCGCCGCCGTCGCCCTGGACGCCTTCGTGCTGCGTACGCTCCTGGTGCCCGCGCTGATGCATCTGCTCGGCGGCGCCAACTGGTGGCTGCCGCGCTGGCTGGACCGGCGCCTGCCGCGCATCAGCATCGAACCGCCCGAGTGCCGCCCCGAGCGGGAAAAGCTCGCGGATGTCGACGCCGGACGTGAAAGGCTCACGGACGTCGTTTGACGTACCGCACAAGGAGCGCCAGCCCGATGTACGCGATATCCCTCGGTGACGACGGAGCCGAACTGCGCCCCCTGGAGCCCTGGCACGCCGAGGAGTTCCTGAACCACCTGGACCGCGGCAGGGAGTTCATCAACCGCTTCGTCCCCTTCGGCGAGCAGGCCACCGACGTGGCCGGCGCGCGCGAACTGCTCCAGCGGTACGCCGACGGGCGCGCCGCCGACAACCGCTCCCTGCACGGCATCTGGCTGGACGGCACGCTCGTCGGCGGCGTCCTCGTCCTGAACTTCGACGCCGACCGGGGCACCTGCGAGGTCGGCTGCTGGCTGGAACCCGCCGGCACCGGGCGCGGGCTGGTCACCCGCGCGATGCGGGTGCTGATCGACTGGGCCGTCGAGGAACGCGGCATCCACCGCGTGGAGTGGATCGCCGCCGCGGGCAACCAGGCGAGCCTGAACGTCGCCCGGCGCCTCGGGATGACCCGGGACGGCGTCCAGCGCCAGAGCTACCTCCACCACGGCGTACGGCACGACATGGAGATCTGGTCGGTCCTCGCCCCCGAGTGGCGGGCCGCCCGCGACGATCGTTAAGGCGGCTCTCAGACTCCGTCCGTACGGTGCGGGGCATGGCTACCGAGACTGTGGACGAGACCGAGCCGACGACCGCGCAGGACGCGACGAACGACGAGGTGAGGGAGGCCGAGGCGGCCCCTGAGGAAGAGCGAGTCGCCGAGGGCCCCTCCGGGGTCGGGCAGGGCGCCGGGGCCGTCGTGTCCGCCGCCCTCGGTGTCGTCTCGCTGACCGGCGGCTGGGTCGGCACGCTGGCCTCCGCGCGGGAGTCGTTGATCGGCCAGTTGGAGACGTCGTCGTCCTCCAGCGTGGCGGCCATGGTCGAGGCGGGCTACGGCGACGCCTGGCGGGCCACCGCCCTGTGGGCGGGCCTCTTCGCGCTGGCCGCGCTGATCGTCGGCGCAGTGGTTCTCGTCCGGC
Organism: Streptomyces sp. NPDC052773; assembly: GCF_044547145.1. NCBI lineage: Bacteria > Bacillati > Actinomycetota > Actinomycetes > Kitasatosporales > Streptomycetaceae > Streptomyces > Streptomyces sp. NPDC052773. The sequence continues at coordinate 267,599 of NZ_JBITZX010000009.1, read as the reverse complement.
CCGCGTTCGGCGTCCCCGGCGGGCCGCAGGCCCCCTGGATCAAGTCGGTCGCGTGGGCGGGCATCTCCCTCGGCGTCGTCGGCCTGCTGCTGGCCGTCCTGAAGTACACCGACGTACTGCTGGGGCTGCCGTCGGCTTAGGGGCCTTACGGCGCGACCCGGGCCCCGTACGCCCGTCTAAGGCACCACCCGGCCCCCGAGATGCGGCACTCTCCCGATGTGCCGGACCCCCCTGGGAGACGAAGGTTGAGGCATCGCAGCGAGCGATGACCGAACCCTTCGATCTCCTGGGAGAGACCATGTACGCGCACGACCTGCCGCAGTTCCGCTCCGCCGAGCTCATCCGTCAGGCCGAGCAGGAGCGCCTGGCCCGCGAGGTCGCCCGGCGCAACCGCGCGGCCCGCCGGGAAGCCGCCCTACGCACCGCCGAGACCGAGTCCCATAGCCCCCGCCCCCGCCGCTCCCGCTTCCCACGCACCGCGTGACCGGGGCGGCCCATCCGGGGCCGGCTCGTCGCTCTGGCGCCCTGCTCGGCGCCGAGGCGTCCGCCCGGCCGGCGGCTGACGCGTCCGCGGGGCCCGCCGTCGCGTCCGCCCGGCTCGGCACCGAGGCGTCAGCCCGGCCCGCGGCTGAAGCGTCCGCCCCGCTCGGCGCCGGCGTGTCCGTCCGGTCCGGTACCAGGGCGTCCGGCCGGTCGGCGGCTGACGCGTCCGCGGGGCCTGCCGCTGCGTCCACCCACCCCACCACCGACTCGTCCACCCGGCCCGGCGCCCCGCCCGCGGGCGCCGGGCCGAACCCGCGTCGGCTGTCGGCCGTCCTCCCCACCCTCCCTGTCCTCCCTGTCCTTTCCGCCAACCACGGGAAAACCGGTGCCGCGGTGTCAGACCCCCGTGCGATGCTCTGCGCCGTGGAGACCAGTTCCGTCAGTCCGGTGTTCGTCGGTCGTGCCGAGGAGTTGAGGGCGCTGAGCGACGCGCTCGCGCGTGCCGCCGCGGGTGAGCCGCAGGCGCTGCTCCTCGGCGGGGAGGCGGGTGTCGGCAAGACCCGGCTCGTCGAGGAGTTCGCCGCCGTCGCCGCCCGCGCGGGCGCCGTCGTCGCGCTCGGCGGCTGCGTCGAGATCGGCGCCGACGGACTGCCCTTCGCGCCGTTCTCCACCGCCCTGCGCACCCTGCGCCGCGCCCTGCCGGACGCCGTGGCCGCCGCGGTCGCGGGCCAGGAGGAGGAACTGGCCCGGCTGCTGCCGGAACTGGGCGAGGTCGGCGCCGGCCGGCACGACGACGAGGAGGGTGTGGCCCGCCTCTTCGAACTCACCGCCCGTCTCCTGGAACGCGTCTCCGCCGACCGCACCGTCGTCCTCGCCCTCGAGGACCTGCACTGGGCCGACACCTCCACCCGCCACCTCCTCTCCTACCTCCTGCGCACCCTCCGCACCGGCCGCCTCGTCGTCCTCGCCACCTACCGCTCCGACGACATCCACCGCCGCCACCCGATGCGCCCCCTGCTCGCCGAACTCGACCGGCTGCGCACCGTCCGCCGCCTCGAACTCGCCCGCTTCACCCGCGCCGAGGTCGGTCGCCAGATCGCCGGCATCCTCGCCGCCGAACCCGACCCCGCCCACGTCGACGACATCTTCGAACGCTCCGACGGCAACGCCTTCTTCGTCGAGGAACTGGCCGTCGCCGCCCACGAGGGCTGCCACACGGGCCTCACCGACTCCCTGCGCGACCTCCTCCTCGTGCGGGTCGAGGCGCTGCCCGAGAGCGCCCAGCGGGTCGCCCGGATCGTCGCCGAGGGCGGCTCCACCGTCGAACACCCGCTGCTCGCCGCCGTCGCGGGGCTCGCCGAGGACGACCTCGACGAGGCGCTGCGGGCCGCCGTCAACGCCCACCTCCTGCTCCCCACCCCGGCCGGCGACGGCTACCGCTTCCGCCACTCCCTGGTCCGCGAGGCCGTCGGCGACGACCTGCTGCCCGGCGAGCGCACCCGCCTCAACCGCCGCTACGCCGAGGCCCTGGAGGCCGACCCGGCGCTCGTCCCCGCCGACCAGCGCGTCACCCGGCTGGCCAGCTACTGGTACCACGCCCACGACGCCGCCAAGGCCCTCCCCGCCGTCCTCGACGCCGCCTCCGCCGCCCGCCGCCGCCACGCCTACGCCGAACAACTCCGGCTCCTGGAACGCGCGATGGAGCTGTGGGACGCCGCCCCCGAGGAGACCCGCGCCACCCTGCGCCCCGCCGACCACACCGAGGTTTATCCCCCCTGCGGCGGCGACCCGGAGACCGCCCCGCTGCGCTACCTCGACCTGATGGCCGAGGCCGCCGTCGCCGGCCGGCTCTGCGGCGAACGCGAACGCGCCCTGAAGATCACCAAGCGGGCCCTGGCCCTGCTGGAGGAAGAGCCCGACCCGCTGCGCGCCGCCTGGTTCTGGGTCCAGCGCGCCCAGCTCGTGCAGAGCCAGGCCCGCGGCGACGGCTGGAAGGAACTCGCCACCGCCCAGGACCTCGTCCGCGGTCAGCCGCCGTCCCAGGTGCACGCCGACGTCCTGGCCGCCGTCGCCGGCTGGCTCATGCTGCGCGCCCCGGGCCCGCAGGCCTTCCCCGCGGCCGAACGCGCGGTGGAGTACGCCCGGATGGTCGGCGCCCGCGAGACCGAGCTGAACGCCCGCCTCACCCTCGGCGGCCTCATGGTCGACTCCGGCGACACCGAGGCCGGGCTCGCGGTGATGTACGAGGTCAAGGACCGCACCCTCGCCGAGGGCATGTCGTACGTCGCGGGCCGCGCCTACGTCAACCTGCCCTCCGAGCTGGAGTCCGTGGGCCGCTCCCGCGAAGCCGTCCCGCTGCTCGAAGAGGGCGTCGCGCACAGCCGCGCCTACGGCCTGCTCAACACCGAGGCCTGGGTCTGGGCCAACCTCTCCGACTCGCTGTACTCCCTGGGCCGCTGGGACGAGGCCGCCCGGGCCGCCGAGAACGCCCAGCGGCGCGGCCAGAACGCCAAACCGCAGGGCACCGGCACCATGTGCCTCGCCCGGGTCGCCCTGGGCCGGGGCGACGTGGCCGAGGCCGCGCGCCGACTCGCCGCCGCCTACGGCTACTTCGGCAGCCACGACCCCATGCCCCAGCAGTCCCTCCCGCTCGCCGACATCAGCGTCGGCATCGCCGCCGCTGAGGGCCGCATCCTCGACCTGCGCGCCGAACTCCGCGCCACCGCGGAGGCCGGCTTCCCGCCCGGCACCCACCGCTACGGCTGGCCCCTGCTGCTCGCCGCCGCCACCGCCGAGGCCGACGCCCGCGCCCTGCCCGCCGCCCACCCGGGCCGCGCGGAGGCGATCGACCGCATCCGCGACGCCGCCAAGCGCCTCACCACCAACGCGCCCATCTGGCTCGCCCACGACCAGTGGGTCCGCGCCGAGCTGGCCCGCGCCGAGGACACCGCCGACGCCGACACCTGGTCCGACGTGGTCACCGCCTTTGAACGGCTGGACCGTCCCTACGACCTCGCCCGCGTCCGCCACCGCCTCGCCGAGGCCCTGCTCGCCTCCGGCGGCGAGGACGACCGCGACCGTGCCGCCGAGCTGCTGCGCCTCGCCCACGCCGTCGCCGGCCGGCTCGGCGCCCGCCCGCTCGCCGACGCCGTCACCCAGCTCGCCCAGCGCGCCCGCCTCTTTCCGACCCACGCCCCCGGGCAGGCCCCCGCCCCGGCCGACCCGGCCGAGGCACTGGGCCTGACCAGCCGGGAACGGGACGTGCTGCGCCTGGTCTCCGCCGGGCGCACCAACCGCCGGATAGCCGAGGAGCTGTTCATCTCCCCGAAGACGGCCAGTGTCCACGTGTCGAACATCCTGGCGAAGCTCGGCGTCTCCGGCCGGGGCGAGGCGGCGGCGGTCGCCCACCGGCTGGGGCTGTTCTCCGCAGAGCCGCCCCGGTCGCCCCAGCCGCTCCCGGCGGGCCTGTCCGGCCTCACCGGGCCGTCCGCCGGGCCGCCCGCCGGGCCGTCCTCTGGGCCGTCCGGCCCGGCCGGTCCCGCCGGGTGAGGTTTACGCTGGAGGGACGCCGGCCCAGGGAGGTTCCGTGTTCAACCCCTTCGAGGAATTGTTCGCCCCGGGCCGCAAGCACACCCGCGACGAACAGAACCGGCTGGAGCTGACCCGCGAGGACGTCGGTGACGCGGACCCCGGGCGCGGGCCGATAGACCTCACCTCCGGGAAGGTCGTCGTACGGCGACCCGGGGCGGAGGCGGCGGACGAGGAGCCCGAGGAGGGCTGAGCCCCGCGCCCCGGTGCCGGGTTCAGCTCACCTGGAGTTCCAGGATCCGGTCGTCGCCGTCGCCGGGGGAGCCTCGGCCGTCCGTCTCGCTGGTGACCAGCCAGAGCCGGTCGCCGCCCGCCGGGACGACCGTGCGCAGCCGGCCGTGGTCGCCCTCCAGGAAGGACTGCGGGTCGGCCGCGGCCGCCGTGCCCTTCAGCGGGACACGCCACAGGCGCTCGCCGCGCAGGCCCGCCATCCAGATCGAGCCCTCGGCGTAGGCGATGCCGCTGGGGGAGGCCTCGTCGGTGGACCACTGGGCCACCGGGTTCTCGAAGCCGGAGTCGTCCGACCTGCCCTCGGCCTCGGGCCAGCCGTAGTTCCCGCCCGGCTTGATCGCGTTCAGCTCGTCCCAGGTGTCCTGGCCGAACTCCGCGGCGAACAGGCGCTGTTTGCCGTCCCAGGCGAGACCCTGCACGTTGCGGTGGCCGTACGAGTACACGGGGGAGCCGGGGAACGGGTTGCCCGGGGCCAGTTCGCCCTCCGGGGTGAGGCGGAGGATCTTGCCGCCCAGGGACTCCTTGTCCTGGGAGAGGCCCTCCTCGCCGCTCTCGCCCGTACCGGCGTACAGCATCCTGTCCGGGCCGAAGGCGATCCGGCCGCCGTTGTGGACGAAGCCCTTGGGGATGCCCTTGAAGACCGTGTCGGGAGCGCCGAGCTGTTCCCCGGCGGGCTTGTCCTCGTCGTGCAGCATGCGGACGATGCGGTTGTCCGAGGCGGAGGTGAAGTACGCGTAAACCATGTGGTCCGAGGCGTAGTCCGGGGACAGGGCGATGCCGAGCAGGCCGCCCTCCCCGGCCGCGGAGACACCGGGCACCTCGCCCAGCTCGGTCGTCTTCCCGGTCCGGCCGTCGACGCGCACGATCGTGCCCTCGTCGCGCGAGGAGACGAGCAGGTCGCCGTCCGGCAGCGGGGCGAGGCCCCACGGGCTGTCCAGGCCCTCGGCGACCGTGCGGACGACCTTGACGCTGCCGGTCGCCGGCGGTGCCTCCTCGGCCGCGCCGCCCGAGGACGGGGCCTGCGCCGCCGGACGACTCGGCGTGGCGTTCTCGGTGCCGCCCGGCGATCCTCCTCGGTCCTCGGAGGAGCACGCGGCCGTCATCACGAGTGCGGCCGCGGCCAGCACGGCCGACACAGCTCGACGTTGCACGATCCCGGTCCCTTCGACGCGGCGGCCTCCACCCCAGCTTCCCCCTGTCATACGCCGCCCGCGCGCCCCAGGTTCCCGGATCCCACGACCTCGAACCACACCCGACGCCCCCGCACCCGGGCGTCCCGGGCTCACGCGGCATGCGTCCAGGACTCGTGCCGAGGTGCACCCGGGCATTCCGGGCTCACCCCGGAAAGGTCCACGGCTCGGGCCGAAGGCCCTCGGCTACTCCCAGGAGCCCTGCGCCCCCGGCAGCCCCGCCACCTCCGCCAGGTCCTCCGGGGTCAGGCGCAGGTCTGCGGCGGCCGCGTTCTGGGTGACCCAGCGTTCCTGCTTGCTGCCCGGGACGGGGATGACGTGGCGGCCCTGGGCGAGGGTCCAGGCGAGGGCGACCTGGGCGGGGGTGACGTGGTCGCCGTGGCGGGCGGCGATACGGCGCAGGCCCACCACTATGGGCTGGTTCGCGGCCATCATCTCGGCGGTGAAGCGGGGATGGCGGGCACGCATGTCGTCGGGTTCGAAGCCCTCGCCGGGGGTCAGCGTGCCGGTGAGGAAGCCGTTGCCGAGCGGCATCGCCGCCAGGAAGCCGATCCCGCGCGCCTCGCACCAGGGCAGCAGGGTGTCCAGGGCCTCCGGGGACCACACCGACAGCTCCGCCTGCACCGCGCTCACCGGGAACACCTGCTGCACCCGCTGGAGTTGGCGGATCGTCCCGTCGTAGAGGCGGCTTCCGCCGCGGCGCCCGCCGCGCGCGCCCACCGCGCACAGCCCCAGCGCCCGCACCTTCCCGGCCTGGACCAGCTCGGCCATCGCGCCCCACGTCTCCTCGACCGGGACCTCGGGGTCCGCGCGGTGCAGCTGGTAGAGGTCGATGACGTCGGTCTGCAGCCGCCGCAGGGACGCGTCGCAGGCGCGCTTCACATAGCCGGGGCGCCCGTTGGCCACGATGTGCTGCTCGCCCACCAGCAGCCCGACCTTGGTCGAGACGAAGGCGTCGGCCCGCCGCTCCTTCAGCACCCGGCCCAGCAGCAGCTCGTTGGTGAAGGGGCCGTACATGTCGGCGGTGTCCAGCAGTGTCGAGCCCAGATCCAGGGCCCGGTGCACCGCCCTCAGCGACTCGTCACCGCGCTGCCTGGACGTGCTGTAGCCCCAGCTCATCGGCATGCACCCGAGTCCGACGGCCCCCACCGCGAGTGCCGCCGCGCCGATCGTCCTGCGCTCCACGTGGTCGTGACCCTCCCTCTCCAGGCACCCCAACCTAACCTCTGCGCCCGAGCGCCCCTGACATAGCCTCCGGACCATGACTGCTGACGTGTGGCTGCCCATCCCGCCGGAGGAGATCGAGGGGCTTCCGGAGGGGCCGACGTACCGCTTCTGGGACGGTGCGGAAACCTTTCCCTCGGACCCGGCCGACTGCGCCTTCTACGTCGTCCCCTACATGAAGCCCGCCCCGCTGGGGCAGCGTCCCCTGCCGGAGATGACGTCCCTGGAGGTGGTCCAGACGCTGTCGGCGGGTGTCGACCACGTGGTGCCGGCGCTGGACCGGGTCCGCGCGGGCGTGCGGCTGTGCAACGCGCGCGGCGTGCACGAGGCGAGCACGGCGGAGCTGACCCTCACGCTGATCCTGGCCTCGCTGCGGGGCGTCCCCGACTACGTACGGGCCCAGGACCGGGGCGAGTGGCTCGGCGGGTTCCGTCCCGCGCTGGCCGACAAGACCGTCCTCATCGTGGGTTACGGTTCGATCGGATCAGCGATCGAGGACCGGCTCGAACCCTTCGAGCTCGCGCGGGTGGCGCGCGTCGCGCGCTCCAGGCGCACCACGGCGCGCGGTCCCGTGCACCCGCTCACCGACCTGCCCGCGCTGCTGCCCGAGGCGGACGTCGTCGTGATCTCCACCCCGCTCACCGAGGAGACCCGCGGGCTCGTGGACGCCCAGTTCCTGGCGCGGATGAAGGACGGCGCGCTGCTCGTCAACGTGGCCCGCGGACCCGTCGTCGACACCAAGGCGCTGCTCGGCGAGCTGGAGAGCCGCCGGCTCACGGCGGCCCTCGACGTCACCGATCCCGAGCCGCTGCCCCCGGCCCATCCCCTGTGGCGCGCGCCGGGGGTACTGATCAGCCCCCATGTCGGCGGACCCACCTCCGCGTTCCTGCCGCGCGCCAAGCGGCTCCTGGTGGACCAGTTGAGCCGTTTCGTGAACCGGGAGCCCTTGCGCAACGTGATCCTTACGACGGGCGCCGACAGGTCTGGCGCTCCGGGCGCCGCGGGCGTGTAATCCGATTCGGGCACCCTCCGCAACCCCTCGGACGCGGTGGGTACTCGCTTCCCGCTGGTGGTCACGGAGCGTAGAGAAGCTATGTCCCTGAGTGACGAGACTGGTGTATCGTCCCGACAGGGGCTGCGCCGTGCACCGTTCGGCGCCGGGGATGGACATTTCAGACTGCGAGGGGGGCGACGGGCGATGCACGGCCTATGGACCAACGATCCGACTCGGCGGGGCCGCCGGCGGCGACCCTGGCGCACGGCCACGCGCAGGCGCGGCCACCACGCCGGTCATGGCGGCCACCACGGCAACCACAGTCCTCACCACCGCCGGTACGGCAGCCGCAGGCGGCACGCGCACCCGGCACAGCGGGACCCGCGGGGCGCGGGCGCGGCGCCGCGGACCGGGAGGGACCGGTGAACGCGCCCTCGCCCACCCTCGACGCCCGGCTGCGGACCCAGCGCGCCACCGGGGCGCTGCGTCCCCGCCCACCCGCTGCGCACCGCGGGCCGACCGCGGTCCCCCAGCTGCTGCTGGCCCTGGTGTGCGCGGCCTACGCCGTCGGTTCCGCGTTCGGCTGGGGCTCGGAGCAACTGGCCCTCATCATGGGCGACTTCGGACTGAGCGCGGCGGCGGCAGCCGCCGCCGTGTCCTGCCTCCTGTACGCCCGCAGCCGCCACGCCCGGTTCCGGCCCGCCTGGCTGCTGTTCGCCCTGTCCTCCGCGATGGCGGCGCTGGGCAACCTGGTCTGGGGCTGGTACGAGGTCGTGCTGGGGCGCCCCGTGCCCAGCCCCTCCTACGCCGACCTGTTCTTCCTGTGCTTCGCGCCGCCCGCCATCGTGGGCCTGCTGGTCCTCGCCAAGCGGCCGGTGACCAAGGCGGGCTGGGTCTGCCTGGGCCTGGACGCCTGGCTGATCGGCGGCTCGCTGCTCACCCTGTCGTGGAGCCTGGCGCTGGCCCAGGCCGCCAAGGGCGGCGACCAGGGCGTCGCGCACGCCGCGCTGTCGCTGGCCTACCCGCTGCTCGACATCGCCCTGATCAGCATGGTGCTGGCACTGCACTTCCGGCGCTCGGGCGCGCACCGCCCGGCGGTGAACACCGCGATCGGCGCGCTCGCCCTGACCGTGATGTGCGACGCCCTGTTCACCTCGCCGCTGCTGCACCACAGCTACCGCTCCGGCCAGCTGCTGGACGCGGGCTGGTTCGCCGGCTCGCTGCTGCTGGCGTACGCGCCCTGGGTGGCGCCCCGGCCCGCCGAGGAACAGCACACCCGTGTGGTGCACGAGCACGTGCCCGGCCAGCGTCCCGCCGGCCACCCGCCGCACGGACCGGTGCCGCCGGGCGAGCACAGCCGCTACCCGGCCACCCGCCCGCTCACCGGCTCGCTGGCCGCCCTCACGCCGTACCTGGCCGCCGCGGTGTGCACGCTGGGCATCCTCTACAACGTGCTCAACGGCCGCAGCGTCGACCGCGTGGTGCTGCTCACCGGCGGCACCGTGGTGCTCGCGCTGGTGATGCGCCAGGGGATCATGCTGCTCGACAACATCACCCTCACCCAGGAACTGGCGCAGAAGGAGAACCACTTCCGCTCCCTGGTGCAGGGCTCCAGCGACGTCATCATGATCGCCGCGCCCAACGGCATCCTCCGGTACGTCTCGCCGGCCGCCGCCGGGGTCTACGGACGCCCCGCCGAGGAACTGGTGGGCTCCGAACTGGCCGATCTCATCCACCCGGAGGACCTGGGCTGCGTGGTGCACGAGGTGCGCCGCTTCCTCGCCGCCAGCCCACTGGAGGAACCCACCACCCGCATCGAGTGCCGTTTCCGGTCCGGCGACGGCGGCTGGCTGAACGTCGAGTCGACCGTCAACCGCCACCACGGCGGGCTGATCTTCAACAGCCGGGACGTCACCGAGCGCGTGCGCCTCCAGGCGCAGCTCCAGCACAACGCCGAGCACGACCCGCTCACCGACCTGCCCAACCGGGCGCTGTTCACCAAGCGCGTCCAGCAGGCCCTCTCGGGCCGCCGCGCCTCCGACCGGGGCGCCGCCCTGCGGGGCACGGCGGTGCTCTTCATCGACCTGGACGGCTTCAAGGCCGTCAACGACACCATCGGGCACCAGGCCGGGGACGAACTCCTCGTGCAGGCCGCCCGCAGACTCCAGGAAGCGGTCCGCCAGGGCGACACCGCGGCCCGGCTGGGCGGCGACGAGTTCGCGGCCCTGATCGTCGGCGACGGAACCACCCGGGACCGGGCCGCCCGCGAACGCAACATCCTGGAGCTCGCCGACCGCCTCAGGGTGAAGCTGTCGCAGCCGTACGTCATCGACGGCAACGATGTCCGGGTCGCCGCCTCCATCGGCGTCGCCTTCGCCGAGCCCGGCCTCGGCGCGGGTGAGCTGCTGCGCAACGCCGACCTCGCGATGTACCGGGCGAAGTCGGCCGGCAAGGGCCGTGTGGTGCTGTACAAGCCGCAGATGCAGCAGGACGTCGTCCGCAAGGCGGAGCTGGCCACCCGGCTGCGCGCCGCCCTGCACGACGGGGAGTTCACCCTGCTGCACCAGCCCGTGGTGCGGCTCGCGGACGGCCGGATCTCGTCGGTCACCGCGCAGGCGCGCTGGCGGTCCTCGCAGGGGGTGCTGTTCACGCCCGCCGAGTTCCTGCGGGTGGCCGAGGACAGCGACAAGGCCGCCGAGCTGGGCCGCTGGATGATCCAGGAGGCCGTCGAGCAGGCAGCCGAACGCGCCGCGAGCGGGCTCGTGGTGCCCGTGGCCGTCCGGATGACCGCGCGCCGGCTGCTGGACCGCTCGATGCCCGTCGGCTCGGTCGAGGCCCTGCTGACCCGGCACGGGCTGCCGTCCGGCTCGCTGATCATCGAGCTGTCGGACATCGACCCGCGCGTCCCGCTGGACGAGCTGGAGCGCCGCCTCAACGGCCTCAGGCGGCTCGGCGTACGCATCGCGCTGGACGGGTTCGGCACCGGCTGCCCGGCCATCACGGCGCTGCGCAGACTCCCGCTGGACGTGCTGAAGCTCGACCGCGGCCTGGTCGAGGGCGTCGTCGAGTCCGCGCGGCTGCACAAGATCACCAGTGGGCTGCTGCGGATCGCCGCCGACCTCGGGCTGCAGTCCGTGGCCGAGGGCGTGGACGTGCCGGAGCAGGTCGCCGCCCTGCGCTCGATGGGCTGCACCCACGGGCAGGGCGTGGCGTTCTCCGGTCCGCTGGACGAGTACCGGCTGCGCCGGGCGCTCGGATCCGGCCACTACCCGGTGCCGCACGGCCCGGCCGAGCCGGCTCTGGCGCGCGGTGCCGCGGGGGTGTACACGGGTGGTGTGACCGCCGTCTTCGGAGGCGGGACGGCCCTTCGCTCACATAATGAGACTCCCGTCCCACCCACTTGACAGTGGGTGCGTGCCGGGGGGAGGGTCAGTGCCATGCGCACCCGAATTCTCGTACTTGGACAGCGCGTCGGCTGAGCTGGGACCCACCGGAGGACGATTCCGGAATCCCCAGCGACCTCACCGGCGCGCTCCCCTCGCTTGCCTTCCGGCACGAGGGGTTTTTTGTTGCACAGGCACCTGCCGAACCGCGGTACGACACCGCACAAAACTCGCAAAAACCCTCAGCATCGAGAAGAGAATGCCGATGACCGAGCAGGCCACCGGGGCCCATCATCCGCAGCCGCGGCCCCGTTCCGGAGGACAGCAGCCGACGCCCGTCGAGCACGTCACGGGTGCGCAGTCCCTCATCCGCTCTCTCGAGGAGGTCGGCGCCGACACGGTATTCGGCATTCCCGGCGGGGCGATCCTCCCCGCCTACGACCCGCTGATGGACTCCACCAGGGTGCGGCACGTCCTGGTCCGCCACGAGCAGGGCGCCGGCCACGCCGCCACCGGCTACGCACAGGCCACCGGCCGGGTCGGCGTCTGCATGGCCACCTCCGGCCCCGGCGCCACCAACCTGGTCACGCCGATCGCGGACGCCCACATGGACTCGGTGCCGCTGGTCGCGATCACCGGCCAGGTCGCCTCCAAGGCGATCGGCACGGACGCCTTCCAGGAGGCGGACATCGTCGGCATCACCATGCCGATCACCAAGCACAACTTCCTCGTCACCAAGGCCGAGGACATCCCGCGGGTGATCGCGCAGGCGTTCCACATCGCCTCCACCGGCCGCCCCGGCCCGGTCCTGGTCGACATCGCCAAGGACGCCCTCCAGGCCCAGACCACCTTCTCCTGGCCGCCCGTCATGGACCTGCCCGGCTACCGCCCGGTGACCAAGCCGCACGCCAAGCAGATCCGCGAGGCCGCCAAGCTGATCACCGCCGCCAAGCGGCCCGTCCTCTACGTCGGCGGCGGCGTCCTGAAGGCCAAGGCCACCGCCGAGCTGAAGGTCCTCGCCGAACTCACCGGAGCGCCCGTCACCACCACCCTGATGGCGCTCGGCGCGTTCCCCGACAGCCACCCGCTGCACGTGGGAATGCCGGGCATGCACGGTGCGGTCACCGCCGTCACCGCGCTGCAGAAGGCCGACCTGATCGTCGCCCTCGGCGCCCGCTTCGACGACCGCGTCACCGGCAAGCTGGACAGCTTCGCCCCGTACGCCAAGATCGTCCACGCGGACATCGACCCGGCCGAGATCGGCAAGAACCGCGCCGCCGACGTGCCGATCGTCGGTGACGCCCGCGAGGTCATCGCCGACCTGATCCAGGCCGTCCAGAAGGAGCACAGCGAGGGCCACCAGGGCGACTACACCGCCTGGTGGAACGACCTGAACCGCTGGCGCGAGACCTACCCGCTCGGCTACGACCAGCCCGACGACGGCTCGCTCTCCCCGCAGCAGGTCATCGAGCGCATCGGACAGCTCGCCCCCGAGGGCACGATCTTCGCGGCGGGCGTCGGCCAGCACCAGATGTGGGCCGCCCACTTCATCACCTACGAGAAGCCCGCGACCTGGCTGAACTCCGGCGGCGCCGGAACCATGGGCTACGCCGTCCCGGCCGCCATGGGCGCCAAGGCCGGCGCGCCCGACAAGACCGTCTGGGCGATCGACGGCGACGGCTGCTTCCAGATGACCAACCAGGAGCTCACCACCTGCGCCCTGAACGGCATCCCGATCAAGGTCGCCATCATCAACAACGGCGCCCTCGGCATGGTCCGCCAGTGGCAGACCCTCTTCTACAACCAGCGGTACTCCAACACCGTCCTGCACTCCGGCCCGGAGCACGACGGCAAGGCCCCCGGCCAGGGCACCCGGATCCCCGACTTCGTGAAGCTGTCGGAGGCCATGGGCTGCTACGCGATCCGCTGCGAGGACCCCGCCGACCTCGACAAGGTCATCGAGGAGGCGAACTCGATCAACGACCGTCCGGTCGTCATCGACTTCATCGTCCACGAGGACGCGATGGTGTGGCCGATGGTGGCCGCCGGCACCTCCAACGACGAGATCATGGCCGCCCGGGACGTCCGCCCCGACTTCGGCGACAACGAAGACGACTGAGCGAGAGAGACCGAAGAGATCATGTCCAAGCACACGCTCTCCGTGCTGGTGGAGAACACGCCCGGCATCCTCGCCCGGATCGCCGCCCTGTTCTCCCGGCGCGGCTTCAACATCGACTCGCTCGCGGTCGGCGTCACCGAGCACCCCGACATCTCCCGCATCACCATCGTGGTGAACGTCGAGGACCTTCCGCTGGAGCAGGTGACCAAGCAGCTCAACAAGCTGGTCAACGTGCTGAAGATCGTCGAGCTGGAGCCGTCGCAGGCCGTTCAGCGCGAACTCGTTCTGGTGAAGGTGCGCGCCGACAACGAGACCCGCTCCCAGATCGTCGAGATCGTCCAGCTGTTCCGCGCCAAGACCGTCGACGTCTCCCCGGAGGCCGTCACCATCGAGGCCACCGGATCCAGCGACAAGCTGTCCGCCATGCTCAAGATGCTGGAGCCGTACGGCATCAAGGAGTTGGTCCAGTCCGGCACCATTGCGATCGGACGCGGCGCCCGCTCGATCACGGACCGCTCGCTGCGCGCCCTCGACCGCAGCGCCTGATCCGTCATACGGGCGGCTTTCGGTCAGCCGGGCCGCCCGTATACCGAGACCCCCAGACTTCCCTTCCCCCCGCCGTCATACGGTGGGACGCAACACCTGCACTCAAGGAGAGAACCCAAAGTGGCCGAGCTGTTCTACGACGCCGACGCCGACCTGTCCATCATCCAGGGCCGCAAGGTCGCGGTCATCGGTTACGGCAGCCAGGGCCACGCCCACGCCCTGTCGCTGCGTGACTCGGGTGTCGACGTCCGCGTCGGTCTGCACGAGGGCTCCAAGTCCAAGGCGAAGGCCGAGGAGCAGGGCCTGCGCGTGGTGACGCCGTCCGAGGCCGCCGCCGAGGCCGACGTCATCATGATCCTCGTCCCGGACCCCATCCAGGCCCAGGTCTACGAGGAGCACATCGCCCCGAACCTGAAGGACGGCGACGCGCTGTTCTTCGGCCACGGCTTCAACATCCGCTTCGGCTTCATCAAGCCCCCGGCCGGCGTGGACGTCTGCATGGTCGCCCCGAAGGGCCCGGGCCACCTGGTGCGCCGTCAGTACGAGGAGGGCCGCGGCGTTCCGTGCATCGCGGCCGTCGAGCAGGACGCCACCGGCAACGCCTTCGCGCTGGCCCTGTCGTACGCCAAGGGCATCGGCGGCACCCGCGCCGGCGTCATCAAGACCACCTTCACCGAGGAGACCGAGACCGACCTGTTCGGTGAGCAGGCCGTCCTCTGCGGTGGCACCGCCGCCCTGGTGAAGGCCGGCTTCGAGACGCTGACCGAGGCGGGCTACCAGCCGGAGATCGCCTACTTCGAGTGCCTGCACGAGCTGAAGCTGATCGTGGACCTCATGTACGAGGGCGGCCTGGAGAAGATGCGCTGGTCCATCTCCGAGACCGCCGAGTGGGGCGACTACGTCACCGGCCCGCGCATCATCACCGACGCCACCAAGGCCGAGATGAAGAAGGTCCTCGCCGAGATCCAGGACGGCACCTTCGCCCAGACCTGGATGGACGAGTACCACGGCGGTCTGAAGAAGTACAACGAGTACAAGCAGCAGGACGCCGAGCACCTGCTGGAGACCACCGGCAAGGAGCTGCGCAAGCTCATGAGCTGGGTGAACGAGGAGGCGTAAGCCTCACGCCGAGGGGCTGTCGTCACAGGACGACAGCCCCTTCGGCGAACCCGGGGTAACGTCGAAGCAGAAGGCGTTGTCCATCCCGTCCAGCCCCGGACGGGTGATCCTTCCGCAGAGGCGCAAGACGACCTCCGCCGCGCCACTAGACTTCGGTTCAACAAACGCGTCAGGCCCACAGCGTCGTGCGTCTTCCACGCGGCTAGCACTTCTTCACCGCCTGCGGCCGTCGGGACGGCCGTCCGCATTGGACATGTGAGGACTCACGTGAGCTCGAAACCCGTCGTACTCATCGCTGAAGAGCTGTCGCCCGCCACCGTCGACGCGCTCGGCCCCGACTTCGAGATCCGGCACTGCAACGGCGCCGACCGGGCGGAGCTGCTCCCGGCCATCGCCGACGTGGACGCGATCCTGATCCGCTCCGCCACCAAGGTGGACGCCGAGGCCATCGCCGCCGCCAACAAGCTGAAGGTCGTCGCACGAGCCGGCGTCGGCCTGGACAACGTGGACGTCTCCGCCGCCACCAAGGCCGGCGTGATGGTCGTCAACGCCCCGACCTCCAACATCGTGACCGCCGCCGAGCTGGCCTGTGGTCTGATCCTCGCCACCGCCCGCAACATCCCGCAGGCCAATGCCGCGCTGAAGAACGGCGAGTGGAAGCGCAGCAAGTACACGGGTGTCGAGCTGGCCGAGAAGACCCTCGGCGTCGTCGGCCTCGGCCGCATCGGCGCTCTGGTCGCCCAGCGGATGTCCGCCTTCGGCATGAAGGTCGTCGCCTACGACCCGTACGTCCAGCCCGCGCGCGCCGCGCAGATGGGCGTCAAGGTGCTCTCGCTGGACGAGCTGCTCGAGGTCTCCGACTTCATCACCGTCCACCTGCCCAAGACCCCGGAGACGGTCGGTCTGATCGGCGACGAGGCGCTGCGCAAGGTCAAGCCGAGCGTGCGGATCGTCAACGCCGCGCGCGGCGGGATCGTCGACGAGGAGGCGCTGTACTCCGCCCTCAAGGAGGGCCGGGTCGCCGGTGCCGGTCTCGACGTGTACGCGAAGGAGCCCTGCACGGACTCCCCGCTGTTCGAGTTCGACCAGGTCGTCGCCACCCCGCACCTCGGCGCGTCGACGGACGAGGCGCAGGAGAAGGCCGGTATCGCCGTCGCGAAGTCGGTGCGGCTGGCCCTCGCGGGTGAGCTGGTCCCGGACGCGGTGAACGTCCAGGGCGGTGTCATCGCCGAGGACGTCAAGCCGGGTCTGCCGCTCGCCGAGCGCCTCGGCCGCATCTTCACCGCCCTCGCGGGCGAGGTCGCGGTCCGCCTCGACGTCGAGGTGTACGGCGAGATCACCCAGCACGACGTGAAGGTGCTGGAGCTGTCCGCGCTCAAGGGTGTCTTCGAGGACGTCGTCGACGAGACGGTGTCGTACGTCAACGCCCCGCTGTTCGCCCAGGAGCGCGGCGTCGAGGTACGGCTGACCACCAGCTCCGAGTCGCCCGACCACCGCAACGTGGTCACCGTGCGCGGCACCCTCGCGGACGGCGAGGAGGTGTCGGTCTCCGGCACGCTGGCCGGCCCCAAGCACCTGCAGAAGATCGTCGCGGTCGGCGACTACGACGTGGACCTCGCGCTCGCCGACCACATGGTCGTGCTGAAGTACGAGGACCGTCCGGGTGTCGTCGGCACCGTGGGCCGCATCCTCGGCGAGGCGGGCATCAACATCGCCGGCATGCAGGTCGCGCGTGCGGCGGTCGGCGGCGAGGCGCTCGCGGTGCTCACCGTCGACGACACGGTGACCTCGGGCGTGCTCGCGGACCTGGCGGCGGAGATCGGCGCGACGTCGGCGCGCTCGGTCAACCTCGTCTGAGGCGCTCGGTCACTTTCGTCTGAGGTGACCGCCTCCCGGGGGCTGCCGCCCCCGGGCCTCCGCCTCGGCCCTGAACGGGCCCCGCTCTCACCCGCCGGACGGGCTGACTCGGTCGGCCCGTCCGGCGTTTCGCTGTCCGCACCCCGCACCAGCCGTCCCCGAGTGCGGGATCCGTCGCAGAGTCGCCGCTGCGACCGCCGCCGCCCCCGCCAGCAGCACCGCGCCCGCGATCGCCGCCGCCCGCATACCGTCGGTGAAGGCCTCCCGGGCCGCCGTCGCCAGGGCGTCTCCCGCGCGCCCCGGCAGCTGCCCGGCGGCGGCGAGCGCACCGCCCAGCGCCTCGTGGGCCGCGTCCGGCGCGGAGGACGGGATGCCGCGCCGGCACACGGCCGTACCGATGGCACCGAGGAACGCCATGCCGAGGGCGCCGCCGAACTCGGTGCCGGTCTCCAGCAGCACCCCGCTCAGCACCGAGCCGAGGGCGATGCCCGCCGTCATCAACGGAGGGGTTGCGGCGGGTGATCGAGGCGGCCGGGCGGAAGTAGGGGCTCGCCGTCGGCGGCCGGCGAAGCAGCCGACCCGCCCCCCTCAGGACACCACCCTCCCCGCCCGCATCTCCAGCACCCGGTCCGCGAAGTGCCGTACGACCGCCTGGTCGTGGCAGATGAACAGGTAGCCGAGGCCGAGGTCGTCCTGGAGGTCGGCGAGGAGGTTCAGGATCCCCGCCCGGACGGACGGGTCCAGTGCGGACACCGGTTCGTCGAGGACCAGCAGGCGGGGGTCGGAGGCGAGCGCGCGGGCGATGCCGGCGCGCTGGCACTGGCCGCCGGAGAGTTCGTGCGGGCGGCGGTCGCCGTAGGACGGGTCGAGGCCGACGCGGTCGAGGAGTTCGGCGACGCGGGCGGGGCCGTCGGCGGTGGTCCAGCGGCCCTGCACCTTCAGGGGTTCGGCGACCGCGTCGCGGACGCGGTGGCGGGGGCTCAGCGACCCGTAGGGGTCCTGGAAGACCGGCTGCATACGCGGGCGCAGGGGGCGCAGTTCGCGGTCCGTCAGCCTCGTCAGCTCGCGGCCCTCGAAGCGGACCTCGCCCGCGTCGGGGCGGCGCAGCTGGAGCACCGCCGTCGCCGTGGACGACTTGCCGCAGCCGGAAGGGCCGTTCAGGGCCAGGGTCTCGCCCGCCTCGAGAGTGAAGGAGACGCCGTCCACGGCCGTCGTCGCGCCATAGCGGACGACCAGGTCCCGGACGTCCAGCAACGGCTCGCTCATACCGTCTCCCTCTCCTCGAACAACTCGGCGGCGGGGTGCGGGACATCGTCCGCGCGGTGGCAGGCGACCAGGCGTCCGTCCAGGGGGCGCGGATCCGGTTCGGACGTGCGGCAGAGGTCCGTCGCGAGTGGGCAGCGCGGGGCGAAGGCGCAGCCCGCGGGCAGCGCGCCCGGTGCGGGCGGGGTCCCCGGCAGCGCGGGGAGGCGCCGCCGCCGGGGACCGTCCTGGGGGAGCGAGGCGAGCAGGCCGCCCGTGTAGGGGGCGCGGGGGCGGGTCAGCACCTCGGCGACGGGGCCGTACTCGGCGGCCCGGCCCGCGTACATGACCAGGACGCGGTCGGCGTGCCGGCGTACGACGTCCAGGTCGTGGGTGACGAGGACCAGGGCCGCGCCGGCCGCCTCCCGCTGCTCGGCGAGCACGCGCAGCACCTGCTCCCGGCGTTCGGGGTCGAGGGCGGTGGTGGGCTCGTCGGCGACGACGACGTCCGGCTCGTTGACGGTGGCCATGGCGATGACCGCCCGCTGCCGCATGCCGCCGGAGAACTCGTGCGGGTAGGCGCGGGCCCGGCGGGCGGCGTCCGGGATGCCCACCCGCTCCAGCGCGGCCACCGCGCGGGTCCGGGCCTCGGCGCGGGAGACCCGGCGCACCGACCGGACGGCGGCGGCCAGTTGGTCGCCGACCGGGTGCACGGGGGAGAGCGCGGAGAGGGCGTCCTGCGGGACGAGCGCGATTCGGCGGCCGAGCCGGGACGAGAGATCGGGGGTGACCGTGCCGGTCGTGGTCGCCTCGCGGGGCAGCATGCCGAGCAGCGCCCGCGCGGTCAGCGACTTCCCGGCGCCGGACTCGCCGACCACGGCGAGCACCTCCCCCGCGCGCACGTCGAAGGAGAGGCCGCGCACGACCTCCACCCCGGCGAAGGCGATCCGCAGACCGCGGACCGAGAGTAGGACTTCATCGGATACGGACACCGGCGGGTGCCTCCTTCACGGGTGCGGTCCGTCGTCCCCGCGCGTACGCCGCGCCCGACACGGCCAGCGCCGCCAGCAGCGCCAGCGCGACCGCCGGGGCGAGCGCGGCCCAGGGGGCGCGCTCCACGTAGGCGCGGGACTCGTCGAGGAGCAGGCCCCACTCGGGGGCGGGCGGCTGGGCGCCCAGGCCGAGGAAGCCGAGCGAGGCCAGGGCGAGGGCGATGCCGGGCAGCCGCAGCAGGGCGTGCCGGGCGACGGGGGCGGCCACCGACGGCAGGACGTGCCGGGTGAGGATCCACCAGGGGGTCGCGCCGATCGCCCGCTGGGCCGTGAGGAACGCGGACGCCCGGACCTCCTGCGTCAGCGCCGCCGCGTGCGCGGCCAGCGGGGGCCAGGAGATCAGCGCCACCGCGAGGGCCGCGCCGCCGGTGCCGGGTCCGGCCGCCGCGGCGACCAGGATGCCGACGATCACCGGGGGCAGCGCGTTGGCGATGTCCGCCGCGCCCGCGGCCACGCGGGGCAGGAAGCCGAGTGCCAGCCCGGCCGTCAGGCTCAGCAGACATACGACCGCCGCGGTGCCGACCGTCGAGGCGGCGCCGTGCCCGAGCCGGGCGAGCACGTCCCGGCCGAGGCCGTCGGTGCCCAGCGGGTGCGCCCAGGAGGGCGCGGCGAGGCGGGCGGCCGTGTTCACGGCGTACGGGTCGCGCAGCAGGCCCCAGCCGATGGTCACGGCGAGCACCGCGAACAGGGTGAGCGGCACGGCGGGGTGGACGCGGACCGGGCGGGCCGGGGGCAGGGCGAGTCCGGCGTCGCGCAGCGCGGGCCCGAGCAGCCGGCGCCGGACCAGGGCGGCGAGCGCGCCGGTGAGCAGGCCGAGCAGCAGCAGCGCCAGCACGGCTCCCTGGAGCAGCGGCAGGTCCTGCGACTTGGCCGCGCCCAGCGCCGTACGGCCGATGCCCGGCACCGCGAACACCGTCTCCACCGCGACCGCGCCGCCGGTCAGTCCGACGGCCGCCATCCCGAACTGCGGGACGAGCGGCGGGAGTACGCGCCGCAGGGCCGCCGCCGAGATCCGCGTACGGCTGACTCCCGCGCCGCGCCACAGCTCCACCCAGCGTTCGTCGAGTACGGCGGGCAGGGCGTCCGCGACGAGGCGGCCGAGCAGTCCGCCCGCGGGGACGCCGAGGGCGAGCGCGGGAAGGATCATGTACTGCGGCCCCTGCCAGCCCGAGGTCGGCAGCCAGCCGAGCCACACCCCGCACACCAGCAGCGCCACGGTGGCCAGCAGGAACTCGGGTACGGCGGCCAGCATGGCGGCGAGGCCGCCCGTCGAGCCCCGGCCGCGCGCCAGCACGGGCGCGACCAGCGCGGCGGCCAGCAGGACGGCGACGCCGAGGGCGGCGGCCATCAGGCCCAGCGACACCTGGAGCCCGGCGGTCACGGAGGGCAGCACCTCGGTGTCCGACACCCAGGAGGTGCCGAGATCACCGCGCGGCAGCCCGCCCGCCCACTCTCCGAGCAGCGCGAGCGGCCCGGCGTCCAGCCCGAGGTCGCGGCGTACGGCGTCCAGGGCCTCGCGCGTCGGTTCCTGCTCGGCGGAGCGGGCCCGCAGCACGGTCAGCGCCGGGTCGCGGCCGGAGAGCCAGGGCAGCAGGCCGACGGCGGCGGTGACGGCGGTCAGGCAGATCAGGCGGGTCGCTCCGGCGGGGCCTGCCAACCGCCTTGCGATACGCCTCACTTGACGTAGGTGTCGGCGGTGACCAGCTCCCGCTCGCGCGGGTCGTGGGCGGCGTCCACCACTCCCGCGGCGTCGCCCTGGATGACCCGCTCGTGGAGCATGGGCACGGCCGCGTCGGTGCGCAGCACGGCGGCCTCGGCGGCGATGACGGCCTTGCGGCGGGCCTCGCCGGTCGCGGTCTGGGCGGCCTCGTCGAGGGCCTTGTCGACGGCGGGGTCGGCGAGCTGGGCGATGTTGAAGGAGCCGTCGGAGGCGAAGTCGCTGTAGAGGTAGGCGGCCGGGTCGCCGGAGTCGAGGACGGTGGCGCGGGAGAGGATGAACGCGTCGAACTCACCCGCGAGCGCGTCGGATTCGATGTTGGCGTACTCGCGTACGTCCAGCTTCACCTCGAACCCGGCCTTCCGGAGCTGCTGTTGCAGTGCGGCGGCGACCTCGGGCAGTTCGGCGCGGTCGGTGAAGGTGCCGATGGTGACCCGCTTGCCCTCCGGGTCACCGGCCTCCGTGTGCCGTACGGGCTCGCGCAGGCCGGCCGCCCACGGCAGGGCGGGGCCGAGCAGGCCCTCGGCGATGTCGGCGCGGCCCTCGTAGACGCCCTTCACGATCGACTCGGCGTCGATGGCCTCGCGGGCGGCGGCGCGCATCGCGGGTTCCTTGAAGACGCCCTTCTCGGTGTTCAGGTAGAGGGTGTTGGTGCGGGGCATCGGGACCTCGGTGACCAGGTCCGGGTCGAGCAGCGCGGCCTGGGAGACCGGCACGGCCTCGACGATGTCGGCCTCGCCGCTGCGCAGGGCGGCGGCGCGGGCGGTGCCGTCGGGTACGAACTTCACGTCGATGCCGGGGGCCTTGGCCTTGCCGCCCCAGTAGTCGTCGTAGCGGTCGAGGGAGGCGGAGGAGGTGCCGTTGACCTCGGTCAGCTCGAAGGGGCCGGTGCCCGCGCCGACCGGGTTCACGGTCTTCCCGCGGTACGCCTTGGCCGCGAGGATCGACAGCTGCGGGGAGCTGAGCCGCTGCGGGACCAGGGGGTCCTCGGTGGCGGTGGTGACGACGACCTTGTCCCCGTCGGCCTTCGCGGTCAGGTCGACGCCGTCGAGGATGCGGGGCTTGGGGGCGGCTTCGGCGGCCCGGGTGAGGGAGTTGACGACGGCCTCGGCGGTCAGCTCGGTGCCGTCGTGGAAGGTGACGCCGTCGCGGATCGTGAAGGTCCAGCTGCGGCCGTGCTGCTTCCACCCGGTGGCGAGCGCGGGCTCGGCGTCGCCGTCCTCGTCGAGTGTCACCAGGGTCTCGGCGGTCGACCAGCGGGACAGCTTGAACGCGTCGTCGGAGAGCGGGGACAGGCCCGAGCGCGGGGGCTGCATCATCGCGACGCGGATGCGCTTGCCCCCGGCGTCCGCGCCGGAGCCGCCGGCCGAGGCGAAGCAGCCGGTGAGCAGGGCGCAGGCCGCTGTGGCCGCGGTGAGGGGGAGCAGGCGGGCGGGGACGCGCACAGGTCACTCCGAGCAAAGGGGTGGTCAAAGGTTGAACGCGCGACGACCGTAGCACGATGACAATCATTTCCAATAATCGCCCTCAGTGGCCCGCCCGGTGCCTCTCGTGCCCCGCGCGGCCGGTCGATCGTTCCCACGGCGAGCGAGTCGACGATCCCGAGAGGCGGACCGACATGACGGGACTGTGCATCGGCGTGGTGGTGCCGCGCACCGGGCGGCTGGCGCCGCTGGGCGAGCCGCTGTCGTTCGTGCTGGAGCGGCTGGCGCCGCGGCTGAACCGGCTGCGCGCGCGGGGCCGCGACCACGCGGTGCGGATCGCCGTCCGCGACAGCCGCTCCGAGGCGGCGACGGCCCGCGGCGCCGTGCGTGAACTCGCCGAGCGGGAACGGGCGAACATCGTGCTCACCATGGCCGGCACCCAGGTCCTGCCCGCCGTCACCGACGCCTGCGAGGAGCTGGGCGTGCCCTGCGTGTCGACGACCTTCCCCTGGCAGGCGTACGGATGCGCGCGCGGCGGCGATCCGCGGCGCGCCTTCCGGTGGACGTACCACTTCGCCTGGGGTCTGGACGACATCGCGGGCGTCTTCGCCGACCTGTGGGAGCGGCTGCCCGGCGCCGAGGGGACGGAGCGGACCGTCGGCTGCCTGTGGAACGACGACCTCCAGGGACGGCTGCTGCGCGACCGCGAGTTCGGCTTCGTCCCCGCCGCCCGCGCCCGCGGGCACCGGCTGATCGACCCCGGCCCGTACCGGGAGCCGGCCGAGGACCTGGCCGCGTGGGTCACCCGGCTGCGCGAGGCCGGCGCCGCCATCGTCACCAGCGCCGCCACCGCGGCCGACCTCGCCCTCTACCACCGGCAGGCCCGCGAGGCGGGCGTCCGGCCCCGGCTGATCACCTGCTCGCGCTGGCTGACCTACCCGCACACCGCCACCGCCGCCGACCGGCGCGTCCACGACGAACTGGCCGGCGCGCGCGTCGCCACACTCGTCTACTGGTCACCCGGCCACCCGCACCGCTCCAGCCTCGACGGCACGACCTGCGCCGAACTGGCCGACGCCTACCAGGAGTCGACCGGCCGCCCCTGGCTCCAGCCCCTCGGCCTGGCCCACGCCCTCGTCGAGACCGCCCACCACGCCCTCTCCACAGCCCCCGACCCCACCGACCGCTCCGCCGTCGCCGACACCCTGTCCCGAACCCGCCTCACCACCATCGTCGGCCCCCTCGACTGGACCACGGGCCCCACCCCGAACATCGCCCTGCTCCCCCTGGCAGGCGGCCAGTGGCACTCCGGCCCACAGGGGCCGCACCTCGCGGTCGTGACCAACACGCGCACGCCGGACGTGCCGGTCACGGCGGATCTGGTGCCGACCGCCTGAACACCGGCGATCCCCTGGTCGCCGGTCACCGGTCGCCGGTCGCCGGACGGCGGCGATGCGTGCGGCGCTCGTAACGCCGGCCCGCCGGGGTGCCTGGCGTACGGCGGTACGCCCGGCGGCCTGGTGACGGCGATCTGTTCGGCTGCCGGGCCGCGGTGATCCGGGCGGCGCCGGACCATGGCGATCTGCCCGGCCGCCCGATCACGGCGGTCACCCGGACCGCCCGACCACACCCACCCCCCGGGGCCCCTACAACCGCGCCGCCTTCAACGCCATGTGCAGCAGCAGACGGTCCTCCCCGTCGTCCAGGTCCAGTCCCGTCAGCTGCTCCACCCGGGACAGCCGGTAGTAGAGGGTCTGGCGGTGGATGCCCAGTTCGGCGGCGGTGCGGCCGGCCTGGCCCGCGCAGTCGAGGTAGGTCTCGGCGGTGCGGGCCAGTTCCTGGTGGGTGGGGGAGAGGAGGGGGGCGACCACCGGGTCGTGGACGGCCTCCGGGGGCAGCGCGGTGAGCAGGCGGTACGGGCCGACGCGCGCCCACTCGGCGACCGGGCCGAGCCGGGGTTCGGCCAGGGCGGCGCGGGCGGCGGCCGAGGCCTCCTGCCAGGAGGTGCCCAGCTCGGCCAGCCCGGCGCGCGGCTCGCTCACCCCGGCCGCGCGGGCGCCCTCCCGCAGCAGCCGGGACGCCGTGGTCAGCGCGGGCGCGGTGACGTCCGTCGAGCGCAGCCGGACCAGCGCCGCGAGGCTCTGCCCGGTGGTGCCCCAGGGCACCGTGCACAGCGCGGTCGTGTGCGGCACGGCCCGCGCCGACGGCGCGTCGTCCGGGTCCGGCGACGGCCAGGGCGCGACGCACACCACCGCGTGCGGGCCCTCGCCGCGCGGGCCCAGCGCGGTGCGCAGCGCGGCCACTGCCATGTCCCGCTGCCAGCCCCGCTCGGCGGTCAGCACCGCCCGCAGCTCCCGGGTCAGGTCGGCGCCGTGCTGCGCCTCGTCGGCGAGCAGCGCCCCGATCCGCCCGGTCACCTCCATGGCGGCGGCCAGCTGCCGCTCGGTCGGACCGGGCTCGTCCTCCAGCAGCCAGACGTAGCCGAGGACGACACCCCGATGGCGTACCGGCAGGCAGATGCGCCCCCGGTACACCCCGGCCTCCGGGCTCGCGGGGATGCGGACCGGGCCGGTCGCCCTGGTGATGCCGAAGCCCTCGAACCAGGCGCGGACCGCCGCCGTGGAGCGCCGGGTGAGGATCGAGCGGGTGCGCACCGGGTCCAGCGCGGAGGCGTCCAGCTCGCCCTCGCTGTCGTAGGCCCCGAAGGCGATCAGCTCGAAGTCGCGGTTCTCCAGCGTCGCCGGGGCGCCCAGAAGCTCCGAGATCTCGTCGACCAGCTCCTGGTAGTCACCCTTGTAATCCGACGTCACCCGGGCATTCTGCCGCATAACCGCGACGCCTTCATACATCTGTCTGAGATCTTCGGCAGGGATGCGTGACAGCTGTCGATGGCCGACGATCGGAGGGATCCTTAGGTTTCACGGTGGTTCTCCGTGCCGTACCCGAATCGTCGGGTAATGGCCGATGGTTGGTTGTATGTGGAGGTGCCCCGTGCTGGGTCCCGTGATTCTCGCCGCGTCGCGCAGCGACCGGATGCGACGCCTGATCTCGGCGGCCCCGGTGACCAAGCAGGTCGTAGACCGCTTCATCCCCGGGGAGACGGTCGACGACATCGTCCCGATCATCGAGGACCTCACGGCCAAGGGCCTGGAGCTGACGATGGACGTCGTCGGCGAGGACATCACCACCCCCGAGCAGGCCGCCGCGGCCCGCGACGCCTACCTGGAGCTGATCGAGCGGATCAAGCCGCTGGAGCTGGGCGAGCGGGTCGAGATGTCCGTCAAGCTGTCGATGTTCGGGCAGGCGCTGGAGAACGGCCACGAGCTGGCCCTCGCCAACGTCCGCCCGGTCGTCGAGGCCGCCGCCGCCATCGGCACGACCGTCACGCTCGACGCCGAGGACCACACCACCCTCGACTCGATGTTCGCCATCCACGAGGAGCTGCGGAAGGACTTCCCGCAGACCGGCTGTGTCATCCAGGCCTACCTCTTCCGCACCGAGGCCGACGCCCGCCGCCTCGCCGCGAACGGCAGCCGGGTGCGGCTCGTGAAGGGCGCCTACAAGGAGCCCGCGTCCGTCGCCTACCAGGACAAGCACGAGATCGACAAGGCGTACGTCCGCATCCTCAGGACGCTGATGGAGGGCGAGGGCTACCCGATGATCGGGTCCCACGACCCGCGCCTGATCGCCATCGCCCAGGAGCTGGCCCACCAGGCCGGGCGCAAGCTCGACGAGTACGAGTTCCAGATGCTCTACGGCATCCGCGGCGAGGAGCACCTGCGGCTGGCCGCCGAGGGGCACCGGATGCGCGTCTACACCGCCTACGGCACCGACTGGTACGGCTACTTCATGCGCCGCCTCGCGGAGAAGCCCGCGAACCTGCGGTTCTTCCTCCGGTCGATGGTCAGCAAGGGCTGAGCCCACCACCCGCTCACGTACAAGGAGTTACGGATCTCATGGACGCTGTGACCCAGGTCCCCACCCCCGTCAACGAGCCGGTGCACGGCTACGCCCCCGGCTCGCCCGAGCGCGCCCGGCTGGAGGTCAAGCTCAAGGAGCTGGCCGAGAACCCGATCGACCTGCCCTGCACGATCAACGGCGTCAAGCGCATGGGCGGCGGCGAGGCCTTCCAGGTCGTGCAGCCGCACAACCACAAGGCCGTCCTCGGCACCTACCGCAACGCCACCAAGCAGGACGCCCAGGACGCCATCGACGCGGCCCTCGCCGCGGCCCCGGCCTGGCGCGCGATGTCCTTCGACGACCGCGCGGCGATCATCCTGCGCGCCGCCGAGCTGCTGGCCGGCCCGTGGCGCGAGACCATGGCCGCCTCCACCATGCTGGGCCAGTCCAAGACCGCCCAGCAGGCCGAGATCGACACCCCCTGCGAGCTGGTCGACTTCTGGCGCTTCAACGTCCACTACGCCCGCCAGATCCTGGCCGAGCAGCCCCCGGCGAACTCCCCGGGCGTGTGGAACCGGCTGGACCACCGCCCGCTGGAGGGCTTCGTCTACGCGATCACGCCGTTCAACTTCACGGCCATCGCGGGCAACCTGCCGACCGCCCCGGCCCTCATGGGCAACGTCGTCGTGTGGAAGCCGTCCCCGACGCAGACCCACGCCGCCGTGCTGCTGATGCAGCTGCTGGAGGAGGCCGGTCTGCCCAAGGGCGTGATCAACCTCGTCACCGGCGACGGCCTGGAGGTCTCCGAGGTCGCCCTGAACCACCGCGACCTCGCCGGCATCCACTTCACCGGCTCGACCAAGACCTTCCAGTACCTGTGGAAGACGGTGGGCCAGAACATCGAGAAGTACCGCGCCTACCCGCGCCTGGTCGGCGAGACCGGCGGCAAGGACTTCGTCGTCGCCCACCCGAGCGCCGACCGCGCCATCCTGAAGACCGCCCTGACCCGTGGTGCCTTCGAGTACCAGGGCCAGAAGTGCTCGGCGACCTCCCGCGCCTACATCCCGGCGTCCATCTGGAACGACGGCTTCAAGGAGGAGTTCGCCGCCGAGGTCGACTACCTCACCATGGGTGACGTCACCGACCTGTCGAACTTCATCGGCGCCGTCATCGACGAGCGCGCCTTCGCCAAGAACAAGGCCGCCATCGAACGCGCCAAGAACGACCCCACCTGCACGATCGTCGCGGGCGGCACCTACGACGACTCGGTGGGCTATTTCGTCCGCCCGACCGTCATCGAGTGCACCGACCCGGAGAACGAGGTCTTCACCACCGAGTACTTCGGCCCGATCCTCGCCGTGTACGTCTACGAGGACGACAAGTACGACGAGATGCTGACCCAGATGGAGTCCGTCTCCGACTACGCCCTCACCGGCTCGGTCATCGCGGGCGACCGTGCCGCGGCGGCGTACACCATGGAGAAGCTGCGCTACGCGGCCGGCAACTTCTACATCAACGACAAGTCGACCGGCGCCGTCGTCGGCCAGCAGCCCTTCGGCGGCGGCCGTGCCTCCGGCACCAACGACAAGGCCGGCGCCCCCCAGAACCTCCAGCGCTGGACCCTGACCCGCGCCATCAAGGAGACCCTGGTCCCGCCGACCGACTACACCTACCCGCACATGGGCTGACACCCCGCAGCGGGTGAACGGGCCGGGTCCTCACACGGACCCGGCCCGTTCGGCGTCCCCGCCGCCGGGAGCGCGCAGGCGGTACAGGACGCAGCGGCGCAGCGGCCCCTCGGGCACGGCCGGGTCGTCGAAGTCGTCCGCCGGGTCGTACGTCATGCCCAGGCGGCGCATCACGGCCCGCGAGCGCAGGTTGTCGTGCGCGGTGACGGCGAGGATCTCCGGCAGGCCCAGCTCGGCGAAGCCGAAGGCGAGGGCCGCGCGGGCGGCCTCCGTGGCGTAGCCGTGGCCCCAGGCCGAGCGGGCGAGCCGCCAGCCCGCCTCGACCCCGGTGAACGGCTGGCCCTCCTCGACCGGGTCGAGGCCGGTGAAGCCGACGAACTCGCCCGTGCCGCGTACCTCGACCGCCCAGAACCCCCAGCCGCGCGCGTCCAGGTCGGCCTGGAAGCGGGCGACGGCGGCGTCGGTCCGTTCCCGGCCGGGGACGCCGGGCAGATACCGGCGCACCTCCGGGTCGGTGTTGAGCGCGGCCCACGGGGCGAGGTCGGAGTCCCGCCAGGATCGCAGCAGCAGGCGTTCGGTGCGCAGTTGCGTCATCGGGGCACGGTAGGCGGCATGGATCGCGCCCGGCGACCGAAATAAACCGGCGGAAACCGCCTGACGCGCCTCGCGATACTGACGCCATGACCACCACGCGCACCGCCCACACCGCCGACCTCACCCCCGCCGAACTCACCGCCGTCCGCTCCCTGTTGCACGACGCCTTCGACGGGGACTTCGCGGACGAGGACTGGGACCACACCCTGGGCGGTATGCACGCCCTGGTGCACGACGAGCGGGGGCTCGCCGCGCAGGGGGCGGTCGTGATGCGGCGGGTGCGGTTCGAGGGGCGGTGGCTGCGCGTCGGGTACGTGGAGGGCGTCGCCGTACGGCGGGACGTACGGCGGCAGGGGCTCGGCGGGCGGGTGATGGCCGCCCTGGAAGGGATCGTCACCCGCGCCTACGACCTCGGCGCCCTCTCGGCGAGCGACGACGGTGCCCGGCTCTACACCGCCCGCGGCTGGTGGGCGTGGAGCGGGCGGATCAGCGCGCTCGGGCCCGACGGGATCGTCCGGCTGCCCGACGAGGAGGGCAGCACCTATGTGTGGCCCGTGCCCGCCGCGGCCTCGGACCCGCAGGCCGAGCTGGTCTTCGACTGGCGGGACGGAGATGTGCTCTGACCTGGGCCGTCTCAGATAGTAGGAAGTCCGAGTAATTGTGGAGACAGACGCTCCGTCCTCGCCTACTTTTGTAGGAGCCGAACGTCTCGCTCGACCCAGCGACTGGCGCTCGTGAGCCGGGCCCGTGCAGGCAACCCCTGCGGCACCGCAGCTCCGCGCCCATCCGGCGTCTCGTGAACCCCGTTGCCGAACTCCCGCCTGTCGAAGGAGTCGATTCCCCATGGCCGAGACGACCGTCCGCCGCCGAGTCCGCCGCGTCTCCCGCATCAGCGAGTCCGACCGCAAGAACGCCGCCGCGGCCCTCCAGCGCGCCCTCGACCGCCGGGACAACGGCGGCTCGACCGGCCACTGAGAGCCGCCCGGCCCGGCGGTCAGCCGCCCCTGCGCACCTCGAAGTGGTCGATCCGCTCCCCGTTCCCGGCGAGCGCCGACACCGTGAGCCGGGGGGCCGCCCCGCCCTCCGCCTCCACCGAGAGGAACGAGAAGCCCCGGTAGCGCACCCGCGACCACTCCACGGTCTCCGGCTTCGCCTTCCGCGACTTCGTCCACTGGAACGTCGGCACGGCCTCCCGGTCGGCGACCTTCCCCTCGTAGCTCTCCGGCACCCCCGCCGGAAAGCCGTACAGGTCCTTGCCGCCGCCGCCCGCGGTGACGTACACCGTGCCGTCGCGCGCCGGGTCGGTGGAGCCGCCGATCGGCACCGGCCTGCCCACCTCGCCGCCGCGGATCGCGTCGGTGCGCTCGTAGACGTGGTTGTGCCCGTTGATCACCAGGTCCACCTGGTGCTCGGCGAACAGCGGCACCCACTCGGCGCGCACCCCGCCGTCGGAGGCGTGCGAGGAGGTCGAGTAGGCGCAGTGGTGGAAGAAGACCACGATGAAGTCCACCCCCCGGTCGGCGCGCAGCTCGCGCAGCTTCTTGTCCAGCCAGGCCGTCTGCCGCCCCTCGCTGTAGCCGAGGTTGGCGGGGATCTCGTACGACACGTCGTTGGCGTCCAGCGCGACGACGCCGACGTTGCCGTAGGTGAACGCGTACACGCCCGGCGACCGGCGCGGGTCGAAGCCGCTGTCCGGCAGGGACCAGCGGGCCCACTGGCCGCCGTAGCCGTCGGGGGAGTACCAGGCCTCCATGTCGTGGTTGCCGGTCGTCACCATCCACGGCACCGACCGCGCCACCGGCTCGGTCTGCTTCAGATAGCGGTCCCAGTGGGGCGCGTCGTAGACGTCCGACCGCGAGCCCTTGCCGGTCGGGTTCGCGTAGCAGATGTCCCCGGCGTGCAGATGGAAGGCCGGGTTCTGGCGCAGCAGCAGCGCGTTGTTGGCGGCGGCGGCCTCGCCGACGCCCTGGTCGCCGAAGGCGGTGAACACGAACCGGTCCGCCTTCGCCGGCGCGGTGCGGAAGGTGCCGAGCGCGGCGCGGTGCTCCGGCGCGGCGGGGTCGTGGCCGTCGTGGCCGACGCCGTAGTGGTACGTCGTGCCGGGCAGCAGGCCGTCCAGGGAGGCGTGCACGTAGAACTGCTCGACCGCCGCGCGCACCCCCGGCAGCTCCGGTGTGCGCAGCGCCCGCACCTCCGCCTCGATCCGGCCGCCCAGATCGTCGGGGCGGGTCCCGATCCGCACATACGGCCGGCGCACCGCGGCGGGCACCTGCCAGGAGATCCGCATCCCGGTGCGCGGGTCGGGGCCGAAGGCGAGATGGCGGCCGAAGGGGACGACGGCGGAACCGGACGGCCGCGAGTCGGCGCCGGCCGCCGGCCGGTCCCGTCCGGAGCAGCCGGTCAGCAGGCCGCCCGCGACCGCCCCGGCCGTCACCAGGGTGCGGCGCCGGGTGAGGGTCGCGCGCAGGTACTCGTGCTGCTCGGCCATGGTCATCCGGGCGGCGAGCCGGGCCGGGACGCCGAAGTCGGGGATCTCCATGCCGGACAACCTTCCCCCCGTGCGCCAACACGCGCGCGTCATACGGGTGAACGGGGGATGGCAACGGGGACGGCATGTCCGTATCGCGGACAGCGCGTGTCATCCCATGGGACGAGGAGTAGGGTGCCCGACATGTCTCGCAGCATCGATCTCGCAGTGATCCCCGGTGACGGCATCGGCCAGGAAGTCGTGGCCGAAGGCCTGAAGGTCCTCTCCGCCGTCCTTCCGCAGGATGTGAAGCTGGAGACCAAGGAGTACGACTTCGGCGCCAAGCGCTACCACGCCACCGGTGAGACCCTCACCGACGCCGACCTCGACGCCCTGAAGCAGCACGACGCCATCCTGCTGGGCGCGATCGGCGACCCGAGCGTCCCCTCCGGCGTCCTGGAGCGCGGCTTCCTGCTCAAGCTCCGCTTCGCCTTCGACCACCACGTCAACCTGCGGCCGTCCAAGCTGCTGCCGGGCGTGGACACGCCGCTGAAGGGCGCGCCGAACATCGACTTCGTCGTGGTCCGCGAGGGCACCGAGGGCCCGTACACGGGCAACGGCGGCACCATCCGCAAGGGCACCGAGCACGAGGTCGCCACCGAGGTCTCCGTCAACACGGCCTTCGGTGTCGAGCGTGTGGTCCGCGACGCCTTCGCGCGTGCCCAGGCCCGCCCGCGCAAGAAGCTCGCGCTGATCCACAAGAACAACGTGCTGACCTTCGCGGGCCACCTGTGGACGAACATCTTCAACAAGGTGGCCGAGGAGTACCCCGACGTCACCACCGAGTACATGCACGTGGACGCGGCGACCATCTACCTGGTCACCCAGCCCGAGCGGTTCGACGTGATCGTCACCGACAACCTCTTCGGCGACATCATCACCGACCTCGCCGCGGCCGTCTCCGGCGGCATCGGCGTCGCCGCGAGCGGCAACATCAACCCGAGCGGCGAGTTCCCGTCCATGTTCGAGCCCGTGCACGGCTCGGCCCCGGACATCGCCGGCCAGGGCAAGGCCGACCCCACCGCCACCGTCCTGTCCGTCGCGCTCCTGCTGCGCCACCTCGGCTACGAGGCCGAGGCCGACCGCATCGACGCCGCGGTCGCCGCCGACCTCACCGAGCGCGCCGGCAAGCCCGCCCGCTCCACCTCCGAGATCGGCGACACGCTCGCCGTACGCGTAGCCGGCTGACCCGCCGCGCTGCTCCACGACAGAAGCCGTCGGGTCCCCCTCAGGGCGCCCGGCGGCTTCCCCGTGTCCCCCGCCGGGTGCCACCATCGACCCCTGGGCCGCCGCCACCCCGTTTCTTTCCGCCGAGCCCCGCGCGAGATAATCGAGCACGGAGCCGCGGGATGAGGGAAAGCTCGGACGTCCTACCACTGGCCGGAAACGACCGGTGCGGGCGATCGGCGGATCAGCGGCCCGTCACTACAACCGGTGAAGGACAACCACTCATGACGACGCCCACGATCGAGCTGAAGCCCTCGGCCCACCCCCTCTCCGACGCGGAGCGGGAGGCGATCCTCGCCAACCCGGGATTCGGCCGCCACTTCACCGACCACATGGTGACGATCAAGTGGACGGAAGGCCGCGGGTGGCACGACGGGCAGCTCGTGCCGTACGCGCCGATCCCCCTCGACCCGGCCACCACCGTCCTGCACTACGCGCAGGAGATCTTCGAGGGCCTGAAGGCCTACCGCCAGCCCGACGGCTCGGTCGCCACCTTCCGCCCGGACCAGAACGCGCTGCGCTTCCAGCGCTCCGCGCGCCGCCTCGCCATGCCGGAGCTGCCGGTCGAGACCTTCATCGAGGCCTGTGACGCGCTGGTCCAGCAGGACAAGGCGTGGGTGCCGGCGCACGGCGGCGAGGAGTCCCTCTACCTGCGCCCGTTCATGATCGCCACCGAGGTCGGGCTCGGCGTGAAGCCCGCCAACGAGTACCTGTTCCTCGTCATCGCCTCCCCGGCCGGCGCCTACTTCCCCGGCGGCGTGAAGCCCGTCTCCATCTGGGTCTCCGAGGACCGCGTGCGCGCTGTCCCCGGCGGCATGGGCGACGCCAAGACCGGCGGCAACTACGCGGCCTCCCTGCTCGCCCAGGCCGAGGCCGCCGCCAAGGGCTGCGACCAGGTCTGCTACCTCGACGCCGTCGAGCACAAGTGGATCGAGGAGCTG
Source organism: Streptomyces sp. NPDC052773 (assembly GCF_044547145.1). Taxonomy (NCBI): domain Bacteria; kingdom Bacillati; phylum Actinomycetota; class Actinomycetes; order Kitasatosporales; family Streptomycetaceae; genus Streptomyces; species Streptomyces sp. NPDC052773. The sequence goes on along the minus strand of NZ_JBITZX010000009.1, from coordinate 234,553 downwards.
GGCGGCATGAACCTGTACTTCGTGTACGGCGACAAGATCGTCACCCCGACCCTCACCGGCTCCATCCTGGAGGGCGTCACCCGCGACAGCCTCCTCACCGTCGCCCGCGACCTCGGCTACCAGGCCGAGGAGGGCCGGGTCTCCGTCGACCAGTGGCAGCGCGACTCCGAGAACGGCACCCTCACCGAGGTCTTCGCCTGCGGCACGGCCGCGGTCATCACCCCGGTCGGCACGGTCAAGCGCGCCGGCGGGGAGTGGCAGCAGAGCGGGGGAGAGCCCGGCGAGGTCACGCTGCGACTTCGCCAGGCCCTCCTGGACATCCAGCGCGGCACGGCGGACGACAAGCACGGCTGGATGCACAAGCTGGGCTAGGCCTCAGCGGCTGTGGTGGTGGCCGTCGCGGACTCCGGTTCCGCGGCGGCCGTTTCCTTCTCCCGACCCGTACGACCCGTACGGCCGGTCAGCGCCAGGTACGCCGTACCGCCCACCGCACCCGACAGCAGGAAGCTGACGTCGATCCCGCCGGTGAAGGCCAGCAGCGGCCCTTCGTACGACGGCAGGGCCACCGCCAGCACGCCGACTACCGCGCCCAGCGCCCAGGAGACGGTCGCCGGGATGTTCCAGCCGGCCGTGAACCAGTACGCGCCGCCCCGCGCCCGGCGGTTGAACACCTGGAGCGCGTCCGCGTCGTAGACCCCGCGGCAGCGGGCGAAGCCGATGAGGGTGATGACGGCCCACGGCGTGCCGATCGCGGTGAGCAGCAGCACGAAGGACGTCATCGCGGTCTGCGCCTCGATGGCGAAGTGCCCGGCGAAGACGCAGGCCGTGGCGAGGACGGCGACCGTGCAGGTGGCGCGGGCCCGGGACAGCCGCGGCAGGATCGCGTCCAGGTCGAGGCCCATCGAGTAGAGCATCAGGCCCGCGTTTCCCACCGATCCGGCCGAGGCGGCGAGCAGCAGCGGCAGCAGGTACCAGGCGGGGGTGGCCTCGGCGAGCGGGCCCGCGTAGTCGAGGGCGGCGCGGGCGGCGTACGAGGTGAAGGTGCCGAAGAGCTGCGGCACCAGCAGGCCGAGGAGCAGGCCCACCCAGGTCGCGTGCAGCACCTTGCGCGAGGTGTGGCGGGCGGGGGAGATGTAGCGGGTGTAGTCGCCGAGCAGGGTGATGAAGGCGACCGGCCCTGACAGGCCCGCGGCCACCGCCGCCAGCACCCAGGTCTGCCAGAACCCGCCCAGCAGATAGCCGCCGGTCTCCGGGAGCGCGGCCGTGGTGAAGTCCGGGGCGTAGGCGATCACGCCGAGCACGAGCAGGACCGTCATGCCGATCGCGAGCAGGCGGGACATCGCCAGCAGCACCCGGTAGCCGTAGACGGCACCCGCGACGGTCGCCGCCGCCAGCAGGCCGTAGACCAGGACGTACGCCAGGTCGCCCGCGGGCAGGCCGAACAGCCGGCCCAGCACCCGCACCGTGACGTCGCCGCCGATCCACACCGTCAGCGCGGTGTAGCCGAGGGCGAGCAGCAGGCCGACGACCGAACCGACGAGCCGCCCGCGCACCCCGAACTGGGCGCCGGAGGAGGTGGACAGGTTGGTGGCGGTGCGCAGCGAGATCAGCGCCAGCGGGGCGGTGAAGGCGATGCCGACCAGGGTGCCCACCACGATCGAGCTGACCGACGCCCACCAGTCCAGTCCGAAGGACGGCGGCAGCCAGCCGAAGACGATCACTCCGAGGCAGAGGTTGGAGCCGAGCAGGATCGACACCAGGTCACGGGGCGTGCTGGTGCGTTCCTCCTCGGGGATGGTGTCGACTCCGTGCTGTTCCATCGGCATGGGCTGGTCTCCTTCGGCGCCGCCTGACAGTTTGGAACGGCGCTCAATGTGACGTGGCTCAAGGTGGCCCGTCAATGCTTCGATTGCGAGAATCTTGTGTTTAGAGTGATGCTCTAATCCTGGGGTAGGCAAGGAGGTGCCCGCGTCATGAGACTGACCCCCACGGAACGTGACCGGCTGCTGCTCTTCGGAGCCGCCGAGCTGGCCCGGGCCCGCCGGGCCCGCGGTCTGAGGCTCAACGTGCCGGAGGCCACGGCGCTCATCGCGGACACCGTCTGCGAGGCCGCCCGCGACGGGAAGCGGCTCGCCGAGGCCGTCGAGGCGGCCCGGTCCGTGCTCGGCCCCGACGACGTGCTGCCCGGCGTCGCCGACGTGGTCACGGAGGTCATGGTGGAGGCCGTCTTCGACGACGGATCCCGGCTCGCCGTCGTCTCCGATCCGCTCGGCGGGGGACTGGGCGAGCGGGCGCCGGGCGCGCTGCTGCCGGGGCCGGCCCACTCCGACCCGGAGCCCGTGGTGCGGCTGCGGGTCACCAACACCGCGAGCGTGCCGGTCTCCGTCACCTCGCACTTCCACTTCTTCGAGGCCAACCCGCGGCTCGACTTCGACCGCGCCGCGGCCTACGGCATGCGGCTCGCCGTCCCCGCCGGATCGTCCGTGCGCTTCGGGCCGGGCGAGAGCGAGGAGGTCGGGCTGGTGCCGATCGGCGGCGAGCGGATCGCGATCGGCTTCGCCGGACTGGTCGACGGGCCGCTGGACGCGCCGGGCGCGAAGGAAGAGGCCCTCCGCAGGGCCGCCGCCTGCGGATACCTGGGAGTTCCCAGCGAGGAGGGAAACCGATGAGCCGCCCCGGAGGGCACCCCGCCGAGGCCCGCCGCCTCACCCCGTACGAGTACGCCGCCACCCACGGCCCCCGCGCCGGCGACCGCGTCCGCCTCGGCGACTCCGGCCTGACGATCAAGGTCGAGTCGGACTCGCAGCGCTACGGCGACGAGTTCCTCGCCGGATTCGGCAAGACCGCCCGCGACGGACTGCACCTGAAGGCCGCCGCCGTCCGCGAGACCTGCGACGTCGTCATCAGCAACGTCGTCGTGATCGACGCCGTGCAGGGCATCCGCAAGGTGTCCATCGGCATCCGCGAGGGCCGGATCCGCTCGATCGGCCGGGCCGGGAACCCCCACACCCTCGACGGCGTCGACGTCGTGGTCGGCACCGGCACCTCGATCGTCTCCGGCGAGGGCCTGATCGCCACCGCCGGCGCCGTCGACACCCATGTCCACCTGCTGTCGCCGCGCATCATGGAGGCCTCCCTCGCCTCCGGCGTCACCACCATCATCGGCCAGGAGTTCGGGCCGGTGTGGGGCGTCGGCGTCAACTCGCCCTGGGCCCTCAAGCACGCGTTCAACGCGTTCGACGCCTGGCCCGTCAACATCGGCTTCCTCGGCCGCGGTTCGTCCTCCCACGAGGCCCCGCTGATCGAGGCCCTCGCCGAGGGCGGTGCCTCCGGCTTCAAGGTGCACGAGGACATGGGCGCCCACACCCGCGCCCTGGACACCGCGCTGCGCGTCGCCGAGGAGCACGACGTCCAGGTCGCCCTGCACAGCGACGGCCTGAACGAGTGCCTGTCGGTCGAGGACACCCTGCGCGTCCTGGAGGGCCGTACGATCCACGCCTTCCACATCGAGGGCTGCGGCGGCGGACACGTGCCCAACGTGCTGAAGATGGCGGGCGTGCCGAACGTCATCGGCTCCTCCACCAACCCCACCCTGCCCTTCGGCCGGGACGCGGTCGCCGAGCACTACGGCATGATCGTCTCCGTCCACGACCTCAAGCCCGACCTGCCCGGCGACGCCGCCATGGCCCGCGACCGCATCCGCGCCGGGACCATGGGCGCCGAGGACGTGCTGCACGACCTGGGCGCGATCGGCATCACCTCGTCCGACGCGCAGGGCATGGGCCGCGCGGGCGAGACCGTCCGCCGCACCTTCGCCATGGCCGGGAAGATGAAGGCCGAACTCGGCGGCCCGGACACCGACCACGACAACGAGCGCGTCCTGCGCTACATGGCCAAGCTGACCATCAACCCGGCCATCGCGCACGGCCTCGCCCACGAGGTCGGCTCCATCGAGGTCGGCAAGCTCGCCGACATCGTGCTGTGGCGCCCCGAGTACTTCGGCGCCAAGCCGCAGCTCGTGCTCAAGGCGGGCTTCCCGGCGTACGGCGTGGTGGGCGACCCCAACGCGGCCACCGACACCTGCGAACCCCTCGTGCTGGGCCCGCAGTTCGGCGCGCACGGGGCCACCCCGGCCGACATCTCCGTCGCCTTCGTCGCGCAGGCCGCCCTCGACCAGGGCCGCGACACCATGCCCACCCGCCGCCGCCGGGTCGCCGTGCGCGGCACCCGCGGCATCGGACCGGCCGACCTGCGGCTGAACTCCCGTATCGGAGCGGTCGACGTCGACCAGCGCACGGGCCTCGTGACGCTGGACGGCGAACCGCTGCGCTCCGAACCGGCCGACTCCGTCTCCCTCAACCGCCTCTACTTCCTCTGACCCTGACTCTCACCCCGACTCCCTGGGACATTCCATGACCTTCCGCATGCCCCCCGAGTGGGCCCCGCACGAGCGCACCTGGATGGCCTGGCCCGGCCCCAACCCGACGTTCACCACGGACGAGGAGCTGGCCGAGGCCCGCGCCGCCTGGGCGTCCGTGGCCCGCGCGGTGCGCCGCTTCGAACCGGTGACGATGGTGCACGGCCCCGGCCAGGCCGAGTCCGCGCGGGAACTGCTCGGCCCGGACGTCGACCTGGTGGAGCGCGAGCTGGACGACGCGTGGATGCGCGACATCGGCCCGACCTTCGTGACCGACGAGGAGGGCCGGCTCGCCGCCGTGGACTGGGTGTTCAACGGCTGGGGCGGCCAGGACTGGGCCCGCTGGGAGCACGACTCCAAGATCGCCCGCCATGTCGCGGACCTCGCCGGGGTCCCGGTGCTGAGCAGCACCCTCGTCAACGAGGGCGGCGCCATCCACGTCGACGGCGAGGGCACGGTCCTGCTGACCGACACCGTCCAGCTCGGCTCCGGCCGCAACCCCGGCTGGACCCGCGAGCAGGTCGAGGCGGAGATCCACGCCAAGCTCGGCACCACCAAGGCGATCTGGCTCCCGCACGGCCTGGCCGGCGACTACGGCATGTACGGCACCCAGGGCCACGTCGACATCGTCGCCGCCTTCGCGCGGCCCGGCACCGTCCTCGTGCACAGCCAGCGCAACCCGGCCCACCCCGACCACGCCCGCTCCCAGCTGTACCTGGACATACTGCGCAACCAGACCGACGCCAAGGGCCGTCCCCTGGAGGTCGTGGAGATCCCCGCGCCGACCGTCCTGAAGGACGAGGAGGGCGACTGGGTCGACTACTCCTACATCAACCACTACCTCTGCAACGGCGGCGTCGTCCTGTGCGCCTTCGACGACCCGAACGACGAGATCGCGGCCGGCATCTTCCGCCGCCTGTTCCCCGACCGGACGGTGACCCTCGTCGACGCCCGGCAGATCTTCGCGGGCGGCGGCGGCATCCACTGCATCACCCAGCAGCAGCCGAAGACCCGGTGACGGTCCGCGCCGGGTAGCACAGTCGGGTAGAACATACGGGTGAACGTCCTGCTCCGCGCGGCGTGCGGCCGCCCCCTCACCGAGCCGGTACGGCTGCTGCCCGAGCCCTCCGAACGCCCCGAGCGCGACGGGCGGCCGCTGCCCGACGCCGTCCGGGTGGAGGCCGCCCCGTGAGCACCCGTCGCCGTACCCCCGCGCCGCCCCGCGAGGACGTTCTCGCCGCGGCCATGGAGATGATCGCCGAGCGCGGTCTGGAGAAGCTGACCATGGCCGCGCTCGGCCGTGAGGTCGGCATGAGCAGCGGCCACCTCCTCTACTACTTCCGCACCAAGGACGAGTTGCTGCTGCAGACCCTGGAGTGGAGCGAGGGCCGCCTCGGCGCCGAGCGCGGGCGGTTGCTCGCCCGCCCCGCACCGGCCCGCGCACGCCTCGACGCCTACGTCGACCTGTACGTCCCGGACGGCCACCGCGACCCGCACTGGACGCTGTGGCTGGAGGTCTGGAACCGCTCGCAGAACGCCGACGACGACGCCCGCGACCGGCAGGTCGCCATCGAGGGCGCCTGGCACCGCGACCTGGTCGCGCTGCTCGCCGAGGGCGTCTCGCGCGGCGAGTTCCGCCCCGTCGACCCCGACCGGTACGCCGCCCGGCTGCGGGCGCTGCTCGACGGCTTCGCCATCCACGTCGCCATCGGCCTGCGCGGCACCGACCGGCAGCAGATCCTCGGCCACGTACGGGAGTTCCTGGACCAGACCCTCCTCGCGGAGGCGTGAGACGGCGCGGTCCGACGGGTGCGACGAGTGATCGGGGGCTCGCATACTGAGACACGCCAGTCACGGAGGGTCGGTCTGTGCCAGACTGCCACCGTGCTCTCGTTCGCCATGATTATTGGCAGCAGGCGCGCCGGTCCGCAGTGACCGCCTCGTACGACCCGGTACGGGCGGACACCGTCGTCCTCGACCCGCGCGCAGACCTCTCGCACCCGCGAGAGGTTTTTCGTTTTCCTGGCCCACCCCCAGCCGGGAGGAGAGCGCGAGGGATCATAGAAGGACGGTGGAGCCGGTCATTCCGGTAGACCGAGATCCAACACAGGAGCCTTCAGACCATGACCGCATCCAGCGAGCTCGACGATTCGTTCCACGTCTTCGACACCACCCTGCGCGACGGCGCGCAGCGCGAGGGCATCAACCTCACGGTCGCGGACAAGCTCGCCATCGCACGGCACCTGGACGACTTCGGCGTGGGCTTCATCGAGGGGGGCTGGCCCGGCGCGAACCCGCGGGACACCGAGTTCTTCGCCCGCGCCCAGACGGAGATCGACTTCAAACACGCCCAGCTCGTCGCCTTCGGCTCCACCCGCCGGGCCGGCACCACCGCCGCCGAGGACCCGCAGGTCAGGGCGCTGCTGGAGTCCGGCGCCCCGGTGATCACCCTGGTCGCCAAGTCCCACGACCGCCACGTCGAGCTGGCCCTGCGCACCACGCTCGACGAGAACCTGGAGATGGTCCGCGACACCGTCGCCCACCTCAAGGCCCAGGGCCGCCGCGTCTTCGTCGACTGCGAGCACTTCTTCGACGGCTACCGCGCCAACCCCGAGTACGCCAAGTCCGTCGTCCGTACGGCGTCGGAGGCCGGCGCCGACGTGGTCGTCCTGTGCGACACCAACGGCGGCATGCTCCCGGCGCAGATCCACGCCGTCGTCGCCACCGTCCTCGCCGACACCGGCGCCCGGCTCGGCATCCACGCCCAGGACGACACCGGCTGCGCGGTCGCCAACACCCTCGCCGCCGTCGACGCGGGCGCCACCCACGTCCAGTGCACCGCCAACGGCTACGGCGAGCGCGTCGGCAACGCCAACCTGTTCCCGGTGGTGGCCGCGCTGGAGCTGAAGTACGGCAAGAAGGTGCTGCCCGAGGGCCGGCTGCGCGAGATGACGAGGATCTCGCACGCCATCGCCGAGGTCGTGAACCTCACCCCCTCCACCCACCAGCCGTACGTCGGCCTCTCCGCCTTCGCGCACAAGGCCGGCCTGCACGCCTCCGCCATCAAGGTCGACCCGGACCTCTACCAGCACATCGACCCCGAGCAGGTCGGCAACACCATGCGGATGCTGGTCTCCGACATGGCGGGCCGGGCCTCGGTGGAGCTGAAGGGCAAGGAGCTGGGCATCGACCTCGGCGGCGACCGCGAGCTGGTCGGCCGGGTCGTCGAGCGGGTCAAGGAGCGCGAGCTCCAGGGCTACACCTACGAGGCGGCCGACGCCTCCTTCGAACTCCTGCTGCGCACCGAGGTCCAGGGCAGGCCCCTGCGCTACTTCGAGGTCGAGTCCTGGCGGGCCATCGTCGAGGACCGCCCCGACGGCACCCACGCCAACGAGGCCACCGTCAAGCTGTGGGCCAAGGGCGAGCGGATCGTGGCCACCGCGGAGGGCAACGGCCCGGTCAACGCCCTCGACCGGGCCCTGCGCGTCGCCCTGGAGAAGATCTACCCCCAGCTCGCCAAGCTGGAGCTGGTCGACTACAAGGTCCGCATCCTGGAGGGCAAGCACGGCACGCAGTCCACGACCCGCGTCCTGATCTCCACCTCCGACGGAGCGGGCGAGTGGTCGACGGTCGGCGTCGCGGAGAACGTCATCGCCGCGTCCTGGCAGGCCCTGGAGGACGCCTACACCTACGGGCTGCTGCGGGCCGGGGTACAGCCGGCCGAGTAGACCGGCCTCACCGCAGCGTCCACTTCTGGTTGGCGGCGCCCGTGCAGCTCCAGATCTGCGCGCGGGCGCCGTTCGCCGTCGAGTGGTCCGTCACGTCGAGGCACTTGCCGGCCGCCGTGTTGACGACGTCACCCGTCGCCGCGTTGTACGACCACCGTTGCGCACCGGTCCCGTTGCACGTGTACAGCTGCACCTTCGCGCCGTCCGCCGTCGAACCCGCGGTCACGTCCAGGCACTTGCCGAGCGCCTGCACCGAGCCGTCGGAGCGGACGGTCCAGCGCTGGGCGGCGGTGCCGTTGCAGTCGTGGAGCTGCACGGGGGTGCCGTCGGCGCTCGAACCGCCCGCCACGTCGAGGCACTTGCCGGCGAGGCCGGTGAACGCCCCGGAGGGGTCGCCGCCGCCGGACGGCGTGCCGGACCAGGTGAAGGTCGCGGAGGTCCGGCCGGGCAGGGTGTAAGTGGCGTGCTGGGAGCCCCAGTTGACGGTCAGCGTGCGCGATGAGGTCGAGTCGTTGTAGGCGATGAGCGCCTTGGAGCCGTCCGGGTTGCGCCAGGCGACGTTCGGCACGGTGGCGGACGCGGTGGAGGCGATGCGGTGGGCGCCGGGGCGGACGAACTTCGTCAGGTGGCCCATCGTGTAGTACTCGATCGTGAAGTCGACCTGGCCGTGGCGGGCGTCCCCGTTGTGCACGGTGATCAGCCCGTCGCAGACCCCGCAGCCGCCGTTGTGCGGGCCCCGGTTCTGGTCCACCGCGAGGGACCACTTCGTCACCGACTTCGCCCAGTTCCGGGTGTAGTCGATGATGTTCATCATGTCCTCGCGCTGCTGGTGGGCGATCCAGGTGCCGCCGGAGTGCTCGGTGCCGAAGGCGTCCAGCTGCGGGTACCGGTCGTGCACCGCGGTCTGCTTGGTCACGTCGCCGCCGTAGCCGTGCCAGGCGATGCCGCCGAAGTTGGGGTGCGAGCGGATCGCCGGGTCGTCGACGGTCGGGGCGGCGTACGCGTCGTAGGTGTCCCAGTTCCAGTCGTGCGCGAGGACCTTCGTGGTCAGCCCGGCCGCGGCCAGCTTCGGCAGCAGCTCGTTCTTGGTGAAGTAGGCGAGGCCGGAGGCGTTCCAGCTCATCGACGGGTAGCCCGCGCAGCAGGTCGGCTCGTTCTGCGCGGTCACGTACGCCACCGGGATGCCCTGTTCGCGGTAGGCCTGCACGTACTTCACGAAGTAGTCGGCGTACGTGCCGTAGTACTCCGCCTTCAGCCAGCCCCCGTTGAGCTGCCCGCTGTCCTTCATCCAGGCGGGCGCGGTCCACGGCGAGGCCATCACCGTGAGCGCCGGGTTGAGCTGCCGGGCCTGGCGGGTCAGCGGCACCACGTCCTGGAGGTCGTGCGCGATGGAGAACTCGGACAGGTCGGGGTCGGTCTGCCCGGCGGGCAGGTCGTCGTAGGTGTATCCGTACCGCGCCAGGTCGGAGGCGCCCATCGGGTTGCGCAGGAACGACAGCCCGATGCCCTCCGTCGGGGAGAACAGCTTGCGCATGGTCGCGTCCCGCGTCGCCTGCGACAGCGCGCCGCTGCCGTGCATCAGCCAGGCCGCGGTGTCGGTGAAGGAGGCGCCGCCGCCGGTGAAGGTCTGGTAGCGGGTTTTCTCGTCGACGGTGATGTTCTCGCCGCTGCCGCCGGTCCCGGCCTGGAAGGCGAACGGAGTCTGGGCCTGGAGCCCGCGTACGACGTGGCGCCCGCCGGCGTCGTCGGTCGTGGTCAGCCAGACGTTCACCTGCTCGCCGGCCGCGTGCGCGGCGGGGGCGGCGGCGGTGAGGCCCGCGGTGGCGAGTCCGGTCGTGGAGAGCAGCGCGGCCAGCAGGAGCCGCAGGGTGCGGGTGGGGGATCTCCTCATGGGGTGTCGTCCTTCCGGAGGACAGCGGGTCGACAGGGTTAGCTCATGGTGTGAGCTAAGTCCTGAGTGAAGCAGAGGTGAGTCGGCAGGTCCATGCCAATGAAGCGGCCGCCTTCCGGGATCGATGTCAATATGTGCCTGATTCGGGTAGTTTCGAACATATGAAGGCCGCACTGTCGCGTACCTTCGTACGCCTGCTGATCGTGCCGGTCACCGCCGCACTGGCGGTGCTGTCGGCCGGTGCGCCGGGAGCGCACGCGGCCACCGATCTCTCCGTGGTCGCCCAGGCCCTGCGGGAGAGTCCCGTCTACGTCGATCCAGCCGCCGCCGACGTACTGTCCGAGGCGGACGCCGAAGCCCTCGCCGACAAGATCGAGGACGCGGACAAGCCCGTCTTCGTGGCCGTGCTGCCCGCTGACCAGCCGACGGAGAACCTGTTCCGCAACCTCCGCACCGAGACCGGCATCACCGGTCTGTACGGCGTCACCGTCGGCGACCGCTTCGACGCGCGCGCCGACAGCAGCGTGCTGAGCCGCCAGGGTGTGTCCAACCTGGTCGCGGCCGTGCAGGACGCGGGCGACCCCAAGGCCCAGCTGAACGACTTCGTCGACGGCGCCCTGCGCGGCGGCGTCGGCGGCTCGGCCCCCTCCTCCTGGGGGTCCGCCGACACCGGTGTCTCCACCACCGCGCTCGTCACCACCGGCGCGGTGCTCGCGGCGGGCGGCGCGGGCGCGTACGCCCTCGTCCGCCGCAACCGGCGGCGCCACGAGGAGGAGCAGCGGGCGGCGCTGGAGAAGCTGCGCGTGGTGGTCGACGAGGACATCACCGCGTTCGGCGAGGAACTCGACCGCCTCGACTTCAGGCCCGGGGACCCGGCGGCCGACGACGCGATGCGCGCCGACTACGCCCGCGGCCTGGACGCCTACGAAGTGGCCAAGACCCGGATGGCGGCGGCGCGAAAACCCGAGGACGTGCGCCCGGTCACGGAGACCCTGGAGGACGGCCGGTTCGCGCTCGCCCGGCTCGCCGCCCGGCGCGAGGGCCGGCCGCTGCCGGAACGCCGGCCGCCGTGCTTCTTCGACCCCCGCCACGGCCCGTCCGTCGCCGACGTCACCTGGACGCCGGAGGGCGGTGCCACCCGCGAGGTCCCGGTCTGCGCGGCCGACCAGACGCGGCTCGCCGAAGGGCTCGACCCCATGATCCGCGAGGTCGACACCGGTTACGGCCGCCGTCCCTACTGGGACGCGGGCCCGGCCTACGGCCCCTGGGCGGGCGGCTACTTCGGCGGCGGCCTGCTGCCCGGCCTGCTCGTCGGCACCATGCTCGGCAGCATGATGGCCACCCCGTCCTACGCGGCCGACTACGGCGCCGGCTACGGCGACTTCGGCGGCTACGAGGGCGGCGACGTCTCCGGCGCCGACTTCGACACCGGCGACTTCGGCGGCGGCTGGGGCGGCGGCGACTTCGGAGGCGGCGGGGGCGACTTCGGGGGAGGCGGGGACTTCGGGGGCGGGTTCTGAGCCTGGGCGGGCTCGGGCGGGTTCCGAGCCCGGGCGGGCTCGGGCTCGCCGGCCGGCCGGCGAGCCGGCGGCCCGGCTGTGCGTGTGCATGGCGTGAGGTCCGCCGGCCCGGCTGTGCGCGTCCGGCTGTGCGTGTACCGGGCTGTGCGGCTGCCGGGCTGTGCGGCTGTCGGGGTGCGAGGATCGCCGGTCGCCCCGCAGGGCCGCCGGTTCACCGCCCCGCGGCTCCGAGGGCCCGCCCACAGGTCGTCGGGGCCCCACCCACCGGTCCGCTCACGCGCGGTCCGGCAGGCGCAGCCACTCCTCCCAGGTCAGGTCCCGGCCGATGAAACGGGGCTGCCGGAACGGCCAGTCCTCGGCGATCCAGCGGGGCACGAACGCGTCCAGGGCCCGCTCCAGCGGCCCGCCGGCCTCCTCGTCCACCACCCACCAGGAGATCTCCGCGTCGGCACCCCGCTTCTCGGGCGGGTCGATGTAGACGCAGCCGCGCAGGGCGGCGCGGTCCGGGCTCTCCAGGGTGTAGTTGAAGGACTGGTGGGCCTCGATCTCGGCGGCGTGCCGCTCCAGATCGGCGAGGTTCGCCTCGTACGACATGGTGGCGGGCGGCCACCCCCAGGCGGGGCCGAAGATCGACCACAGCCGCTCCCGCGACCCCATCACGGCGGGGTAGTCGAGCGGTGCGTCGGCGCCGCTGATGGGGCGCAGCCGGTGGCCCGCGCCGCCGGGCACCTCGACGTGGACGGGATGGACGAAGTCGTGCGGCAGCCAGGTCATGGGGGCGAGCCAACCACGCCGGCATCGCACCGCGCACCGGGTTTACGCGCCGCCGCCCCTCCGCTCACCGGCCCAGCGCCCCGGGCCCCGGGCGTACCGCTCACCCGCCGCGTGCCACCACGGGGGCGGGGACGCCCCGCCCACCGCGGCCGTCCGCTGCGCGGGGTGCAGCCCGAGCCGCCGCAGCGCCGACGCTGCCACGGCCACGGTGATCCAGCCCCGCCAGTGCCCGTCGGCTCCGGGCGCGCACATCAGATCCAGGCGGACGTCGCTGGGCGGGAACGGCATCCAGTCGATGCCGCGCTCGCGCAGTCAAGCGTGGACGGCTGCCAGGGGGTGGCGGTGGCCGTGGTCTTTCTCGTACGTGCCGAGGACGACCCAGGCGGTGTCGTCGTCGTCCGGGCGGGAGTCAGCGGTCATGCCCCCATGATGGGGCCGCGACCGCCCCGCCATCCAGGCCGATTGCCGTCCTGTATCCCGCCTACGGTGGTCCCATGACCCCTCAGGAGTCCACACCCGCGTCGCTCCCCTTCGAGACCGTCGCCGACCTCGACGCCTGGCTCTCCCGCCATCCCGCCCCGCATCCGGGGCTGTGGGTGAAGGTCGCGAAGAAGGGCTCGGGGCTGCCCTCTGTCACGGCCGCCGAGGTGAACGACGCGGCGCTCTGCCACGGCTGGATCACCGGGCAGCGCAAGGCCCTCGACGCCACCCACTACCTCCAGCGGATCACTCCGCGCCGCCCCGGCAGCCTCTGGTCCATGGTCAACGTGCGGCGGGTGGCGGAGCTGACCGCCGCCGGGCGGATGCGCCCCGCCGGGCTCGCGGAGGTCGAGGCCGCGCGGGCGGACGGGCGGTGGGCGGCGGCGTACGAGTCGCAGCGCCACGCGGCCGTCCCGGACGACCTCGCGGCGGCGCTGGAGCGCGACCCCCTGGCGAAGGCGGCCTTCGAAGGGCTCGGCCGGACGGACCGGTATCTGGTGGTCCTGGACCTGCTGCGCGCCCGTACGCCGGAGCGGCGGGCGGCCCGGCTGGCGGCGGCTGTCGGGAAGCTGCGGCGGGGGCCGGGCCGGGAGCGCGGGCCGGGGGAGTCGTAGGACGGCCGTCGGACGGCTGCGCGACGGCGAACGCCCGCCCTCCCCGGGGGGAGCGGCGGGCGGGCGCGTTCGCGGTACGGCCGTGGCGGAGCCGGCGCGGACTCAGGCGTTCTTGATCGCCGAGATGTCGAAGTTCAGCTTGATCTTGTCGGACACCAGGAAGCCGCCGGTCTCCAGCGCCGCGTTCCAGGTCAGACCCCACTCGGAGCGCAGGATCGTCGCCTTGCCCTCGAAGCCGACGCGCTCGTTGCCGAACGGGTCCTTCGCGGCGCCGTTGAACTCCAGGTCGATGGTGATCGGCTTGGTGACGCCGAGGATCGACAGGTCGCCGGTGATGCGGTAGTCGTCGCCGCCCAGGGACTCCGCCTTGGTGGAGCGGAAGGTCATGGTCGGGAACTCGTCCGTCTTGAAGAAGTCCGCGCTCTTGAGGTGACCGTCGCGGTCGGCGTTGCCGGTGTCGATGCTGTCCATCTTGACGTCGATGGACGCGGAGGACTTCGACGGGTCGGTGCCGTCGAGGTGGAGGGAGCCGCTGAAGTCGAGGAACTTGCCCTTGACGTTGGTGACCATGGCGTGGCGGGCGGTGAAGCCGATGGTCGTGTGGGCGGCGTCGATGGTGTAGTCACCGGTCAGGGTGGCCAGGTCCGGGCTCATGGTGTTCTCCTCGGGGACGGAACGTTGAATGTTCAACTAGGTGAACGTAACCCACCGTAGACCTATTCCGTTCAACTTTCAACAGCATGGGTGAAGTGGCGCGGTTGGATCTCCGGCCCGGGGTGGCACCCAGGGGTCGTGGTCTCGGTCGCGCCACCGAGTCAGGCTTACGTCCCCGGCCGGCTGACGCTGCCGGGACGGGTGCGGGGGATCGCTCCCGGGCCGTACCGGCGGCTGCTGCACCGGTTCGGCCGACCGGGGTGTTGCGTACGGACGCGGCGTCCGGCCGGTTCCCCCGGGCCCGCTCTCCTGCTAGAGGGCATGAGCATGACGTCCGAACGCGCCTCACTCAGCCGCAGAGCCGTCCTCCTCGCCACCGCCCTCGCCATGACCGCCACCGCGAACGCCCCGTCCCCGGCCCGGGCCGCCCCCGCCGACCCGTACGACACCCTGCGCCGCCGCTGGCTCGACCTCGCCCTCGGCACCGGCTATGACCCGGCCGCCGCCCCCTACGCCGCCCGCCTCGCCGAGACCGGCGACCTCGCCCGCCGCTTCCGCGCCACCCTGCCCGAGGCCCCGCCGCCGACCGCCCTGTGGCCGGACACCCCCTACGACCCGCCCGCCGGCATCACCCGCGCCTACGGCCGCCTGTGGACCATGGCCCAGGCCTACGTCCAGCCCGCCACCGGCTCCACCGGCGACCCGGACCTCCTCGCGGCCGTCCTGCACGGCCTCGACCACCTCGCCGCGACCGTCTACCACCCCGGCACCACCCGCTGGGGCAACTGGTGGGAATGGCAGATCGGCAGCCCCCGGCTCCTCATGGACATCACGGCCGCCCTGTACGACCACCTCGGCGCCGACCGGATCGCCGCCGCCTGCGCCGCCGTGGACCACTTCATCCCCGACACGATGTTCGCCGGCTACTCCGGCACCTCCACCGGCGCCAACCGCGTCGACCTGTGCCGCTCCGTCGCCCTGCGCGGCATCCTGGGCCGCGCCCCGGACCGCATCGCCCTCGCCCGCGACGCCCTCTCACCGGTCTTCCCGTACGTCACCCAGGGCGACGGCCTCTACGTCGACGGGTCGTTCGTCCAGCACACCCGGGTCGCCTACACCGGCACCTACGGCCAGGTGATGCTCGACGGACTCGGCCGCCTCTTCGCCCTGCTCGCCGGATCCGCCTGGGAGGTCACCGACCCCAACCGGCAGATCGTCCTCGACAGCGTCGAACGCGCCTACGCCCCGCTGATCCACGACGGACTGGTGATGGACATGGTCAACGGCCGGGCCATCAGCCGGGGCTACCTCGCCGCCGACGAACGGCGGGTGATGCGCAGCGACCACTTCCACGGCCAGGGGATCATCGCGGCGATCGCCGTCCTCGCCCTCGGCGCGAGCCCCGCCGAGCGGGACCGCTGGCACGCCGCGGTGAAGGGCTGGATCGAACGAGACCGCGTCAGCCCGGCCCTGACGGCCCGTCAGTTCGACGTGGCCGACCTCTCCCGGCTGCACACCATCGCCGCAGCCCCCGTCCCGGCCGCCCCCGAACCCGTCGGCCACCGCCTCTTTCCCGCCATGGACCGCGCGGTCCACCGCCGCCCCGCCTTCACCGCCGCCCTCGCCATGGCCAGCGACCGCATCGCCCACTACGAGTGCGGCAACGGCGAGAACCCGCGCGGCTGGCACACCGGCGCCGGCATGCTCTCCTGGTGGGCGCCCGGCCTCGGCGACCAGTACACCGACTGGTACTGGCCCACCGTCGACTGGTACCGACTGCCCGGCACCACCGTCTCCACCAAGCGCCTGCCCGACCGCGCGGGCGGCGAGTGGGGCGCGCCCCGGCCGGACGTCCGCTGGGTCGGCGGCACCACCGACGGCGAGTTAACGGCCGTCGGCCAGCACCTCAAGGGCCTGGAGTCCACCCTGGAGGCCCGCAAGTCCTGGTTCTTCCTCGCCGACGCGGTCGTCTGCCTCGGCGCCGGCATCCGCTGCGCGGACGGCGTCCCCGTCGAGACGATCGTCGACAACCGCAACCTGGGCGAGAACGGCACCCAGACCTTCGTCCGCGGCCCCGGCTGGGCCCACCTGGAGGGCCACGGCGGCTGGATCGTCCCCCACGGCCGGCTGCGCACCCTGCGCGAGGACCGCACCGGCGCCTGGTCCGACATCAACACATCCAGCACGTCCGAGCGGCGCACCCGGCGCTGGCAGACCCTCTGGCTCGACCACGGCACGGACCCGGCCGACGCCGACTACCTGTACGTCCTCATGCCGGGCGCCTCCCGCCGTACGGTCGCGGCCCGCGCCGCCGACCACCGCTGGCTGACGGTGCTCGCGAACGACGCCGCCCGCCAGGCGGTCCGGGTGCCCTCCCTCGGCCTCACCGCCGCCACCTTCTGGCGGCCGGGCACGGCCGGCCCCCTCACCGCGTCGGCCGGCGCGAGCGTCCTGCTGCGCCGCCACGGCCGCACCGCCCGCCTCCACGTGAGCGAACCACCCCGCACCGGAGCGCCCCTGGAGATCGTCTGGGACCACCCCGTGCGCCGGGTGATCCGGGCGGATGAGACGGTGGACGTCCTCGCCACGGGACCCCGGCTGCGGGTGCGCGTCACTCCGGGGATGGAGTGCGCGACCCACGAATGTGAGGTGGCGCTCGGCTGACGACTTTGTGGAACCCCCACAACACACAGACCCCCTGAGCAGTCGGAAAGCCTGCACAGCGCCTGGGTTCTGTCAGGGAGCACCAGGAAAACGAGCCGGAGACTGTACGGAGTCGACGGCTCGCTTTCCTCGCTCTCCTTCGTAAGGTCGCTACATGACCGTTTTGGATGAGGCGACGGGTGAGCCGACGGACGCGCGCGGCCGGGTGGCCGAGCTGCACGAGATCCGTGCGCAGGCACTGGCGGGCCCGAGCGAGAAGGCGACCGAGGCGCAGCACGCCAAGGGCAAGCTGACCGCCCGGGAGCGTATCGACCTGCTCCTCGACCCGGGGTCCTTCCGTGAGGTCGAGCAGCTGCGCAGGCACCGGGCGACCGGATTCGGCCTGGAGGCGAAGAAGCCGTACACCGACGGTGTCATCACCGGCTGGGGCACGGTCGAGGGCCGCACGGTCTTCGTCTACGCCCACGACTTCCGGATCTTCGGCGGCGCGCTGGGCGAGGCCCACGCCACCAAGATCCACAAGATCATGGACATGGCCATCGCGGCGGGCGCGCCGCTGGTCTCCCTCAACGACGGTGCCGGCGCCCGTATCCAGGAGGGCGTCTCCGCCCTCGCCGGCTACGGCGGCATCTTCCAGCGCAACACCAAGGCGTCCGGTGTCATCCCGCAGATCAGCGTGATGCTCGGCCCGTGCGCGGGCGGCGCGGCCTACTCGCCGGCCCTGACGGACTTCGTCTTCATGGTCCGCGACACCTCGCAGATGTTCATCACCGGCCCCGACGTGGTCAAGGCGGTGACGGGCGAGGAGATCACCCAGAACGGCCTCGGCGGCGCGGACGTGCACGCCGAGACCAGCGGCGTGGCCCACTTCGCGTACGACGACGAGGAGACGTGCATCGCGGAGGTCCGCTACCTCCTGTCGCTCCTCCCGCAGAACAACCGCGAGAACCCGCCCCGGGTGGAGAGCTCCGACCCGGCGGACCGCCGCTCGGAGGTCCTGCTGGACCTGGTCCCGGCGGACGGCAACCGGCCGTACGACATGGCCAAGGTCATCGAGGAGATCGTCGACGACGGCGAGTACCTCGAGGTCCACGAGCGCTGGGCGCGCAACATCATCTGCGCCCTGGCCCGCCTGGACGGCCAGGTGGTCGGCATCATCGCGAACCAGCCGCAGGTGCTGGCCGGCGTCCTGGACATCGAGGCATCCGAGAAGGCCGCGCGCTTCGTCCAGATGTGCGACGCCTTCAACATCCCGATCATCACGTTCCTCGACGTCCCCGGGTTCCTCCCGGGCGTCGACCAGGAACACGGCGGCATCATCCGGCACGGCGCGAAGCTCCTGTACGCCTACTGCAACGCCACCGTGCCGCGGATCTCGCTGATCCTGCGCAAGGCGTACGGCGGTGCCTACATCGTCATGGACAGCCAGTCCATCGGCGCCGACCTCACCTACGCCTGGCCGACCAACGAGATCGCCGTCATGGGCGCGGAGGGCGCGGCCAACGTCATCTTCCGCCGGCAGATCGCGGAGGCCGACGACCCCGACGCCATGCGGGCCCGCATGGTCAAGGAGTACAAGTCCGAGCTGATGCACCCGTACTACGCGGCGGAGCGCGGCCTGGTCGACGACGTCATCGACCCGTCCGAGACCCGCGAGGTGCTCATCAAGTCCCTGGCGATGCTCCACACCAAGCACGCCGACCTGCCCTCCCGCAAGCACGGCAACCCCCCGCAGTGACCCTGAGGAGCCTGTCGTATGTCCATGCCTGACATCCGCGTCGAGAAGGGCCACGCCGAGCCCGAGGAAGTCGCCGCCATCACGGCCCTCCTCATGGCCCGCGCCGCCGCCCGCCCCACCGAGATCGCCCCGTCCCACGGCGGCCGCGTCCGCGCGGGCTGGCGCCGCCTGGAGCGCGAGCCGGGCTTCCGGGCGCCGCACAGCTGGCGCTGAGCCTTTTGACGGCGCCTACGGCCCCGCTCTCCTTTGGAGTGCGGGGCCGTGGTGTGTTCAGTGGACGACGACCTCCACGCCGGGGAAGTCGAGGGCGTCGGGGGAGTCGGGCAGGACGCAGTCGTGCAGCGACAGGCGCCTGACCTTGGGGAGGACGAAGTCCGGGGCGCTCAGCCAGGCGGCCACGTCCACCCCGTGGAGTTCCAAGACCAGCCCAGGGATCGTGGACACCGCGTTCAGCCCCCTGGGCAGGCACGGTTCGTTGGTCGATGACCACAGTGAGACCAGCTTGATCTTCGGCCCGAGAGGCAGATCGGCCAATTCGGACGTGCCGCAGACACTGAGGAACAGTTGTCTCAACTGCGGCAGTCCCTCCAGTGCCCCCGGGTTGACCAACGACATCGATACGTCGCCCAACAGGGCGAGGGTCCTCAGGTCAGGATGGGCTTCCAGCGCCGACAGGTCCACCTTGCCGCGGAGCGCGCCAAGGATCAGGGCTGGTACCCGGGGGAGTTCCTTCACCGCTGCGAAATCCTGGAGGGGATAGCGGATCCCAAGGCCGGCGCCGGGGGACAGCCGGGAAGCGGCACGCAACTGGCCGGAATGGGTCAGGTGAACAAAATGGCCCTTCAGGGACAGCCGCGCAAGAATTCGGTCCGTGTAAGCCTCTGCGTCGAAGTAGCCCCAGCCGTCGATGAGTGCGCTGACCACGGCACCGCGAGCCCCCATCGCATACCGCTCCAGCGTGCTTAACGCCTCTTCACCGCCGATGAGCGCAACCGTCCGTACGGTCTCCTCTGCCGCCTTCTCCGTGAGCCCACTCAACGACCGAGGCAGTTGCCTTAGCAGACTCGGGCCAATGGCCGCCAGCGCCGGCGGATCCGTCTTCCGTCGAGGCGGCAGCAACGCCTCCACTGCCGCATCCAACCGCCCCGCCAACTCGTCGGAGACCTCTGGCACCGTCTCCTGACAGGCCGCCGCCAACAACCGCAGCTTTCGTGTTTGCCGGGGCTCCACCTCCGCGCGGTCCAGGATGCCGCCCAGCAACTCCTCCCGCTGCGGCCGGTTGGCATGCCCCGCGGCCATGATGATGGTCTCGCGCCAGAGGTCCAGGTGCGCCCGTTCCACCAGGTTGCCGATGCGGTCCTCCTCCGCCGCCTCCTCGGCCGCCAGGTACTCCTGGAAGGTGCGGTGGACGAAGTCCACCCGCCCCACGGCGGGGGAGCGCAGCACCCCGGAGCGGTGCCGCAGCTGCTCCAGGACCCGCGCCCCGTCCTGCTCGTCCAGATGCCGCATCCCCGCCAGTTTCCGGCCGACGAACACCCCGGCCTGCTCCAGCGAGATCTCACTGCGGTTGTTGTCGGACAGCCGCCAGGCGAGGTCCCGCAGCAGCACGAGCTTGTCCTTCAGGCCGAGCCCGTTGTCCAGCGCGCTCGGCACGTTCCGGTGCGCGTCCCGCTCGTGGACCAGGGTGTGCAGGGCGCTGCGGTACAGCTCCATCCGGTCCCGGGGGAGCTGACTGCCCCGGTTGAGGTGCATCGCGCACAGCATGGACGCGAGCAGCGGCGTCCCCGCGAGGGACTGCAGATGCGGCCGGTCCTTCAGCGCGTTCAGCAGCGACTGCTCGTACCCCGGCAGCTCCTCCACCTCGCACGGCAGCTCCTCGCCCAGCTCCCGCACCGCCTGGTGCCACTGCCGGACGAACGCCGCGAGGTCGGGCGGAGTCATCCGGTCCAGGTGCAGCGCGGTGAACTCCTCCCGCCGCAGCCAGTCCGCGCCCGCGGCGGCCGGACGGGAGGTCACCACCACCCGGACGTCCCCGTACGCCGCGAGCAGCTTGCGCAGCCACTCCCGTACGCCCCGCCGCTCGCCGTCCAGCAACTCGTCGACCCCGTCGATGAGCAGCAGTGCCTTGCCGGACTCCAGTTGCCGTTCCACCCACGCCTTCGGCATGACGCCCGTCAGATGCCCGGCCACCGAGTCCAGCATCGCCTCCGGCCCCGGCAGCGCCCGCCCGCTGTACTCGCGCAGCTTCACGAACACCGGGGTCAGCCCGTTCCACCCGGCCAGCTCCCCGGTGAACGCGCCGCGCGCCGCCGTCACCGCCAGCCAGCGCAGCAGCGTGGTCTTCCCGGAGCCGGCCTCACCCCGCAGCAGCACCCGCGAGGCACCGCCCAGCGCCGCCTCGACCCGCATCCCGGAGCTCTCGCCGCCGCCCTGCTCCCAGTCGCTCATGTCGGGCCGCAGCAGGGGAACGGCCCTGCCCCCGGCGCGCCGCCGGCTCCCGTCGTCGCCGGTCGCCCGCAGGCTGACGTACGCCACCGACAGCCGCGCCTGTGCCGCCGCCCGCTCCGACGTGCGCCGGAACAGCTCCACCTCGTCCAGTGTCGTGCTGACCAGCTCCAGATAGCGGCGCCGGAACTCCGCGTCCCGGTCCGTGCCCTCGGGCGCGAACAGCGACCGGTCCGGCAGCCGCTCCAGGATGCGGGCGATCTCCGCGCCCAGCGACGTGGTCCGCGCCAGCAGCTCCGTCAGTGCCCGCTCCTCGAAGACGGGCAGGTTCCGCACGATCCGTACGTAGTACTCGCAGCACTCCGCGAACAGCGCCTCGTACAGCCGCTCTTCCGCCTCGCTCAGCCCCACCGGAGCCGCCACGGACGAGGTGATCCGCCGCACCACCTCGGCCGGATTGGCGTCCGCCGCCAGCACCGCCTCGTCCGACAGATCGGCCCGTGCGAAGGTGTCGCAGACGCCGTTCAGGACCGCCTGCCGGCCGTTCTCGTCCAGCCCCCGGAACTCCCGTTCCAGGAACGGCGCCAGCCGGTCGAACACCGCGTCCGCGATCTCCTCGAACTGCCGCTCCACGCTCCGCTGGAACCGCAGCCCGGGCACCCGCAGCCGGACCAGCTCGGCCATCGGCATCCGGCGCTCCTGCTCCCGCCGCCTCCCGCCCAGCCACAGCTGTGCCGCCGTGGTCGCCACGGTCGTCCCCAGCCGTAAGGCCGCCGCCTCCGCGCTCATCCTCGCGTCCCTCCCCGGAAAACAACTGCGGTCCCCATCCCTCCCACAGGAGGAACGGGGACCGCAAGCGATTCGAGCCGATCGCCGGCTACCGCAGGCGCGCCATCAGCGCGTGCTCCACGAGCGTGATCAGCGTCGACTTGGCGTCCGCGCGGTGGCGGGCGTCGGTCGTGATGATCGGGGTGTCCGGCCCGATCTGCAGCGCCTCGCGCACCTCGTCGGGCGTGTACGGCTGGTTGCCGTCGAAGCCGTTCAGCGCGATGACGAAGGGCAGGCCGCTGTTCTCGAAGTAGTCGACGGCGGGGAAGCAGTCGGCGAGCCTCCTCGTGTCGACCAGCACCACCGCGCCGATGGCGCCGCGCACCAGGTCGTCCCACATGAACCAGAAGCGGTCCTGGCCGGGCGTGCCGAACAGGTACAGGATGAGGTCCTGGTCCAGGGTGATACGGCCGAAGTCCATGGCCACGGTCGTCGTGGTCTTGTCTCCGGTGTGGGTGAGGTCGTCGATGCCCGCCGAAGCAGACGTCATGACGGCCTCCGTGCGCAGCGGGTTGATCTCCGAGACGGCGCCGACGAACGTGGTCTTGCCCACGCCGAAGCCGCCCGCCACCACGATCTTCGCGGAGGTGGTGGAGCGGGAAGGACCGCCGCTAGAGCTTGCGAAGTCCACTGAGCACCCTTTCGAGCAGTGTCACGTCTGGCTGGCCACCGGCGTTCTCGTCGCCGCCGGGCTGATGGATGGCGACCAGTCCCGCCTCCGCCAAGTCGGCGACGAGGATCCTGGCCACGCCGAGGGGGATCGTCAGCAGGGCCGAGATCTCGGCCACCGACTTGATCTCCCGGCAGAGGTTGCAGATCCGCTGATGCTCGGGCAGCTGGCCCTGCATCTGGTGCGGAGCCGCGGTGGTGTGCACCAGCGCCTCGATGGCGAGCTGGTACCGCGGCCTGGTGCGACCGCCCGTCATGGCGTACGGACGCACCAGGGGGTTGTTCGACGCCCCGGCGGGCGCCGGCTCAGGGGTGCGGCGCTGCGGCTGCACGGGCTGGATACGCGGAGCCTGCGGCTGGTCGTAGGGCGCGGGGCCGGGACCCTGCGGCGTGTACGGCTGCCGGTGGCTCGGGGTGGAGGGGAAGTTGTACCGGTTCTGGGAACCGTCGTTCTGGCCCTGGGCAGGGCCGTACGACCAGTTGCCCGAAGACGAACCGCCTGGGGGTGTTGCCACTTTCTCCTCCTCCGACTGTGCCGGGCACCCATCCCTGTGGAGCCGCGTCCCGAAACCTTACGGCCCCGGGACGCGAAAACGCACCGTCTGTCTGTTAGTTGAGAAGGCTCCCCTGGAGCTCCGCACGGAGATCCGGGGTCAGGACCGTGCCCGCGCGGTCCACGAGAAGCGCCATCTCGTACCCAATGAGGCCGATGTCCGCTTCCGGGTGGGCCAGAACCGCGAGCGACGACCCGTCCGAGATGGACATGATGAAGAGGAATCCCCGCTCCATCTCCACAACCGTCTGGTTCACGCTCCCGCCCTCGAAGATGCGCGAGGCACCGGCGGTCAGCGAGGTCAGACCGGAGGCGACGGCCGCGAGCTGGTCGGCGCGGTCGCGGGGGAAGCCTTCGGACATCGCCAGAAGGAGTCCGTCGGCGGAGACCACCACGGTGTGGGACACCCCGGGGGTGTTGTCCACGAAGTTGGTGATCAACCAGTTCAGGTTCTGTGCCGCCTGGCTCATCGGGCTCACACTAACGCTCCTGGTTGTAGGTGCTGTCAGGACCGAAGCCCTGGCCGTTCGTTTCACTTCCTGCGGTGCGTCCCCGCTGCACTCCCCGGCGCAGGTTGCTCAGCCTGCCCCGGACGTCCTCGGGGGCGCGGGAGACCTGTGGGCCTCCCTGCGGGGTCGACTCCGCGGAGCCCTCGACCAGATTGGCCTTGGGCACCCGCCGCGGCAGGCCGGAGGAGGTCACTCCGCCCGCCTTCGGCTTCCGGAGCTGCGCGGCCTGCTGCCACCGCTCGTCGTTCGCCGAGCGCCAGCCGGTGTCGCCGTTGCTCTCCGGGGAGGGGGCCGGCGTTTCCTGGTTCACGCGCTGCGCGGCGCCGCCCGTGGTACCGCTCGCGGTGGACCCGCGGCGCGGAAGCCCGGCGTCGGTCAGCTCGTGCCCGGCGGAGGAAGCCGGTCCCGGACGGTCGAAGCCTACGCGGTCCCGCTCACTCGCGTCAGCGGCCTGCACAGATTCCGCTTCGGGAGCGTACTGGTCCGGGTAACCGCCCTGGTAACCGTCCTGCTGCTGCCAGTCAGCCTGGTAGGACTGCTCTTCGAAGCCCGAGTAGGTCTCCGAGGCAGCGTTCGGCGTCGCGGCGTGCTCGCCCTGGCCGGACTCCGCATACGCGGGGTCCGGGTAGCCGCCGGGCGCCTGGAATCCGTCGTTTCGCGGCAGCCCGCCGTCCTGCGCGAAGTAGGAGTCGTCGTACGACGGCTGCTGCTGCTCCTCGTACGCCTGCTGCTGACCGTAGCCGGTCTGCTCGGCGTAACCGCCCTGGCCGCCGTCGTAGGCGTGCTGTCCGGTCTGCTGGTCGAAGCCGTCGGCCGGATAGGCCGTCTCGCCGGTGCTCTCCTGGGGGGACTGCTGGCCGTGGGCCTGCGCCTCCAGGGCCGCGCGGCGCTCCTCACGCATCAGGGAGCGGCCGACCGGGTCCAGCTCGCGGATGTCGTCGGGGACCTCGTAGCGGCTGTCGTCGAAGCCCAGCTCCGCCGCGGTGCGCATCGGCTCGCTGAAGTCCTCACCCTGGAACTGCTGCTCCGGGATGATCTGCGAGACCGTGAACTCCTCGCGCTCCAGGGAGCCGTCGCCACCGCCACCGTGGGTGATCGCGTCGGGGAGCATGACCAGCGAGGTGGTGCCGGCCTGTTCGCCGGAGGGGCGCAGCTGGACGCGGATGCCGTGCCGGTCGGACAGCCGGCCGACCACGAACAGGCCCATGCGCTGGGAGATCGCGGCGTCCACGGTCGGCGGGTTGGCCAGCTTGTGGTTGATGTCCGCGAAGTCCTCGGCGGTCAGGCCGATGCCCTTGTCGTGGATCTCGATCATCACACGGCCGTCGGGCAGACGCGTCGCGGTGACCCGCACCTTGGTCTGCGGCGAGGAGAACGTGGTGGCGTTCTCCAGCAGCTCGGCCAGCAGGTGCACGAGGTCGGTCACGGCGCGGCCGTGGATGTCGGCCTCGGGCACGCCGGATATCTCGATGCGCTCGTACTGCTCCACCTCGGACGAGGCGGCGCGCAGCACGTCGACCAGTGGGACCGGCTGGTCCCAGCGGCGGCCGGGCTCCTCGCCGGCGAGGACCAGCAGGTTCTCGCCGTTGCGGCGCATACGGGTGGCCAGGTGGTCCAGCTTGAAGAGGTTCTCCAGCTGGTCCGGGTCCGCCTCGTTGTTCTCCAGCTCGGTGATCAGGGTCAGCTGGCCCTCGATCAGCGACTGGTTGCGGCGCGACAGGTTCGTGAAGATCGCGTTGATGTTGCCCCGCAGCAGCGCCTGCTCGGCGGCGAGCCGCACGGCCTCGCGGTGGACCTGGTCGAAGGCGCGGGCGACCTCGCCGATCTCGTCCGTGGAGTTGATCGGGATGGGCGCGACGCGGGTGTCGACCCGGCCGGGGTCGGTGCGCGAGAGCTGGTCGACCAGCATCGGCAGCCGCTGCTCGGCGATGCCGAAGGCGGCGTTGCGCAGCTGGTGCATCGAGCGGCTCATCTGGCGGGCCACCATGCCGGCCAGGATGAACGCGGCGAGCAGCGCGATCACGACGGCGGCACCGGTGATGAAGGCGTCCGTCTTCGCGTCGTCGGCGATGTCGGAGGCCTCGTTCACGGCCGTGTCCGCGAGGTCCGCCTCGATCTGGCGGTACGCGTCGTACTTGAGGGTGTTGACCGCCCACCAGTTGGCCGGCGTGACGCCCAGCGCGGCGATGCGCGCGCGCTCGGCGCGGGAGGTGTCCTGGAGACCGGCGACCAGGGCGACCATCTTGGCCGGGTCGGACGGCGGCGCCTTGTAGTTCGGGTCCTGCGCCAGGGCTTCCTTGGCCGCCGCCGCGGCGTCGGCCTGGATCTGCTTCCTGGCCTCATCCAGCTTGTCCGCGTCGGCCTCGGTGCCACCGCCGATGTACTCCTCGATGGCGATGCGCTCGAGGTAGGCGTAGGAGGCGAGGGAGGTGCGCTGGGAGGCGAAGTCGCCGACGCCGGGGCCCGGCTTCACCAGCAGCTGCATACCGATGGACCGCTCCAGCGACAGCGCGGCCTTGGTCAGCGAGATGGCGTAGACGGTACGGCCGTAGCTGGTGATGTTGCCGGTGCCCAGACCGAGCTCGTTGGCGAACTCCATCAGCGGGTGGGCGATCCTGACGTACCCCTCCTGGGTCTGCACGCCCTTGAGACGGGAGGTGTACGCGGCCTGGCGCAGCGCCTGCAGCTGGGGTTCGACCTTGCGGAACAGGTCCAGCCGGCGTTCGAGGCCGGCCTTCGAGGGCATGCTCTCGGCGGCCTCGTCGAAGGCGTCGGCGGCCTCGTCGGTCTTCTTGCGGGCGGCGGCGACGGTCTGGTCGTCCTGGCCCTTGCCCTGCAGCAGCGGGGCGGCGGTGGTGTCGCGCTCGTTGTAGAGGGCGTCGGCGTAGGTGAGGGAGGCCCGAACCAGGCGCGCGGTGTTCTCCGCGTCCTCGGCCTCCTGCCAGGTGTCGATGGAGCTCTTCACCTGGAAGCCGCCCATGACCAGGCCGACCAGCACGGGTATGAGCAGGATCGCGTTCAGTCGGGTCGTCACCCGCCAGTTGCGCGGGGAGAAACGGCCGCCGCTCGGAGCGGGGGCGGCCGTGGGCTCCGAACCGGGCACACCAGGGGCGGACGCCGCTCCGCGCGGCGGCGGGGTGAAGTTGCCCCGGGCGGGCGGCTCGGGACCGTTCTTGCTTCGCCTCACTCGACCAACAACCTCTCGGCGGTCGGCACCTACGTCGTGCCGCAGTGTCTCAGAGCCCGGATCGCCATCGACCACTGAGTACGTCTTTGACTATTGGGCAGTTCAGGCATTCCAGCACGTGGACCAGCGCTCTTCCAAACATGGAGAACCGCCGGAACCCCGTGAGGAAGGCCGCAGATAAAACGGTCATAAAGAACGAGCCCCGCCAAAAGACGGGGCTTTTGTGCGCGCAGCGACACCACCCGACCGCGACGCGTGGCGGTACCACCCGATTCCTCTGCCGAAACGTTATGAACAGCGAAGCCGACCGTGTCCAAGTCCACAGTCGGCTCCGTCTGCCGCGTCGCGGCCGCGAAAATCGCTTACGGCAACTGCCGTGACGCGCGGCGCACTTGAGTCCTACTTCAGCCGGGCCATCAGCGCGTGCTCGACCAGCGTGATCAGGGCGGACTTGGCATCCGCCCGGTGCCGCGCGTCGGTCGTGATGATCGGGGTGTCCGGCCCGATCTGCAGGGCCTCCCGCACCTCGTCGGGCGTGTACGGCTGATGCCCGTCGAAGCCGTTGAGGGCCACCACGAAGGGCAGGCCGCTGTTCTCGAAGTAGTCGACCGCCGGGAAGCAGTCCGCCAGGCGCCGGGTGTCCACGAGCACCACCGCGCCGATGGCGCCGCGCACCAGGTCGTCCCACATGAACCAGAAGCGGTCCTGACCCGGCGTACCGAACAGGTACAGGATCAGGTCCTGGTCGAGCGTGATACGGCCGAAGTCCATGGCGACCGTCGTGGTCGTCTTGTCCCCGGTGTGGGTGAGGTCGTCGATGCCCGCAGAGGCGGACGTCATGACGGCCTCCGTGCGCAGCGGGTTGATCTCCGAGACGGCGCCGACGAACGTGGTCTTGCCCACGCCGAAGCCGCCCGCCACCACGATCTTTGCGGACGTGGTGGACCGTCCCGGAGCGACGGCCCCGCTAGAGCTTGCGAAGTCCACTGAGCACCCTTTCGAGCAGTGTCACATCCGGCGCACCGCCGTTGTTCTCGTCGCCGCCCGGCTGGTGGACGGCGACCAGTCCGGCCTCGGCGAGGTCCGCGACCAGGATCCGGGCCACACCCAGCGGCATGTTCAGCAGCGCCGACACCTCGGCGACCGACTTCACCTCGCGGCACAGATGGCAGATGCGCTGGTGCTCGGGAAGCAGCCCCATGAGCGCTGCCGGGTCGGCCGTCGTGCTGATCAGCGCCTCAAGGGCGAGCTGGTAACGCGGCCGGGTCCGGCCGCCGGTCATCGCGTAGGGACGCACCAGCGGCTGGTCGCCCTCGTCCCCGTACGGATCTGAGTACGGATCATGAGAGGCGGTGGGCGGGGTCATGAATCCTCCGGGCGGGACAGCAAGTCGGTCAGTCAAGCCGTCTGAGCGGGGCCGGTGGGGGGATTGTGGCGGCCGGACGGTGATTTGGTGAGACGGGTGGATCTTGGGTCGGTCAGTGAAGCAGACTGCCTTGCAGTTCGGCGCGCAGGTCCGGCGTGAGCACCGCGCCCGCACGGTCCACGAGCAGGGCCATCTCGTAGCCGACGAGGCCGATGTCCGCCTCGGGGTGCGCCAGGACGGCCAGGGACGAGCCGTCCGAGATGGACATGAGGAAGAGGAATCCCCGTTCCATCTCGACGACGGTCTGTGCCACGGTGCCGCCCTCGAAGATCCGGGACGCCCCGGCCGTGAGCGAGGTCAGCCCGGACGCGACGGCCGCCAGCTGGTCGGCCCGGTCGCGCGGGAAACCCTCGGACAGCGCCAGCAGAAGGCCGTCGGCGGACACGACGACGGTGTGGGACACCCCGGGGGTGTTGTCCACGAAGTTGGTGATCAACCAGTTCAGATTCTGTGCCGCCTGGCTCATCTGACTCAACTAGCGCTCCTGCGGGTGAGTGGGGCTCGGGAAACTGCCCGTCTGGCCCGAACCGGCCTGACGGCCCTGTGCGATACCCCGACGGAGGTTGGTCAGCCGGCCGCGTACGTCCTGGGGAGCACGCGAGACCTGCGGACCGCTCTGGTTCGGCTGCTGCTGCGCGGTGCCCGGGACGAGGTTCGCCCGGGGCACCCGGCGCGGCAGGCCGGACGTGGTGACCCCGCCTGCGGCGGGCTGGCGGACGCGCTCGGCCTGCTTCACGAGGTCGTCGTTCGGCGAGCTGCGCCAGGCGGCCGAGGCCGCCCGCTGCGGTCCGGTGGGAGCCTGCGGCTGCTGGGCGCGGTCGGCCACGGAGCCGTTGCCCTGCGAGCGCTCGGGCCGGGCCTGCGGGGCCGGCCGGCCCGCCTGCCCCTGCGGGGCCTGCTGGCCCTGCTGCCCGTGGAACCAGTTGGTCTCCAGCGTGTCGTACAGCGGCGTACGCCCGTCGCCGGGCCCGGACGCCGGCGGCAGTGCCTCCGGCTCGGGACGCCCGGGCCGGGCCTGCGCACGCTGCGGACCGCGCTGGGCACCGAAGTCGCCCTGGCCGAGCTGGCCGTCCTGACCGCTCTGGCCGTGGTGCCGTCCGCCGGGCAGGGCGTGCCGGCCGGTGGCCGAGGCGTCCTGGGCGGGCGCCGGGAACTGGCCGGTGGAGCCGTTGTCGTAGGCCTGCGGCTGGGCGGCCGGGAACTGACCGGTCGAGCCGTTGTCGTAGGCCTGCGGGGCCTGGGTCTGGCCCGTGGTGGAGCCGTCGTACGCCTGCGGCGTCGCGAACTGGCCCGTCGAGCCGTTGGCGTAGCCCTGCGGCGCAGGGAACTGGCCCGTGCCCGACGGGTCGCCCGCGGCGGGCGCGCCGAACACGTCCGGGCGGACGAACTGGCCCGACTGCTGCTGGTCGTTCGCGCCCGGGTGGCCGTAGCCGGCACCGGCGGGCGGCACCTGGCGCTCGTCGCCGCGCGCGATCACCGGCATCTCGGCGGTGGCGCCGGGACCCTGGTGGTCGTCGACCCGCGGCATCCGCGAGGTCTGCGAGACGTCCGGCTCCTCGTGACCGCGCGGGGTGTCCAGCGCGGCACGCCCCACCGGCGGCTGGGCGTTCTCGTCGCTCCAGCTGGGCACGCGCGGCTGCGGGTTGCCGCCCGGCAGCTCGGCGCGCGGGCCGCCGCGCGGCGGGAGCTGCGGCTGCTGCGGCTGCCGGCCGCGCCGGCCGCGCTCGCCGGTCCCGCTCTGCCGGCCGTTCTGGTCGTTCTGCTGGGCGTTGCCGCGCTGCGGCGCCGCCTGGCCACGGCCGTCCTGGCCCTGCGGCCCGCCGGCGGGGCCGGCGGCCTGGAGACCCTGCGGGGCACCGGTACCGGCGGGCGCCGGACGGCCCTGCTGCGGGGCGGGAGGCTGCGGTCCGCGCGGGGTACCGGGAGCGCCCGGGGCGCCCGGACGGCCGCCCGCGTCCCGGCCGGGCAGCGCGGCGCGCGGCCCCTGGCCGGCTCCGAGCAGCCCGCCACTGGGACCGCCGCCGAGGGCTCCGCCGCTCGCGCCGCCACCGAGGGCAGCGCCGCTCTGGCGTCGGGCCGCGGCAGCGCCCGCGGCGGCCTGCGCGGCGGCGGGACCGCCGGAGACACCGGGGCCCTGCCCCTGCTTGGGCTGCGGCTTCTTGCCGCCCTGGGCGACGTCGACGGGCAGCATGACCAGCGCGGTCGTACCGCCGGAGTCCGACGGGCGCAGCTGGATGCGGATGCCGTGGCGCTGGGACAGCCGGCCGACCACGAACAGACCCATGCGGCGGGAGACCGACACGTCCACGGTGGGCGGCGAGGCGAGCCGCTCGTTGATCGCGGCCAGGTCCTCGGGGGACAGGCCGATACCGGTGTCGTGGATCTCGATCAGCACCCGGCCGTCGGGCAGGGCGTGACCGGTGACCTTGACCTTGGTCTGCGGCGAGGAGAACGAGGTGGCGTTCTCCAGCAGCTCGGCGAGCAGGTGCACGAGGTCGTTGACGACCCGGCCGGCGACCTGCGTGGTCGGTACGGCGGCCAGCTCGATGCGCTCGTACTGCTCCACCTCGGACGCGGCGGCGCGGAGCACGTCGACCAGCGGGACCGGGCGGGTCCAGCGCCGGCCGGGCTCCTCCCCCGCGAGGACGAGGAGGTTCTCACCGTTACGGCGCATACGCGTGGCGAGGTGGTCCAGCTTGAACAGCGAGGCCAGCTGGTCCGGGTCGGCCTCGCGGGACTCCAGTTCGGAGATCAGCGACAGCTGGCGCTGGATCAGACCCTGGGAGCGGCGCGAGAGGTTGGTGAACATCGCGTTGACGTTGCCCCGCAGCAGGGCCTGCTCGGCGGCGAGGCGGACCGCCTCGCGGTGCACGTCGTCGAAGGCCGCGGCCACCCGGCCGATCTCGTCGCGGGAGTGCACGCCGACCGACTCCACGGACGTGTCGACGTCCTGCGGGTCGGCCTCGGACAGCTGCTTGACCAGCTCGGGCAGGCGCTCGGAGGCGACCTTCGTCGCGGTGTCCTCCAGGCGGCGCAGCGAGCGGATCATGGAGCGGGCCACCACGAACGCGCCGACCAGCGACACACCGAGCACGATCAGGATCAGCGCACCGGAGATGATCGCTTCCTGCTCCGACTCGCTGCGCAGCTCGCGGGCCTTCTGCTCCATCTCCTCGAGCAGCGTGCGCTCGATCTTCTTCATCTGCTCGATCTTGGACGAGCTGTCGTCCAGCCAGTCCTGGTACGAGCGCTTCTCCAGGCCCTCCAGGCCCTCGGGCCGGCCGAACGCGCGCGAGGCGTAGAGGTCGGTGGCCTCGATGGTGGCGTTGCCCTCTTCGATGGGCTCCAGCAGTTCGGCGGCGTTCTCGTCGCCGTAGATGCTCCGGAAGCTGCTGATGTCCGACTTCTGGCTCTGCAGCGCCGACTCGGCGTACAGGCGGTCGTTCGCGGAGAGGTTGCCGTAGGTGGTCTTGTTCGCGGGCAGGGCCGCGGCGAGGATCGCGCGCTGGATGGACGCGTACTCCTTGGCGGACGAGAAGGCCGCCAGGGCGCGCGTGCGCTGGATCATCTCGGGGTTGCTGGTCGCCTCGGCCATGTCCTGCGACAGATCGAGCAGGTTCTCGATCAGCCGGTGGTAGGCCTCGACGGTCTGCATGTTGTTGTTCTTGGCCTCGTAGGCCGTGCTGCGGACCTTGTTCAGGGTCATCAGGTCGCGCGCCAGACCGACGACGCTGTCGCGCACGCCCTGGAGGTTGCCGTCCCGGCTGGCGCTGTCGATCTCCTCGGAGGAGTCGAGGAAGTTCTTCAGCGCGCGGTCGGTCTTGTCCCGGTAGCCCTTGACGGTGATGGCGCTGGAGGTCGAGCCGTGGGCCAGCGGACCGGCGGACTTGTCGCGCTCCTCCTGGAGCGCCGCGGCCAGCACGGTGGCCTGCTCGGTCATGTCCGTCAGCAGCTTCATGTTGTCGAGCTGCTGCATGTCCTCCATGGACTGGCTGATGCGCAGCGCGCCCAGCGAGGTGGCCGCGACCACGGGGAGGGTGAGCAGCGCGACCAGACGGGTCGAGATCCGCCAGTTGCGCAGGGCTATTCGGGGTCCGGGGCCGGTCGGGCCCTGCGGGGGCTTCACGGCCGGCGCGGGGCTCGCCGGGCCGGCGGGCGCGGACGTGCCGGGACGCCCGGAGCGCGTGCCGCCGTCACCGGACGGGCCCTGGCCCTGGGCGTGCTGGGGCGAGGAGCTGCCGGCCATGGGGCCAGTCCCGCCGTGCGGCTCCGGCTCCGCCGAACCGCTGCCATCCCTCTTGAAACGTCCCTGCACTAGCGTCGCAACCTCTGGACCAGGCGTCCCTCCGCGTGAACGGAAGGACGGTGTCGGCGTCGTCGGGGACGCCCTGAATACGTCCCCGGGTGGTCGTGAGTGACCGGCGCTGGCTTCCCCCTTCTCGCCGCCACTCGGCGCTGTTCTCGCGCCCTTGCGCGCCGGCTCGTTCCTGCGGCGGTCCGTGGAATTCCAGCACAGTGCAGGATCTCCAACAAGGTCCGTTGGTCAGGCTGTGACCTCCGTGACAGCACGTGAGGGGCGCGTCACGAGACGTAGACCTGAGTCCCCCTTATAACAGACATTCGGTGACGAGTCGCCGAGGCGGGTGCGGTGTCCCAGTCGCCATGATCAGGAGCGGAATGGTCGCTTCAGATTGCGAATGTCCGTTTCGTGGGCATGGGTTGCGGGCCTGAATTGACCGGTTTGGGTGTGAGTTCGTGAGCAAACTCACACGCAGATCATGAGCACTTCCGCCCTTTGACGGGAATCCGCATGTTTAGCCTGACGCTTTACAGGAGTCACCGTTCTGACAACGACCCAAGGACACCCGTGAAGACGACGACGATGTTCCACAAGATCGCCAACCCGCGGCGCACGACGCTGGCGCACCTGAAGGACGCCGACGAACTGCAGACCCCGGTGCAGCCGGAGCACCCCGTCGAGCTGCCGTCCCAGACGGCCAACCCCAAGCGTACGGTCCTGATGGAGGTCCCGGCCGGCGTCGGCGCCGCCGAGTAGAACCCCCGCTCCACGGGTCGACCAGGGCGCCTCGCGCGGAATGCGCGAGGCGCCCTGCCTTTGCCGCGTTAGCCTGGAGCGTCAGACTCCCGCCGCCTAAGTCAAGGGGCAAAGCATCCCGTGCGCATCGCCAGGTTCTCCATCGACGGGAACGTCGCCTTCGGCGCGGTCGAGGGCGACAAGCCGGACGAGCTCGTCCTCGACATCATCAAGGGCATCCCGTTCGCGGACTTCGAGCTCTCCGGTACGAAGGTGCCGCTGAGCAAGGTCCGGCTGCTGCCGCCGGTGCTCCCCAACAAGGTCGTGGCCTTCGGCCGCAACTACGCGGAGCACGCGCGCGAGCTGGGCAACGAGGTCCCCCAGGCGCCCTTCGCCTTCTTCAAGCCGTCCACCGCCGTCATCGGCCCCGGCGACGACATCCACTTTCCCTCCTTCTCGGAGGAGCTCCACCACGAGGCCGAGCTGGCCGTCGTGATCGGCCGGATGTGCCGCGAGGTGCCGCGGGAGCGCGTCAAGGACGTGATCTTCGGCTACACCTGCGCCAACGACATCACCGCGCGGGACGTGCAGAAGCGCGAGAAGCAGTGGGCGAGGGCGAAGGGCTTCGACACCTCCTGCCCGCTGGGCCCGTGGGTGGAGACCGGCCTGGACCTGGCGAAGGCCTCCGACCTGACCGTCCAGCTGACCGTCAACGGCGAACAGCGCCAGCTCGGCCGCACGAGCGAGATGATCCACTCCATCGAGGACCTGATCGTCAACATCTCCGAGGCCATGACGCTGCTCCCCGGCGACGTGATCCTCACCGGCACCCCGGCAGGGGTCGGCCCCCTGAACGTCGGCGACGAGGTCGCCGTCACCATCGAAGGCATCGGCACTCTCACCAACAAGGTTGTCAAGCGTGGCTAGCGCATCCTCCCCCAAGCTCTCGGCTTCGCTCGAGCAGGGGGCGCCCCCGTCCCCCGTACGCGTCCGTTTCTGTCCCTCGCCGACCGGTAACCCGCATGTGGGCCTGGTCCGCACCGCCCTGTTCAACTGGGCGTTCGCGCGGCACCACGGCGGCACCCTGGTCTTCCGCATCGAGGACACCGACGCGGCCCGCGACTCCGAGGAGTCGTACCAGCAGCTCCTCGAGGCGATGCGCTGGCTCGGCTTCGACTGGGACGAGGGCCCCGAGGTCGGCGGCCCGCACGCGCCCTACCGGCAGTCGCAGCGCATGGACATCTACCAGGACGTCGCGCGCAAGCTCCTGGACGGCGGCTACGCCTACCACTGCTACTGCTCCCAGGAGGAGCTGGACACCCGCCGCGAGGCCGCCCGCGCCGCCGGCAAGCCCTCCGGCTACGACGGCCACTGCCGCGAGCTGACCGAGGCGCAGGTCGAGGAGTACAAGGCCCAGGGCCGCGAGCCGATCGTCCGCTTCCGGATGCCGGACGAGACCATCACCTTCACCGACCTGGTCCGCGGCGAGCTGACCTTCACTCCGGAGAACGTCCCGGACTACGGCATCGTGCGCGCCAACGGCGCCCCGCTGTACACGCTGGTCAACCCGGTCGACGACGCCCTGATGGAGATCACCCACGTCCTGCGCGGCGAGGACCTGCTCTCCTCGACCCCCCGCCAGATCGCCCTCTACAAGGCGCTGATCGAGCTGGGCATCGCCAAGGGCATCCCCGAGTTCGGCCACCTGCCGTACGTCATGGGCGAGGGCAACAAGAAGCTCTCCAAGCGCGACCCGCAGTCGAGCCTCAACCTCTACCGCGAGCGCGGCTTCCTCCCCGAGGGCCTGCTCAACTACCTCTCCTTGCTGGGCTGGTCGCTCTCGGCCGACCAGGACATCTTCACGATGGACGAGATGGTCGCCGCCTTCGACGTGAAGGACGTGAACCCCAACCCGGCCCGCTTCGACCTCAAGAAGTGCGAGGCGATCAACGGCGACCACATCCGGATGCTGGATGTGAAGGACTTCACGGAGCGCTGCCGCCCCTGGCTGAAGGCCCCCTTCGCCCCGTGGGCGCCGGAGGACTTCGACGAGGACCAGTGGCAGGCGATCGCCCCGCACGCCCAGACCCGCCTGAAGGTCCTGTCGGAGATCACCGACAACGTCGACTTCCTCTTCCTGCCCGAGCCCGTCTTCGACGAGCCGAGCTGGACCAAGGCCATGAAGGAGGGCTCCGACGCCCTCCTGCGCACGGCCCGCGAGAAGCTGGAGGCCGCCGACTGGACCTCCGCCGAGTCCCTGAAGGAGGCCGTCCTGGCCGCCGGCGAGGCCCACGGTCTCAAGCTCGGCAAGGCCCAGGCCCCGGTCCGCGTCGCCGTCACCGGCCGCACGGTGGGCCTCCCGCTCTTCGAGTCCCTGGAGATCCTGGGCAAGGAGAAGACCCTGGCCCGCATCGACGCGGCCCTGGCGAAGCTGACCGCCTGACCGCCTGACCGACGCCTCCTCCTGAGGGGCGGCATCCTCACGGGGTGCCGCCCCTCGGCATATCGGTCACCGCACGTCAGCTGCGTCGATCAAGTGCACTGCCGGGTCCGCCGCTCCTCGGACAGGGCGTCGTACGCCGCACCGGCCTCGGCGGTGAAACCGCATGCGGTACTCGCTCATGCGCAGAGAGTGCCATGCGAGCCCGCTCCCTTTCCCGGATCCGCCCCGAGAAACAGCCCGCCGCGTTACCGTCGGCTCATGAGCATCCGTGCCGTGGTCTGGGACGTGGACGACACCCTCTTCGACTACTCGACCGCGGACCGCGAGGGCATCCGGGCCCATCTGGCGGCCGAGAGCCTGCTGGACCGCTTCGACGGCGCCGAGCAGGCCCTCGCGTACTGGAAGGACGTCACGGAGCTGCACTGGGCCCGGTTCGCGGCGGGGGAGACCTCGTACGAGGACCAGCGGCGGGACCGGGTGCGGACGTTCCTGGGGCAGTCCCTCACGGACGCCGAGGCCGACGCCTGGTTCGAGCGTTATCTCGCTCACTACGAGACCGCCTGGGCCCTCTTCCCGGACGTCCTGCCGGTGCTCGACGCCCTCGCCGCCAGCCACCGTCACGCGGTGCTGTCCAACTCCAGCCTCACCGTCCAGGACCGCAAGCTGCGCGCGCTCGGCGTCCACCACCGCTTCGAGACGATCCTGTGCGCCGCGGAGCTGGGTGTCTCCAAGCCCCAGGCCCGGGCGTTCCTCGCCGCCTGCGAGGCCCTGTCGCTGCCCCCGCACGAGGTCGCGTACGTCGGCGACCACCCGGAGATCGACGGGCGGGGCGCCGCCGAGGCCGGGCTGCTGTCGGTCTGGATCGACCGCGCCGGCGGCTCCGCGACCGTGGTGGTTCCGCCCGGTCCGTACCGGATCGCGTCCCTCTCCGAACTCCCGGCGCTGCTCCGCGCGGATACCCGTTTTGGAGCCCCGTCCACCTTCGGGTAATGTTCTTTCTGCGCCGCCGGGGAGCGGGCCGAAAGGCCGGGCCCCGGAGGAGCAAGCGAGAACAAAATCCCCGCACGGGGCTTGCGTTCCAGTGGCCTATGGTGTAATTGGCAGCACGACTGATTCTGGTTCAGTTAGTCTTGGTTCGAGTCCAGGTAGGCCAGCTCGCGGAGCTTCATCCGCAACCGTGGATCTGATCCACAAAGCCCCCGTTGTGTAGCGGCCTAGCACGCTGCCCTCTCAAGGCAGTAGCGCCGGTTCGAATCCGGTCGGGGGTACGGTGATCTCTTCCGAGATGATCGCTAGGGCCCCCGTTGTGTAGCGGCCTAGCACGCCGCCCTCTCAAGGCGGTAGCGCCGGTTCGAATCCGGTCGGGGGTACTGACTGGTCTAAACCACATTGGTCTATGGTGTAATTGGCAGCACGACTGATTCTGGTTCAGTTAGTCTTGGTTCGAGTCCAGGTAGACCAGCTCGGACCTGCGGAAACGCAGAGTCCACGCCCCCGTTGTGTAGCGGCCTAGCACGCCGCCCTCTCAAGGCGGTAGCGCCGGTTCGAATCCGGTCGGGGGTACCAGTCCCAAGGGGCCTTCGCTTCGGCGGAGGCCCCTTCGGCGTTCCCCGGCCCGC
Source organism: Streptomyces sp. NPDC052773 (assembly GCF_044547145.1). NCBI lineage: Bacteria > Bacillati > Actinomycetota > Actinomycetes > Kitasatosporales > Streptomycetaceae > Streptomyces > Streptomyces sp. NPDC052773. The sequence goes on along the minus strand of NZ_JBITZX010000009.1, from coordinate 197,359 downwards.
GCGGTCGTCGTAATCCCGCCGGGCCGGCTCGTACATCAACTGCGCGGACCACGTCCGCACTTCGCCCGCGCGACGGGGGCCGGTCTGCCGCGGCGTTGAGGCCGACCGGGTTCCCGTTCGTCGTGCAGAGCGTCACCCCGAGCGGCGCAGCGCCTCCGACAGGCGGGCCGCGGCGTCGATGACCGCCTGGGCGTGCATACGGCCCGGGTGGCGGGTCAGGCGCTCGATGGGGCCGGAGACGGACACCGCCGCCACCACGCGGTTCGACGGGCCGCGTACGGGCGCGGAGACGGACGCGACGCCCGGCTCCCGCTCGCCGATCGACTGGGCCCAGCCGCGGCGCCGTACGCCCGACAGGGCCGTCGCCGTGAAGCGGGCGCCCTGAAGGCCCCGGTGCAGGCGCTCCGGCTCCTCCCAGGCCATGAGGATCTGCGCCGAGGAGCCGGCCTTCATCGTGAGCGTCGAGCCGACCGGGACCGTGTCCCGCAGGCCGGACAGGCGCTCCGCCGCGGCGACACAGATGCGCATGTCGCCCTGGCGGCGATAGAGCTGCGCGCTCTCGCCCGTGACGTCCCGCAGGTGCGTGAGCACCGGGCCGGCCGTCGCGAGCAGGCGGTCCTCGCCGGCCGCCGCGGCCAGCTCCGCCAGGCGCGGGCCGAGGATGAACCGGCCCTGCATGTCACGCGCCACCATGCGGTGGTGTTCAAGGGCCACGGCCAGGCGGTGGGCCGTGGGTCGTGCCAGTCCGGTCGCCGCGACCAGACCCGCGAGGGTGGCCGGACCGGACTCCAGAGCGCTCAGGACGAGGGCCGCCTTGTCCAGAACGCCGACGCCGCTACTGTTGTCCATGCAACGATACTTGCGTCTCACTCTGTGAAACGCAAGTTCAATTTTCCGTGGAACACGCCACCCTGGATGTCACGAAGGCACAGCGGCCCGCACAAATGACGGGCCTGGCGGCGGACGCCCGTAACCAGGGGCGCGGGCGCCGTCTCCTCACAGTCTCTAGTTGGGTCGGCGCACCTTTGCCGACCGGAGGGAAAGCGATGGGTAGGACACTCGCGGAGAAGGTCTGGGACGACCATGTCGTCCGGCGCGCCGAGGGGGAGCCCGACCTCCTCTACATCGATCTGCACCTGCTGCACGAGGTGACCAGCCCGCAGGCCTTCGACGGGCTGCGCAAGAGCGGCCGGAAGGTCCGCCGTCTCGACCTGACCATCGCGACCGAGGATCACAACACCCCGACCCTCGACATCGACAAGCCCGTCGCCGACCCGGTCTCCCGGGCCCAGCTGGAGACCCTGCGCAAGAACGCGGCCGAGTTCGGTGTGCGCCTGCACCCGCTGGGCGACGTCGAGCAGGGCGTCGTGCACGTCGTCGGCCCGCAGCTGGGCCTGACCCAGCCCGGCATGACCGTGGTCTGCGGCGACTCCCACACCTCCACGCACGGCGCCTTCGGCGCGCTGGCGTTCGGTATCGGCACCTCGCAGGTCGAGCACGTGCTGGCCACCCAGACGCTGCCCATGGCCCGCCCGAAGACCATGGCGATCACGGTCGACGGCGAGCTGCCCGACGGCGTCACCGCCAAGGACCTGATCCTGGCGATCATCGCCAAGATCGGCACCGGCGGAGGCCAGGGCTACGTCCTGGAGTACCGCGGCTCCGCCATCGAGAAGCTCTCGATGGAGGCCCGGATGACCATCTGCAACATGTCGATCGAGGCCGGCGCCCGCGCGGGCATGATCGCCCCCGACGAGACCACCTTCGCGTACCTCAAGGGCCGTCCGCACGCCCCCGAGGGCGCCGACTGGGACGCCGCCGTCGCGTACTGGAAGACGCTGAGGACCGACGACGACGCCGAGTTCGACGCCGAGGTCGTCATCGACGCCGCCGAGCTGTCGCCGTTCGTCACCTGGGGCACCAACCCGGGCCAGGGCGCGCCGCTTTCCGCCTCCGTCCCCGACCCCGCTTCGTACGAGGACGCTTCGGAGCGCCTGGCCGCCGAAAAGGCCCTGGAGTACATGGGGTTGGAGGCCGGTCAGCCGCTGCGCTCCATCAAGGTGGACACCGTCTTCGTAGGTTCCTGCACCAACGGCCGCATCGAGGACCTGCGCGCCGCCGCGGACATCCTGCGCGGCCGCAAAATCGCCGACGGCGTACGGATGCTGGTCGTCCCGGGCTCCGCGCGGGTGGGTCTGCAGGCCGTCTCCGAGGGCCTCGACGTGGTCTTCAAGGAGGCCGGCGCCGAATGGCGGCACGCGGGCTGCTCGATGTGCCTCGGCATGAACCCGGACCAGCTGGCCCCGGGCGAGCGCTCCGCCTCCACCTCCAACCGCAACTTCGAGGGCAGGCAGGGCAAGGGCGGCCGTACCCATCTGGTGTCGCCGCAGGTCGCGGCCGCGACCGCGGTCCTGGGACACCTGGCCTCCCCGGCCGACCTGTCCGACGTCGAGACCCGTACGCCCGCTGGAGTCTGATCAGTCATGGAAGCATTCACCACGCACACCGGCCGGGCCGTCCCGCTGCGCCGCAGCAACGTCGACACCGACCAGATCATCCCCGCCCACTGGCTCAAGAAGGTCACGCGCGACGGCTTCGAGGACGGGCTGTTCGAGGCCTGGCGCAAGGACCCGGAGTTCGTGCTCAACCGGCCCGAGCGGCAGGGCGCCACGGTGCTGGTCGCCGGCCCCGACTTCGGCACCGGCTCCTCGCGTGAGCACGCGGTCTGGGCGCTGCAGAACTACGGCTTCAAGGCCGTCATCTCCTCGCGCTTCGCCGACATCTTCCGCGGCAACTCGCTCAAGAACGGCCTGCTCACAGTGGTTCTGGAGCAGAAGATCGTGGACGCGCTCTGGGAGCTGACCGAGGCGGACCCCACGGCGGAGATCACCGTCGACCTGGTGGCGCGCGAGGTGCGCGCCGAGGGCATCACCGCCGCCTTCGAGCTGGACGAGAACTCCCGCTGGCGGCTGCTGAACGGGCTGGACGACATCTCCATCACCCTGAGCAACGAGGAAGACATCGCGGCGTACGAGGCGAAGCGGCCGTCCTACAAGCCGCAGACGCTGAAGATCTGATCCCGGAAGGCCGCACCGGCCCTCCGCAAGGTCGAGTTTCGGCCACCCCAACACCCCGGCTGTACCCCCGATCGCCCCGATCGGGGGTACAGCCGTTTTCGCGTCCGCACGACCCGGACCGCCGTCGCCGGGCTCCTCAACTTCCCACGTTAGAGCGGTGATTGGCGGGGTACGCGAGCGATGGCGGCGCGGCGGCGCCGACCGCCCCGAGGGCCGTTTGAGGCGGCAGTTGCACCCCGAGCAGGCGACAACTCGCCCCAGATGGCACAATCTGTGCATGGAACACGACGGCCAACTCGAGCTCTATGCGGCAGTCGCGGACCGACTCAAGGAAGCGCACGCAAAGGTGCGCGCACTGCAAGTCCCGGAGGGCGTACGGGTGGCGCTGACCCGGAAGCTGCTGGTCATCACGGCCGCGGCCAAGCACGATCTCGCCGATGCGACAAGGCGTCTGGAACGGTTCACGGCCGACCTCGACCAGGGGCGATTTCCCGAAGAGGACGGCTGAGTACATCCGGGACCGTCGAGTCCGTTGCGGCACAAGGGTGATTAGCCCGTTTCGTGTTTGATTTGCGGTATATATCTGCCTAACGTGCGAAAAAGCTTGAACACTTTCGTTCTGGCGATGTCTCCGAAGGGGAAGACGTGAACAAGGCGCAGCTCGTAGAAGCGATTGCCGACAAGATGGGCGGCCGCCAGCAGGCCGCCGATGCCGTCGACCACGTACTGGACGCCATCGTCCGCGCGGTCGTCGCGGGTGAGCGGGTCTCGGTCACCGGCTTCGGTTCGTTCGAGAAGGTCGAGCGTCCGGCGCGTTACGCCCGTAACCCTCAGACGGGCGAGCGGGTTCGGGTCAAGAAGACCTCGGTTCCCCGTTTCCGTGCTGGTCAGGGCTTCAAGGACCTGGTCAGCGGCTCGAAGAAGCTGCCGAAGGGCGACATCGCGGTCAAGAAGGCGCCGAAGGGCAGCCTGTCCGGCCCGCCGCCCACCATCGCCAAGTCGGCGGGCAAGAAGGCTGCCGCCAAGAAGACGGCGGGTGCGGCCAAGACCACGGCGGCGAAGAAGACCACCGCCAAGAAGACGACGGCGGCCGCGAAGAAGACCACGGCCACCGCCAAGAAGACCACGGCGAAGAAGGCGCCCGCCAAGAAGACCACGACGGCCGCCAAGACCACCGCCGCGAAGAAGACCACCGCCAAGAAGACGACGGCCAAGAAGGCCCCGGCGAAGAAGGCGACGGCCAAGAAGGCCCCCGCCAAGAAGTCGACGGCGCGCAGCACCGCCAAGAAGACCACCGCCCGCAACAAGTAAGGGCAGCCACAAGGGGCACTCACGCGCCGGGCCGGACTCCCTCGGGAGCCCGGCCCGCGGCGTGTTCGGAGCCCGAAATGCTGGTCAGAACGTTTGCAACGTCACCAGTGTGATCGTCCGGGCGTCACCCTCGCCCTCCGTCTCGATCCGCACCCGCTGGCCGGGCCGCAGCAGCCGCAGCCCGCCCGCGTCGAACGCGGCGGCGTCGAAGGGGACGGGTGTGCCGTCGTCGAGCAGCACCTGGCCGCTGCGCGTCTCGGCGTCGTACGTGTATGCGGTCGCCTGCATGACGGCAGCCTACTGCCCGGGGATCAGCAGGCGCGCGGCCATCGCCGCCGTACGGGGACCCACGCCCAGCGCGAGAGCGGTGCGCAGATCGGCGCCGGTGTCCACGTCCTGCCGTACCGAATCCACGCCCGTGAGCCCCAGCTCCACCGCGCCGGACGCGCGGTGACGGGCCCGGGAATCCACCCCGAACGCCGGCCGCAATTCCCGGCCGGGACCGGCGGCCAACAACGTCGTACCGATTTCCGCGGCGTCCGGGAGAAAAGCCCGCGGGAATTCCGCCGCCGCGTCCAGGACCCGGGCCAATTCCTCCGGACGCAGCGCCGGGAGATCGGCGTTCAGCGCGGCCACGGCACCGTCGGGGCGCGAGGAGCGCACGGCCGCCGCCGCGTGCTCCAGCGCGGCGTTCAGACCGCCCCCCGGCTCGTCGCGGACGATCCGGGCACCGAGCGCGGCCAGCTCCCGCCCGGCCAGGGCGTCGTCCGTGACGACGGCCACATCGCGCACCGCCGGGCAGGCCGCCGCCGCGGCCACCGTGTCCTGCGCGAACGCCAGGGCCAGACCCGGGCGCAGCCCGTCGGCGGCCGTGTCCGCGAGCCTGCTCTTCGCCCGCGCCAAGGGCTTCAGGGGTATCACCAAGGTCCACTGCACGCGCGCTGCGCCCCTTCCTTGTCGCGGACATTGTCCCCCGGCGCATCTGGCGGCCCGGTCCTCGGGGCGTACGGTGTTCTCGACAGACCGACGGCCTGGGGCGACACTTGTGCGGCCCCCGGGCCCGGTGGCAGCCCTAGAGGAAGGTGTCCGCGTGCCCCGCCGCAGAATCGGCTTCTGGTACCGCTTCGCCGCGGTGATCTGCAAACCGCCGCTGGTGGCTCTGCTCAAGCGGGACTGGCGAGGAATGGAGAACATTCCGGCCGAGGGCGGATTTATCACCGTGGTGAACCACAATTCCCACCTGGATCCCTTCGCCTACGCGCACTTCCAGTACAACACCGGGCGCGTGCCGCGATTCCTGGCGAAGAGCGGCCTTTTCAAGAAGGGATTCGTGGGCGCCGCGATGCGCGGCACCGGCCAGATCCCCGTCTACCGGGAGTCCACCGACGCGCTCAGCGCCTTCCGGGCCGCCATCGACGCCGTGGAGCGCGGCGAGTGCGTCGCCTTCTACCCCGAGGGCACCCTCACCCGCGACCCCGACGGCTGGCCCATGACCGGCAAGACCGGCGCCGCCCGGGTCGCCCTGCGCACCAAGTGCCCGGTCATCCCGGTCGCCCAGTGGGGCTGCAACGAACTGCTCCCGCCGTACGCCAAGAAGCCGAACCTGTTCCCGCGCAAGACCAGCCGTGTGATCGCCGGCCCGCCCGTGGACCTCTCCCGGTTCTACGACAAGGACATGACCGCGGACGTGCTGCGGGAGGCGACCGAGGTCATCATGGCCGCGATCACCCGCCAGCTCGAGGAGATCCGCGGCGAGAAGGCGCCCGAGACGCCGTACGACCCGAAGCGCGAGCGGATCGAGCAGCGGCGCCGCACCCGGGCGCAGACGCAGGGCAAGCAGGCAGAAGGGCAGAGCAAGTGAGCAAGCCGGTCAAGGCGGCGGTCTTCAGCGCCGGTTCGTGGGGCACGGCCTTCGGCATGGTGCTCGCCGACGCGGGCTGCGAGGTCGTGCTGTGGGCGCGCCGCGAGGAGGTCGCCGAGGCGATCAACTCGACCCGGACCAACCCCGGGTACTTCCCCGGCGTCGAGCTGCCGGAGAACCTGCGGGCCACCACCGACCCCGCCGAGGCCGCGGCCGGCGCCGACTTCACGGTCCTGTCCGTGCCGTCCCAGACGCTGCGCGGCAACCTCTCCGCGTGGGCGCCGCTGCTGGCCCCGGACACCGTGCTGGTCTCCCTGATGAAGGGCATCGAACTCGGCACCGCCATGCGGATGAGCGAGGTCATCGACGACGTCGCCAAGGTCGGCCAGGACCGGATCGCCGTGGTCACCGGGCCCAACCTGGCCCGTGAGATCGCCGCCCGGATGCCGGCCGCCTCCGTGGTCGCCTGCACCGACGAGGCCGTCGCCCAGCGGCTCCAGGCCGTCTGCCACACGCCGTACTTCCGCCCGTACACCAACACCGACGTCGTCGGCTGCGAACTCGGCGGCGCGGTGAAGAACGTCATCGGGCTCGCCGTCGGCATCGCGGACGGTATGGGCCTCGGCGACAACGCCAAGGGCTCGCTCATCACCCGCGGCCTCGCCGAGACCACCCGCCTCGGGCTCGCCATGGGCGCCGACCCGCTCACCTTCTCCGGACTCGCCGGCCTCGGCGACCTGGTGGCGACCTGCTCCTCGCCGCTGTCGCGCAACCACACCTTCGGCACCAACCTCGGCAAGGGCATGACCCTGGAGGAGACCATCGCGGTCACCAAGCAGACCGCCGAGGGCGTCAAGTCCTGCCAGTCGGTGCTGGATCTCGCCCGCCGGCACGGCGTCGACATGCCCATCACCGAGACGGTCGTCGGCATCGTGCACGAGGGCAAGCCTCCGGTGGTCGCCCTCAAGGAGCTGATGTCGCGCAGCGCGAAGCCCGAGCGACACTGAGCGCACGCCGCGCTTCCCGCTCGACACCGCCGCGCCGCATTGGCGGGTGCACGCTGACTCCGGGCTCTACCAACGGGTACTCTCATCGCGATATGAGCACCGAGAACCTCCCCCAGAGCCCCGAGCAGCAGCCGACCCGGAAGCCGCGGGTGGCCGTGGTGTGCGGCGGGCGCAGCTCCGAACACGGGATCTCCGTGGTCACGGCCGGCGCCGTCCTCAAGGCCATCGACCGGACGAAGTACGAGGTCCTGCCGATCGGCATCACCCGCGACGGGCGCTGGGCGCTCACCGCCGACGAGCCGGAGCGGATGGCGATCACCGACCGCCGTACGCCCACCGTCGAGGACCTCGCCGAGTCCGGCGAGGGCGGTGTGGTGCTCCCGGTCGACCCGGGCAACCGCGAAGTCGTCTACACCGAGCCGGGTTCCGTGCCCAAGGCGCTGGGCGAGGTCGACGTGGTCTTCCCGGTCCTGCACGGCCCGTACGGCGAGGACGGCACCCTCCAGGGCCTGCTGGAGCTGTCCGGCGTGCCGTACGTGGGTTCGGGTGTGCTCTCCTCGGCCGTCGGCCAGGACAAGGAGTACATGAAGCGGGTGTTCGAGTCGTTCGGGCTCAAGGTGGGCCCGTACCTCGTCATCCGGCCGCGGGAGTGGCAGCGGGACGCCTCCGCCGCCCGCAAGCGGATCGTCGACTTCGCCGGCGAGCACGGCTGGCCGCTGTTCGTGAAGCCCGCGCGGGCGGGCTCGTCGATCGGCATCACCAAGGTCGACGACCTCTCCGGCCTCGACGAGGCGATCGAGGAGGCCCAGCGGCACGACCCGAAGATCCTGATCGAGGCCGCGGTGCGCGGCCGGGAGATCGAGTGCGGCGTCCTGGAGTTCGAGGACGGCCCGCGCGCCTCCGTGCCCGCCGAGATCCCGCCGCCGGACGCGCACGCGTACTACGACTTCGAGGCGAAGTACATCGACTCCACGCCCGGCATCGTCCCCGCCCCGCTCACCGAGGAGCAGACCGCCGAGGTCCAGCGGCTCGCCGTGCGGGCCTTCGACGCGGCCTCCTGCGAGGGCCTGGTCCGCGCGGACTTCTTCCTCACCGAGGACGGCGAGTTCGTGATCAACGAGATCAACACCATGCCCGGCTTCACGCCCATCTCGATGTACCCGCAGATGTGGCAGGCGAGCGGCATCGGCTACCCGGAGCTGGTGGACCGGCTGATCCAGGCGGCACTGCGCAGGTCGACCGGCCTGCGGTGACCCGGGCCGGGGACGACCCGCCCCACACGACGAGCCGAGAGACGTACGGCCCCTAGTCGGCGATCCCCTTCGGAATCGCCGACTTCACGGCCGGTGCCAGATCGATCAGCACCCCCGAGCTGTCCACGTCCCCGGGCACGCTCACCTCGACGTACGCCTTCCGGTTCGCCGTCGTGAACCGGAACCCCCCGTCCGTCCTCTCCTGCAGCCAGTCGACCCCGTTCACCCCGCCGGGGACGGCATCCGGGTCCCGCCCGTCGGCGACCTTCGGGTCGAGCATCTTCGGCGGTCGCGGCACCCCGCAGCGCAGTATGATCACCGGGCTTCCCCATCCCGCGGTCAGCGTGGACCGCGGCTTCGGGTCCTCGCGGCTCAGACCGGCCACCTTCCGCGGCAGCGCATCGTCCAGCTTCCGGCACAGCTCGGTCACCGCTGCGTCCGGACTGGGAACCGTCGCCGACGCGCTGTCGTCTGCTGAGGAGCAGCCCGCGGTGGTGATCAGCAGGGCGAGCGCGGACAGGCCGACGGGCCGGTGACGGAAGAAGTTCACCGGCCAAGGGTAGACGGGGGCTACAGATGGACCACCGGGCAGGTCAGGGTGCGCGTGATGCCTTCCACCTGCTGGATCTTGGCGACCACCATACGACCGAGGTCGTCGACCGTGTCGGCCTGGGCCCGCACGATCACGTCGTACGGTCCGGTGACGTCCTCGGCCTGGACGACTCCAGGGATCTTGCTGATCGAATCGGCGACGGTCGACGCCTTGCCGACCTCCGTCTGGATCAGGATGTACGCCTGTACCACGGAACCTCCAGGGCGGCCACGAGGATCATGTGGGGAAAAGGAACGCCACGGTATCGCGTCGCCGCTCGCCGCGGGGAGACCTGCGGAAACCGGGCCCCGCGCGCCGGGGTGCCGGGATGACGGAAGTTGACGCTCAGGGGGACCGCGCCGACGGTCACTTCGACGGTATCGAGGACACTGTTGACGCGCGACCGGGCATGCACGAGGACAGAAGGGGCGTAAGGGCAATGAAGGGCACTGTTGGTGAGCTCGGGGAGTTCGGGCTCATCAGGGAGCTCACCTCCCGTCTCACCACCACCCCGGCGGTGCGGGTCGGCCCCGGCGACGACGCCGCGGTGGTCGCCGCACCCGACCGGCGGGTCGTGGCCAGCACCGACATCCTCGTGGAGGGCCGGCACTTCCGCCGCGACTGGTCCACGGCGTACGACGTGGGCCGCAAGGCCGCCGCGCAGAACCTCGCGGACATCGCCGCCATGGGCGCCGTGCCGACCGCGCTGCTGCTCGGACTGGTCGTGCCCGCCGAACTGCCGGTGACCTGGCCGAGCGAGCTGATGGACGGCCTGCGGGACGAATGCCAGGTCGCGGGCGCCGCGGTCGTCGGCGGGGACGTCGTACGCGGCGACACCATCACCGTGTCGATCACCGCGCTCGGCGATCTGCGCAATCAGGAGCCGGTGACCCGCGGCGGCGCCCAGCCCGGCGACCTGGTGGCGGTGACCGGCTGGCTGGGCTGGTCCGCCGCCGGGTACGCGGTGCTCTCCCGCGGCTTCCGCTCGCCGCGCGCCTTCGTCGAGGCCCACCGGCGCCCCGAGCCGCCGTACCACGCGGGCCCGGCCGCCGCCGCGCTCGGCGCGACCGCGATGTGCGACGTCAGCGACGGGCTGATCGCCGACCTGGGGCACATCGCGGAGGCCAGCAAGGTCCGCATCGACATCCGCTCCGGCGCGATCGACATCCCCTCCCAGATGAACGACATCGGGCAGGCGGTCGGCGTGGACCCGCTCCAGTGGGTGCTGACCGGGGGAGAGGACCACGCGATCGTGGCGACCTTCCCGCCGGACGTGAAGCTGCCCGCCCGCTGGAAGGTCATCGGCGAGGTGCAGAACCCCTCCGCGCTGCCGCAGGTGACGGTGGACGGGGCGCCCTGGACCAGCAAGGGCGGCTGGGACCACTTCGGGGACATAGAGTCGTGACCGCGCCACCGAGAGTGCTGACCGTGGCCGGCTCCGACTCCGGCGGCGGCGCCGGCATCCAGGCCGACCTGAAGACGATGCTCGCGCTCGGCGTGCACGGCATGAGCGTGATCACCGCGGTGACCGCGCAGAACTCGCTCGGCGTGCAGGGCGCTTGGGAGCTGCCGGTGGAGGCGGTGCGGGCGCAGTACCGCAGCGTCGTCGACGACATCGGCGTCCAGGCGGTGAAGACCGGGATGCTCGCCTCGGCGGAACTCGTCGAGACGGTCGCCGAATTGATCGCCGGGACGGACGCGCCGGCCGTCGTCGATCCCGTGGGGGTCTCCAAGCACGGGGACGCGCTGCTGGCGGCCTCCGCGCTGGAGTCCGTCCGCACCGAGCTGCTGCCGGTCGCGACCGTCGCCACCCCGAACCTCGACGAAGTGGCCCAGCTCACCGGCGTCCGCGTCGAGAGCGAGCGGCAGATGCGGCAGGCCGCGGAGGCCGTCCTGGCGTACGGCCCGCGCTGGGTGGTGATCAAGGGCGGCCATCTGTCCGGTGAGGCCGTCGACTTGCTCACCGACGGCTCCGAGGAGCACTGGCTGCGCGCCCCCCGGCACGACAACCGGCACACCCACGGCACCGGCTGCACCCTGGCCTCGGCGATCGCCTCCCACCTGGCGCGGGGCCTCGCCGTACCGGAGGCGGTGGCGGCGGCCAAGGAGTACGTCACCGGCGCCATCGCGGCCGGGTTCGCCCTCGGCGGGGGGATCGGGCCGGTGGATCACGGGTGGGCCCTCTCGCGGGCGCAGGGGGACGCGACGCCGGAGGCGTAGGTCACCGCGTGCGCCGTAGGTCACAGGGCGCACCGCAGGCCACCGCGGTGCGCCCCGCGTGGGTACAGCAAAAAGCCGGTCCACCGAGGTGGACCGGCTCCTTACAGCGAACCGGCAGTGGCCGCGCGCTCAGCTGAGCGTCAGCGCGAGACCTTGCCGGCCTTGATGCACGAGGTGCAAGCGTTCACGCGCTTCGGCGTCCCGCCGACCACGGTACGCACACGCTGGATGTTCGGGTTCCAGCGGCGGGACGTACGGCGGTGCGAGTGCGAGATGTTGTTGCCGAAGCCCGGCCCCTTGCCGCAGACGTCGCAGTTGGCAGCCACGGGTCACTCCAAAGACTTCAGATGCACTTACGGTTAATCCCGGCATGCCGGGATCGAGATCTTGGGCTCACTTCGAGCAGTCGATCTGAGTGGCGCTGCCAGGGGGAATGGCCCGATCAGGATCGGGCAACCGGAGCAGCATACAACGGCTGCACCCGTGGAACGAAACTACCATGGCTGCTCCGGGGCCCGCCCCGGCCCTCTTCCGGCGCCCACCGGCCCTGGGTCTACGCTGCGTCCAGTCCAGCAGCTCAGGGAGGCGCAGGTGGCGCAGGTGCCGCAGACATTCTTCGATGCTCTCGCGGTGCGCACCTGGTGCGGACTCGCGTTGACCGCCCTCGGGCGGGCGCGCGAGGAGATCGACGCGATCAACGTGTACCCGGTGGCGGACGGTGACACGGGCACGAACCTGTATCTGACCGTGGAGTCGGCCGCCGCCGCGGTCGAGGCGGTGTTCGCCGGGCACGAGGCCGGGTCCGGGCGGCCGGAGCGGCCCTCGCTCGCGGAGGCCGTCGGCGCGATGGCGCACGGGGCGCTCATCGGGGCCCGCGGCAACTCCGGCACCATCCTCGCCCAGCTCCTGCGCGGCATGGCCCAGGTGCTCGCCGCCGCCGACGACACCCCGCACACCGACGGCCCCGGCCTGCGGCTCGCGCTGCGCCGCGCCGCCGACTCCGCGCGCCAGGCCGTCGCCCGTCCCGTGGAGGGCACCGTGCTGACCGTCGCCTCGGCCGCCGCCGACGCGGCCGGGGCGGCCGAGGGCGACTGCGGGGCCGTCGCGCGGGCCGCCTACGACGGGGCGCGCACCGCGCTCGCCGCGACCCCGCGGCAGCTGGCCGTGCTGGAGCGCGCCGGGGTGGTCGACGCCGGCGGGCGGGGGCTGGTCGCGGTCCTCGGGGCGCTGGTGGAGACGTTCACGGGCGAGGCGCCGAGCGGGGTGCCGACCTCGCTGTCCGGGGTCCACGCGCGCGTGGGGGTCGCTGAGGCACCCGTGGAGGGCGCGGAGTGCGGCGCGGAGGGGGAGGCGCAGGTCTGCACCGAGGGTGCGGCGGCGCCGGAGGACGGCGGACCCGCCTTCGAGGTGATCTACCTCCTGGAGGCCGACGACGACGCCGTGGACCGGCTGCGGCAGCGGCTGGACGCGCTCGGGGACTCCCTCGTCGTGGTCGGCGGCGACGGGCTGTGGAACGTCCATGTGCACGTGGACGACGCGGGCGCCGCCGTGGAGGCGGGCGTCGAGGCCGGACGGCCGTACCGGATCCGGATCACCCACTTCGGCGTGGGCGACGTGCACACCGCGCGGGGGGAGCGTCCGCCCGCGGAGCGGACCCAGCGCGCGGTGGTGGCCGTCGTGCCCGGCGAAGGGCTGGCCGGGCTCTACGCCGACGCGGGCGCGACCACCGTGCTCGCCCGCCCCGGGGAGCCGCCCGCCAGCGGAGAGCTGCTGCACGCCGTACGCCGTGCCCACGCGCGCGAGGTCGTGCTGCTGCCCAACGACGCGGACCTGCGCCACACCGCCGCCGCGGCGGCCGAGCAGGCCCGCGCGGAGGGCATCCGGGTGGCCCTCATCCCCACCCGTTCCGCCGTCCAGGGCATCGCGGCGCTCGCGGTGCACGAGCCCGAGCGCCGCTTCGACGAGGACGTCGTCGCGATGACCTCGGCGGCGGGCGCCACCCGCTACGCCGAGGTCACCGTCGCCCTGGAGCAGTCCTGGACCACCGCGGGCATCTGCCAGGCCGGTGACGTCCTCGGGCTCATCGACGGGGACGTGGCCGTCATCGGCGCCGACGTCACCGCCACCGCCCGGACCGTCCTCGACCGCATGCTCGCGGCCGGCGGTGAGCTGGTCACCATCGTCCTCGGCGACGAGGCCCCGCAGTCGGTCGCGGACCGGCTGGAGGCCCGGGTGCGCGAGGCGTACCTGGCCGTCGACACGGTGGTGTACCGGGGCGGGCGGCAGGGATCGCTGGTGCTGATCGGGGTGGAGTGAGCAACCCCGGCGGCACCCGGGGCCGGTTGGCGGGGCGGCGCGGGCGCGCGGGGCCGCCGGTGAGCCGGGCGGAGTGAGCGCGCGGACCCGGTCAGCGGTCCTGCTGCTCGCCCACCACCCGCAGCATCTGCTCCGCCTCGGCCCGCCGCGCCCGGGCCGCCTCGTCGTCCTCGCCGGCGTACGCCGACAGCACCGCACGCGCGCGTGCCGCCGCCTCGGCGGCGCGGCCCAGGTCGGCCTCCAGCCACCCGGCCGCGAGCTCTGCGCCGGTACGGCTGTGCAGGGCGTCGTCACCGAGGGCGGCGAACACCGCGACGGCCTCCGTCATCTGGGCCAGGGCCGCCTCGAACGCGGCCTGGATCGAACCGTCCTCGGCGTCCTCGGCGCACGAGCGGGCCAGCAGATCGCCGAACTGGCGGTGGGTGTGACCGAGTTCCGCGGCGAGCCGCTGCCGCGCCTCCTCGTCGGGCGCCGCCGCCAGGGCCGCGGCGCACTCCCGGAGGGCGTCCGTCATCAGCCGCCGCGCACTGTCCGAGCCGTGCGCACTGTCCGCGCGGTCCTCACCGTCCGAGCCGTCCGAGCCGTCCTCGGCGCGCAGGGCCAGCCACGCGCGGGCCCGCAGCGAGCGGACCAGGCCGTGCACGTTGCCCAGGGCACGCCACAGCTCGCCCGCGCGCGCGTACGCCCGGTCCGCCTCGGCCGGCATGCCCGCCTGGCCCAGGGACTCCGCGGCCAGGTGGGCGAGGGTCGCGTGATCGTGCTGCTCGGGCCAGTGCCGGGCGATCTCCGCGGCCTGGAGACGGCGTTCGGCGGCGGCCTGGTGCTCGCCCAGCTCGCTCAGGCAGTCGCCGAGCCACCACTGGGTCTGCACCACCGCGCCGTCGCCGTGCGTCTCGGCCGTCAGATCGGGCAGCGCCGACTCCAGCACCTCCGCGGCCTCGGCCCACCGCCCCTGCCGCAGCAGGAACCCGCCGAGCAGATGGCGCGCCCAGGCGCCGAGGGTGCGGTACTCGCCCGCCTCGTCGGCCCAGTGCGCCGCCTCCAGGGCGTGCTCGGCGGCCTCCTCGGCCTGCCCCCGGCCGCCGACCACCTCGGCGAGCTGAAGGTGCAGCTGCGCCCGCCCCACGGGCTCCAGCTGGGCTCCGCCGTGCTCCAGGGCCGCGCGCAGCGCCCGCTCCGCCTCGGCCGCGTCACCGAGCTGGTGGGCGATCCCGGCGAGCCGGGCCTCGTACTCCACCGCGAACCACGGCAGCCCCGCGGTCACGTACTCCCCGGCGGCCCGCGTGAACAGCGCCGCCGCCGTGTGCGGGCCACCGGAGCGCAGCGCCAGCTCCGCGAGCATCGCCCGCGCCTCCGCCGCCCGCGAGGCCAGCCGTACGTCACCGCCCGTGTGCCCGTCCACCAGCGCCAGCACCTCCCGGACGGCGGCCTCGGCCTCCACCAGGACCGGGTCGTCCGCGCGGGGCGTCGGGTCGTTCCCGGTGGGCTCCTCCGCCTCGTACACCCGCCGCATCAGGATCCGCGCGCGGCCCATCAGGACCGACGCGGTCTGGCGTATGCCGGTCGCGTCCTCGGCGTAGAGCGCGAGGACCCGGTCGTAGAGGGCGGCGACGGCGGTCACGGCCGTGTCCACGTCACCGGCGAGCGCGCGGACGTAGGCGGCACGCGCGTGGGCGGCCAGGGCCTCGCCGGGGTCGCCCGCCTCGGCGTACAGCTCCGCGGCCCGCTCGAAGAGGGCGGCGCCCTCCGGGCCGAGGGCCATCGCCTCGTGGTCGGCGATCTCCGCGCGGTCGCGCGCGTCCAGCGCGAGGCCCGGCACGGCCTCGGCGGCCCGCGCGACCGCCGCCCACGCCTCGACGGCGTTCGGCTGGAGGGTGTCCGACAGGCGGCGGGCCTCGGCCAGCAGGGCGTCGATGCCGGCTTCCGCGCCGTCCGCACCGCCGGGTCCGGAGTCCGCACCGCCGGGTCCGGAGTCCGCACCGCCTGAAGCGGGGCTTCCGTCCGCGCCCGAGAGCACGGAAGGCTGTGCCGCCGGAACGGCGGGCGCGGGTGAGTGCGCCGTGTGCGCCGAGCGCGAAGTACGTACCCCCAGCGGCAGCCGGTCCACCAGCGCCGGCTGATCCATGCGCGCGCGGACGTGCTCACTGACGTACGACGTGCCGTTGCGCTCGTCGAACCGCGCGGCCAGCGCCAGCGCCTCCGCGCGCGCGTGGACGGCGAGTTCGCGCGCCGTCCACGCCCGCCCGGCGGGCCCCGGCACCTGCCGGTCCCCGAGGCCCAGCGCGGTCAGCCGGTCCATCAGCAGTGCGACCACGCTCAGGAAATCCATCCGGCTGCGCGGCTGCCCGTCGTCCGTGAAGTACGCCGGCCGCTCCGCCAGCAGCTCCAGACCACGCGCCTCGTTGCCGGTCAGCGCGCAGAACTCCACGTGCTCGGCGTAGGCGCCGCGCATGCTCTCCATGGTCCGCACCAGCCGGAAACCCCGCAGATGGTGGGCGCGCGCCTCGTCCAGGCGTCCCAGCCGTACCAGCGGCAGCAGCGAGGAGGCCAGCACCGCGTGCGGCTCGTGGGCGCAGGAGAACTCGTCCTCCAGGACGGGCCGCCACAGCCGCAGCGCCTCCTCGTCCCGGCCCCGCTCGGCCTGCCACCAGCCCTGCCCGTCCAGCTCGCAGGCGTGGCAGTCGGCCATGGAGTCCCGGTCGGCGGCCAGCCACGCCGCGTAGGCGCGCTCCGCGCGGGGCACGTCCCCGACGTGCGCGGCGACATGGAACTCGGCGCTGCGCACCGCCCGCTCCGAGTGTCCGGCCAGCCGGTAGCGCCGCTCCATCTCGGCGAGCCACTTCTCGATCGAGGCCAGCGGGATGTGCGGCTGGACCAGCATGCCGGTCGTCATCCACTTGAAGACCCAGTGCAGCGAGTGGGTCTCCTGCGCGTCGAAGTCCTCGGGGCGCTCGTCCCACATGCGCAGCAGCCGCGCGAACGGGACGAACATCTTGGCCTTCTCGGAGCTGTAGTTGTAGACCGTCAGCTGGTGCCCCAGGGCCTCGATCACGGCGAGCGGTTCGTCCAGCCGCTCCGCCGCGGCCAGCAGCTGCTCAGCGCGCGCGTTGCGGGCCGGACCCTCCGGGCGGGCCGCGTTCTCCGCCAGCGCCCGGCGGAGGGCGTCGATGTCCGTGATCTCGCTCATCAGTGCTCGTCCTCGCGGTGAGTGGCCCACTCCAGCAGGCCGATGAAGGCCCGGTTCAGCAACGCCGAGTCGGCCGGCCGCAGCGGGCGCTGCGCCATCAGCAGGGCCTGGCCGTACAGGGACTCCGTGGCCGTGGCGATCAGCTCCCGGTCCGGCAGCGAACCGATCCGCCGGATCAGCGGGTTGAGATGGTTCAGCACCAGCCGCGCGCGGGGGGCGCCGCCGCGCAGCGACCCGAGGATGCCCGCCCACAGCTCGTCGGCCTGCTCCTCGGCGTCCGCGCGGGCCTGCTCGTGCCGCGCCGCGCGGTCGTCCAGGTGCAGCGCGGGCACGGACAGCGGGTGGAAGGCGCGCAGGACGACATCGCAGCCCAGCGGGTCGAGCGTGGCCCGCGCGGCGGCCAGGAAGTCGGCCAGGGCCAGCTCCTCGCCGGGGTCGACGCAGTCCAGATGCGCGGTCACCGTGTCCGCGTCCAGCTCGGCGACGACCGTCCCCGGACGGACCGCGGGCAGCGCCTCGACCAGGTCGCCGTCGTAGGTGTAGCCACCGTTGACGACGCCGATGCCCTGCGCGGAGGCGATCGGGGCGACCTGCCGGAACTCCTCGACGGTCCGCGTGTAGTGCACCACCGGGTGCCGCTGCGCGAACTCCTCCAGGGACAGCTGCCCGTCGGTCGTCTCGAACGGCAGCCACGGCAGCATCGTCCGCAGCATCTCCCGGTCGTGCCGCGCGAGCGACTTCACCCCCAGGTGGTGCACGGACAGGAACGCCGTCAGCCGCTGCGGATCGCCGGCCGCGAGCCCGGTCAGCCAGGACCGGATCCGCTCGCCCAGCGCCTCCCGTACGGCGGCCAGGGTCTCGTCCTCGTACAGCGCCTCCCGCGACGCGGTGGGCCGCAGGCTGTCGGTGTCGAGGACGCAGCGCACGAAGAACGCCCAGTCGGGCAGCAACTGCTCGGCCCGCTCGGTCAGCAGGATGCCCTTCAGATGCACCCGGTGCCGGGCGCGCTGGGCGGGGCTCACCGCGGAGGGCAGGACGTACGCCACCCCGCGTATGCCCGCCAGCGGCACGTCGAGGTCGATCGTGTCCAGCGGGGTGAACCCGAACTGCTCGTGACAGTGGCGCGCGAGCGCCACCCGGCGGGCGGCGGGGGAGGGGTACGGCCGGTCCCACGGCGCGGGCAGGTCGGTGACCGCCTCCTCGCCGACCCGTACGTCGTACGGCAGCAGCGAGCCGAAGTCCCGGGCCAGCTCCAGCACCCGCTCCTCGGACAGCCACTCCGCGGCACCCGCACGCGCGGTCAGGTGCACGGTGGTGCCGGGCTCGGGCCGGGCCTCGTCCGGCAGGGTCCGCACGGTGTAGGAGCCGTCGTCCGACGCCGTCCACTCCACGGGACGGGCGTCCGGCGTACGGGCGCTGCGACTGACGACCCGGATCCGCTCGGCGACCACGAAACACGCCAGCAGACCGATGCCGAACTGCCCGAGGAAGTCCGCGCGCGCCTCCCGGAGCCCGTCGGCCCGCTTGGAGCTGCGGCCGATCGTCGCCAGCAGGCTGTGCACATCGGACTCGGTGAGCCCGACACCGGAGTCCTCCACCCGCAGCGTGCCGTCGTGCGCGTACAGCCGCACCCGGGCCGGGGCGTCGGGCTGTTCGACCCGCCGCGCGGTGATCGCGTCGACCGCGTTCTGCAGCAGTTCCCGCAGGTAGACCTTGGGACTGGAGTAGAGGTGATGGGAGAGCAGGTCCACCAGACCACGCAGGTCGACCTGGAACGTATGAGGCGAAGAGGGTGCCTGGGATGCCTGTGATGACTGTGAGGTCTGGGAGTCCATCGTCACAACGCCGGTGGGGGGAGGGGCTACGGCGCGGGGTCGGGCGGTCCCGGTGAGGCGGTGACCGCGGAGAGGGATGGCCGGAGCGCGTCATCCTAGAGCCCGAGCGACGCGCCTGACCAGGGGTTTCCCAGACCGATACGGCAACGCTCCCCGGACGTCGCCAGCGCGTTGTCAGTGGCGTGGTGTGCAATGGATCTCGTGCCCGCACTGGACGAACCCCTGAAGAAGGTGCTCGGCCCCGCCACCGCGAAGGTGATGGCCGAGCATCTCGGCCTGCACACCGTCGGCGACCTCCTGCACCACTACCCGCGCAGATACGAGGAACGGGGCCAGCTCACCCACCTCGCCGACCTCCCCATGGACGAACACGTCACGGTCGTCGCCCAGGTCGCCGACGCCCGCCTGCACACGTTCGCCTCCAGCCGGGCGCCCCGCGGCAAGGGCCAGCGCCTGGAGGTGACCATCACCGACGGCAGCGGCCGGCTCCAGCTGGTCTTCTTCGGCAACGGCGTGCACAAGCCCCTCAAGGAGCTGCTGCCCGGCACCCACGCGATGTTCTCGGGCAAGGTCTCCGTCTTCAACCGCCGCCTCCAACTGGCCCACCCGGCGTACGAGTTGCTGCGCGGCGACAGCGAGGAGGCGGTGGAGTCCTGGGCGGGCTCCCTGATCCCCATCTACCCCGCCACCGCCAAGCTGGAGTCCTGGAAGATCGGCAAGGCGGTCCAGACCGTCCTGCCCAGCGTCCAGGAGGCCGTGGACCCGCTCCCGCCGGCCCTGCGCGAGGGCCGCGGCCTGCTCCCCCTCCCCGAAGCCCTCCTGAAGATCCACCGCCCGCACACCAAGGCGGACATCACCGCCGCCCGCGACCGCCTCAAGTGGGACGAGGCCTTCGTCCTCCAGGTCGCCCTGGCCCGCCGCCGCCACGCCGACGCCCAGCTCCCCGCCATCCCCCGCAAACCCCGCCCCGACGGCCTCCTCGCCGCCTTCGACGCCCGCCTCCCCTTCACCCTCACCGAGGGCCAGCGCAAGGTCTCCAAGGAGATCTTCGACGACCTCGCCACGGAACACCCGATGCACCGGCTGCTCCAGGGCGAGGTGGGCAGCGGGAAGACGATGGTGGCGCTGCGCGCCATGCTCGCCGTCGTCGACGCCGGTGGGCAGGCCGCGATGCTCGCGCCCACCGAAGTGCTCGCCCAGCAGCACCACCGGTCGGTCGTGGAGATGATGGGGGAGCTGGCCGAGGGCGGGATGCTCGGTGGTGCCGAGCAGGGCACGAAAGTCGTGCTGCTCACCGGTTCCATGGGCGCCGCGGCCCGCCGGCAGGCCCTGCTCGACCTGGTGACGGGCGAGGCCGGGATCGTCATCGGCACGCACGCGCTGATCGAGGACAAGGTGCAGTTCCACGACCTCGGCCTGGTCGTGGTCGACGAACAGCACCGGTTCGGCGTCGAACAGCGCGACGCCCTGCGCGGCAAGGGCAAGCAGCCCCCGCACCTCCTCGTCATGACGGCCACCCCCATCCCGCGCACCGTCGCGATGACCGTCTTCGGCGACCTGGAGACCTCCGTCCTCGACCAGCTCCCGGCCGGCCGCTCCCCGATCGCCAGCCATGTCGTCCCCGCCGCCGACAAGCCCCACTTCCTCGCCCGGGCCTGGGAACGCGTCCGCGAGGAGGTGGCGAACGGCCATCAGGCGTACGTCGTGTGCCCCCGCATCGGCGACGAGGAGTCCGACCCGAAGAGCGCGACCAAGAAGCCGTCCCCCGAGGACGAGGCGGAGAAGCGGCCCCCTCTCGCCGTCCTGGAGGTCGCCGACCAGCTCGCCAAGGGCCCCCTCCAGGGTCTTCGGGTGGAGGTCCTGCACGGCCGTATGCACCCCGACGACAAGGACGCCGTCATGCGCCGCTTCGCCGCCGGCGAGACGGATGTCCTGGTCGCCACCACCGTCATCGAGGTCGGCGTCAACGTCCCCAACGCCACCGTGATGGTGATCATGGACGCCGACCGCTTCGGCGTCTCCCAGCTGCACCAGCTGCGCGGCCGGGTCGGCCGCGGCTCGGCCCCCGGCCTGTGCCTCCTGGTCACCGAGATGCCCGAGGCCAGTCCCGCCCGCCAGCGTCTGAACGCGGTCGCCTCCACCCTCGACGGCTTCGAACTCTCCCGCATCGACCTAGAGCAGCGCCGCGAGGGCGACGTCCTCGGCCAGGCCCAGTCCGGCGCCCGCACCAGCCTCAAGGTCCTCGCCGTCATCGAGGACGAGGAGATCATCGCGGAGGCCAGGGAGGAGGCCACGAAGATCGTCGCCGCGGACCCCGACCTCACGACCCTCCCAGGGCTCCGTACGGCCTTGGACGCTCTTTTGGACGAGGAGAGGGAGCAGTACCTGGAAAAGGGGTGAGGGAGACCCAGGCAAGGGGCGCGGGGCTGTATCGATATGCGGCTCCGCCGCGTGGCCATCGACCACGACGGACCTGCAGCCGCCCACGACGATGAACCACCCCTGACCCCCGCCTGCCAAACTGAACCAGTAAGAACCCCACGAACAAGGACCCGAGATGACCCGCGTGATCGCCGGCGCGGCCGGCGGACGCCGCCTGGCCGTCCCGCCAGGGACAGGAACCCGCCCCACCTCCGACCGAGCGCGCGAGGGCCTCTTCTCCACCTGGCAGTCCCTCCTCGGCGGCCCCCTGGACGGCGAACGGGTCCTCGACCTGTACGCCGGCTCCGGCGCCGTCGGCCTGGAGGCCCTGTCGCGCGGCGCGGGCCACACCCTGCTCGTCGAGGCCGACGCCCGAGCCGTCCGCGTCGTCCGGG
Source organism: Streptomyces sp. NPDC052773 (assembly GCF_044547145.1). Classification (NCBI taxonomy): domain Bacteria; kingdom Bacillati; phylum Actinomycetota; class Actinomycetes; order Kitasatosporales; family Streptomycetaceae; genus Streptomyces; species Streptomyces sp. NPDC052773. The sequence continues at coordinate 175,884 of NZ_JBITZX010000009.1, read as the reverse complement.
AGAACGTGAGAAACCTGGGCCTGCCCGGCGCCGAGGTCAGGGCGGGCAAAGCGGAGCAGATCATCCGCGGCGCCTCACCCGAGCAGCCGTACGACCTCGTCTTCCTGGACCCGCCGTACCGAGTCACAGATCACGATCTTCGCGAGATTCTGCTCACACTCCGCTCGGAAGGGTGGCTCGCGGCGGACGCCCTCGTCACCGTGGAGCGCAGCACCAGAGGCGGAGAATTCGTATGGCCGGACGGCTTCGAGCCGCTGAGGGCCCGTCGCTACGGAGAGGGAACGTTTTGGTACGGTCGCGCCGCCTCTACGTGCGAAGACGCGCCATGACCGGACCGGAGAGCGAGGGATCTCAAGTGCGCCGCGCCGTCTGTCCCGGGTCGTTCGACCCGATCACCAACGGACACCTCGACATCATTGCCCGCGCCTCCCGCCTCTACGACGAGGTCTACGTCGCGGTGATGATCAACAAGTCCAAGAAGGGCCTGTTCGAGATCGACGAGCGGATCGATCTGATCCGCCAGGTCACCTCGGAGTACGCCAACGTCCGCGTCGAGGCCTTCCACGGCCTCCTCGTCGACTTCTGCAAGCAGCGCGACATCCCCGCCATCGTGAAGGGCCTCCGCGCGGTCAGCGACTTCGACTACGAGCTGCAGATGGCCCAGATGAACAACGGCCTCACCGGCGTCGAGACGCTGTTCGTGCCCACCAACCCCACCTACAGCTTCCTGTCGTCCTCCCTGGTCAAGGAGGTCGCGGCCTGGGGCGGCGACGTCTCCCACCTGGTGCCGCCGGAGGTCCTGGACGCCCTCACCAAGCGGCTGCGGCAGGACTGAGACGCTGACGGCCCGTCACCCGGTGTCCGCCGGACGCCCCGGGGCCGTACAGTCGTCCCGTCCGTCTCCAACACAGCTGTAGAGAGTGGCGAGCACACGGTGGACGTGCAGAAGAAGCTCGACGAGATCGTCGCGGCGGTCTCCAGTGCCCGGTCGATGCCGATGTCGGCCTCGTGCGTGGTCAACCGCGCCGAACTGCTCTCGATGCTGGAAGAGGTGCGCGCGGCGCTGCCCGACTCGCTCGCCCGGGCCCAGGAGCTGATCGGCGACCGGGAGCAGATGGTCGAGCAGGCCCGCCAGGAGGCCGAGCGGATCATCGCGAGCGCGCACGCCGAGCGCGGCTCGCTGATCTCCGACACCGAGGTCGCCCGCCGCTCCCAGGCCGAGGCCGACCGGATCCTCGCCGAGGCCCGCAAGGAGGCCGAGGAGATCCGCGCCGAGGCCGACGACTACGTCGACTCCAAGCTCGCCAACTTCGAGGTCGTCCTCACCAAGACCCTCGGCTCGGTCGGCCGCGGCCGCGAGAAGCTGCTCGGCACCGGCCCCGGCCTCGACGAGCAGGGCTACGAGGACGAGGACGCCCCCGAGCGCAGCCAGGACCCGGAGACCCTGCGCCGTACCGCCGACCAGTACGTGGACGCCAAGCTGGGCGCCTTCGAGGCGGTCCTCGCCAAGACCCTGGAGGCCGTCGGCCGCGGCCGGCAGAAGCTGCACGGCCGTATCGCCAGCGACGACCTCGGCGCGCTCGCCGACGACACCAGCACCGTCCAGCACTCCAGCGACGCCGACTACCTGGCCGACCTCGCCGCCCTGGCGGAACAGGACGCCCAGGCCGAGCAGCGCCCCCAGCAGCCGGAACCGGCGTACGGCTACCCGCAGCAGCCCGACCCCTACGCCGGCTACCAGCAGGGCTACGCCCAGCAGGACCCCTACGGCTACCAGCAGGCCGACCCCTACGCGGCGTACCAGGGCTACGACCCCCAGCAGGCGGCGTACGCCCAGCAGGCCGCCCAGCCGATCCCGCCCCAGCCCGCCCAGCCGCCCCAGGCCCCGCAGGCTCCCCAGGCCCCGCAGGGGTACGCCCTGGACGAGACCAGCCTCTTCGACACCAGCATGATCAGCGCGGAGCAGCTGCGGGCCTACGAACAGGGCCGCGGCAACGGCTGACCCGCGGATTGGGCCGAGAGCGAAAGGTCAAGTATCCTGGCTCTTCGGTCGCGCGTACCCATGCGATCAGCGCTGCCCGGGAACACCGAAGGGCGGCGTCCCCCTAGCTCGGAAGATCGAAAGCAGGAATGGCCTCTCACGCCCGCCTCGACCACCGCAACCCCCTCGTGTTCGACACGCACGAGCTGGGTCGGCGTCCTGGCGCGCTGCAGCGCCTGACCCGCACGATCGACGCTCCCCAGGATCTCGGTATCCAGGGAGTCATCGGGGTGCCGGAAGGCAACCCGGTCGAGCTGGAGCTCCGACTCGAGTCGGTCATGGAAGGGGTGCTTGTCACAGGCACCGCCCGTGCAACGGCCGAGGGGGAGTGCGTAAGGTGTCTGGAGCCGCTCGAGCAGGAGCTCGAAGCGGACTTCCAGGAGATGTTCTCGTACCCTGACGCCGACGACCGGGGCCGCGTCAAAGCGGAGCCGGCCGACGACGCCGAGGACGACGAGGACAGGCTCTTCCTCGAGGACGGACTCTTCGACCTCGAACCTGTGCTGCGCGATGCGGTGGTGCTCGCACTGCCGATGCAGCCGGTGTGCCAGGAAGACTGCCCGGGCCTGTGCTCCGAGTGCGGAGCGCGCCTTGCGGACGACCCGGACCACCACCATGACGCCGTCGACATCCGTTGGGCGGCATTGCAGGGAATCGCCGGTTCGCTCGAATCCGGCGATAAGGACGAGATGAGCGGCGCCGAAGCGGGCGTCGACGAGAAGCAGGAGAAGTAGCCGTGGCTGTTCCGAAGCGGAAGATGTCGCGCAGCAACACGCGCCACCGCCGGTCGCAGTGGAAGGCTGCGGTCCCCACCCTGGTTGCGTGCGAGCGCTGCCACGAGCCCAAGCAGCAGCACATCGCGTGCCCGTCGTGCGGCACCTACAACAAGCGCCAGGTCCTCGAGGTCTGAGCGGCTGGTGAGAGGCACTGTGTCCACGCCGAAGAAAAACTCTGCGGACAACCAGGCCTCGTCCCACACGCTTCTGGAAGGGCGGCTCGGCTACAAGGTCGAGTCCGCCCTTCTGGTGCGAGCGCTGACCCACCGTTCCTACGCGTACGAGAACGGCGGTCTGCCGACGAACGAGCGGCTGGAGTTCCTGGGGGACTCCGTCCTCGGCCTCGTCGTCACGGACACGCTGTACCGCACCCACCCCGACCTGCCCGAAGGCCAGCTGGCCAAGCTGCGGGCCGCGGTGGTCAACTCGCGCGCGCTGGCGGAGGTGGGGCGGACGCTGGACCTCGGCTCCTTCATCCGGCTCGGCCGGGGTGAAGAGGGCACGGGCGGCCGGGACAAGGCGTCCATCCTCGCCGACACCCTCGAAGCGGTGATCGGCGCGGTCTATCTCGACCAGGGCCTGGACTCGGCGGCGGAGCTGGTGCACCGTCTGTTCGACCCGCTGATCGAGAAGTCCTCCAACCTGGGCGCCGGCCTGGACTGGAAGACGTCCCTCCAGGAGCTGACCGCGACCGAAGGCCTCGGCGTGCCCGAGTACCTGGTCACGGAGACCGGCCCCGACCACGAGAAGACCTTCACTGCTGCCGCCCGCGTCGGAGGCGTCTCGTACGGCACCGGCACCGGCCGCAGCAAGAAGGAGGCCGAGCAGCAGGCCGCGGAATCCGCCTGGCGGGCCATCCGCGCCGCCGCGGACGAGCGCGCCAAGGCGGCGGCAGCCGCGGCGGCGACCGCCGTCGATGCCGCTCCGGCCGAGGAGGGCAGCGCCGACACCTCGTCGGCGACCGCCTGACAGCACGCGATCGAGCGCCTGCCCCGGTGGCCCCGGGGCGGGCGCTCTGTTCATCCACCGGTTTTCCCACGGGAGTCCCGATGCCCGAGTTGCCCGAGGTCGAGGTCGTCCGGCGTGGGCTGGAGCGGTGGGTCGCCCACCGGACCGTCGCCGGTGCCGAGGTGCTCCACCCGCGTGCCGTACGCCGGCACGGGGCGGGCGGCGAGGACTTCGCGCAGCGGCTGAAGGGGCACCGGATCGGGACGCCCAGCCGCCGCGGGAAGTATCTGTGGCTGCCGCTGGAGGACACCGAGCAGGCGGTCCTCGCCCACCTCGGGATGAGCGGTCAGCTGCTGGTCCAGCCGCACGAGGCGCCCGACGAGAAGCACCTGCGCATCCGGGTGCGGTTCGCCGACGAGCTGGGCACCGAGCTGCGCTTCGTCGACCAGCGCACCTTCGGCGGCCTTTCGCTGCACGACACCACCCCCGAGGGCCTGCCCGACGTCATCGCGCACATCGCCCGCGACCCCCTCGACCCGCTCTTCGACGACGAGGCCTTCCACCAGGCGCTGCGCCGCAAGCGGACCACCATCAAGCGGGCCCTGCTCGACCAGTCGCTGATCAGCGGCGTCGGCAACATCTACGCGGACGAGGCGCTGTGGCGCTCCCGCCTGCACTACGACCGCCCGACCTCGACCTTCACCCGCCCCCGCACCCGGGAGCTGCTCGGCCACGTCCGGGACGTGATGAACGCGGCGCTGGCGGTCGGCGGCACCAGCTTCGACAGCCTCTACGTCAACGTCAACGGCGAGTCCGGCTACTTCGACCGCTCGCTCGACGCGTACGGCCGTGAGGGGCTGCCCTGCAAGCGGTGCGGCACGCCGATGCGCCGCCGGCCGTGGATGAACCGCTCCAGCTACTACTGCCCGCGCTGCCAGCGCCCGCCGCGGATCTCGGCGTAGCGGTCGGCGCGGCGGCAGCGCGGTTCAGCGGGGCGCGCGGGTCGCGTCGTAGCGCTCCCGGGCGGCGAGGACGTCGTCCATGCGGCCCTCCACGAAGTGGATGAGGCCGATCAGGCGTTCGGCGACGCCGCGGCCAAGGGGGGTCAGTTCGTAGTCCACCCGCGGGGGGTTGGTCGGCTGGGCCTCGCGGTGCACCAGGCCGTCGCGCTCCAGCGCGTGCAGCGTCTGGGACAGCATCTTCTCGCTGACGCCGTCGACCCGGCGGCGCAGCTCGTTGAACCGGAACGACCCCTCGTACAGGGCCCCGAGGGTGAGTGCGCCCCAGCGGCCCGTGACGTGCTCCAGCGTGCCGCGCGAGGGGCAGGCCTTGGAGAACACGTTGTACGGGAGGTCCTGCTCCGGCAGGCGCTCCTGGGTTTCCCGGGTGGTCGTCATACCTCAAGCTTAGGGGATTGCAGCGCAAACCTAGGGGTTGCGCTTTCGAAAAGTTAGTGCTTTTCTCGTTGGCGTCGCCGTCAGCCCGCGCTGCCCGGCGGCCTCTGCCTGCTTCCCTTAAGGAGTGCCCCCGTGACCACCCCCGTCGTCTCCGTCGCCTACCACTCGGGCTACGGCCATACCACCGTCCTCGCCGAGGCCGTCCGTGCCGGGGCCACCGAGGCCGGTGCCGAGGTGCATCTGATCAAGGTGGACGAGATCACCGAGGAGCAGTGGACCGTCCTCGACCGCTCGGACGTGATCGTCTTCGGTTCCCCGACCTACATGGGCACCGCCTCGGGCGCCTTCCACGTCTTCGCCGAGGCCAGCTCCAAGCGCTGGTTCGGTCAGGACTGGAAGGACAAGCTTGCCGCCGGCTTCACCAACTCCGGCTCCAAGAGCGGCGACAAGCTGCACACCCTGCAGTTCTTCCAGACCCTCGCCGCGCAGCACGGCATGCACTGGGTCAACCTCGGCCTGCACCCGGGCTGGAACAACACCGCCGGTTCCGAGAACGACCTCAACCGCCTCGGCTTCTTCTCGGGCGCGGCCTCCCAGACCAACATCGACGAGGGCCCGGACGGCGTCCACAAGGCCGACGTGGCGACCGCCGAGCACCTGGGCCGCCGTGTCACCGAGACCGCCCGCGTCTTCCTGAGGGGCCTCGCGGCGGCCTGACCGGCCGGCGGGGCCCGCCGCCGGGGCTCCGCGGGCGTCTCAGTAGCCGAAGTCCTGGGTCCACCACGGCCCGCCCGGACCGAAGTGGACGCCGACGCCCAGGGTCGTGAACTCGCAGTTCAGTATGTTGGCGCGGTGGCCGGGGCTGTTCATCCAGGCCTCCATGACGGCGGCGGCGTCGGCCTGGCCGCGGGCTATGTTCTCGCCGCCCAGGTCGGTGATGCCGGCCTTCTCCGCCCGGTCCCAGGGGGTCGCCCCGCTGGGGTCGGTGTGGTCGAAGAAGTCCCGCGCGGCCATGTCCTCGCTGAAGTCCCGGGCCAGCTCGGCGAGCGCGCTGTTCGCGGCGACCGGGCTGCAACCCGCCTTCGCCCGCTCCTCGTTGACCAGCTTCAGCACCTCCGCCTCGGCGGCGGCCTCCGCGGAGACCGTCACCGGGGCGGTCGTCCTCGGCGGCGTCCTGGTCGGCGTACGCGACGGCGTCGGGGTGGGCTTCGGCTTCTTCGACGGCGTGGCCGAGGGCTTCTCGGACGGTTTCGCGGACGGCTTCTCGGTGGTCGGTGACGCCGACGGGGAGGCGGAGGACGCCGAGGGGGAGGCGGAGCGCCCGCTGCCGGGGCTCGTCGCGGCGCCGTCGCCGGCCGGGCTCTCGACCCTGCGGGAGGTGCCGCCCAGCGGGCCCTCGGTGTTGGCGGCGCCGCCCTCGGTGGCCTCCACCCGGTCGCCGCTGCCGCCGCCGAGCCGGTAGGTGTCCCCGCCGGGCAGGACGCCGGTGGCGACCGCGACCGCGCCGATGGCCACCGCGGCGGAAACCCCGAGCAGTCCGGTGCGTACCGGGGTCACGGCCTTCTTCCGGCGGCGGTGCGAGCGCCCGCTCCGGGTTCCGTCACCGGAGCCGGAGCCGGAGGCGGCGGCACCGGCGGAGGCGTCGGCGGTGGGGAGGACCGCGGTGTCGGCCGCGGCGTCCCGCTCCTCGTCCGCCCCGAAGAGGTACGCGTCGCTGCGGGCCTGCACGTGGGCGTAGGCCTCGGGGTTCAGATAGGGCGCGATGCCCGGCTCCGGCGGCCGGTCCGGCTGCGCGTGCCGCGGGTCCCGGCCCGCCGCGTCGGAGCCCTGTGCCGGCGTGACCCCCGTGGCGCGGCCCGTGGCGGCGCGGCCGGCGGCGGAGCGTCGGTGGCGTCCCATGTCCTGGCCTTCCTCGTCCCTGGTGCTCGTCCTGGTGGTCGACTCGTCCCGGCGGTCAACCAAAAGTCACCTGATCGGGTGACTTTCATATGAGATGCGTTTGGGGCTGGACGGTACCGCATGGCGCGAGGGGGAGAAGTGTCCCGCGTGACATTGCCCGGTTAGGTTGCACCCATGAGCGAGGATGTACGACTGGTCGCCTGGGTCCGAGGACATGTCCAGGGAGTGGGTTTCCGCTGGTTCACGCGGGCCAAGGCGCTGGAGATCGGCGGCCTGAGTGGTTTTGCTCTCAATTTGGCCGACGGCCGGGTCCAGGTGGTCGCGGAGGGGCCGCGCGAGGGCTGCCAGGGCCTGCTGGACTGGCTCCAGGGTGACGACACGCCCGGGCGCGTGGACGGCGTCACCGAGATCTGGGACACACCTCGCGGCGGCTACGACGGCTTCGCCATCCGCTGATCCCGCACCGCCGGGACACCGTCGGGCGGCCCGCGCCGGGCGCCGGGACATGCCCGTGGCAGCTGCCCGGAGGGAAAAGGTGCTGGTGATTGCCGAGAGGGGCTTGCGATGGCAGGCTCCGCACGCAAGGATGATCGCCACGCCCCGAGGCCCCGAAGAAGTCGCGGCGCCGCCGTTTCACGGCCGCGCGCACCCGGGTAGCCCGTCAATACGGGGCGTGATCGTGTTGACCGTCAAACTTTTTGGTGAGACGCTGAAAGCACCCCGCGCACCTAGCTGTTTGGCATGGATGAACGGCAGCAAGAACTCCATTGCCAAGCACCGCGGGTGCGAATCCCTCACGACCCACACCGCATCGGTCGGTCACTCAGTGTGGAGGACCATCCATCATGGCAAAGGCGCTTCTCGGTTACGTCGGCGGCTCCGACCCTCGACTCCTCGCCGAGATGCGACGGCTCCAGCAGCGCGTCCAGGACCTGGAATCCGAGCTCGTACGGATCCAGGCCGAGAACGAGGCGCTGACGGCTGCCGCTTCTCACCACGACAGGGTCATCGAGCGCGTCGACGCACACCAGGCGGAGCCTGCGCTCACCTGATCACTGCATCGCACAACGGCACGCAGTGGTTGGGCTGCTCTTATCAACCGCGCAGTGTCAGAAGTTGCAAGGGACGCTTCGGCGTCCCTTCTTTCTTGCCCCCGCACACCCTTTCAGTGTCTTTAACGTTTGGTCTGCCCTGCGCGTTCATCGGCGAAACCGCGCGTTCATGGAGTGAGACAAACCCCGGCGGGTAAAGTCCAGCGGCGTGCACCTCAAGGCCCTGACCCTCCGTGGCTTCAAGTCGTTCGCCTCGGCGACCACGCTCCGCTTCGAGCCGGGCATCACGTGCGTCGTCGGCCCGAACGGCTCGGGCAAGTCCAACGTCGTGGACGCGCTCAGCTGGGTCATGGGCGAGCAGGGCGCCAAGTCGCTGCGCGGCGGCAAGATGGAGGACGTCATCTTCGCCGGCACCACCGGCCGCCCGCCGCTGGGCCGCGCCGAGGTGTCCCTGACCATCGACAACTCCGACGGGGCCCTGCCCATCGAGTACGCCGAGGTCACCATCACGCGGATCATGTTCCGCAACGGCGGCAGCGAGTACCAGATCAACGGCGACACCTGCCGCCTCCTCGACATCCAGGAACTCCTCTCCGACTCCGGCATCGGCCGCGAGATGCACGTCATCGTCGGCCAGGGCCAGCTCGACTCCGTGCTGCACGCCGACCCCATGGGCCGCCGCGCCTTCATCGAGGAGGCGGCCGGCGTCCTCAAGCACCGCAAGCGCAAGGAGAAGGCCCTCAGGAAACTGGACGCGATGCAGGCCAACCTCGCGCGCGTGCAGGACCTCACCGACGAGCTGCGCCGCCAGCTCAAGCCGCTCGGCCGCCAGGCCGCGGTGGCGCGCAGGGCCGCCGTCATCCAGGCCGACCTGCGCGACGCCCGCCTGCGCCTGCTCGCCGACGACCTCGTACGGCTCCGGGAAGCCCTCCAGGCCGAGATCGCCGACGAGGCCGCGCTGAAGGAGCGAAAGGAGGCCGCCGAGGAGGAGCTGCGCAGGGCGCTCCGGCAGGAGGCGCTGCTGGAGGACGAGGTCCGCCGGCTCACCCCGCGCCTCCAGCGTGCCCAGCAGACCTGGTACGAGCTGTCCCAGCTCGCCGAGCGGGTGCGAGGCACGATCTCGCTGGCCGAGGCACGGGTCAAGAGCGCCACCTCCGCACCGGTCGACGAACGGCGCGGCCGGGACCCCGAGGACCTGGAGCGCGAGGCCGCCCGCGTCCGCGAACAGGAGGCCGAGCTGGAAGCGGCCCTCGAAGCGGCACAGCGGGCCCTGGAGGACACCGTCGCCCACCGCGCGGAACTGGAGCGCGAGCTGGCCGCCGAGGAACGTCGCTTGAAGGACGCCGCCCGCGCCATCGCCGACCGCCGCGAGGGCCTGGCCCGCCTGAACGGCCAGGTCAACGCGGCCCGCTCCCGCGCCGCCGCCGCCCAGGCCGAGATCGACCGCCTGGCCGCCGCCCGCGACGAGGCCCAGGAGCGGGCCGTCGCCGCGCAGGAGGAGTACGAGGCGCTGAAGGCCGAGGTCGACGGGCTCGACGCGGGCGACGCCGAGCTGGCGGAACGGCACGAGGCGGCCAAGCGCGCGCTGGTCGAGGCGGAGACGGCCCTGACCGCCGCCCGTGAGGCGGTCACCGCGGCCGAACGCGAGCGTGCCGCCACCCGGGCCCGCCACGAGACCCTGGCCCTGGGCCTCAGGCGCAAGGACGGCACCGGAGCACTGCTGGCCGCCCGGGACAGGCTCACCGGAGTCCTCGGCCCGGCGGCGGAGCTGCTGACGGTGACGCCCGGCCACGAGGTCGCCCTCGCCACGGCCTTCGGCGCCGCAGCCGACGCGATCGCCGTCACCACCCCCTCCGCGGCAGCCGAAGCCATCCGCCTCCTCCGCAAACAGGAGGCAGGCCGAGCCGCCCTCCTCCTCACCGGGGCCGCGGAGAAGACCCCCGAAGGGGGCGCGGGGAACCGCGCGAGCAACCACGACGATCCCGCACCGCACCACGGCGGCCCGGCCCCCCGAAGGGGCGCGGGGAACGGCGCGCCCAGCCACGACGATCCGGCACCCGACAACGGCGCCCATGCCCCCGAAAGGGGCGCGGGGAACTGCGCGACCAGCCACACCGAACCCGCACCCGCCCAACAACCCCCCACCCCCCACACCCCACCGCGCACCCCCCTCCCCGCGGAGCACTACGTCCGCGGCCCCGCCGACCTCATGCCCGCCGTACGCCGCCTCCTGCGCGGAATCGTCGTCGTCCCGACGCTCGAGGACGCCGAGCAAGTGGTCTACGCGCACCCCCACCTGACCGCCGTGACCACCGACGGCGACCTGCTGGGGTCGCACTTCGCGCACGGAGGCTCCGCGGGCGCGCCCAGCCTCCTGGAGGTGCAGGCCTCCGTCGACGAGGCCGCGACCGAGTTGAAGGAGCTGGAGACCCGCTGCGAGCAGCTGACCCAGGCCCAGCGGGAAGCAGCCCAGCACCGCGCCGACGCCGCCGCCCTCGTCGAGGAACTCGGAGAGCGCCGCCGTACCGCGGACCGGGAGAAGTCGGCGGTGGCGCAGCAGCTGGGCCGGCTCGCCGGCCAGGCCAGGGGAGCCGCGGGAGAGGCGGAGCGCAGCGAAGCCGCCGCCACGCGGGCGCAGGAAGCCCTGGACAAGGCGCTCCAGGAGGTCGAGGAGCTGGCCGAACGCCTCGCCGTGGCCGAGGAGATGCCGATCGAGGAGGAACCGGACACCTCGGTCCGCGACCGCCTCGCCGCCGACGGCGCCAACGCGCGCCAGACCGAGATGGAGGCCCGTCTCCAGGTCCGTACGCACGAGGAACGGGTGAAGGGCCTGGCCGGCCGGGCCGACGCGCTGGACCGGGCGGCCCGGACGGAGCGCGAGGCACGCGCGCGGGCCGAGCAGCGCCGCGCCCGGCTGCGCCACGAGGCGGCCGTCGCCGAGGCCGTCGCCTCGGGCGCCCGGCAGCTGCTGGCGCACATCGAGGTCTCCCTGGCCCGCGCGGAGCGGGAACGTTCCGCCGCGGAGGCGGCGAAGGCGCGCCGCGAGCAGGAGCTGGCCGCCGCCCGCACCCGGGGCCGGGACCTCAAGGCCGAGCTGGACAAGCTCACCGACTCCGTGCACCGGGGCGAGGTGCTGGGCGCCGAGAAGCGGCTGCGGATCGAGCAGCTGGAGACGAAGGCGCTGGAGGAGCTGGGCGTGGAGCCGGCCGTACTGGTCGACGAGTACGGCCCCCATCAGCTCGTACCGCCGTCGCCGCCCGCCGAGGGCGAGGAGCTGCCGGAGGACCCGGAGCACCCGCGCAACCAGCCGAGGCCGTTCGTCCGCGCGGAGCAGGAGAAGCGGCTGAAGGCGGCCGAACGGGCGTACCAGCAGCTCGGGAAGGTGAATCCGCTCGCGCTGGAGGAGTTCGCCGCGCTGGAGGAGCGCCACCAGTTCCTCAGCGAGCAGCTGGAGGACCTGAAGAAGACCCGCGCGGACCTGCTCCAGGTGGTGAAGGAGGTCGACGAGCGGGTCGAGCAGGTCTTCACGGAGGCCTTCCGGGACACCGCACGCGAGTTCGAGGGCGTGTTCGGCAGGCTCTTCCCCGGCGGTGAGGGCCGGCTCGTGCTGACCGACCCCGACAACATGCTCACCACCGGTGTGGACGTCGAGGCCCGGCCGCCGGGCAAGAAGGTCAAGCGGCTGTCCCTGCTGTCCGGTGGCGAGCGGTCGCTGACGGCCGTCGCCCTGCTGGTGTCGATCTTCAAGGCCCGGCCCAGCCCGTTCTACGTCATGGACGAGGTCGAGGCCGCGCTGGACGACACCAACCTGCAGCGACTCATCCGGATCATGCAGGAGCTGCAGGAGACCTCGCAGCTCATCGTGATCACGCACCAGAAGCGGACCATGGAGGTCGCCGACGCGCTGTACGGCGTCTCGATGCAGGGCGACGGTGTGTCGAAGGTCATCAGCCAGCGGCTGCGTTGACCGCCCGCTGCGGGGCACCGGTCTACACCAGTAGTGACCAGGCCGTCCCCTAGATCTCTTCAAGTAGTGAACGCAAGGCTGATACGCCGTGGCTGAAAATTCACAGGTCTTGGCCTATTGACTTCGAAACCTGAAGGCATAGTCTCTGCAACGTTGCTTTTACCTTCAGGTGTGAGCGGCCCGGACGCCGCACTCCCTGGAAGGGCTCGCCCCCAGCCGGCAGCGTTGCCGGCGGCCCGAGGAGTTACCCACGTGACCAGCACAGCGCAGGCACCCCAGTCCGGTGCCAAGACGGCGCACCCCGAACATCTCGGGCACGTCGTCTTCATCACTGCCGCCGCCGCCCTGGGCGGTTTCCTGTTCGGCTACGACAGCTCTGTCATCAACGGTGCGAACGGCGGCATCCAGGCTCGGTTCGACCTCAGCTCCGGTGCCACCGGAACCGTCGCCGCCTGCGCCCTGCTGGGCAGCGCCGTGGGCGCGGCCGTCGCCGGCCGGATCGCCGACCGCATCGGCCGTATCCGCGTCATGCAGATCGCGGCGCTGCTGTTCGCCGTGAGCGCGGTGGGCTCCGGTCTGCCGTTCGCCGCCTGGGACCTCGCCGCCTGGCGTGTCCTCGGCGGTATCGCCATCGGCATGGCCTCGGTGATCGGCCCGGCCTACATCGCCGAGGTCGCCCCGCCGGCCTACCGGGGCAGGCTCGCCTCGTTCCAGCAGGCCGCCATCGTCATCGGCATCGCCGTCTCCCAGCTCGTCAACTGGGCCATCCTCAACATGGCCGACGGCGAGGAGCGCGGCGAGATAGCCGGGCTGGAGGCCTGGCAGTGGATGCTCGGCGTGATGCTGGTGCCGGCCGTGATCTACGGTCTGCTCTCCTTCGCGATCCCCGAGTCGCCGCGCTACCTGATCAGCGTGGGCCGCACCGACGACGCCAAGAAGGTGCTCGCCGACGTCGAGGGCGACATCGACCTGGACGCCCGCGTCGCCGAGATCGACCAGGCGATGCGCAGCGACCACAAGTCGACGTTCAGGGACCTGCTCGGCGGCCGCTTCGGCCTGCTGCCGATCGTCTGGATCGGTATCGGCCTGTCCGTCTTCCAGCAGCTGGTCGGCATCAACGTCATCTTCTACTACTCGAACCTGCTGTGGCAGTCCGTCGGCGTCGACCCGTCGAGCTCGTTCTTCTACTCGTTCGAGACCTCGATCATCAACATCATCGGTACCGTGATCGCGATGATCTTCGTCGACCGCCTCGGGCGCAAGCCGCTCGCGCTCATCGGCTCGGTCGGCATGGGCATCTCCCTGGCGCTCGCCGCCTGGTCCTTCTCGTACCAGAACGGCAACGACCCGCTGCCCACCACTCAGGGCTACGTCGCGCTGATCGCCGCCAACGCGTTCGTGCTGTTCTTCGCCCTGTCCTGGGGTGTCGTCGTCTGGGTCATGCTCGGTGAGGTCTTCCCGAACAAGATCCGCGCCGCCGCGCTCGGTGTGGCCGCCTCGGCCCAGTGGATCGCCAACTGGGTGATCACGATCACCTTCCCGGACCTGTCCGAGTGGAACCTGTCGCTCACCTACGTCATGTACGCGGTGTTCGCCTTCCTCTCCATCCCCTTCATCCTCAAGTTCGTGCCCGAGACCAAGGGCAAGAGCCTGGAGGAGATGGGCTGAGCCTCCCCCGAGGCCCCCTGGACTCGAGGAGCCGGGCCAAGTCCCCGCTGCCCGCTCCTCGACACCCGTGAAACGTGCTGCCCCGGCTCGGTGACCGAGCCGGGGCAGCACGTTTTTCCGCGTCCCGCAGGGTGCTGCCAGGAGACGAACGCCGCTCCGCGAGGCGCGGCGGCGGGGTCCCGCGGCGGCCCGAGAGGAGCCACCCGTCAGGGCGGCGGTGCGGCTCGACGAAAGGGCGCGGGTGCCCCCTACCGTCCGGCCTCGGGACGCAACCGCTCGACCGATGGCCGATTCCGGCGACGGCGGCCGGTCGGCCGTCTTCCGGCAGGTCCGGCCCGGCGATGTCCTCGTTGAGGCGAGGAGGCGAGGAGGCGAGGAGGCGAGGAGGCGCGGGAGGCGCGGGAGGCGAGGAGGCGCGGGAGGCGCGGGAGGCGCGGGAGGCGAGGAGGCGCGTGAGGCGCGGGAGGCGAGGAGGCGCGTGAGGCGCGGAGCGGGCCGACGGCCGTCGGGGCCGTCACCGTGCTCCGCCGTCCGGCGGCCGGCGCCGCGCAAGGCAAAGTCCCCCTCCGGTGCGGGGACGCGGCGGAGGGGGACGGTGGCCGGTGGGGCCCCTCGGGGCCCTCGGGGCCCGTGGCCGTGCGGGCTCAGACGCCCGTCAGCTCGGGCTCCTCGGTGGGGGCGGGCGCCGGTGCGGTGACCGCCGGCTTCGGCAGGGCCAGGTACAGCAGGCCCGAGATCGCGATCGTGGCGACCCAGCCGAGGCCGTACTCCCCGATGACGTTGTTCGCGGCGAGCGGGCCGGTGAACCAGTCCGACGTGGTGAACAGCAGGCCCGCGACCAGGCCGACCGCCCAGGCGGTCACGGCGGCGGGGGAGAAGCCGCCGCGGTACCAGTAGGCGCTGGTGCGGGTCGTGTCGGCCATGGCCTCGCCGTCGTACGACGTACGCCGCAGCATGTCCGCGCCGAACACGCCGACCCACGCGGAGAACGCCACCGCCAGCAGGGACAGGAAGGCGATGAAGGAGCCCATGAAGCTCGTCGCCACCAGCATCAGCACGCCGCCGAACACCAGCGAGATCAGCGCGTTGACGGACACCGCCCAGTGCCGGGGCACCTTGATGCCGAGGGTCTGCGCGGTGAAGCCCGCCGAGTACATCGACATCGCGTTGATCAGCAGCATGCCGATCAGCGCGATCAGCAGATACGGCACCGCGATCCACGTCGGCAGGATCTCCCCGAGGAAGGAGACCGGGTCGGACGCCGAGGCCAGGTCCGGCGTGGACACCGCCATCACCGCGCCCATCAGCACCATCGGCAGCACCACGACACCGGCGCCGCCGAGCGCCGTGCCCACGATCGCCTTCGAGGACGCCGTACGCGGCAGATAGCGGGTGAAGTCCGGCGCCGACGGGATCCAGCTGACGCCGCCCGCCGCGATCATGCCGATACCGGTGATCACCGCGGCCGTGGAACCCGCGGAGTGGTCCAGCACCTTCGACCAGTCCGTGTTCACCGCCAGATAGACCAGCACCAGCACCGAGAACGCGCCGAAGAGATAGGTCGACTTGTTGCACTTCTGCACGGCGCCGATGCCGAGCCCGGAGATCGCGAACGTCGCGACCACGAACGCCAGCAGGGTCACCATGTCCAGCACGCCGTTCGCGCCGATGCCGAAGACGATGTCCAGGATGGTGAGCATGGCGTACGCGCCGGTCACCGCGTTGATCGTCTCCCAGCCCCAGCGCGCCACCCAGATCAGCGAGCCGGGCAGCAGATTGCCGCGCTGCCCGAACACCGCGCGGGAGAGCGCCATGCCCGGCGCCCCGCCCCGCTTGCCCGCGATCCCGATCAGCCCGACGAGGCCGTACGACACGACGGGCGCGACGACGGCGACGACCAGGGCCTGCCAGATGTTGAGCCGGTACGCCACCACCAGGCTCGCGCCCATGGTGAGCAGCAGCACGCTGATGTTGGCACCGACCCAGGTCGGGAACAGCTCACGGGTTCTCGCCGTGCGCTCGTGGTCCGGTACCTGCTCGATGCCGCGGGTTTCGAGAGCGCCTTCGGTCTCGGCGGTCTTGCTCATGAAGAACATGCCTAGCGGTGGGGGACGGGGGACATCGGGACTCTACGCGCGTTGACGTAGCCCGGGCCATCGTACTTTGGCCCGACTCGCACCCACCGGTGGCCTTTGTCTCTCATAGGAAGCCACAAGCAGGGTCCGGGGGACCCCCATGGCTGATACTGGACGGGTTATGGACATCGTCATCCTTGCTGTAGTCATCGCCGTGGTCGTGCTCGGCGCGCTCGGCGGGCTCGTGGTCGGCAGCCGCCGCAAGAAGCAGCTGCCCCCGCCGCCCCCCACGACGCCCGACCTCACCGCCCCTCCGGCCGAGCCGCACGTCGGCGACGAGGCCGAGACGCCTAAGGAGGAACCGCGCCGCACGATCGAGGAGGTGGACCTCCCGGGCGGCTCGGCCCCGACCGCCGTCGAGGAGCCTCCCGTCGTCGAGGAGCCCGTCACCGAGGCTCCCCCGATCGAGATCCCGGAGCCCACCGCCGGACGCCTGGTGCGTCTGCGCGCCCGGCTCTCCCGCTCCCAGAACGCCCTCGGCAAGGGCCTGCTCTCGCTGCTCTCGCGCGAGCACCTGGACGAGGACACCTGGGAGGAGATCGAGGACACCCTGCTCACCGCCGACGTCGGCGTCCAGCCCACCCAGGAGCTGGTCGAACGGCTGCGCGAGCGCGTGAAGGTCCTCGGCACCCGCACCCCCGAGGAGCTGCGCGGCCTGCTCCGCGAGGAGCTGCTCACCCTGGTCGGCACCGACTTCGACCGCACCGTGAAGACCGAGCCCGAGGGCCGCAAGCCCGGCATCGTGATGGTCGTCGGCGTCAACGGCACCGGCAAGACCACCACCACCGGCAAGCTCGCCCGCGTCCTGGTCGCCGACGGCAACAGCGTCGTCCTCGGCGCCGCCGACACCTTCCGCGCCGCCGCCGCCGACCAGCTCCAGACCTGGGGCGAGCGCGTCGGCGCCCACACGGTGCGCGGCCCCGAGGGCGGCGACCCGGCCTCCGTCGCCTTCGACGCGGTCAAGGAGGGCAAGGAGATCGGCGCGGACGTCGTCCTCATCGACACCGCCGGCCGCCTGCACACGAAGACCGGCCTCATGGACGAGCTGGGCAAGGTCAAGCGGGTCGTCGAGAAGCACGCCCCGCTCGACGAGGTGCTGCTCGTCCTCGACGCCACCACCGGTCAGAACGGCCTCGTCCAGGCCCGGGTGTTCGCCGAGGTCGTCGACATCACCGGCATCGTGCTCACCAAGCTCGACGGCACCGCCAAGGGCGGCATCGTCGTCGCCGTCCAGCGCGAACTGGGCGTCCCGGTGAAGCTGGTCGGCCTCGGCGAGGGCGCGGACGACCTGGCGCCGTTCGAGCCGGAGGCGTTCGTCGACGCGCTCATCGGTGAGTGACCGCTCACCCCGGACCACCGCATACCGAAGCGCCCGCCCCCGTGGAGAGGGGGACGGGCGCTTCGTCGTACGTTCGGCCGCGGCGCCGGCGAACCCGTGTCGCCCGCGTCACCGGCGGACCCGCGTTACCGGCTGACCCGCGTCGCCCGCGTCACGCCCGCGACCGGTGCGCCACGTACGCCAGCGTGCCCAGCAGCAGCCGGGCCTCCGGCGGGTGGCTCGCCGAGTCCAGGGCGGGGGAGCGCAGCCAGCGCACCGGACCGAGGCCGCCCCGGTCGGACGGCGGCGCCGTGAGGTACGTACCCCGGCCGAGGCCGCGCAGGTCGAGCGCCGGGTCGTCCCAGCCCATGCGGTACAGCAGCGCGGGCAGCTCGGCGGCGGCGCCGGGGGCGACGAAGAACTGGGCGCGGCCGTCCGGGGTGGCGGTCACCGGGCCGAGCGGGACGCCCATCCGTTCCAGCCGGACCACCGCGTGGCGCCCGGCCGGCTCGGCCACCTCGATGACGTCGAACGTCCGCCCCACCGGCAGCATCACCGCCGCGCCCGGGAACTCCGCCCAGGCGTCGGACACCTCGTCCAGCGTGGCCCCGGCCGGGACCTCGGGGGCGAAGTCCAGCGGATGCGCGCCCGGCGCCGGGCAGCCGGCGCGGCCGCAGGAACACAGTCCGGCGGCGGCACGCGCGCCCGGTACGACGTCCCATCCCCACAGCCCGGTGTACTCGGCCACGGCGGTGCACTCCGACGAGCGGCCGCGGCGGCGCGAGCCGGACCGGGAGTCGCGGGTGGCCCGACTGCTGCCGATCGTGAAGCCCATGCCCCCTCCAACGGGTCCGGCGCATCGGTGGTTACGTGACGGATCGACACGGATGCGGAACGTGACCTCGCCTACCCGGCTGCCCCGCCGCGCCGCGATCCACTCCGCGCCCGGAAGCACGTCGGGTGGTGCGTCCGGCAGTACGCGCCCTCGAGTGCGCCAGTCCGCCCGTCCCCGGCTGTCATGTGTCAAGTGAATCGTGAAGAGGCGCCCGTGAGTTCATCCGAAGGGGTGGCGAATGGTGGCGATTCCGTAAGCACCGTGGCTGCACCCGTGATCGTAGGATTACCGTGTGTGCACAGCAGGTGGGGCACATGCACCGGTGGTTATGCCGGAGGCAAGTCGGTTTCCTGTTCGAAGGGTGGCAAGCCCGGGACGGGCGGCCCGCTCGACCGGCATTCTGATAGGGCTTGGCGCACTCGATGGCAAGCAGTCTGTAGGGATGGGGGCGTTCCAGTGGGCGGCAACGGCGGAAGCGGGACGAACGCTGAGAAGCGCCCGAATGAGCTGTTGGGCTCGTGGTTCGTGCGCAGCGGCTGGTCCAAGGGCGAGCTGGCCCGTCAGGTCAACCGCCGGGCACGCCAGCTGGGCGCCAACCACATCTCGACGGACACCTCGCGGGTCCGGCGCTGGCTCGACGGCGAGAACCCGCGCGAGCCGATCCCCAGGATCCTCTCGGAGCTGTTCTCCGAGCGGTTCGGCTGTGTCGTCTCCGTCGAGGACCTGGGCCTGCGCGCCGCCCGCCAGTCCCCGTCCGCGACCGGAGTCGACATGCCCTGGACGGGCCCGCAGGCGGTGGCACTGCTCAGCGAGTTCTCGCGCAGCGACCTGATGCTGGCGCGGCGCGGCTTCCTCGGAACTTCGCTGGCCCTGTCCGCGGGCCCGGCCCTCATCGAGCCCATGCAGCGCTGGCTCGTGCCGGCCCCGTCCTCGCCCCGGCCCGACCAGGCCGGATTCGCCCCGCAGGAGGCCGTGCCCACCAGCCGCGCGCGCGGGCGGCTGTCCAAGGCCGAGCTGGACCTGCTGGAGTCCACCACGGTGATGTTCCGCCAGTGGGACGCCCAGTGCGGCGGCGGACTGCGCCGCAAGGCCGTCGTCGGCCAGCTGCACGAGGTCACCGACCTGCTCCAGGAACCCCAGCCGGAGGCCACCACCCGCAAGCTCTTCAAGGTCGCCGCCGAACTCGCCGAACTGGCGGGCTGGATGAGCTACGACGTGGGCCTCCAGCCCACCGCGCAGAAGTACTTCGTCCTCGCGCTGCACGCCGCGAAGGAAGCCGGCGACCGCCCCCTCGGCTCGTACATCCTCTCCAGCATGAGCCGCCAGATGATCCACCTCGGCCGGCCCGACGACGCGCTCGAACTGATCCACCTCGCGCAGTACGGCAGCCGGGACTGCGCGAGCCCGCGCACCCAGTCGATGCTGTATGCGATGGAGGCCCGGGCCTACGCCAACATGGGCCAGCCCGGCAAGACCAAACGGGCCGTGCGGATGGCCGAGGACGTCTTCGCGGAGGCCGACGACTGGGACGAGCCGGACCCCGACTGGATCCGCTTCTTCTCCGAGGCCGAGCTGTACGCCGAGAACAGCCACTCCTTCCGCGACCTCGCCTACGTCGCCGGCCGCAGCCCCACCTACGCCTCCCTCGCCGAGCCGATGATGCGGCGGGCCGTCGAGCTGTTCGCCCAGGACAGCGAGCACCAGCGGTCGTACGCACTCAACCTGATCGGCATGGCCTCGGTCCACCTGCTCCAGCGCGAGCCCGAGCAGAGCGCCGTCTTCGCCGGGCAGGCCATGCACGTCGCCAAGAAGATCCGCTCCGAGCGGGTGAACACCCGGATCCGCAAGACCGTCGACACCGCCGCCCGCGACTTCGGCGACCTCGCCGAGGTCGTCGACCTCACCGACAAGCTCGCGGCGGAGCTGCCCGAGACCGCCGAGGCGGTCTGACCCCCGCTGCCCCCGGCCCCGGCCGCGGCCGGCCCTCCCGAACTGCCCGACTCGGCTCCCCCCACGCCAGGTCATCGGAGGACCGCCCGCGGCCGGTTTCCTTTCCTCCCGGAGATTCCCCCGGCGCCCACGGGAGATCCTTCACGCGCTCCCGGACACCCTTCTCGGAAGGTTGCGCCACGATAACGATCGTGCGCGCCGAGATCCGGCAATTCATCGACGCGTAACACGCCCGGCGCCTTCGTCACGGCCGCGAAACAACGAGGGGCTTCCACCGAAACCGCGCTGCGCCAATCTCGTGGCGCATAACCGGCCCACCCCTCAATCCGCTCAAGGCTTCGCCCGCACGGGGCCGTATCCAACGACGAGGAGACGCCGATGGCACCAGCCATCACGCTTGCCGCAGAGACGCAGATCTCTGCCGCCAACACAGGCTTCATGCTCATCTGTTCCGCCCTGGTGATGCTGATGACGCCGGCCCTGGCCTTCTTCTACGGAGGCATGGTCCGGGTCAAGAGCACCCTGAACATGCTGATGATGAGCTTCATCAGCCTGGGAATCGTCACCATCCTGTGGGTGCTGTACGGCTTCTCCATGGCCTTCGGCAACGACTCCGGCGGCATCTTCGCCTGGAACTCCGACTAC
This sequence comes from Streptomyces sp. NPDC052773, assembly GCF_044547145.1. Taxonomy (NCBI): domain Bacteria; kingdom Bacillati; phylum Actinomycetota; class Actinomycetes; order Kitasatosporales; family Streptomycetaceae; genus Streptomyces; species Streptomyces sp. NPDC052773. The sequence goes on along the minus strand of NZ_JBITZX010000009.1, from coordinate 155,253 downwards.
GTCGGATTCACCGGCATCGACAAGGACGCCATCTGGGACGGCTACACCATCCCCGTCCTCGTCTTCGCCGTCTTCCAGCTGATGTTCGCGATCATCACCCCCGCCCTGATCAGCGGCGCTCTCGCCGACCGGGTCAAGTTCACCGCCTGGGCGCTGTTCATCGCCCTGTGGGCCACCGTCGTCTACTTCCCCGTCGCCCACTGGGTCTGGGGCACCGGCGGCTGGGCCTTCGAACTCGGCGTGATCGACTTCGCCGGCGGTACGGCCGTCCACATCAACGCCGGTGCCGCCGCCCTCGGCGTCATCCTGGTCATCGGCAAGCGGATCGGCTTCAAGAAGGACCCGATGCGCCCGCACAGCCTGCCGCTGGTCATGCTCGGCGCCGGTCTGCTGTGGTTCGGCTGGTTCGGCTTCAACGCGGGCTCCTGGCTCGGAAACGACGACGGCGTCGGCTCCCTGATGTTCGTCAACACCCAGGTCGCCACCGCCGCCGCCATGCTCGCCTGGCTGATCTACGAGAAGCTGCGCCACGGCGCCTTCACCACGCTGGGCGCCGCCTCCGGTGCCGTCGCGGGCCTCGTCGCCATCACCCCGGCCGGCGGTGCGGTCGACCCGCTCGGCGCGATCGCCGTCGGCGCCGTCGCCGGTCTGCTGTGCGCCATGGCCGTCGGCCTGAAGTACAAGTTCGGTTACGACGACTCCCTCGACGTGGTCGGTGTCCACCTCGTCGGCGGCATCGTCGGCTCCCTCCTCGTCGGTTTCTTCGCCTCCGGCGAGGGCCAGTCCGACGTCAAGGGCCTCTTCTACGGCGGTGACGCGAGCCAGCTCGGCAAGCAGGCCGCCGGTGTCTTCGCGGTCCTGGCCTACTCCCTGGTCGTCTCCGCGATCCTCGCCTTCGTCCTCGACAAGACCATCGGCATGCGGGTCCCCGAGGACGACGAGGTGGCCGGCATCGACCAGGCCGAGCACGCCGAGACCGCATACGACTTCAGCGGCGCCGGCGGCGGAACCTCCCGCTCCGCCTCCGTGCCCGCCGCCCCGGTCGCCGCCCAGGCCGAGTCCGAGAAGGTGGACGCATGAAGCTCATCACCGCCGTCGTGAAGCCGCACCGGCTCGACGAGATCAAGGAAGCCCTCCAGGCCTTCGGAGTGCACGGCCTGACGGTCACCGAGGCCAGCGGCTACGGTCGTCAGCGGGGCCACACCGAGGTCTACCGGGGCGCCGAGTACACCGTCGACCTGGTCCCCAAGATCCGTATCGAGGTGCTGGTCGAGGACGACGACGCCGAACAGCTGATCGACGTCATCGTCAAGGCCGCCCGCACCGGCAAGATCGGTGACGGCAAGGTCTGGTCCCTCCCGGTCGAGACGGCCGTCCGGGTCCGCACCGGCGAGCGCGGACCGGACGCGCTCTGACGCCCTGAACCGAAGAGAACAGGAGTCGCTGGGTGACGAGCACGGATGCAACGGCGAAGGCAGAGGACTCGGGACCCAGCGGCTACGCGGCGGCCCGGCTGCGCCTCCTGACGGAGGGGGCGCGGTCCGGGCCGCCGCGCCGTACCGCCCTCTCCGGGCTGACCGACGACTGGCTCGCGGGCCTGTTCGACGCGGGAGCCGGAGGCCTGAAGGGCGTCTCGCTCGTCGCCGTCGGCGGCTACGGCCGCGGGGAGCTGTCCCCGCGCAGCGACCTCGACCTGCTGCTGCTCCACGACGGAGCCGACCCCGACGCGATCGCCGTCCTCGCCGACCGCCTCTGGTACCCCGTATGGGACCTCGGTCTCGCCCTCGACCACTCCGTGCGCACCCCGGCCGAGGCCCGCAAGACCGCCGCCGAGGACCTGAAGGTCCAGCTCGGCCTCCTCGACGCCCGGCACCTCGCCGGCGACCTCGGCCTCACCGCCGCGCTGCGCACCGCCGTCCTCGCCGACTGGCGCAACCAGGCGCCCAAACGCCTCCCCGAACTCCAGGAGCTGTGCGCCGAACGCGCCGCACGCCAGGGCGAACTCCAGTACCTGCTGGAACCCGACCTCAAGGAGGCCCGCGGCGGCCTCCGGGACGCCACCGCGCTGCGCGCCGTCGCCGCCTCCTGGCTGGCCGACGCCCCGCGCGAAGGCCTCGACGACGCCCGCCGCCGCCTCCTCGACGTCCGCGACGCCCTGCACCTGACCACCGGCCGCGCCACCGACCGCCTCTCCCTCCAGGAGCAGGACCAAGTCGCCGCCGAACTGGGCCTCCTCGACGCCGACACCCTGCTGCGGCAGGTCTACGAGGCGGCGCGCGTCATCTCGTACGCCAGCGATGTCACCTGGCGCGAAGTGGGGCGCGTGCTGCGTTCGCGCGCCGTGCGGCCCCGGCTGCGCGCCATGCTGGGCGGCGGAAAGCCCGTCGCCGAACGCTCCCCGCTGGCCGAAGGGGTGGTGGAACAGGACGGCGAGGTGGTGCTCGCCCGCGCCGCGCGCCCCGAACGCGACCCCGTGCTCCCCCTGCGCGCCGCGGCCGCCGCCGCGCAGGCCGGACTCCCGCTCTCCCTGCACGCCGTACGGCGCCTCGCCGCCACCGTGCGCCCCCTGCCCACGCCCTGGCCCGCCGAGGCCCGCGAACAACTCGTGACCCTGCTCGGATCCGGCCGCCCGACCGTCGAGGTCTGGGAGGCACTGGAGGCCGAAGGACTCATCACCCGCCTGCTGCCGGACTGGGAACGGGTCCGCTGCCGCCCGCAGCGCAACGCCGTGCACATCTGGACCGTCGACCGGCACCTCATCGAGACCGCCGTCCGCGCCTCCGCCTTCACCCGCCGCGTCAGCCGCCCCGACCTCCTCCTCGTCGCCGCGCTGCTGCACGACATAGGGAAGGGCTGGCCGGGCGACCACTCGGTGGCCGGCGAGATCATCGCCAGGGACGTGGCCGCGCGGATCGGCTTCGACCGCGACGACGTGGCCGTGCTCGGCACCCTCGTACGCCACCACCTCCTCCTCGTCGAGACCGCGACCCGCCGCGACCTCGACGACCCGGCCACCGTCCGGGCGGTCGCCGCGGCGGTCGGCTCACCCGGCACGCTGGAGCTGCTGCACGCCCTGACCGAGGCCGACGCCCTGGCCACCGGCCCGGCCGCCTGGTCGTCCTGGCGCGGCTCCCTCGTCGCCGACCTGGTGAAACGGGTCGCCGCCGTGCTCGCCGGAGCCGAGCCGGACGAGCCGGAGGCCGCCGCGCCCACCGCCGAGCAGGAACGGCTCGCCCTCGAGGCCGTCGCCACGGGCAGCCCCGTACTGGCGCTGCGCGCCCAGACCCGGCCGCAGGCGGAGGAGGAGCCGTCCGGCGATCCGGAACCGCTCGGCGTGGAGCTCCTCATCGCCGTACCGGACCAGCCGGGCGTGCTGCCCGCGGTGGCCGGCGTCCTCGCGATGCACCGCCTGACCGTCCGCACCGCGGAACTGCGCGCGCTGGAGCTGCCGGACGGCGTCGAGGGCTCCGCCCTGCTGCTGAACTGGCGGGTCGCCGCCGAGTACGGCTCCCTGCCGCAGGCCACCCGCCTGCGCGCCGACCTGGTCCGGGCCCTGGACGGATCCCTGGACATCGCGGGCCGCCTCGCCGAGCGGGACGCCGCGTACCCGCGCCGCCGGGGTCTGGTGGCGCCGCCGCCGAGGGTGTCCGTCCACCCGGCCGCGTCCCGGCTGGCCACGGTGATCGAGGTACGCGCCCAGGACGCACCCGGCCTGCTGTTCCGGATCGGCCGCGCCCTGGAGGACGCGAACGTACGGGTGCGCAGTGCGCACGTCAGCACCCTGGGCGCGAACGCGGTGGACGCCTTCTACGTCACGGGTCCCGGGGGCGCACCGCTGCCCGGCGAGGAGGCGGCGTCCGTGGCGCGCGGGCTGGAGGAGACACTGCGCGGCTGAACCGGGGCCCCTGGCCGCCCGCAGCCGGGGGCCCCGGGCCACCCGCAGCCGGGGACACCAGCCACGCACGGCCGGGGACCCGGCCACGCACGGCCGGGGACACCAGCCACCCGCGGCCGGGGATCCCGGCCACCTGCCTGGCCGGGATACCCTTGAAGACGCTCAGACTGCCCCCGACCCCGAGGACCGACGCCGCCGTGTTCGATACTCTCTCCGATCGCCTTTCAGCGACCTTCAAGAATCTGCGCGGCAAGGGGCGTCTGAGCGAGGCGGACATCGACGCCACCGCGCGCGAGATCCGCATCGCGCTCCTCGAAGCGGACGTGGCCCTGCCGGTCGTCCGGACGTTCATCAAGAACCTCAAGGAGCGCGCGCTCGGCGCCGAGGTCTCCAAGGCGCTGAACCCCGCCCAGCAGGTCCTGAAGATCGTCAACGACGAGCTGGTCACCATCCTCGGTGGCGAGACCCGCCGGCTGCGCTTCGCCAAGCAGCCCCCGACCGTGATCATGCTGGCCGGTCTCCAGGGTGCCGGTAAGACCACCCTCGCGGGCAAGCTCGGCAAGTGGCTCAAGGAGCAGGGCCACTCCCCGCTGCTGGTCGCCGCCGACCTCCAGCGCCCCAACGCCGTGAACCAGCTCAGCGTCGTCGCCGAGCGCGCCGGGGTCGCCGTCTACGCGCCCGAGCCGGGCAACGGCGTCGGTGACCCGGTCAAGGTCGCCAAGGACTCGATCGACTTCGCGAAGTCGAAGGTCCACGACATCGTCATCGTCGACACCGCCGGCCGCCTCGGCATCGACCAGGAGATGATGCAGCAGGCGGCCGACATCCGGGACGCCGTCTCGCCCGACGAGATCCTTTTCGTCGTCGACGCGATGATCGGTCAGGACGCCGTCAACACCGCCGAGGCCTTCCGCGACGGCGTCGGCTTCGACGGCGTGGTGCTGTCCAAGCTCGACGGCGACGCGCGCGGTGGTGCCGCGCTGTCGATCCGGCAGATCACCGGCAAGCCGATCATGTTCGCGTCGAACGGCGAGAAGCTCGAGGACTTCGACGCGTTCCACCCGGACCGGATGGCCTCCCGCATCCTCGACATGGGTGACCTGCTCACCCTGATCGAGCAGGCGGAGAAGACCTTCAGCCAGGAAGAGGCCGCCAAGATGGCCTCCAAGCTGGCGTCCAAGAAGGGCCAGGAGTTCACCCTCGACGACTTCCTGTCCCAGATGGAGCAGGTCCGCAAGATGGGCTCCATCTCCAAGCTGCTCGGCATGCTGCCGGGCATGGGCCAGATCAAGGACCAGATCAACAACCTGGACGAGCGGGACGTCGACCGCACCGCCGCCATCATCAAGTCGATGACCCCGGCCGAGCGCCAGGACCCGACGATCATCAACGGCTCGCGCCGCGCCCGTATCGCCAAGGGTTCCGGTGTCGAGGTCAGCGCGGTGAAGAACCTGGTCGAGCGGTTCTTCGAGGCCCGCAAGATGATGTCCCGCATGGCCCAGGGCGGCGGTATGCCGGGCATGCCGGGGATCCCGGGCATGGGCGGCGGCCCCGGCCGCTCCAAGAAGCAGCCGAAGAAGGCCAAGGGCAAGCAGCGCTCCGGCAACCCGATGAAGCGCAAGCAGCAGGAGCAGGAGGAGGCCGCCCGCCGCGCGGCCGCCGCGCAGAACGGCGGCGCGTTCGGGCTGCCGGGCCAGCAGGCCGGGCAGGACTTCGAGCTGCCGGACGAGTTCAAGAAGTTCATGGGCTGACCCGCGTCGGTCACCCGCCACCCACGCCGGCCACTCGCGTCGGCCGTACGTCGCCCGGGGGCGCCTCTCGTCGGAGGGGCGCCCCCGGCGTCGTACGTACGCATGCCCGTGCGGCTTTCCTGTCGTAACGTCCCGATATGACCAACCCCGCGCCGCCGCGCAAGTCTCCCGACCAGCCCTGGCGTACCGAGGGCACGCCCGAGGAGCCGGCGAAGCCACCGTCCGGCGGGCGGCGGTGGCGCGGCGGCTGGTGGAACCTGGTCGCCGCCGCGGTGATCGTGTTCGTGATCGCCAACCTGGCGCTGTCCTTCTTCGGCGACGGCGACGAGCCGACGATCTCCTACACCGAGTTCAGCAGGCAGGTCGACGACGGCAACGTCAGCAAGATCTACTCCAAGGGCGACGCGATCCAGGGGGAGCTGAAGCAGGCCCGGGACCGGCCCGGGGGCGGCGGCACCTACACCAAGTTCAAGACCCAGCGGCCCGCCTTCGCCGACGACCGGCTGTGGGAGGACCTGACCCGCAACAACGTCACTGTCACGGCGGAACCGGTGGTCCAGCAGCGCAGCCTGCTCGCCAACCTGCTGATCTCGCTGGCGCCGATGCTGCTACTGGTCGTGCTGTGGATCGTCATCGCGCGGCGGATGCGGGCGGGCATGGGCGGCGCCGGTGCCATGTTCGGGCGCAAGGAGCCGCCGAAACCGGTGGAGCTGGTGCCCGGGGAGAAGCGGACGACGTTCGCGGACGTGGCGGGGATCGACGAGGTCGAGGGCGAGCTGAACGACGTCGTGGACTTCCTGAGGAACCCCGACGCCTATCGGCGGATGGGCGCCAAGATGCCGCGCGGTGTGCTGCTCGCGGGTCCGCCCGGCACCGGCAAGACCCTGCTCGCGCGGGCGGTGGCCGGGGAGGCGGGGGTGCCGTTCTTCTCTGCGTCGGCCTCCGAGTTCATCGAGATGATCGTGGGCGTGGGCGCCTCCCGGGTGCGGGAGCTGTTCGCCGAGGCGCGGAAGGTGGCGCCGTCGATCATCTTCATCGACGAGATCGACACCATCGGCCGCGCGCGGGGCGGCGGCGCGGCGATGGGCGGGCACGACGAGCGCGAGCAGACGCTGAACCAGATCCTCACCGAGATGGACGGCTTCTCCGGCTCGGAGGGTGTGATCGTGATCGCGGCGACCAACCGCGCGGACATCCTCGATCCCGCGCTGACCCGGCCCGGCCGGTTCGACCGGGTCGTCAACGTCTCGCCGCCGGACCGGGGCGGCCGGGAGGCGATCCTGCGGATCCACACCCGGGAGATCCCGCTGGCCGACGACGTGGACCTCGCCCAGGTCGCCCGGACCACCCCCGGCATGACCGGCGCCGAGCTGGCCAACCTCGCCAACGAGGCGGCCCTGCTCGCGGTGAAGCGGCGGCAGGACCGGGTGACGCGGTCCGACCTCTCGGACGCCCTGGAGAAGGTCCAGCTCGGCGCCGAGCGGGCCCTGGTCATGCCCCTGGAGGAGCGGCGGCGCACCGCGTACCACGAGAGCGGGCACGCGCTGCTGGGCATGCTCCAGCCGGGCGCCGACCCGGTCCGCAAGATCACCATCGTGCCGCGCGGACGCGCGCTCGGCGTGACGCTGTCGACGCCGGACGCCGACAAGTACGCGTACACCGAGGAGTACCTGCGCGGCCGGATCATCGGCGCGCTCGGCGGGATGGCCGCCGAGCACGTCGTCTACGGCGTCATCACCACCGGCTCGGAGAGCGACCTGGAGCAGGTCACCAGGATCGCGCGCGGCATGGTGGCCCGCTGGGGCATGAGCGAGCGGGTCGGCCGCCTGTCCGCGCTGCCCGACGACGACCGGCAGACGTACGGCCTCGCCGCCGCGCCCCGGACCCTGGACGTGATCGACGGCGAGATGCACCGCATAGTGGACGACTGCTACGAGGAGGCCTGCCGCAAGCTGCGCGACCACCGCCCCCGGCTGGACGCGCTCGCGGCGGCCCTGCTGGAACGGGAGACCCTGGAGGAGGCGGACGCCTACCGCATCGCGGGCATCACCCGGCTGACCAAGGACGCCGAGGACTGACCCCCTAGGGGACCCGCGCGATCAGGTAGCGGAAGACGTTCGGCATCCACACCGTGCGGTCCTGGCGGCGGTACGGATGCAGGGCCTCCTTCAGCTCCTTGTCGACCTGGGCCTGGTCGGTGGCGGTGATCGCCGCGTCGAACAGCCCGGTGGAGAGCAGCCCGCGCACCGCGCTGTCCACGTCGGCGTACCCGAAGGGGCAGGCCACCCGCCCCGAGCCGTCGGGGCGCAGGCCGGCGCGTTCGGCGACCTCCTCCAGGTCGTCGCGCAGGGCCGGGCGCCAGCGGCCCGCGCCGCGTGACGGGTCGGCGAGCTTGTCGGCCACCCGCAGCACGGCGGTCGTGGCGCACCGCTCGGGCGGCCCCCAGCCGGCCAGCACCACCGCCGCCCCGCGCGCCGCGCGCGGGGTCGCCGCGCCGAGGAGCCCGGCCAGTCCGTCCGAGTCGCCCGCGCGGCACCCGATGGGCTCGAAGGCGGTCACCAGGTCGTACGGCGGTCCCGACGCGCCCGCCGGGTCCGCGGGCCGGTCCGCTCCGTCGAGCGAGGCGCCCACGGCCGGCGCGGCGGGAGCGGTGGCCCTCGCGTGCGTGCCCGGCGGCTGCGCGCGGAGCCGTTCCCGCGCGAGGGCGAGCCGTTCCGGTGAGGCGGGCTCGACACCGGTGACCGCGGCGCCTCTGGAGGCGGCCATCAGCAGGGCGAGTCCGCTGCCGCAGCCGAGGCCGAGCAGCCGCGTGCCGGGCCCCACGTCCAGTCGCTCGTAGACGGCCTCGTAGAGCGGTACGAGCATCCGCTCCTGGATCTCGGACCAGTCACGCGCGCGTGCACTCAGGTCCACGCGGGGTGCGCCCCCCGTGTGCGGGTGCTGACGCACGAGCGTAGGTGTCATATGTAAGCGCCCCATTCCGCCGAGAGTTGCCTCTGTCCCCGTTCTCCTGAAGCCCCCGTGACGTGCGCCCGCCCCCCGTATGCCAGGAAACTCCGGGCTCGCGACGGCGTCCAGTGGTACGGGGCCGCGGCTTGGTTCCACGCGCGCGCGGCGGCGAGATTTCACGTTCCGGCAACCTGGGCCGTACGGCGTTCACAGGCGTGGGACGGGCCGGTGCCGGGCGGCGGAACCGCACCCGGTAACGTCACGGGAGCCGGCGTCGCTGTCCCGAGTGGGGCGGAGTCGGCCGAAAACGCCTCTTGCGCACCGGAGGACCCCACACGCCCCGGCGCGCGCAACGGGGCGTACGCGCCGGGGCGTACGTCAGGCTACGTACCACCTTGTGTCGAGCTGTGCGCCTTCTCCGCAGATCAGCGCACCCGCCCTCGTCAGGACGCATCAGCGGCAACTGACGGGTACGTGCAAATTATTTGGGATGCCCCGGAATAGGAACACAGCGGGACCCCGGCTCGTTGTCATTACGTGAGCACGACACCACCTGTTCTCGCCGCAGAGCTGGCGCAGGCGTGGGCCGACATTCAGCGGTACCACCCCGAGCTGCCGGATCTTGCCGCGCCCGAGTCCCTGATCGGGGAGTCGTCGTCCGCCTGCGGACACGAACTCTCCTTCGAACGACTGCTCCACGAGGCAGTCCACGGCATCGCCGCCGCGCGCGGAATCCGAGACACCTCCCGCGCCGGCCGCTACCACAACCGCAGATTCCTCGCGATCGCCGAGGAGCTGGGCCTGGACCACCCCGAGGAGCCGCACCCGAGCAGCGGCTTCTCGCTGGTCACGCTCAACCCCGAGGCGAAGCGGCGTTACCGCCCGACCATCGAGCGCCTGCAGCGGGCCCTGAAGGCCCACTCGGCGGCGACCTCCGCCGACACCACCCGCACGTTCCGCGGCCCGGCCGCCCGGCACGGCTCGTCCGGCGGCGGGGTGCGCGTCAAGGCCGTCTGCGACTGCGGGCGCAACGTCCGCGTCGTCCCCTCGGTCCTGGCGCAGGCCCCGATCGTGTGCGGCGGCTGCGGCAAGCCGTTCCGGATCCCCGAGGTGGTGGGCGCGGGCGCGGCGAGCTGAGCGCTCCGGCATCTCGTGGGTGCCGGAGGCGGGAGACTCGTGCCGCGCGGGTGCCGCCGGCCGCCGCGTGCCGGTGGCACCGTGCCGCCCCGGCCCGCACCCGACGTCGTTCACCTCTGCGCCGGGTGCGGCGCCGTCGTGCCCGCACGACCCTCGGTCGGAAGGGTCCCTGGGGGTATGGCACAATGGCTAGCTGTACTCGACAGCCGCATAGGACCCCTCTCTCCTCCGGCTGACGCGTCCATCGGGCACTCGGGTACCGCAACCCCACGCGGCATTCTCGCCGTGCCCAACCACGTCAAATCCAGGAGAACCCACTCCCGTGGCAGTCAAGATCAAGCTCAAGCGTCTCGGCAAGATCCGTTCGCCTCACTACCGCATCGTCGTCGCCGACTCGCGTACGCGTCGTGACGGCCGTGCGATCGAGGAGATCGGCAAGTACCACCCGACGTACAACCCGTCGGTGATCGAGGTCGACGCCGAGCGCGTGGCGTACTGGCTCTCCGTCGGCGCCCAGCCGACCGAGCCGGTCCTCGCCATCCTGAAGAAGACCGGTGACTGGCAGAAGTTCAAGGGCGAGCCCGCCCCGGCTCCGCTGCTCGTCGCCGAGCCGAAGAAGGAGCGCCCGTCGTTCGAGGCCCTGGCCGGCGACGACGAGGGCAAGGGTGAGGCCATCACCCAGAAGAAGAAGGCTGAGAAGAAGGACGAGGCCGCGGCCGAGTCCTCCGAGTCGACCGAGGCCTGAGCATGCTCGAGGAGGCTCTCGAGCACCTCGTGAAGGGCATCGTCGACAACCCTGACGATGTGCAGGTCGCCTCGCGCAACCTGCGCCGCGGGCGGGTGCTCGAGGTCCGGGTCCACCCGGACGACCTCGGCAAGGTGATCGGCCGCAACGGCCGCACCGCACGCGCCCTGCGCACCGTCGTGGGCGCCATCGGCGGCCGTGGCGTCCGGGTCGACCTCGTCGACGTGGACAACGTCCGCTGACGCAGCACAGCACCGGCTCGGGCCGGGGAGGGCCACTGGGCCGTCCCCGGCCCGCAGTCGTATGAGCCGCCACCGCGGCTCGCGTTTCCGACAGGAGAGCAAGCACAGTGCAGCTGGTAGTCGCACGGATCGGCCGCGCCCACGGCATCAAGGGCGAGGTCACCGTCGAGGTCCGCACCGACGAGCCGGAACTGCGGCTCGCCCCCGGCGTCGTACTCGCCACCGACCCCGCCTCCGCGGGGCCCCTGACCATCGCGACCGGCCGCGTCCACAGCGGCCGTCTCCTCCTGCGTTTCGAGGGCGTCACCGACCGCAACGCCGCCGAGGCGCTGCGCAACACGCTCCTGATCGCCGACGTCGACCCCGAAGAACTGCCCGAGGGCGAGGACGAGTACTACGACCACCAGCTGATCGACCTCGACGTGGTCACCGAGGACGGGGTGGAGGTCGGCCGGATCACCGAGATCTCGCACCTGCCCACCCAGGACCTGTTCATCGTCGAGCGGCCCGACGGCACCGAGGTGATGATCCCGTTCGTCGAGGAGATCGTCACCGACATCGACCTGGAGCGGCAGCGGGCCGTCATCGACCCGCCGCCCGGGCTGATCGACGACCGCGCGGTGATCGCCTCCGGCCGGGACGAGTCCCCTGAGCTGAGTGAGTCCGGCGAGCCGAGCGAGTCCGGTGAGTCCCGTCAGTCCGGCGGGGGCGAGGCGTGATGCGGCTCGACGTCGTCACGATCTTCCCCGAGTACCTGGAACCGCTGAACGTCTCCCTCGTCGGCAAGGCCCGCGCGCGCGGGCAGCTGAACGTACACGTCCACGACCTGCGGACCTGGACGTACGACCGGCACAACACCGTGGACGACACACCGTACGGCGGCGGCCCGGGCATGGTCATGAAGACCGAGCCGTGGGGCGACGCCCTGGACACCGTCCTCGCCGACGGCTACGAGACCGGCGCCCACGGCCCCGCGATCATCGTGCCCACCCCCAGCGGCCGGCCCTTCACGCAGGAGCTGGCCGTGGAGCTGTCCGAACGGCCCTGGCTGATCTTCACCCCTGCCCGCTACGAGGGCATCGACCGGCGGGTCATGGACGAGTACGCCACCCGGATACCGGTCTACGAGGTCTCCATCGGCGACTACGTCCTCGCCGGCGGCGAAGCGGCCGTACTCGTCATCACGGAGGCCGTGGCCCGGCTGCTGCCCGGCGTCCTCGGCAACGCCGAGTCCCACCGCGACGACTCCTTCGCGCCCGGCGCCATGGCCAACCTCCTGGAGGGCCCCGTCTACACCAAGCCGCCGCACTGGCGTGGCCGGGAGATCCCGGAGGTGCTGCTCAGCGGGCACCACGGCAAGATCGCCCGCTGGCGCCGCGACGAGGCACTGCGGCGTACGACGCTCAACCGGCCCGACCTGATCGAGCGCTGCGACCCCAAGGCCTTCGACAAGAAGGACCGCGAGATGCTCTCCATCCTGGGCTGGTCGCCCGACCCCGAGGGCGAGCCGTACGGCCGATTTTGGCGCAGGACCGACGGCGTGGAAGAATAGACCGCTGTTGTGCGCCGTCCGGCGTGCGCCCCTGCCACAGGGGGACACGACGCCCGCCCCGACCCGCACAGCGCTCATCCAGAACCCCTAGTTCCCGTTGATGACCTGTGGCATCAGCGAAGAAAGCAGACGAAATGTCTCACCTGCTCGACTCCGTCGACGCCGCGTCGCTGCGCAGCGACATCCCGGCCTTCCGCCCGGGTGACACCGTGAACGTCCACGTCCGCGTCATCGAGGGCAACCGCTCTCGTGTGCAGCAGTTCAAGGGCGTGGTGATCCGTCGCCAGGGCTCCGGCGTGCGCGAGACCTTCACGGTCCGCAAGGTCTCCTTCTCCGTCGGCGTCGAGCGCACCTTCCCGGTGCACACCCCGATCGTGGAGAAGATCGAGCTGGTCACCAAGGGTGACGTCCGCCGCGCCAAGCTGTACTACCTGCGCGAGCTGCGCGGCAAGGCGGCGAAGATCAAGGAGAAGCGCGAGAGCTGAGCGCTTCCCGGGATCACGATCCCAGGGTGCACAGCGGCGCCGGATAGCATCTGGCCCCGATGGACACCGAAGCACAGCCGACGGAGCGCGACCGCTCCTCCGAACCCGCTCAGCGGGGCGCGGAGGGCCGGTCGCGTTTCGCGTTGGTGTCGCGGATCGCCGACTGGCTCCCGGGCGGGCGGATCACCCTCACCGCTCTGGTCTGCCTGCTCTTCCTGCTGCTCCTCAACACGTTCGTGGCGCAGCCGTTCCAGATCCCCAGCGGATCCATGGAGCCGGGATTGAGGATCGGCGACCGCGTTCTCGTAAACAAGGTGGCGTACCGTTTCGGAGCCGAGCCGCGGCGGGGCGACGTCGTCGTGTTCGACGGCACCGGGTACTTCGGGGACGCCGACTACATCAAACGCGTCGTGGGCGTGGGGGGAGACCACGTGGTCTGCTGTGACAAGGAGGGGAGGCTCCGGGTGAACGGCCGGTCCGTCGACGAGACGGCGTTCCTGCATGCCGGCGACCGCGCGTCCTCCGTGCCCTTCGACCTCGTCGTGCCCGACGGCAGGCTCTTCGTCCTCGGCGACCACCGCAGTGCCTCCAGCGACTCCCGCGACCACCTGGGCTCACCCGGCGGCGGCATGATCCCCGTCGAGGACGTGATCGGCCGCGCGGACTGGATCGTCTGGCCGGCGGGCCACTTCAGGCGGCTGGAGCGGCCCGAGGCGTACGAGCGGGTGCCCGGCGCATCGGACGGCGCGGAGGCGTCCGGTCCTGCGGCGGGCGCACCCGTGGGCGCGCTCGGCGGCTCGGCGGGCGCGGGCGGTGGCCATGGGTAACCGCGGCAAACCACGCGGTGCGCCCAGCAGCCCCGCCGAAGACCTCCTGCCCACCGGCACGCGGCGCGCCTCCGCGCCGACCGGTGGCGGACGTACCCGCGCGGAGCGGCGCAAGCTGCAACGCAAGGTCAAGCGGCGGCGGCGCCGGTCGGCCATCAAGGAGATACCGCTCCTCATCGGGGTCGCCGTCCTCATAGCGCTGGTCCTGAAGACCTTCCTGGTCCAGGCGTTCGTCATCCCGTCGGGCTCCATGGAGCAGACGATCCAGATCGGCGACCGGGTGCTGGTCGACAAGCTCACCCCGTGGTTCGGCGCCAAGCCGGAGCGCGGGGACGTCGTCGTGTTCAAGGACCCGGGGGGCTGGCTCAACGACGAGCAGCCCACCCAGAAGAAGGAGGACCCCGTCGTCGTCAAACAGGTCAAGGAAGGGCTCACCTTCATCGGCCTGCTGCCCTCCGACAACGAGAAGGACCTGATCAAGCGGGTCATCGGAGTCGGCGGCGACCGCGTCAAGTGCTGTGACGCGCAAGGTCGGGTCACCGTCAACGGCGTTCCCCTGAACGAGGGGGACTACCTGTATCCCGGCAACGCCCCCTCCACCACCGAGTTCGACGTCACCGTGCCCGAGGGCCGCCTGTGGGTGATGGGCGACCACCGCGCGGACTCCGCGGACTCCCGCTCCCACCAGGACACGGACTACGGCGGCACGGTCGCCGAGGACCAGGTGGTGGGGCGGGCCATCGTCATCGCCTGGCCGTTCAACCACTGGACCACACTCGACGAACCGGAAACCTTCGCATCCGTGGCCGACCCGGCGTCCGGGTCGACCACAGCCGCCCACGTGTCGCATAGGGTTGCCCCCGATGCTCCGAGCGTGCCGGACCCCAGACCTCTGGCTCCGGGCGCGTCGGATCCGAACGCAATGACCCAGCTCCCGAGCCCTGCGGAACTCCCGCTCGTTATGGGAGTGGTGGGCCTGCGCCGTACATGGGGCAGGCAGCGGCACAGAGTAAGGAGTTGGCGTGGGGGATGTGGCGGTTGGCGCACGGTCCGGACACGACGGCGAGGAGCACCGCGGACACCCCGTGGAACCGGCCGGCCCGGCCGCGGACAGCGCCGTGACCTCCGGGAGTGACACGACGACGGCCGAGGACGGCAGGGTGAGCGACGAACAGCAGCGGACGGGCGAGCAGGGCGCGGAGGGCTCCGGTTCCCCGCCCGCGAGGAAACAGCGCTCCTTCTGGAAGGAGCTGCCGATCCTGATCGGCATCGCCCTCGTGCTCGCCCTGCTGATCAAGACGTTCCTGGTGCAGGCGTTCTCGATCCCCTCCGACTCCATGCAGGACACCCTGCAGCGGGGCGACCGGGTGCTGGTCGACAAGCTGACCCCGTGGTTCGGCTCCGAGCCGGAGCGCGGCGAGGTGGTCGTCTTCCACGACCCCGGCAACTGGCTCGCGGGCGAGATCCCGCCGGAGCCCAACGCCCTGCAGACCTTCCTCTCCTGGATCGGCCTGATGCCGTCCTCCGAGGAGAAGGACCTGATCAAGCGGGTCATCGGCGTGGGCGGCGACACGGTCGAGTGCAAGGGCAGCGGCCCCGTGAAGGTCAACGGCAAGGCGCTGAACGAGCCGTACATCTACCCCGGCAGCACGCCGTGCACCGTCGACAGCACGGGCGGCCAGTTCAAGGTGACGGTCCCCGACGGCTACATCTGGGTCATGGGCGACAACCGGCAGAACTCGCGCGACTCCCGCTACAACAAGGCGGACAAGTACCAGGGCATGGTCCCGGTGGACGAGGTCGTGGGGCGGGCCATCGTGAAGGCCTGGCCGATCACCCGCTGGGGCACCCTGCCGGTTCCGGACACCTTCGACCAGCCCGGTCTGAACGACAAGGCGTCGGCCGCGGCGGCCCTCCCGGCCGCGCCGCACGTGCTCGCGCTGGCCGGCGTGGTGCCGGTGGCGCTGTGGCGGCGGAAGCGGTTCTCCCTCGGGGGCGCCCACCGCTGAGGCGGTCCCGGCAGTCCCGGTGGTCCCGCTCTTCGCTGCGGCCCCGGCGGTCCCGGTATCGGCCGTGGCCCGGCCGGCGGTCCCGGTGGCGTGAGGGCTGACCGGGTCCGGTACCGCCGGGTAGGGTGCGGCCCATGGCTGGCGAGAGCACGACACGTACGGCCCCGCGTGGCGGGAGCACAGGCAACGGCCCGGCGGGCGGCCGGACCGGACAGCGACTGTCCGGGCTGGCTGTCGCGCTGGGCCTCGTGCTGTTCCTGGCCGCCTTCGGCTGGGGAGCGGTGGTCTACCGGCCGTACACCGTGCCGACCACCTCGATGGCCCCGACGATCGGCGCGGGCGACCGGGTGCTCGCCCAGCGGGTCGACGGCGCGGACGTACGCCGTGGCGACGTGGTCGTCTTCAAGGACGCCACCTGGGGAAACGCGCCGATGATCAAGCGTGTCGTGGCCGTCGGCGGGGACACCGTCGCCTGCTGCCAGGACGGCAAGCTGACGGTCAACGGCAAGCGGATCGACGAGCCGTACCTGTCCGACGGGCAGGCCGGATCCGCCGATTTCCCCACGGTCACCGTGCCCGAGGGACGGCTGTTCCTGCTCGGTGACGAGCGGCACGGCTCCCTGGACTCCACTGCCCACCTCACGGACGCCGCGAGCGGCTCCGTGGCCCGCGACGCGGTCTCCGCGCGGGTCGACGCCGTCGTATGGCCCATGGACGGCATGCTGCCGCGCCCGGCCGGCTTCGAGGTGCTCGGCGGCTCACCGTCCGAGCCGGGGCCTCTGCGGACGATCGTGGCGCTGGTCGTGGCGGGCGCCGTCCTGGTGCTCGGCGGCGCCGCGTACGGGCCGCTCGCCCAGCGCGCGGCCCGCGCCCGGGCCGGGACGGAGACCGCCGGTGCCCGCTGAGGCGAGGGACGCGCAGGCGCACCCGGGCCTGGAGGGCGAGGTGCGCAAGGTGGCGCGCGTGGTCCTGCTGGACCCGCGGGACCGCATCCTGCTGCTGCACGGCCACGAGCCGGGCGACCCGGCCGACGACTGGTGGTTCACCCCGGGCGGCGGGGTCGAGGGCGACGAGACCCGTGAGGAGGCCGCGCTGCGGGAACTCGCGGAGGAGACGGGCATCACGGATGTGGAGCTGGGCCCGGTCCTGTGGCGGCGGATGTGCTCCTTCCCGTTCGCCGGGCGCCGCTGGAATCAGGACGAGTGGTACTACCTGGCCCGTACGACCCAGACGGTGACCGAGGCCGTGGGGCTGACCGAGCTGGAACGGCGCAGTGTCGTCGGAGCTCGCTGGTGGACGTGTCGGGAACTGAGCCGGGCACATGAGACGGTGTATCCGACCAGACTCGCCGGGCTGCTGCGCCGGCTGCTCGACGAAGGTCCCCCCGCCCGTCCGGAGATCCTCGACACCGAAATCGTCTAGGGGCTCGCGGGACTGGCGCACAATGGTGGGATCGCACGGCTGAAGGGGAACATGCCATGAGCGCCGAGGACCTCGAGAAGTACGAGACCGAGATGGAGCTCAAGCTCTATCGGGAGTACCGCGATGTCGTCGGTCTGTTCAAGTACGTGATCGAGACCGAGCGGCGCTTCTACCTGACCAACGACTACGAGATGCAGGTGCACTCAGTCCAGGGTGAGGTGTTCTTCGAGGTGTCCATGGCGGACGCCTGGGTCTGGGACATGTACCGGCCGGCTCGGTTCGTGAAGCAGGTCCGGGTGTTGACGTTCAAGGACGTGAACATCGAGGAGCTGAACAAGAGTGATCTGGAGCTGCCCGGCGGGTGAGTGAGCATGTGCCTGTGCGGGTGCGTGCGGGTGAGCGGGCATGAACATCACCTGTGTGGGTGAGGGGTTTCTCCACAACCGCTGAGTTGTGCACCAAGATCCACTCCGGGCCGGCGGATGCGTGACGGTTGGCGCCGGAGGTGGTGCCGACATGAACACACAGCTGGCACACAGCGCACTCGGCAGGTACGGCGAGGAGCTGGCCGCGCGGCGGCTGGCCGAGGCCGGGATGACGGTCCTGGGACGCAACTGGCGCGCGGGCCGGACCGGTGAGATCGACATCGTGGCGCGGGACGGCGACGTCCTGGTCGTCTGCGAGGTCAAGACCCGCAGGGCGGGCCGGTTCCAGCACCCGATGGCCGCGATCACCCCGGCCAAGGCGGGCCGGCTGCGGCGGCTCGCCGAACGCTGGATGCAGGAACACGGCGGAGCACCGCCCGGCGGAGTCCGCATCGACCTGGTCGGCGTCGTCCTGCCCGACCGGGGCGCGCCCGTCGTCGAGCATGTGCGGGGGGTGGCCTGAATGGGCTTCGCACGCACCTGTTCCGTGGCCCTCGTCGGAGTCGAGGGCGTCGTCGTCGAGGTCCAGGCCGACCTGGAACCGGGCGTCGCGGCGTTCACCCTGGTGGGGCTGCCGGACAAGAGCCTGACCGAGAGCCGGGACCGGGTCCGGGCGGCGGTGGTGAACTCCGGGGCCGAATGGCCCCAGAAGAAGCTCACGGTCGGGCTGAGCCCGGCCTCCGTGCCCAAGGCGGGTTCGGGGTTCGATCTCGCCGTCGCCTGCGCGGTGCTCGGCGCCGGCGAGCGGATCGACCCGCGGGTCCTCGCGGACATCGTGATGATCGGCGAGCTCGGACTGGACGGCCGGGTGCGCCCCGTGCGCGGCATCCTGCCCGCCGTCCTCGCCGCGGCCGACGCCGGATACGAACAGGTGGTCGTCCCGGAGTGCGCGGCCGCCGAGGCCGCCCTGGTCCCCGGTGTGTCGGTGCTCGGCGTGCGCAGTCTGCGCCAGCTGATCGCCGTCCTGGCGGACGAGCCGGTGCCGGAGGAGGAGAAGGACGACCTGGGCCGCCCGGACCCGCTGCTCGCCGGACTGCGCGTCCCCGGCACCGGCGCCGCGACCGGCATGCACAGCCTGGGCGCCGCCCAGCAGGACCACGGCTACGACCTCGTCGACGTCGTCGGCCAGATCTCGGCCCGCACGGCGGTGGAGGTCGCCGCCGCGGGCGGACACCACCTGTTCCTGGAGGGACCGCCCGGCGCCGGGAAGACCATGCTCGCGGAGCGGCTGCCGGGCATCCTGCCCCCGCTCACCCGCGAGGAGTCGCTGGAAGTGACGGCCGTGCACTCGGTCGCGGGCCTGCTGCCGCCGAACAATCCCCTGGTCGACATCCCGCCCTACTGCGCCCCGCACCACTCGGCCACCATGCAGGCGCTGGTCGGCGGCGGCCCCAACATCGCGCGACCCGGCGCGGTCTCGCTCTCCCACCGGGGGGTGCTCTTTCTGGACGAGGCGCCCGAGTTCAGCGGCCAGGCCCTCGACGCGCTGCGACAGCCCCTGGAGTCCGGGCACGTGGTGATCGCGCGCAGCGCGGGCGTGGTGCGCTTCCCGGCGAAGTTCCTCATGGTGCTCGCGGCCAATCCGTGCCCGTGCGGGCGTTTCTCGGCGACGGGCGATCTGTGCGAGTGTCCGCCGTCGGCGATCCGCCGCTACCAGGCCCGGCTCTCCGGGCCGCTGCTCGACAGGGTCGACCTGCGGGTGGAGGTGGACCGGGTCTCGCGGGCCGAGCTGACCGGCCTCGCCGCCCGGGGCGAGTCCACCGCGACGGTCGCCGACCGGGTGCGCGCAGCGCGGGAACGGGCGGCGGCCCGTCTGGCCGGCACCCCCTGGCGGACCAACAGCGAGGTGCCCGGGCGGGAGCTGCGCAGCCGCTGGCACGCGGTAAGCGGGGCCCTGGACGAGGCCGAGCGGAACCTGGAACGCGGGGTGCTGACGGCCCGCGGCCTCGACCGGGTGCTGCGGGTCGCCTGGACCGTCGCGGACCTGGTCGGCCACGACCGGCCCGACGCCACCGACGTGGCCCTCGCCCTCCAACTGCGCACGGGCGTCCCGCGCGGGGTGCCGATGGCCATCGGGGCGCTGACATGAGCGGCGACGACCCCGACCTCCTCGCCCGGGTCTTCCTCACCCGCGTCATCGAGCCCGGCGACGAGACCACCGGGCGCTGGGTGCGGGAGCTCGGCGCGGCGGAGGTCGCACGGCGGCTGAAGGGCGCCGACGGGCCGCTGCCGGGGGTGAGCGGGCGGCGCTGGGACGGCCTGCGGGCGCGGGCGCGGCGGGCCGAACCCGAGCGGGACCTCGACCTCGCGCGGGCCGCCGGGGTCCGGTTCCTCGGACCGGGCGACGGGGAGTGGCCCCGGCAGCTCGACGACCTCGGGGACGCCCGGCCGCTGGGTCTGTGGGTGCGCGGACGGGCCAGTCTGCGGATGTGGGCGCTGCGGTCCGTGGCCGTCGTGGGCGCCCGGGCCTGCACCGAGTACGGCGCCCACATGGCCGTCGGGCTCGCCGCCGGGCTCGCGGAGCGTGGCTGGGTGGTGGTCTCCGGCGGCGCCTACGGCATCGACGGCGCCGCCCACCGGGGCGCCCTCGGCGCGGGCGGCGCCACCATCGCGGTCCTCGCCTGCGGGGTCGACCGGCCCTATCCGCCGGGACACGCCGGTCTGATCGGCAGGATCGCCGAACAGGGGCTCGTGGTGGGCGAGTTGCCGCCCGGGGACCATCCGACCCCGAGCAGATTCGTGCTACGCAACCGGGTCATCGCCGCCCTCACCCGCGGCACGGTGGTCGTCGAGGCCGCCCACCGCAGCGGCTCGCTCGCCACCGCGCGGGCCGCCCAGCGGCTGGGCCGGCACACCATGGGCGTGCCCGGTCCGGCGACCAGCGGCCGGTCGGCGGGGGTGCACGAGCTGCTGCGCGGGGAAGCGGTGCTGGTCACCGACGCGGCGGAGGTCGTGGAGCTGGTCGGCGACATGGGCGAGCTGGCTCCGGAGCGCCGCGGCCCGGTGCTGCCGAGGGATCTGCTGGCGCCGGGCGCCCGGCGGGTGCTGGCCGCGCTGCCCGGGCGGGGCGCGGCCTCGCCGGACCGGATCGCGCGGGGCGCGCAGACGACGGAGGACGACGCGATCGCGAGGCTGTACGAGCTTCGAGCACTTGGTTACGTCGAACGACACGGCGACGGCTGGAAGTTGACACGCCAGGCGATGATCTCCGTTCGGCGCGCTCACGACCCGGGTTGACGCTGCGTGTTCGGCCGTCCGGGGGAAGCCCTACAGCCTTGGGAAATCACCGAGTTGGTGGATTATTGCGATCACTCAGAGCGACGGGTGTGACCCGGTAGGGCGCGCAGCGGAACGTATCTGCGCCCCCTTTGTGCTCCGAAGTTCGCGCACCGCGACACGTCAGTCACGCTACGCTCACGAGGATCCCGACACAGTCCGGCAACTCCACCCCAGAGCGACAGCTCCCCCAGGTACCACCCTTCACGGCAGAACGGCACAAGGCGACGAATGCCCCAGCACACCTCCGGGTCCGACCGGGCGGCGATCTCCCCAGCCGCCCGTGACGGTGGCAGCGTGCGGCCGCCGGCTCCCTCGACGCTCGACGAGCTCTGGCGGTCGTACAAGGCGACGGGTGACGACCGGCTGCGCGAGCAGCTGATTCTGCACTACTCGCCGCTGGTCAAGTACGTGGCGGGACGGGTCAGCGTGGGGCTGCCGCCCAACGTGGAGCAGGCCGACTTCGTGTCCTCCGGGGTCTTCGGGCTGATCGACGCGATCGAGAAGTTCGACATCGACCGGGAGATCAAGTTCGAGACGTACGCGATCACCCGGATCCGCGGTGCGATGATCGACGAGCTGCGGGCGCTGGACTGGATCCCGCGCTCGGTGCGGCAGAAGGCGCGCAACGTGGAGCGGGCCTACGCCACGTTGGAGGCGCGGCTGCGGCGCACGCCCAGCGAGGGTGAGGTGGCCGCCGAGCTGGGCATCGCCGTGGACGAACTGCACGCCGTGTTCAGCCAGTTGTCGCTGGCGAACGTGGTGGCCCTGGAGGAGCTGCTGCACGTCGGCAGCGAGGGCGGGGACGGGCTCAGCGTCATGGACACGCTGGAGGACACCGCCGCGGACAATCCCGTCGAGGTGGCCGAGGACCGGGAACTGCGGCGGTTCCTCGCGCGCGCGATCAACACGCTGCCGGAGCGCGAGAAGACCGTCGTCACGCTCTACTACTACGAGGGCCTGACCCTGGCCG
This sequence comes from Streptomyces sp. NPDC052773, assembly GCF_044547145.1. Taxonomy (NCBI): domain Bacteria; kingdom Bacillati; phylum Actinomycetota; class Actinomycetes; order Kitasatosporales; family Streptomycetaceae; genus Streptomyces; species Streptomyces sp. NPDC052773. The sequence goes on along the minus strand of NZ_JBITZX010000009.1, from coordinate 133,565 downwards.
AGATCGGGAACGTGCTCGGGGTGACCGAGAGCCGGGTCAGCCAGATCCACACCAAGTCCGTGCTCCAGCTGCGGGCGAAGCTGGCGGCCTTCGGGCGCTGAGACGGCGGTGTGCCGGGTCCCTCCCGCCGGGAGTGGCCGGTCCGTAAAGTGATGGACGTGCCAAGGATTCGAGCGGCCTCCGTGGCCGAGCACCGGTCGATGCAGCGAGCCGCCCTGCTGGACGCGGCTCGGTCCCTGTTGTCCGAGGGCGGGACGGAGGCGCTGACCTTCCCGGCCCTCGCCGAGCGGACGGGGCTGGCGCGGTCGTCCGTGTACGAGTATTTCCGGTCGCGGGCCGCTGTGGTCGAGGAGCTGTGCGAGGCCGACTTCCCCGTGTGGGCGGCGGAGGTCGAGGCGGCGATGGCCGCGGCTCAGGATCCGCAGGCCAAGGTCGAGGCGTACGTGCGGCGGCAGCTCGAGCTGGTCGGGGACCAGCGGCACCGCGCCGTCGTCGCCATCTCGGCGAGCGAGCTGGACGCGGGGGCCCGGGAGAAGATCCGGGCGGCGCACGGGGCGCTGGTCGGGATGATCGTGGACGTGCTGGGGGAGATGGGCCACGCCGAGCCCCGGCTCACCGCGATGATGCTCCAGGGGGTCGTCGACTCGGCCGTGCGGCGGATCGAGCTGGGCTTCGAGGAGCCGGCGGTCGTCGCGGACGCGGCCGTGCGGATGGCTCTGCGGGGGGTCATGGGCTGAGCGGGGACCTGCTCGCGCGGTGCCCGCGCTTTTCGCTGACGGGGGTGCGGGAGTTTCGGCGGGTGTGGCGGCCCTCCTGCCCGGCGTTGTGCCTCGGCGGAGGGACCGCTGCCCGGCGGAGCGGGGTGCCGCCCGCGCCCACCCTCCCCCAAGCTCTCGGCTTCGCTCGAGCAGGGGGAACCCCCAGCGCCCCAGGCGGCACGCATGCCCGCGGGTTGTCCCGGCCGCGGTTATGGCCTCGCTGGGAGTGGGACGCCCAGTACCGGGAGCAGCACCGGCGGGCCGGAGCGGAGCAGCCAGGGCGGCAGCAGGGACAGGGGGTCCAGGTAGGTCTTTCCGCGGCGTAGGCCCCAGTGCAGGCAGGTGGCCGGGCAGTGGGAGGGGGTCGGCTCCAGGGTGCCCAGGGGCTGTCCCGCGGTGACCTCGTCGCCCTTGCGGACCGAGGCGCGGACCGGCTCGTAGGTGGTCCGCAGGCGTGGGTCGCCCGTGCCCGTCAGGTCCACGGAGACCACGCCCCGGCCCGCCACGCGGCCCGCGAAGGACACGCGGCCGGAGGCCACGGCCAGGACGGGGCTGTGCGGTGGGGCCGCCAGGTCGACGCCGCGGTGACCGCGGGCGTACGGCGTCGGCGGCGGATCCCAGGCGCGCAGGACGGTCGGGCGTCCGCCCGGCAGGGGCCAGGTGCGGCCCACGGGGGAGGGGCCCGGGGGTGGCCCGGCCTCCCCAGGAGCTGCGTCTGCCGGGGGAGGCCCGGCCTCCGCGGGTGCCGCGCCCGCCGGGGGTGGCCCGGCCTTCGCGGGTGCCGCACCCGCTGTGGGTGCCTCGGTCTTCGCGGGTGCCGCGCCCGCTGGGGGAGGCCCGGCCTCCGCGGGTGCCGCGTCCCCCGGGGCTGGCTCGGTGTTCGGGGGTGCCGCGGCCTCCGGGAGTGGCTCGGCCTCCGGGAGAGGCTCGGCCTCCGAAGGGGCCGCGTCGCCCGGGGCTGGCTCGCCCTTCGCGGGTGCCGCGTTCGCCGATGGTGGCTCGGCCTTCGTGGGGGCTGTTTCCGCCGGCGGTGGCTCGGCCTCCGTGAGGGCCGTGTCCGGCAGCCATGGCCCGGTCTTCGCCAGGGCCATGGCTGCCGGGGAGACCCCGGCCTCCGTGCGGGCCGCGTCCGCCGGGGATGGCCCGGTCTTCGCGGGGGCCGTGTCCGTCGGCGGTGGCCCGGCGCCCGCAGGGGCCCCGCCCGCCGGGCCCAGCAGGGACAGCAGCAGCACTACCGGCAGCGCGTACACGCATCGCTTCGCTCGCATGGCCTCACCGTGCCGCGACCGCGCCGGTCACCGCCGGAGCCTGTGGACTACTCCCCGGTTGTGGACAGCGGCGTCACCCGGCGCTCCGCCGGTCCCGTACACTTCTGATGGCGATCCGGGTCACCGGGTCGACTTCGCACGCCCCGACACCGGGAGCCGGCACCGTCCGGAATCTCGGAGTCAGCGCCCCTCGGTCCTTGCGGCAACGGCGCGCTGCGGGCGTCAGGCGCGGGAGCCGTCCGGCATCCGCGGCACAACCGAGAACCAAGGAGAACACGGCCATGGCCGTCGTCACGATGCGGGAGCTGCTGGAGAGCGGCGTCCACTTCGGTCACCAGACCCGTCGTTGGAACCCGAAGATGAAGCGCTTCATCTTCACGGAGCGCAACGGCATCTACATCATCGACCTGCTCCAGTCGCTGTCGTACATCGACCGCGCCTACGAGTTCGTCAAGGAGACCGTCGCCCACGGCGGCACGGTCATGTTCGTCGGCACGAAGAAGCAGGCGCAGGAGGCCATCGCCGAGCAGGCCACCCGCGTCGGCATGCCCTACGTCAACCAGCGCTGGCTGGGCGGCATGCTCACCAACTTCTCGACCGTCTACAAGCGTCTGCAGCGCCTGAAGGAGCTGGAGCAGATCGACTTCGAGGACGTCGCGTCCTCCGGTCTGACCAAGAAGGAGCTGCTGGTCCTCTCCCGCGAGAAGGCCAAGCTGGAGAAGACCCTCGGCGGTATCCGCGAGATGCAGAAGGTGCCGAGCGCCGTCTGGATTGTGGACACCAAGAAGGAGCACATCGCCGTTGGTGAGGCCCGGAAGCTGAACATTCCGGTCGTCGCGATCCTCGACACCAACTGCGACCCCGACGAGGTCGACTACAAGATCCCGGGCAACGACGACGCGATCCGCTCCGTCACCCTGCTCACCCGCGTCATCGCCGACGCCGTCGCCGAGGGCCTGATGGCCCGCTCCGGCGTGGCCGAGGCCGGCAAGGGCGACAAGGCCGCCGGCGAGCCGCTGGCCGAGTGGGAGCGCGACCTGCTCGAGGGCGAGAAGAAGGCCGAGGAGGCCCCGGCCGCCGCCGAGGCGCCCGCCGCCGAGGCTCCGGCCGCCGAGGCTCCGGCCGCGGAGGCCACCGAGGCTCCGGCCGCCGAGGGCGAGCAGGCCTGACCGCCGGCGTCAGCCGTTGACGGCGGGAGCGGTGGCATCAAGACCGCTCCCGCCGTTCACCCGTAGGTCAGCGCGGCGTCCCCGATCCGCACCCCGCGTCGCGGACCGTGCAGACCTCCGATCTTCCAGACTTCGAGAGAGATTCACAGAATCATGGCGAACTACACCGCCGCCGACGTCAAGAAGCTCCGTGAGCTCACCGGCGCCGGCATGATGGACTGCAAGAAGGCGCTGGACGAGGCCGAGGGCAACGTCGAGAAGGCCGTCGAGGCGCTGCGCATCAAGGGCCAGAAGGGCGTCGCCAAGCGCGAGGGCCGCTCCGCCGAGAACGGCGCCGTGGTCTCGATCATCGCCGACGACAACTCCTCCGGCGTCCTCGTCGAGCTGAAGTGCGAGACGGACTTCGTCGCCAAGGGCGAGAAGTTCCAGGCCGTCGCCAACAAGATCGCCGAGCACGTCGCCGCGACCTCCCCGGCCGACCTGGACGCCCTGCTCGCCTCCGAGATCGAGCCCGGCAAGACCGTCCAGGCGTTCGTGGACGAGGCCAACGCCAACCTGGGCGAGAAGATCGTCCTGGACCGCTTCGCGCAGTACTCCGACGGCTTCGTGCTCGCCTACATGCACCGCACGATGCCCGACCTGCCCCCGCAGATCGGTGTCCTCGTCGAGCTCGACAAGCCGAACGCCGAGGTCGCCAAGGGCGTCGCCCAGCACATCGCCGCCTTCGCGCCGAAGTACCTCTCCAAGGACGAGATCCCGGCCGAGGTCGTCGAGTCCGAGCGCCGTATCGCCGAGGAGACCACCCGCGCCGAGGGCAAGCCCGAGGCCGCGATCGCCAAGATCGTCGAGGGTCGTCTGAACGGCTTCTTCAAGGACGCCACGCTGCTCGGCCAGCCCTACGCGCTCGACAACAAGAAGTCCGTCCAGAAGGTTCTGGACGAGGCCGGTGTCACCCTGAAGCGCTTCACGCGCATCAAGGTCGGCATCTGAGTCCGTACCGCGACGGGTACTCGGTCCCGATAGGGTCGGGTGCGGTCGTTTGCGTACGCCGCCACGCACACGCGCGTGGCGGGCGACAGCAGATCTGACGAGGAGGCCATTGCCGCGCATGGGTTGCGAATGACACCCCACCGGCAGTGGCCTTCTTCGTATGTGCAACACGTGAAAGAGGCGGGATCCCCCATGACCACCAAGGCCCAGAAGAGCGACGACGGCAAAGTACGCGGCCGGTTTCTGCTGAAGCTGTCCGGAGAGGCCTTCTCCGGTGGCGGGGGCCTGGGCGTCGACCCCGACGTGGTGCACAAGATCGCCCGCGAGATCGCGGCCGTCGTGCGCGACGGCGCGCAGATCGCGGTCGTCATCGGCGGCGGCAACTTCTTCCGCGGCGCCGAACTCCAGCAGCGCGGCATGGACCGCGCCCGCTCGGACTACATGGGCATGCTCGGTACCGTGATGAACTGCCTCGCCCTCCAGGACTTCCTGGAGAAGGAGGGCATCGACAGCCGGGTCCAGACCGCCATCACCATGGGCCAGGTCGCCGAGCCGTACATCCCGCTGCGCGCCGTGCGCCACCTGGAGAAGGGGCGCGTGGTCATCTTCGGCGCCGGTATGGGCATGCCGTACTTCTCCACCGACACCACCGCCGCCCAGCGCGCCCTGGAGATCGACGCCGAGGCGCTGCTCATGGGCAAGAACGGAGTCGACGGGGTCTACGACTCCGACCCGAAGACCAACCCGGACGCCGTGAAGTTCGACGCGCTCGGCTACGGCGAGGTCATCACGCGCGATCTGAAGGTCGCCGACGCCACGGCCATCACGCTGTGCCGTGACAACAAGCTGCCGATCCTCGTCTTCGAGCTTCTGGCCGAGGGCAATATCGCCCGGGCCGTCAAGGGTGAGAAGATCGGCACGCTGGTGGGTGACCAGGGCAGCCGGAACTGACCGGTTGAGCCACGGACCCCGGCCGGGGGATGGACAATGTCCTGCCGGTCGGGAACCGTGCAGGAAGAAGACGCGACGCAGCCGGCCGCCGACCACAACACGTCAATCGCAGCCGGGCCTACTCAAGACACGCAGGAGCAAGTGGTGATCGAAGAGACCCTCCTCGAGGCCGAGGAGAAGATGGAGAAGGCCGTCGTGGTCGCCAAGGAGGACTTCGCCGCGATCCGCACCGGCCGTGCGCACCCGGCGATGTTCAACAAGATCGTGGCCGACTACTACGGCGCACCGACGCCGATCAACCAGCTGGCCTCGTTCTCCGTTCCGGAGCCGCGCATGGCCGTCGTGACCCCGTTCGACAAGAGCGCGCTGCGCAACATCGAGCAGGCGATCCGCGACTCCGACCTGGGCGTCAACCCGAGCAACGACGGCAACATCATCCGAGTGGTGTTCCCGGAGCTGACCGAGGAGCGCCGCCGCGAGTACATCAAGGTCGCCAAGGGCAAGGGCGAGGACGCGAAGATCTCGATCCGCTCCGTGCGCCGCAAGGCCAAGGACGCCATCGACAAGCTGATCAAGGACGGCGAGATCGGCGAGGACGAGGGCCGCCGCGCGGAGAAGGAGCTCGACGACACCACCGCGAAGTACGTCGCCCAGGTGGACGAGCTCCTGAAGCACAAGGAAGCCGAACTGCTCGAGGTCTGATGAACGACTCTTCCTGGGGGGCGCCGCAGACCGGGTACTGGGGCCCGCCCGACCAAGGGCCTGCCCAGGGGCATGTCCGGGGACCCGTCCAGGGAGCCGCCCCGGCAGCTCCCGCGTACGATGCGCGTGACGCGCAGCAGACTCGGCCCATGCCCATCGTGCCCGACGTATCCGCACACGGCGGAAACCAGGATGACGACCGGAGGGCCGCTCGGCTGAGCGGCCCTCTGTTCCGAGACGAGAGCACGTCGGCGACCTCCACCGGAGCGCCGCGGAATCCGGAGCCCATGCACGACGCCCCGCAGCCGGCCCCCGCCCCGCAGAAGAAGAGCGCGGGCCGGGACCTCGGTGCCGCGATAGGGGTCGGCGTCGGACTGGGCGCGGTGATCGTCGCGTCGCTGTTCGTCTACAAGGCCGTGTTCGTCGGGGTGATTGCGGTCGCCGTGGTGGTCGGGCTGTGGGAGCTGACCAAGCGGCTGGACGAGCGCAAGGGCATCCGCGTGCCGCTGGTGCCGCTCGCCATCGGCGGCGCGGCCATGGTCGTCGCCGGATACGTCCGCGGCGCCGAGGGCGCCTGGGTGGCGATGGCGCTCACCGCGCTCGCGGTGCTGGTCTGGCGGATGACGGAACCACCGGAGGGCTACCTCAAGGACGTCACGGCCGGCGTCTTCGCCGCGTTCTACGTCCCGTTCCTGGCCACGTTCGTCGCGATGATGCTCACGGCCGAGGACGGGCCCTGGCGGGTGCTGACGTTCCTGCTGCTGACCGTGGTCAGCGACACCGGGGCGTACGCCGTCGGCTGGCGGTTCGGCAAGCACAAGCTGGCCCCGCGGATCAGCCCCGGCAAGACCCGCGAGGGCCTGCTCGGCGCGGTCACGTTCGCGATGGCCGTGGGCGCGCTGTGCATGCAGTTCCTGGTGGACGGCGGCAGTTGGTGGCAGGGCCTGCTGCTCGGCCTCGCGGTCGCGGCGAGCGCTACCCTGGGCGACCTCGGCGAGTCCATGATCAAGCGGGACCTGGGCATCAAGGACATGGGCACGCTGCTGCCCGGACACGGCGGCATCATGGACCGCCTCGACTCCCTGCTGCCCACCGCCCCGGTGGTGTGGCTGCTCCTCGTGGTCTTCGTTGGCAGCGGCTGACCGACCACCCTCCGGCAGCGCGAAGCCCCCGCCCTCGGGCGGGGGCTTTCCCACACCCCTGGGTCCGCTCGGTGAAAGGTGGCGGCCGAGACGGGCGGCCCGGGTCACCCATGTGGATCTGCGACACTGGTACCACCATGCCCAAGCCCGGAGAACTCACTTTCGTCGCCCCGCGCGGAGCCAAGACGCCGCCGCGGCATCTTGCCGATCTCTCGCCCGCGGAGCGCAAGGCCGCCGTCGCGGAGATCGGTGAGAAGCCGTTCCGTGCCAAGCAGCTCTCGCAGCACTACTTCGCGCGGTACGCGCACGACCCGGAGCAGTGGACCGACATCCCGGCCGGTTCGCGCGAGAAGCTGCGCGAGTCGCTGTTCCCGGAGCTGATGACCGTCGTACGGCATCTGTCGACGGACGAGGGCGCGACGCGCAAGACACTGTGGCGGCTGTTCGACGGCACGCTGGTGGAGTCGGTGCTGATGCGTTACCCGGACCGGGTGACCATGTGCATCAGCTCGCAGGCCGGGTGCGGGATGAACTGCCCCTTCTGCGCCACCGGGCAGGCGGGGCTCGACCGGAACCTGTCGACCGCCGAGATCGTGCACCAGATCGTGGACGGCATGCGCGCGCTGCGCGACGGCGAGGTGCCCGGCGGGCCCGCGCGGCTGTCGAACATCGTCTTCATGGGGATGGGCGAGCCGCTCGCCAACTACAAGCGGGTCGTCGGCGCCATCCGCGCCCTCACCGACCCCGCCCCCGACGGGCTGGGGCTGTCGCAGCGCGGCATCACCGTGTCGACGGTGGGCCTCGTCCCCGCCATCCACCGGTTCGCCGACGAGGGCTTCAAGTGCCGCCTCGCGATCTCGCTGCACGCGCCCGACGACGAGCTGCGCGACACCCTGGTCCCGGTGAACACCCGGTGGAAGGTGCGCGAGGTGCTGGACGCCGGGTTCGAGTACGCGGAGAAGTCGGGGCGCCGGCTGTCCATCGAGTACGCGCTGATCCGGGACATCAACGACCAGGCCTGGCGGGGCGACCGGCTGGGCCGGCTGCTCAAGGGCAGGCCCGTGCACGTCAACCTCATCCCGCTGAACCCGACGCCCGGGTCGAAGTGGACCGCCTCTCGGCCCGAGGACGAGAAGGCGTTCGTGGAGGCCATCGCCGCGCATGGTGTGCCGGTGACGATCCGGGACACCCGTGGTCAGGAGATCGACGGGGCGTGTGGTCAGCTCGCCGCCACCGAACGGTAGTCTGACGGGCGTAAGTACATCTGCATATTCCGACAGGGGAGCGCCACAGCGCTGAGAGTGCGGCACCCGGCCGCAGACCCTCCGAACCTGGCCCAGGTCATTCTGGGTAGGGAGATCGGTCATCACTCGAGCTGTTGCGCCCTGCCCGGGAGCCCCCGGATTTTCCCCGGAGGTCCCGGGCAGGGCCGCGTCTCTTCCTGGTCACTCCAGGAGGAATCCAGTGAGCATCACCAAGAAGGCCACGATCATGGCCGTCGGGCTCGGCCTGGTCACGCTGTCCGCGTGCGGGTCGTCCGACGGCGACCAGGCGTCCGGCGGCGGTTCCGGATCCAAGACCGTCACGCTGGTCAGCCACAACTCGTGGGCCGTCTCGAAGGACGTCCTCGCCGCCTTCGAGAAGAAGTCCGGCTACAAGGTCAAGGTGCTGGAGGACGGCGACGCCGGGCAGGCCGTCAACAAGGCGATCCTGACCAAGGACAACCCGCAGGGCGACGTCTTCTTCGGCGTCGACAACACCCTGCTCTCCCGCGCCCTCGACAACGGCCTCTTCCAGCCGTACGAGCCGAAGGGCTCCGACCGGATCCTGCCCGAGTACCGCGCCGACGAGGCGAAGCACCGGGTCACGCCCGTCGACACCGGCGACATCTGCGTCAACTACGACAAGGCGTACTTCGCCGAGAAGAAGCTGACCCCGCCGGACTCCTTCGACGACCTGGTCAAGCCGCAGTACAAGAACCTGCTGGTCACCGAGAACCCCGCCACCTCCTCGCCGGGCCTCGGCTTCCTGCTCGGCACCGCCGCGAAGTACGGCGATGGGGGCACCTCCCGCTCGAGCGAAGCCGAGAGTGGGGGAGGCTGGCAGGACTACTGGAAGAAGCTGAAGGCCAACGGCGTGAAGGTCGTCGACGGCTGGGAGCAGGCGTACAACGAGGAGTTCTCCGGCTCCGCCGGCGGGAAGAAGGCCAAGGCCGACCGGCCGCTCGTCGTGTCGTACGCCTCCTCGCCGCCCGCCGAGGTCATCTACGCCGACCCGAAGCCGAAGACCGCCCCGACCGGGGTCGCCGAGGGCACCTGCTTCCGGCAGGTCGAGTACGCGGGGCTGCTGAGCAACGCCGGGAACCCCGAGGGCGGCAAGGCGCTCCTGGACTTCCTGATCGGCAAGGAGTTCCAGGACGACATGCCGCTGAACATGTTCGTCTACCCGGTGCGGGAGGGCGCCCAGGTGCCCGAGGAGTTCGTGAAGTACGGCCCGCAGGCCGAGGACCCCGAGACCATGGACCCGGCGAAGATCGCCGACAACCGTGACGACTGGGTCAAGTCGTGGACCTCGCTCGTACTGAAGTAACCCCCCGCGAGGGCGGCGCGAAGAGCGCGGCGGCGCGGCTCGGGCTCATGGCCCTGCCCGTCGCGTTCTTCGCCGCATTCTTCGCCTGGCCCGTCGCCGCGATCGTCGCCCGCGGCCTCGTCGTCGACGGGTCCTGGCAGCTCGGGCGGCTCGCGGAGGTGCCCGCCGACCCCGCCGTCCGGCACGTCCTGTGGTTCACCACCTGGCAGGCGCTCGCCTCCACCGCGCTCACCCTGCTGCTCGCGCTGCCCGCCGCGTATGTCTTCGCCCGCCTCGACTTCCCCGGCAAGCAGTTGCTGCGCGCGGTGGTGACCGTGCCGTTCGTGCTGCCCACGGTCGTGGCCGGTACGGCGTTCCTGGCGCTGCTCGGGCGCGGCGGACTGCTGGACGAGCTATGGGGCGTACGGCTGGACACCACCGTGTGGGCGATCCTGCTCGCGCACGTCTTCTTCAACTACGCGGTCGTCGTCCGCACGGTCGGCGGGCTGTGGGCGCAGCTCGACCCGCGGCAGGAGGAGGCCGCGCGGATGCTCGGCGCGTCCCCGTTCACCGCCTGGCGGACGGTCACGCTCCCGGCGCTCGCGCCCGCCGTGGCCGCCGCCGCGCTGATGGTGTTCCTGTTCACCTTCACCTCCTTCGGCGTGGTGCAGATCCTCGGCGGGCCCGAGTTCTCCACCCTCGAAGTGGAGATCTACCGGCAGACGTCCGAGATCTTCGACCTGTCCACGGCCGCGGTGCTCACCCTCGTCCAGTTCGCGGCGGTCGGCGCGATCCTCGCCGTGCACGCCTGGACGGTACGGCGCCGGGAGACCGCGCTGCGGCTGGTCGACGCGGCGGTGACCGCGCGCCGGCCGCGCGGGGCCGGGCAGTGGGCGCTGGTGGCCGGGGTCCTCGTCACGATCGCCCTGCTGCTGGTGCTGCCGCTGGCGGTGCTGGTGCAGCGCTCCCTCGACGCGCCCGGGCTGCGGTACTACGAGGCGCTGACCCGGGCGGACGGCGGCACCTTCCTCGTCCCGCCGATCGAGGCCATCGGCAACTCCCTTCGGTACGCCCTCGCCGCGACCGCCATCGCCGTCGTGATCGGCGGGCTCGCGGCGGCGGCGCTCACCCGGCGGGACGCCGGGCGGTTCGTGCGCGGATTCGACGCGCTGCTGATGCTGCCGCTGGGCGTGTCCGCGGTGACCGTCGGCTTCGGCTTCCTGATCGCGCTCGACGAGCCGCCGCTGGACCTGCGGGCCTCGTGGATCCTGGTGCCGCTCGCGCAGGCGCTGGTCGGGGTGCCCTTCGTGGTGCGGACGATGCTGCCGGTGCTGCGGGCCGTGGACGTGCGGCTGCGGGAGGCGGCGGCGGTGCTCGGGGCGTCGCCGTGGCGGGTGTGGCGGGAGGTCGATCTGCCGATGGTGCGGCGGGCGCTGCTGGTCGCGGCCGGGTTCGCGTTCGCCGTGTCCCTCGGGGAGTTCGGGGCGACCGTGTTCATCGCGCGGCCCGACAACCCCACCCTGCCGGTCGCCGTGGCCCGGCTGCTCGGGCGGCCCGGCGACCTCAACTACGGGCAGGCGATGGCCCTGTCGACGATTCTGATGGTGGTGTGCGCGGTGGCGCTGCTGGTGCTGGAGCGGCTGCGGACCGACCGGACGGGGGAGTTCTGATGCTGCTGCGGACCGACCGGACGGGGGAGTTGTGATGCTGCTGCGGGTCGAGGGCGCGACGGTGCGGTTCGGCGGGCGGGCCGTGCTCGACGCGGTCGATCTCGCCGTCGCCGAGCACGAGGTGGTGTGTGTGCTCGGGCCCAGCGGCAGCGGCAAGTCCACGCTGCTGCGGGCGGTGGCCGGGCTGCAGGGCCTCGACGCGGGGCGGGTCGTGCTGGACGGGCGCGACCAGACGGGGGTGCCCGCGCACCGGCGGGAACTCGGACTGATGTTCCAGGACCACCAGCTGTTCCCGCAGCGGGACGTGGGCGGCAACGTGGCCTTCGGACTGCGCATGCACGGCGTCTCCCGGCGCCGGCAGGACGAGCGGGTACGGGAGCTGCTGGACCTGGTCGGACTGCCGGGGGCCGCCCGCCGGGCCGTGGCCGCGCTCTCCGGCGGCGAGCAGCAGCGGGTCGCGCTGGCCCGCGCGCTCGCGCCCTCGCCGCGGCTGCTGATGCTGGACGAGCCGCTGGGCCAGCTCGACCGGTCGCTGCGGGAGCGGCTGGTCGTCGAACTCCGGGAGCTGTTCGGCCGGTTGGGCACCACCGTGCTCGCGGTGACCCACGACCAGGGGGAGGCGTTCGCGCTCGCCGACCGGGTCGTGGTGATGCGGGACGGGCGGATCGCCCAGTCCGGGACACCGCTCGCGGTGTGGCAGCGGCCGGCGGACGCGTTCGTGGCCCGCTTCCTCGGCTTCGACAACGTGGTCGACGCCACCGTCACCGGACAGGCCGCCGCCACGCCCTGGGGCAAGCTGCCGGTCCCCGAGGGCGCCGCCCAGGGGGCGCGCACCCTGCTGGTACGGCCCGCCGGGGTGCGCCTGGTCGCCCCCGACGCCGGGCTGCGCTGCACGGTCGCCGCCCGCACCTTCAAGGGCACCCATGTCGCCGTGCACCTCCAGCCGGAGGGCGCCCCGCGTCTGGAGGCGGCGTGCGCGCTGCGCTCCGCGCCGGAGGTCGGGGACGTGGTCGGCGTGGAGTTCGACGCGGCCGAAATCGTGGTGCTCGACTGAGCGAGCGGATCATAGGGTGCGAGCCATGAGCCGACTCGCACATGACCGCTACTGCGACGAAATAGCCGATCAGGTACACCGGTTGAGGGCGGTGGTGACGTCCGGCGCCGATCTCTCCGCGACCGTCCCGACCTGCCCCGACTGGTCGCTGGAAGAGCTGGTGCGGCACACCGGCGGGGCCCTGCGCTGGGTGGAGCTGCTGGTGCGCACCAGGGCGGAGAAGGAGATCCCGCTGAGCGAGGTGCCGGGCGGCGCCGGACCCGAGGCGACGGGGGACGCGGCGGCGCTCGACACCTGGCTGGCGGAGGGCGCCGAGGCGGTCGTCGCGGCACTGCGGGAGGCCGGTCCGGACGCCGCGGTGTGGGCCTGGTCCGGGATCAACACCGCCGGGTTCTGGGCGCGCCGGATGACCCACGAGGTCACCGTGCACCGCGCCGACGCCACGCTCGCCGCCGGGCTGCCCTACGAGGTGGCGCCCGAGGTCGCGGCGGACGCCGTGGACGAGTGGCTGGAGATCGTGCGGTTCGTGCAGCGGGCCCTGCCGGACGGCCCGGCGAGCGAGCTGCGCGGCACGGGCCGCAGCCTCCACCTCCATGCCACCGACACCGAGCCCGGGCTGAACGCAGAGTGGGTGATCGAGCTGACCGAGGACGGGGTCGCCTGGCACCGCGGCCACGAGAAGGCGACCGTCGCCCTGCGCGGCCCGCTCACCTCGGTGATGCTCGCCTTCTACCGCCGCCTCCCCCTGGACGCGCCCGGCCTGGAGGTGCTGGGGGAGCGGGAGGTGCTGGACTTCTGGCTGGAACGAGCGACGTTCGGCTGACCGTCATCCTGGCCCGCCCTCGGCCCGGCCCGGCTCGGTCGGCCCGGATACGCGGATGGCCCGCCCCGTCAGTCCTCCCGGGGCGGGCCATCGTAGGGCGGTGGGTCAGTCGTTGCTGTTCGCGCCGCGGCGGCGGAGGCCGAAGAAGACCGCGCCGCCGCCGATGACGACCAGGGCGGCCGCGATGCCGACGATCAGGCCGGTGTTCGAGTTGGCGCCGGTCTCGGCGAGGTTGGACTCACCGGCCGCGGGGGACGGGGCGTTGCTCGCGGTGTCCGCGGGCGCGCTGCTGCCGCCCTCGGAGGCGGACGGGGTGGGCGTGGCGGAGTCCTCCGGGGCCGACGGGGTCTCGGAGGCCGACGGGGTGTCCGACGGGGTGTCGGAGGGGGTCTCCGACGGGGTCGGGGTCGGCGTCGGGGTGGGAGTCGGGGTGTCGCCCGGCTTGCACGGGGTGGACGGGGTGGTCAGGTTCGGCTTGATGTCCTCGTCGACCTGGTTCCCGGCCTTGACGTGGATCCGGTACGTGGCGTTCGGCTTCCAGTCCTCCTCGAAGGTGATCGTGACGCCTTCGTGGGAGCCCCGGACCTCCTGGGTGCCGACCAGACGCTCGTCGGCGCCGTTGTTCTCCAGGTAGACCGAGACGGTCGCCGGGACACCCGTGGGGTCCTTGTCGGTGACCCTGATGACGCCCTTCGCGCCGTCGCACTCGGCGGCGGCGGAGAACTCACTGATGTCACAGGCGAGGGCGGTGCCCGCGACGCCGAGCGCCAGGGCGGCCGAAGCGGAGGCGACACCGATCATGCGCACGGAACGTGCAACGTTACGGCGAGTTATGGACACGTTTGTCCTTTACGGGATACGCACATGCGGGGGGTTGACAGGGGCGACGGGGTGACACCGGCTCACGGCGTCCGTCCCGGAACCCCCAGGAGGCTCACAGGTTTATAAGCGCTCCATAAGGAGTGTCAATGCACATGCCCGCCACGGGGGTTGGCTTTGCCCGCTTATTAACCGCCGAGACGTTTCAACGCCACCGGAGCCTCCTCGATCCGGTCGACCAGCGCCACCCGCGCCGCCATCGGCCGCTCCCGCGCGAGCGCCCGCAGCAGCGGCCAGGCCGGCAGGTGCTCCGTCCAGTGCGCCCGGTCCACCAGCACCATCGGGGTCGGCTCGCCGCGCGACTCGTAGTAGTTCGGCGTCGCGTTGTCGAAGATCTCCTGTACGGTGCCGGCGGCGCCCGGCAGGAAGACCACCCCGGCGGTGCAGCGGGCCAGCAGGCCGGCCATGGGGGTGCCCCGCTCGAGCGAAGCCGAGAGTGGGGGAGGGTGGCGTTGGAGAAGTACTTGGCGATGTGCGCGGCGAAGGCGTTCGGCGGCTCGTGGCCGTAGAACCAGGTCGGCACGGCGACCGAGGGCCCGCCACCGGGCCACCGCCCGCGCACCTCGAAGGCGGCCCGCGCCCACTCGGTGACCGACGGGACGAACGACGGCACCTTGGCGAGGACGCGGAGGGCGTCGGTGAGCATGGTGTCCTCGAACGGTGCCGCGTACGCGCCCAGGTTGGCGGCCTCCATTGCGCCGGGCCCGCCTCCGGTCGCGACGGTGAACCCCGCGCGCGCCAGCGCGCGACCGAGACGCGCGGCACCGGCGTACGCCTCCGTTCCGCGCGCCATCGCGTGTCCGCCCATGACGCCCACCACCCGCGCGCCCACGAGGAGTTCGTCGAGCGCGTCGGAGACCGAGTCGTCGTGGACCGCGCGCAGCATGGAGGCGAAGACGTCGCCGTCGGACCTGGTCTGTCGGAACCAGGCGTAGGAGCGGGCGTCGGGGGTGGCCTCGTACCCCTCGTCGAGTCCGTCGAACAACTCGTCGGGGGTGTAGACGAATCCGCGGTACGGATCGAAGGGGAGGCCCGGTATCGGCGGGAAGACCAGGGCTCCGGCGGCGCCGACGCGGGCGGCGGCCTCGCGGGTCATGGGGCAGCCGAGGAAGACGGCGCCGGTGACATCCGCGGCGAGGAGGGCGTCCGTACGGTCCGTCAGATCGACGGACTGGACGCGGAAGTGAGCGAGCGTGCGCTGCCGGGAGACGACCTCGTCGAACTCGGCGAGGGACTCGATCTCCCGGTCGTGGGAGGTGTGGTGGCTCTCTGGCTGGGCGGGTGCCGGATGCACCCGCCCATGCTAGGCAGCCTCGTCGTACGGGACGGTCAGCCCTCGATGGCCGCCGGGTCCATCCAGACGACCTCCCAGGTGTGGCCGTCGAGGTCGTCGAAGGAGCGGCCGTACATGAAGCCGAGGTCCTGCGTCTCGCCGGAGGCCGTGCCGCCCACCGCGATCGCCTTGTCCACCAGCTCGTCGACCTTCTCCCGGCTCTCCGCGCTCAGCGCGATCAGCACCTCGCTGGTGCGGGTGGCGTCGGCGATCTCCTTCTTGGTGAACTGGGCGTACTTCTCCTTGGTGAGCAGCATGGTGACGATCGTGTCGCTGATGACGACGCTGGCCGCGGTCTCGTCGCTGAACTGGGGGTTGATCGAGTAGCCCAGCTCGGTGAAGAACTTCTTCGAGGCGTCCAGGTCGGCGACGGGCAGGTTCACGAAAATCATCTGCTGGTACATCGGGTCTCTCCCTCGGTTTTCGTCGTTCTCGGTGGGATAGACCGGGGCGCCGCCGCGAACTCATCGGTGCCCGGAGATTTTTTCGCACAGTTTTTTGTACGGCCTTTCGTACGGCCCTCAGCCCGCCAGCGGCTGGGCCGCCAGCGCCGCGACGATCAGGGTCAGCGGCCCGAACATCGCCAGCAGCGCGCCCGCGCGCAGGGCCGCGGCGCCGCGCAGGACCGTACTGGGCGCGCCGAGCCTGACGAGCGCGGCGGTGGTGTCGGCGCGGGACTGCCGCGCCTCGACGGCCGCCATGAGGAGCGTCGCCGTGGTGCAGCCCGCCACCAGGAGCGCGCCGAGGGTGGTGAGGGGGCCGAGGGTCACCGGGTCCCCGAGGGTGGCCAGGGCGTACGCCGCGGAGACGACCGCGCAGACGACACCGAGCGGGCGTCCGATGCGCGCGGCCTCCGCCATCAGGGCGCGGCCCGCGAGGAGGCGCAGGGCGCCGGGCCGGGCGCACTGGAGGAGACGGCCGCACAGGTGGGTGAGGCCCGGCCCGGCCAACGCGAGACCCACGGCGGTCAGGGCCCAGCCCGCGAGGACGCCCAGGGGGCCGATGGTGAGGCCGCTGGGCACGGCGAGGTCGGCGGCGGTGGTGGCTCCGGCGGCGTAGGCCTCGACGGCGAGGCCCGCGGCGAGGATGGCGACACCCCATGGGAGGGTCGCCGGGGCGGCGGTGTGGAGGTCGGCGGAGGCGACCGGTGTGTGGGGCGCGGGGCTTCGCGGGTCGGCCGTAGTGGTGCCGGCCGGTGTCCGCACGGCACCGTCGGGCGTTCGAGCGGAGCTGTCCGGCGTTCGCACGGCCCCTTCCGGCGTTCGCGCGGTGCCGTCCCACTGGGCGACGGGTGCCGTGGCGGTGGGGCGGGGGCGGCTGTCCGCGGGGCGGGCCTGGGCGGCGCCCGGGGCGCGGCCGGTGCCCCGTCGGCGTTGCGCGCCGAAGCGGCCGTACGCCCCGAAGGTGTCCCGCTCCTTGGGCCCTTCCCCGAAGGCCCCGAAGCGGCCGAAGCGGCGGCGGCCCTGTTGAGCGGGCGCGGGGTCGCGGGGGCGCAGGACCAGGGCCACGCAGAGGGACGCGATGGCCGGGACCGAGGCCAGCAGGGTCAGGGCCCCCGGCAGCGGGAGGGGCCGGCCGGCGGCGAGGAAGTCCGCGGCGGCGCCGTCGAAGGGCATGCCGGTCAGGTCACCGCGCAGGTGGAGGAAGAAGAACAGGGCGAGGAGGGAGCCCAGGGTGGTGGCCAGCGCCGTGGTGGTCGCCGAGACGGCCATGAGGCGGGCCGGGCCCAGGCCGACCGCGGACAGGCCGGGGCGCGGGGTGGTGGCCGGGTCGGTGCGGGCGACGGCGACGGCGAGCTGGACCGTCGTGGCCAGCGGCACCGCGCACCAGGCCAGGCGGAGCAGGAGGGACCCGGCCGGGTCGCCCGGGTGGCCCAGCGCGTACCCGAGGGCGGACAGCAGGAGGAAGCCCGTTCCGGCCGAGGCCGCCGCGACCAGCAGGCGGCGCAGCTGGACGGCCGGATGGGCGCTGCGGGTCAGGCGGAGAGCGAGCACGCGGCCCGGCCTTCCGTCTCGGGGGCCGGGGGGAGGTGGACGGTGTTCACGCGGCGTCCGTCCAGGAGGGAGACCGTGCGGTCCGCGAGGGCCGCGGTGTCCGGGTCGTGGGTGGCGAGGACCACCGTGATGCCGTGCGAGCGGGCGGCCGTGGTCAGGGTGCGCAGGACGTGGCCGCGGTCCGCGCGGTGCAGCGGCGCGGTCGGCTCGTCGGCGAAGAGGACCGTCGGGGCGGGGGCGAGCGCGCGGGCGATGCAGACGCGCTGCCGCTCGGACTGGACGAGGTCGGCGGGGCGTTTGCGGGCCTTGTCGCCGACGTCGAGGCGTTCCAGCCACTCCTGCGCGGCGACCTTGGCGCGGCGCCGGGTGGTGCCGCGCAGCATCAGCGGCAGGGCGGCGTTCTCCCAGACGTTCAGCTCCGGCACGAGGGCGGGCGCCGGGTCGATCCAGCCGAACCGGTCGCGGCGCAGCCGTTCGCGGGCGATGGGGCCCATGGTGTGCACGGGGACGCTGTTGAACCAGACCTCGCCGCGCTGGGCGGGCACCAGGCCGGCCAGACAACCGAGCAGGGTGGACTTGCCGCTGCCGCGCGGGCCGGTGACGGCCAGGATCTCGCCCTCGCGCACGCCGAGCGAGACGCCGCTCAGCGCGGGTGAGCCGTCCTTGTGCGTGAAGTGCAGTGACCGTGCCCAGAGCACGTCGTTGTCCGGCGGGGCCTCCATGGGCGTACACCTCGGTTCAGATCTGTGGTTCCCGTGCCTGTTCCCCCGTGCGGGTGAACGAAGGCGGGGCCGATCGGTCACTGGCACGCTAGGCAGCTCGCCGCGGGAGGCCGGACAGCACGCGGCCCCGGGCGCCCGTTTCTCACTCGAACGGGCGGCACCGGGGCCGGTTGATCATCCGTGCGGAAGATCAGAGCTTCGTCCACGCCTCCGTGAGGGTGGCGCGCAGGATCTGCTCGATCTCGTCGAAGGTCTCCTGGGTGGAGATCAGCGGCGGGGCGAGCTGGACGACCGGGTCACCGCGGTCGTCGGCACGGCAGTACAGGCCGTTGTCGAACAGGGCCTTCGAGAGGAAGCCGTACAGGACGCGCTCGGTCTCCTCCTCGTTGAAGGACTCCTTGGTGTTCTTGTCCTTCACCAGCTCGATGCCGTAGAAGTAGCCGTTGCCGCGGACGTCGCCGACGATCGGCAGGTCGTGCAGTTTCTGGAGCGTGGACAGGAACGCGCCCTCGTTGTCCAGCACGTGCTGGGTCAGGTTCTCGCGCTCGAACAGGTCGAGGTTGGCGAGGCCCACCGCGGCCGACACGGGGTGGCCGCCGAAGGTGTAGCCGTGCAGGAAGGTGTTGTCGCCCTTGTAGAACGGCTCGGCGACGCGGTCGGAGACGATGCACGCGCCGATCGGGGAGTAGCCCGAGGTCATGCCCTTGGCGCAGGTGATCATGTCCGGGACGTAGCCGAACTTGTCGCAGGCGAAGATCGTGCCGAGGCGGCCGAAGGCGCAGATGACCTCGTCCGACACCAGCAGCACGTCGTACTGGTCGCAGATCTCGCGGACCCGCTGGAAGTACCCGGGCGGCGGCGGGAAGCAGCCACCGGCGTTCTGCACCGGCTCCAGGAAGACCGCGGCGACGGTCTCCGGGCCCTCGAAGAGGATCTGCTGCTCGATCTGGTCGGCGGCCCAGCGGCCGAAGGCCTCGGGGTCGTCGCCGTGGATCGGGGCGCGGTAGATGTTGGTGTTCGGCACCTTGTGCGCGCCCGGGACGAGCGGCTCGAAGGGGGCCTTGAGGGCCGGCAGGCCGGTGATGGACAGGGCGCCCTGCGGGGTGCCGTGGTAGGCGACCGCGCGGGAGATGACCTTGTACTTGGTCGGCTTGCCCTTGAGCTTGAAGTACTGCTTGGCGAGCTTCCAGGCGGTCTCGACCGCCTCGCCGCCGCCGGTGGTGAAGAAGACCTTGTTGAGGTCGCCCGGCGCGTGGTCGGCCAGGCGCTCCGCGAGCTCGACGGCCTTCGGGTGCGCGTAGGACCAGACGGGGAAGAACGCCAGTTCCTGGGCCTGCTTGGCGGCGGTCTCGGCGAGTTCGGTGCGGCCGTGGCCGGCCTGGACCACGAAGAGACCCGCGAGACCGTCGAGGTACCGCTTGCCCTTGTCGTCGTAGATGTAGGTGCCCTCACCGCGGACGATGGTCGGGACGGGGGAGTTCTCGTACGACGACATGCGGGTGAAGTGCATCCACAGGTGGTCGTACGCGGTTCGGCTGAGGTCCTTGGTGCTCACGGTTATCGGGTCCTCACGGGTTATCGGGTTCCCCACATGTAGGTCTGCTTCTTGAGCTTCAGGTAGACGAAGCTCTCGGTGGAGCGCACGCCGGGCAGGGCCCGGATGCGCTTGTTGATGACGTCCAGCAGGTGGTCATCGTCCTCGCAGACGATCTCCGCGAGGATGTCGAACGAGCCCGCGGTCATCACCACGTACTCCACTTCCGACATGTCAGTCAGCGCGTCGGCGACGGACTCCACGTCGCCCTCGACGTTGATCCCGACCATCGCCTGCCGGCGGAAGCCCACGGTGAGCGGGTCCGTGACGGCGACGATCTGCATCACGCCCTGGTCGAGCAGCTTCTGGACGCGCTGGCGCACGGCGGCCTCGGAGAGGCCGACGGCCTTGCCGATGGCCGCGTACGGCCGGCGGCCGTCCTCCTGGAGCTGCTCGATGATGGCGAGGGAGACGGCATCCAGCTGGGGATTGCCGCCGTTCCTGGACTCGCGGGAGTCCTTCTGGTCTGCGCTTCGACTGGCCACGACCTCACTGTGCACGAGGACTCGACAGTTTTGCAAGGCCGAATCGATGAAATCCGTTGTTTGCGTGATCCAAGCTTGCGGATTTCGCAGATTCCGCCCCTTGGGGGGTGTTGAAACGGTGGGTCGACCGACTAGGGTGGGCATCTCAAGGAATGGACATCGACAGGAGGGCCGGCAGTGACCACCGAACTGCGTCGCCTGCGCAACTACATCGACGGAGAGTTCCGGGACGCCGCCGACGGACGGACCACGGACGTGGTGAACCCCGCCACCGGCGAGGCGTACGCCACCGCACCGCTGTCCGGGCAGGCCGACGTCGACGCCGCCATGGCGGCCGCCGAGGCCGCGTTCCCGGCCTGGCGCGACACCACGCCCGCCGAGCGGCAGAAGGCCCTCCTGAAGATCGCTGACGCGTTCGAGGAGCGCGCCGAGGAACTCATCGCGGCCGAGGTGGAGAACACGGGCAAGCCCATCGGGCTGACCCGCACCGAGGAGATCCCGCCGATGGTGGACCAGATCCGCTTCTTCGCGGGCGCCGCGCGGATGCTGGAGGGCCGCTCCGCCGGTGAGTACATGGACGGGATGACCTCGATCATCCGCCGCGAGCCGGTCGGCGTCTGTGCCCAGGTCGCTCCGTGGAACTACCCGATGATGATGGCCGTATGGAAGTTCGCCCCGGCCATCGCCGCGGGCAACACGGTCGTCCTGAAGCCGTCGGACACCACCCCCGCGTCCACCGTGCTGATCGCCGAGATCGTCGGCTCGATCCTGCCCAAGGGCGTCTTCAACGTCATCTGCGGCGACCGCGAGACGGGCCGCATGATGGTCGAGCACCCGGTCCCGGCGATGGCCTCCATCACCGGCTCGGTGCGCGCCGGCATGTCCGTCGCCGAGTCCGCCTCCAAGGACCTCAAGCGGGTCCACCTGGAGCTGGGCGGCAAGGCGCCGGTCGTCGTCTTCGAGGACACCGACATCGCCAAGGCCGTCGAGGACATCTCCGTCGCCGGCTTCTTCAACGCCGGCCAGGACTGTACGGCCGCCACCCGCGTCCTCGTCCAGGAGGCCATCCACGACGAGTTCGTCGCCGCGCTCGCCAAGGCCGCCGCCGAGACCAAGACCGGTCAGCCGGACGACGAGGACGTGCTCTTCGGCCCGCTGAACAACCCGAACCAGCTCAAGCAGGTCGCCGGCTTCATCGAGCGGCTGCCCGCCCACGCCAAGGTCGAGGCCGGTGGCCACCAGGTCGGCGAGCGGGGCTACTTCTACGCCCCGACCGTCGTCTCCGGCCTGAAGCAGGACGACGAGATCATCCAGAACGAGGTCTTCGGCCCGGTCATCACCGTGCAGTCCTTCACCGACGAGGACCAGGCGGTCCAGTACGCCAACGGCGTCGAGTACGCCCTCGCCTCCTCGGTGTGGACGAAGGACCACGGCCGCGCCATGCGGATGTCCAAGAAGCTCGACTTCGGCTGCGTGTGGATCAACACCCACATCCCGCTGGTCGCCGAGATGCCGCACGGCGGCTTCAAGAAGTCCGGCTACGGCAAGGACCTGTCGGGCTACGGCTTCGAGGACTACACCCGCATCAAGCACGTCATGACGTCGCTGGACGCGTGACACGCCGCTGAACGGGCGCGGTTGAGCCCGCGGCCCCGGACGGAGGACGGACCGTCCGGGGCCGCGTTTTTTGTTGTCTCCGGGTTTCGTCCGGCCCTGCCGGGCCTCAGTGGCCGTGCGGGGCCTGCTCGTCGTGGGACTTGTCCGGCTGCTCTTCGGCCGTGGGCGTGGCCTGCTCGTCCGCCCGGACCGTGAAGGCCGCCGTGTGGACCTCGCCGCCGGTCTTGAAGTCGAGGAAGAGGCGGTAGGTGCCCTGGCTGGGGGCGGTCGCGGAGAAGGCGACCTCCGGGCCGGAGGCGGCGGTGCCGTGGGCCTCCTCGTGCGGGTGGACGTGCAGGTAGGCGAGGTCGCCGGAGCGCAGGGCGACCAGGTGGCCGTAGGCGCCGAGGTACGGCTGGAGGTCGGTGACCGGCTTGCCGTCGCGGCGGACGGTGAAGGTGAGGTCGCTCGCGCCGCCGGCCTTCAGGGTGCCGTCGAGGGTGACCTCGTAGCCGTCCACGGTGGCCGTGGCCGCGGGGGCGGGCAGGGCGTCCGGGGTGTAGGCGCCGGAGACCGCCAGGTCCGCGCCCAGCGTCAGACCCTCGCGTTCGGCGGCGGGCGTGAAGTCGGCGAGGACGCGGTAGCCGCCGGGGTCGGGAAGAGTGGTCCTGGCCGTCCAGGTGCCGTCGGCGGCGCGGGTGGGGTGCAGGTGGCGGTAGGTGGTGAGGTCGCGTGAGGCGAGGATCAGGTGCAGGTCCTTCTCGTGCTCGCGCCGGTAGTCGGTCACCGGGCGGCCGTCCGCGTCGCGGATGACGAAACGCAGGGTGGCCGGTTCGTCCGCCGTCACGCGCGGGGTCTTCAGGTCCAGGGTGTAGCCGTCCTGGGAGATCTGGAGGCCGCCGGGTGTGGTGTCCCCGGGTGCGGTGTCCCCGGGTACGGGGGAGGAGTGGGCGGCCGACTCGTGACCGCCGCCCCCGTCGGTGTCCGTGGAGATCGGGGAGACGGCGTCACCGATGCCGTACGCGGCGGCGAAGGACGCGGCCAGCGCGGCGCCGAAGGCACCGATCTTGTACAGGGGGCGCATCTCTGACTCCTGACTGCTCTTGATCTGGGTACCCGGAGGGGGTATATATGTGAGCAGCTTATACCCCCTGGGGGTATGAAGGAAAGTGCGGACGGCGAGAGCCGGCGAGCAGGAAGTCCAGGAGGAGCGACGATGATCACCACGGCCCCCGGCACCACCGAGGTCGAACTCGCCATCGGCGGCATGACCTGCGCCTCCTGCGCGGCGCGCATCGAGAAGAAGCTCAACCGCATGGACGGCGTCACCGCCACCGTCAACTACGCGACGGAGAAGGCGAGGGTGACCTACGCCGGGAACGTGACCGTCCCCGATCTCATCGCCACCGTCGAGGCCACCGGATACACCGCACGGGAACCGGAGCCGCCGCGGGCCGGCCCGGACGAGACGCCCCCCGAGGAGCGCGAGGCCGCGGACGAGCTGAGGCCGCTGCGACAGCGGCTGGTCACCGCCGTCGCGCTCGCCGTCCCGGTGATCGCCATGGCCATGATCCCGGCGCTCCAGTTCGAGTACTGGCAGTGGCTGTCGCTGACCCTCGCCGCCCCCGTCGTCACCTACGCCGCCTGGCCCTTCCACCGCGCCGCGTGGACCAACGCCCGGCACGGCGCCGCCACCATGGACACCCTGATCTCGGTCGGTACCTCGGCCGCGTTCCTGTGGTCGCTGTGGGCGCTGTTCCTCGGCACGGCCGGCACGCCCGGCATGACCCACCCCTTCGAGCTGACCATCGCCCGCAGCGACGGCTCGGGGAACATCTACCTGGAGGCCGCCGCCGGCGTCACCGCGTTCATCCTCGCCGGCCGCTACTTCGAGGCCCGCTCCAAGCGCAAGGCGGGCGCCGCGCTGCGGGCGCTGATGGAACTCGGCGCCAAGGACGTCACCGTGCTGCGCGGCGGCACCGAAGTGCGCGTGCCCGTCGGGGAGTTGAAGGCGGGCGACCGGTTCGTCGTGCGGCCCGGCGAGAAGATCGCCACGGACGGCACCGTCGTCGAGGGCAGCTCCGCCGTGGACGCCTCCATGCTCACCGGAGAGTCCGTGCCCGTCGAGGTCGGCGTCGGCGACTTTGTCACCGGTGCCACCGTGAACGCCGGGGGCCGCCTGGTCGTCGAGGCCACCCGGATCGGCGCCGACACCCAGCTCGCCCGGATGGCCAAGCTCGTCGAGGACGCGCAGAACGGCAAGGCCGCAGCCCAGCGGCTCGCCGACCGGATCTCCGGAGTCTTCGTGCCGGTCGTCATCGCGCTCGCCCTCGGCACCCTCGGCTTCTGGCTCGGCAACGGCGCCGGACTGACCGCCGCCTTCACCGCCGCCGTCGCCGTGCTGATCATCGCCTGCCCCTGCGCCCTCGGGCTGGCCACACCGACCGCGCTGCTCGTCGGCACCGGGCGCGGCGCCCAGCTCGGCATCCTCATCAAGGGCCCGGAGGTCCTGGAGTCCACCCGCAAGGTCGACACCGTCGTCCTCGACAAGACCGGCACCGTCACCACCGGCAGGATGACCCTGCTCGCCGTGCACACCGCCGACTCCACCGACGAGGACGAGGTCCTGCGGCTGGCCGGAGCCCTCGAGAACGCCTCCGAGCACCCCATCGCCCGGGCCGTCGCCGCCGGGGCCGCGGAGCGGATCGGCGCCCTGCCGGTGCCGGAGGACTTCGCCAACGTTCCGGGGCTGGGTGTGCAGGGCGTCGTCGAGGGGCACGCCGTGCTCGTCGGCAGGGAGAAGCTGCTGGCCGAGTGGGCCATGTCCCTGCCGGTGGAGCTGGAGCGCGCCAAGGCCGAGGCTGAGGCAGCCGGCCGGACCGCCATCGCGGTCGCCTGGGACGGCGAGGCCCGCGCCGTGCTGGAGGTCGCCGACGCCGTGAAGGACACCAGCGCCGAGGCCGTCCGCCGGCTGCGGGCCCTCGGGCTGCGGCCGGTGCTGCTCACCGGCGACAACCAGGCCGTCGCCGAGGCGGTGGCCGCCGAGGTCGGCATCGACGAGGTGATCGCCGAGGTGCTGCCCGAGGACAAGGTGGCGGTCGTCAAGCGGCTCCAGGCCGAGGGCCGTACGGTCGCCATGGTCGGCGACGGTGTCAACGACGCCGCCGCGCTCGCCCAGGCCGACCTCGGACTCGCCATGGGCACCGGCACGGACGCGGCGATCGAGGCCGGCGACCTGACCCTGGTCCGCGGCGACCTGCGCGCCGCAGCCGACGCGATCCGGCTGTCCCGCCGCACCCTCGGCACCATCAAGTCCAACCTGTTCTGGGCCTTCGCCTACAACGTCGCCGCCCTGCCGCTCGCCGCGGCCGGTCTGCTCAACCCGATGATCGCGGGCGCGGCGATGGCGTTCTCCTCGGTGTTCGTGGTCAGCAACTCGCTGCGGCTGCGCGGGTTCAAGGCCACGAGCTGAGAGACCGTCAGGGACGCGGTCCCGCCGGCACCGGCCGTGGAGGGGGCCGGTGCCGGCGTGGGCGTGGAGGGGACGGTGTCAACGCGGCCCGTTGAGGAGGGCCGGTGTCGGCGCCGGCCGGCCTCCTCAGCGCTCCTCGCCGTGCCGCTCCTGCGCCGCCATCACCTCGTCGCCGTACTCGAACGCCCAGGCGCCGAAGGCGTCGATCGGGGCGAGCAACGTCCGCCCCAGCGCGGTCAGTTCGTAGTCCACGCGCGGCGGGGCGCCGCCGTACGCGCGCCGGGCCACGAGCCCGTTGAACTCCAGGCGGCGCAACGTCTCCGTCAGCACCTTCTGGCTGATGCCGCCGATGCGCTCCCGCAGTTCGCCCGGCCGGCACGGGCCGTCCCGCAGCGCCCACAACACCACCGCGTTCCAGGTGTTGGCGAGCAGGTCGAAGGCGAGCCGGGCGCGGCAGTCGGCGAGGAAGCCCTGGTCAGTCGTCACACACCGAATGGTGCCCGAGCGGCTTCCTAGCGTGCTGCCCATGCGAATCGGAATTCTCGGAACCGGGAACATGGCGGATGCCCTCGGTACACAGTGGCGGCGGGCCGGACACGAGGTGACGACGGGTGGCCGCCGGGACGGCGGGCTGCGGGCGGCGGCGGAACACGGCACCGACGCGGTGCTGCTCGCACTGCCCTACGAGGCGGTCGTGGACGTCGTCGCCGGGCTGGCGGACGTACTCCGCGGGCGCACGCTGATCGACTGCACCAACCCGGTCGGCCCGGGCTTCACCCTGCGCACGGGCGGCGGCCCCTCGGCGGCCGAACGCATCGCCGCCGCCGCGCCCGGCGCCCATGTCGTCAAGGCCTTCAACCTCTGCCACGTCGACGTCTGGCGGCTGACCCCGCCCGTCTTCGCCGGCCGCCCGCTGGCGGTGCCGCTGTGCGGCGACGACGAGGCGGCGCTCGCCGTCGTACGGCGCCTCGTCCGCGACCTCGGCTGTGTGCCGCTGTCCGCCGGCGGGCTGGAACGGGCCGGGCTCGTGGAGGCGACGGCGGCACTGCTGATCGGGCTGTGGGTGGGGGAGGATGCGGACGCCCAGGCCATCGCGCCGCCGCTGGAGTACGCCGGGCCGCGCGGCTAACCCCGGCCGCGCAGCGCGCACAGGGCGTCCACGCGGTTGGTGGTGATGGAGTCGACGCCCAGGTCGAGCAGGCGGCGCATGGCGCGGACGGTGTCCGGGGTCCAGACGGAGAGCAGATAGCCGTCGCGGTGGACGCGGGCGGCGAGGTCGCGGCCGACCAGACCGAAGCGGTAGTTGAGCCAGCGCGGGCGCACCGCGTCCAGCAGCGCGGGCCGCGGCGGCGCCAGCGTCGTCCAGGTCAGGGCGATCTCGGCGGCCGGGTCGGCGGTGCGCACCGCGAGCATCGCGGCGGCGCCCGCGCAGTAGTACACCCGGTCCTCGGCATGGCAGTCGCGGACCACGTCCACCACCCGGCGGGCCGCCCGCACGTCCGGGGTGCCGGGCAGGTCCAGCATCACCCGGCTGCCCTCCGTCGCCGCCAGCGCCGCGGCCAGCGTCGGCACCTGCTCCGCCGTCACCTCGTTCAACTCGGCCGCCGTCAGCGCCAGTACGGGCTTGTCCAGCTCCCAGAGCCGTTTCAGCGTCTCGTCGTGCAGCAGCACCGGGACGCCGTCCCGGGTCAGCCGTACGTCGATCTCGACCGCGTCCGCGCCCAGTTCGAGTGCGATGCGCAGCGAGCGCAGGGTGTTCTCGCGGGCCAGGTACGGGGCGCCGCGGTGGGCGACGGCGGTCACGTTGCGCATGGGTCCATTGTGTCGGGCCCATGCGCGGGCGCGAGTGGGGGTGCGGGCGCGGGTCAGGGTGCGAGGCGGCGGGCCGTGTGGCTGTCGGTGTACGCGTCGATCTCGGCGGCCAGCCGGGCCTTGCCGGCCGGGTCGAGGAAGGACGCCTCGACGGCGTTCTTCGCCAGGTCGGCGAGGCCGCGCTCGTCCAGGTCGAGGAGGCGGGCGGCGACCGCGTACTCGGTGTTCAGGTCGGTGCCGAACATCGGCGGGTCGTCGGAGTTGATCGTGACGAGGACGCCGGCGCGGACGAACTCCCGGATGGGGTGCTCGTCCAGGGTGCGGACCGCGCGGGTGGCGATGTTCGAGGTCGGGCAGACCTCCAGCGCGATGCGGTGCTCGGCGAGGTGCGCGAGCAGCTTCTCGTCCCGGGCGGAGCTGGTGCCGTGGCCGATGCGCTCGGCACGCAGGTGGGTGAGGGCGTCCCAGACCGTCTGCGGGCCGGTCGTCTCGCCCGCGTGCGGCACGGACCGCAGGCCAGCGGCGATCGCACGGTCGAAGTACGGCTTGAACTGCGGGCGCGGTACGCCGATCTCCGGGCCGCCGAGGCCGAAGGAGACCAGGCCCTCCGGGCGGATGCGGTCGTCGGTCGCGAGCCGGGTCGTCTCCTCGGCCGCCTCCAGGCCCGCCTCGCCGGGGATGTCGAAGCACCAGCGCAGGACGGTGCCGAACTCGGCCTCGGCCGCCTTGCGGGCGTCCTCAATCGCGTCCATGAACGCCTTCTCGTCGATGCCGCGGCGGGTGGAGGAGAAGGGGGTGATGGTCAGTTCGGCGTAGCGCACCTGCTGGCGGGCGAGGTCGCGGGCGATCTCGTAGGTGAGGAGGCGGACGTCCTCCGGGGTGCGGATGAGGTCGACGACCGACAGGTACACCTCGATGAAGTGCGCGAAGTCCGTGAAGGTGAAGTAGTCGACCAGGGCCTCGGGGTCCGTCGGCACCTTCGAGTCCGGGTGGCGGGCGGCCAGTTCGGCGACGATGCGGGGGGAGGCGGAGCCGACGTGGTGGACGTGCAGTTCGGCCTTCGGCAGGCCGGCGATGAAGTCGCCTGCGGCGGTGGGGGGTGTGGTGAGGCGGTGGCTGTCGGGCACGGGTTCCTCCCCGGGAAGGCGTCCGCCCTCCGGGGTGAGGGAGGGTGGGCGCGGTGATCGGCTGATCGGTGGGTCGGGGTCATCGTAGGACGGGGGTGGGTGGGTGCGATTCGTGGGTGGATGCGATTCGTGGGTTCGTGTGGGGGCGTTGTGGCTGGTCGCGCAGTTCCCCGCGCCCCTTGGGTGGGTGGGGGTGTCCGCCGTGGGTCGTGCGGGTTCGTGGGGGCTGGGCGCGCAGTTCCCCGCGCCCCCTGGGGTGGGGTTCCGTGGCCCTGGATGGGTTCGCGCCGTGGGGGTGGACGTAGCATGACGGGACGCACGACCAGAGGGGGATTCCGCGCATGTCCGACGACAGGCAGCCGCCGGCAGCGCCGGAGCACGGCACCGCGCAGGGCTCGACGCCGTCGCACGGTGAGGCCGTACGGGATCCCTGGGCGCCGCCGCCGGAGCCGAAGGTGGGGTTGCGGAAGGACGCGGCGTCGCCGCCGGTGAGCGGTGGTGATGCCGGCGGGCCGGGGGACACGCTCGCCTCCGGAACTCCCGTGGCACCGCCCGTGCACGAGCAGCAGACGATCACCTCGCTGCCCAGCGAGGGGTGGGCGGCGCCGACCGTGCCGCCGAGTCCCGGCGGGCCGCCGGCCGGTATGGGCAACCCTTTCGCACCGCCGGTCCCGCCCGTTCAGGAGGGGCAGGTTCCGCCGCCTCCGATCGGGCCGGAGGGCCCGGGGCAGATGCCGTACGGCTACGCGCCGGCAGCGGCACCCGGACCGGCACCGACGTCCGTCGGCGGCGGGTACTACGGCTGGCCGGGTGTGGTCCCGATGCCCGCCAACGGGATGGGGACGACCGGGCTGGTGCTCGGCATCGTCGCGGCGGTGGTGTTCTGTCTGTGGCCGGTGGCCATCATCCTCGGCGTCCTGGGCGTGATCTTCGGCGCGATCGGTCGCGGGAAGGCGAACCGGGGCGAGGCCACGAACGGCGGGCAGGCTCTGGCGGGGATCATCTGCGGTGCCGGCGGGGTCGTGCTCGGCATCGCGGTGGGCGTGCTGGTGTTCGCGACCCGGTGATGCCGTACGGCGCCTCGCGTCCCACCCGCCGTAAGAGGCCCCGTAGGACGTCGTAGGAGAGTCGAAAGAGAAGGGGGCGGCCCCGCCGCCCTGCACCCCCGCCTTACGCCCTCGCCTTACGCCCCCGTCCCCGCCCCCGCCCGCAGTCTCCCCCGCGCCTCCATCAGCGCGAACCCCAGCAGGTTCAGACCCCGCCACCGCTCCGGATCCGCCGCGGCCTCGTCGTCCGCGGCGAGGCCGATGCCCCAGACCCGGTCCACCGGGCTGGCCTCCACCAGCACCCGCTCCCCGGTGTTCAGCAGAAACTCCCGCAGATCCTCGTGCGCGGCGAACTTCCGGACACTGCCCTCGACCACGATGCCGAACCGCTCCAGCTCCCAGACGCCCTCGTCGAACCCCCGGACCAGTCGCCCCGCCTTCTTCGCCTCCGCCGGTTGCACCGCTGCCAGCACCCGCCGCTCCGCCTCCGCGTCGTCGAACAGGCGGGCCTTGGCGGCCATCATCCAGTGCTCCGCCGTCGCGTACTCCACCCCGTCGACGGTGAAGGGGGAGGGCCACCACTGGCTCAGGCAACTCGCGCCGATCCGCCCGTCCGGCCGCGGGCGGTGTCCCCAGAAGTGCAGATACTTCACCCGGGAGCCCGCCCTGACCTGCTTGACCAGGGCATCCCGCGAGTCGATCTTCTCCATGCACGGCAGTGTCGCAGCCACCACTGACATTCCGTCCCCGGTTTTTCGCGTCGACTCGACACCTGGTCGACAGATTCCGTCGCGTAACCAAAAGGCAACAACGGAATCACTTGTTGGAGTCCCCGTGCTCTGTCAGGATCGGCACTCAAATCGAGCTGGAGCTACGCCACCCACCCCCCTGGACACCCTCGTCGGCGGGGCCTCGGCGGAGGAGAGCGACATGCACAACCCGGGCACCACCACCCCGGAACGATTTCCCGCACAGGACCGCTTCGCGGCGGGCGCGCAGTACATCGGCGGCAGACTGACCCAGGGCACCTCAGGCCGTACGCACACCGTCGTCGACCCGGCCACGGGCGCGGAGGTCCTGACCTACGCCCTCGCGAGCACCGACGACGTCGACGCCGCCGTGGCCGCCGCGCGCGCCGCCTTCCCGGGCTGGGCCGGGGCCACCCCCGGCGAGCGGTCCGACGCGCTGCACCGGCTGGCCGGCGTCCTCGCCGACCGCGCCGAGGAGTTCGCCCGCGCGGAGTCCCTCCAGTGCGGCAAACCGCTCAAGCTCACCCGCGAGTTCGACGTGCCGGGCACCATCGACAACACCGCCTTCTTCGCGGGCGCCGCCCGGCACCTGCAGGGGCAGTCGGCCGGGGAGTACTCCGGCGACCACACCTCGTACGTCCGCCGGGAACCCATCGGTGTCGTCGGCTCGATCGCGCCCTGGAACTACCCCCTCCAGATGGCCGCCTGGAAGATCCTCCCGGCGATCGCGGCGGGCAACACCATCGTGCTGAAGCCCGCCGAGCTGACCCCGCTGACCTCCCTGCTCTTCGCGGAGGCGGTCACCGAGGCCGGGATCCCGGACGGGGTCGTCAACATCGTCACCGGCACCGGGAAGGAGGCGGGCGAGCATCTCGTCGGGCACCCCGACGTCGCCATGACCTCCTTCACCGGCTCCACCCCGGTCGGCAAGCGGGTCGCCGAGATCGCCACCGCCACCGTCAAGCGGCTCCACCTGGAGCTGGGCGGCAAGGCGCCGTTCGTCGTCTTCGACGACGCCGACCTGGAGGCGGCCGTCCACGGCGCGGTCGCGGGCGCGCTCATCAACACCGGGCAGGACTGCACGGCCGCCACGCGCGCGTATGTGCAGCGTTCGCTGTACGAAGAGTTCGTCACGCGCACCGCCGCCCTCATGGAGACCGTCCGCCTCGGCGACCCGTTCGCCGAGGGAACGGACCTCGGCCCGCTGATCTCGCACGTCCAGCGGGACCGGGTGGCCGGGTTCGTCGACCGGGCGCGGGCCTACGCGCGCGTGGTCACCGGCGGCGAGGCACCTCAGGGCGAGCTGAAGGACGGCGCCTACTACCGGCCCACCCTCGTGGTCGACGCGCCCCAGGACAGCGAGATCGTCCAGTCCGAGATCTTCGGTCCGGTCCTGGTCGTCCTGCCCTTCGACAGCGACGACGAGGGCATCGCGCTCGCCAACGACACGCCGTACGGCCTCGCCGCCTCCGCGTGGAGCCGGGACGTCTACCGGGCGAACCGCGCCACCCGCGAGATCAAGGCGGGCTGCGTGTGGGTCAACGACCACATCCCGATCATCAGCGAGATGCCCCACGGCGGCTACAAGGCGTCCGGCTTCGGCAAGGACATGTCCGCGTACTCGTTCGAGGAGTACACGCAGATCAAGCACGTCATGTTCGACAACACGGCGGTGGCCCGCAAGGACTGGCACCGCACGATCTTCGGGGACCGATAGCACCCAGGCCGCCTGACCCGCGGCCGCCCGACCTCCCGAAAGGGCACCAACGCGCATGGAGCAGTACGAGCCCGACCGCCTGTCCCCGGCCCAAGTGGCCGCCATGCGGCGCAGCTTCCGGAACGGCAGGGCCGCGCTCAGCCGCCGTTCCCTGCTGCGCGCCACCACCGGCGGCGCGCTCGCGGCCGGCGGTCTGGGGGCGCTGAGCGCCTGCGGCATCCCGCCGGCGGCGAAGACCTCCGGGGTCTCGTCCGAGGACCACTCGGCCAAGGAGAAGACCGTCCACTTCTCCAACTGGACCGAGTACATGGACGTCGACGAGAGCGAGAAGCACCACCCGACGCTCGACGAGTTCAAGCGGCGCACCGGCATCACGGTCAAGTACACCGAGGACATCAACGACAACGTCGAGTTCTTCGGCAAGATCAAGCCGCAGCTGGCGGCCGGCCAGCCCACCGGCCGCGACCTCATCTGCGTCACCGACTGGCTCGCCGCGCGCCTGATCCGCTTCGGGTGGGTCCAGAAACTGGACCCGTCCAACCTGCCCACCGCCTACGCCAACCTGTCCCAGCAGTTCCGCAGCCCCGACTGGGACCCGGGACGGGCGTACTCGTACCCCTGGACCGGCATCTCCACGGTCATCGCCTACAACAAGAAGGCGCTCGACGGCGTCGAGGTGAAGTCCGTCTCGGACATGCTCGACAACCCCAAGCTCAAGGGCCGGGTCGGCTTCCTGTCCGAGATGCGCGACAGCGTCGGCATGACCCTGCTCGACATGGGCAAGGACCCCGGCAAGTTCACCGACGACGACTTCGACGCGGCCATCGCCCGTATGCAGAGGGCCGTCGACAAGGGCCAGATCCGCCGCTTCACCGGCAACGACTACACCTCGGACCTCACCAAGGGCGACCTCGCGGCCTGTCTCGCGTGGGCCGGTGACGTCGTCCAGCTCAAGGCGGACAGCCCGGACGTCGACTTCCTCATCCCCGACAGCGGTTACATGACGTCGACGGACAACCTGCTCGTGCCGAACAAGGCCCGGCACAAGACCAACGCCGAGCGGCTCATCGACTACTACTACGAGCCCCGCCCGGCCGCCCAGCTCGCCGCGTACATCAACTACGTGTGTCCCGTCGACGGGGTGAAGGAAGAGCTGGCGAAGATCGACGAGGACGCGGCGAACAACCCGCTGATCCTCCCCGACAAGTCCATGGCCGCCAAGTCCCGGGCCTTCCGCTCCCTGAGCGCGAAGGAAGAGACGGCCTACGAAGAGAAGTTCGCGAAGCTCACAGGGGCGTGACGACGATGACGACGACCAACGACAGCGGCGACGTCCGCCTCACCGGTATCAGCAAGACCTACGGCTCCTTCACCGCCGTCCACCCGCTCGACCTGACCGTCCCCGAGGGCTCCTTCTTCGCCCTCCTCGGCGCCTCCGGCTGCGGCAAGACCACCACCCTGCGGATGATCGCCGGCCTGGAGGAGCCCACCAGCGGCACCGTCTTCCTCGGCGACCAGGACGTGACCCGGCTGCCGCCGTACAAGCGGCCGGTGAACACGGTCTTCCAGTCCTACGCCCTCTTCCCGCACCTCGACATCTTCGAGAACGTCGCCTTCGGTCTGCGCCGGCGCGGCATCAAGAGCGTGAAGAAGCAGGTCGACGAGATGCTGGACCTCGTCCAGCTCGGCGAGCACGCGCGCAAGAAGCCGCACCAGCTCTCCGGCGGCCAGCAGCAGCGCGTCGCGGTCGCCCGCGCCCTGATCAACCACCCCAAGGTGCTGCTCCTCGACGAGCCGCTCGGCGCCCTCGACCTCAAGCTGCGCCGCCAGATGCAGCTGGAACTCAAGCGCATCCAGACCGAGGTCGGCATCACCTTCGTACACGTCACGCACGACCAGGAGGAGGCCATGACCATGGCCGACACGGTCGCCGTGATGAACGCGGGCCGCGTCGAGCAACTGGGCGCCCCCGCCGACCTCTACGAGAACCCGAAGACCACCTTCGTCGCCAACTTCCTCGGCACCTCCAACCTCATCGAGGCCGAGGTGGACGCCGCCGGCGGCGACGAGATCGTGCTGAGGGCGGGCGGCGGCAAGCTGTCCCTGCCGTCCCGGCGGTGCAGCGCCCCCACGGCGACCGGCGGCAAGGTGCTGGTCGGCGTACGGCCCGAGAAGATCTCCCTCACGCACGCCGACGACGCGGGGGAGATCCCGGACGGCCGCAACCGGGTCACCGGCCGCATCGCCGACGCCAGCTTCATCGGCGTCTCCACCCAGTACGTGGTGGACAGCCCGGCGGGCGCCGCGCTCCAGGTCTACGTCCAGAACGTCGACCGCGACGCCCGGCTCGCGCCCGGCGCCGAGGTCGTCCTGCACTGGAACCCGGCGCACACCTTCGGTCTCGACGCGGCCCAGGACATCCAGGCCGGCGTGGAGAAGGTAGAGCCTCAAGAGGGGGTAGTCGCCTGATGGCCGCCGTCACCGAGGCGCCACCGCCCCTCGCGCCACCCGCCCCCGAGAAGAAGCCCCCGCGCAGGCGGGGCCGCTGGATGCCGTATCTGCTGCTGCTCCCCGGCATCCTGTGGCTGCTGGTCTTCTTCGCGCTGCCGATGGTCTACCAGGCCTCGACGTCCGTGCAGACCGGCTCCCTCGAAGAGGGATACAAGGTCACCTGGCACTTCGCCACCTACTGGGACGCGCTGTCCGAGTACTGGCCGCAGTTCCTGCGCTCGGTGCTGTACGCCGGGGCCGCGACGGTGCTGTGTCTGCTGCTGGGCTACCCGCTGGCGTATCTGATCGCCTTCCGCGCGGGCCGCTGGAAGCACCTGATCATGATCCTGGTGATCGCGCCGTTCTTCACCAGCTTCCTGATCCGCACCCTGGCCTGGAAGACGATCCTCGCGGACGGCGGCCCGGTCGTCGGCGCGCTCGACGCGCTGCACGTCCTGGACGTCACCGGCTGGCTCGGCGTGACCTCGGGCGACCGGGTGCTGGCCACGCCGCTCGCGGTGGTGTGCGGTCTGACGTACAACTTCCTGCCGTTCATGATCCTGCCCCTCTACACCTCGCTGGAGCGGATCGACGGCCGGCTGCACGAGGCGGCGGGCGACCTGTACGCCAAGCCCTTCACCACCTTCCGCAAGGTGACCTTCCCGCTGTCGATGCCGGGTGTCGTCTCCGGCACGCTGCTGACCTTCATCCCGGCCGCCGGCGACTACGTCAACGCGGACCTGCTCGGCTCCACCGACACCCGCATGATCGGCAATGTCATCCAGTCGCAGTTCCTGCGGATCCTGGACTATCCGACGGCCGCCGCCCTGTCGTTCATCCTGATGTTCGCGATCCTCATCATGGTCACGTTCTACATCCGCAGGTCCGGGACGGAGGATCTGGTTTAAATGGCCTTCGTCGACTGGCTCAAGCGCCGTCTCGTCGTCATCGCGGGACTGTTCACGCTCGCCTATCTGCTGCTGCCCAACGTCGTCGTCACGGTGTTCTCCTTCAACGACCCGAAGGGCCGCTTCAACTACGAGTGGCAGAAGTTCTCCACGGACGCCTGGACGGATCCGTGCGGGGTCGCCGATCTGTGCGGCTCGCTCTCGCTCAGCCTCCAGATCGCGTTCTGGGCGACGCTCGGCGCGACCGCGCTGGGCACGGCGATCGCGTTCGCGCTGGTGCGGTACCGCTTCCGCGCCCGCGGCGCCGTCAACTCGCTGATCTTCCTGCCCATGGCGATGCCCGAGGTGGTGATGGCGGCCTCGCTGCTGACCCTCTTCCTCAACATGGGCGTCCAGCTGGGCTTCTGGACGATTCTCATCGCCCACATCATGTTCTGCCTCAGCTTCGTCGTGACGGCCGTCAAGGCGCGCGTCATGTCGATGGACCCGAGGCTGGAGCAGGCCGCGCAGGACCTCTACGCCGGCCCGTTCCAGACGTTCATCCGGGTCACCCTGCCGATCGCGGCACCCGGAATCGCCGCGGGCGCGCTGCTCGCCTTCGCGCTCTCCTTCGACGATTTCATCATCACCAATTTCAACGCGGGCTCCACCGTCACCTTCCCCATGTTCGTGTGGGGTTCGGCGCAGCGCGGCACGCCCGTGCAGATCAACGTCATCGGCACGGCCATGTTCGTCCTCGCCGTGCTGTTCGTTCTCGTCTCGATGCTCATCGGTAATCGCCGCACCAAGCAAAAGGCATAGAGCCCTTGTAGGGAGTTGAAATCATGGCCCCAAGCGCCATGAGCCGTGGCAGTGACAACAAGTCCGACTGGACGAAGTCCCTTTCCGAAGCCCAGCCGGTCCCGTACTGGCTGGACGACCCCGGCAGACCCCGCCCCGAGCCCGCGCTGACCGGCGCCGAGACCTGCGACCTGCTGGTCGTCGGCGGCGGCTACAGCGGACTGTGGACCGCGCTCATCGCCAAGGAGCGCGATCCGCAGCGGGACGTGGTGCTGCTGGAGGGCCGCGAGGTGGGCTGGGCCGCCTCGGGCCGCAACGGCGGCTTCTGCGCCGCCTCCCTCACCCACGGGCTGCCCAACGGGCTGACCCGCTGGCCGGACGAGATCCACAAGCTGGAGGAGCTGGGCGCCCGCAACCTCGACGAGATCGAGAAGGCGGTCGCCCGGCACGGCATCGACTGCGACTTCGAACGCACCGGCGAGATCGACGTCGCCACCGAGACGTACCAGGCGTGGGAACTGCGCGACTGGTACGAGCGGATGGAGCGCGAGGGCCTGGCCGACGGGGTCGAGTACCTGGACGCCGACGCGGTCCGCGCGCAGGTGAACTCGCCCACCTTTCAGGCGGGCCTGTGGGACAAGCGGGGCGTGGCCATGCTGAACCCCGCCAAGCTCGCCTGGGGCCTCAAGCGGGCCTGCGTGAACCTCGGCGTGCGCGTCTACGAGCACACGCCCGCGCTCACGCTGAAGCCCTACGGCGCGGGCATGGCCGTACGCAGCCCCTACGGCCGGGTCCGCGCCCGCAGGGTCGCGCTCGGCACCAACATCTTCCCCAGCCTCGTGAAGCGGGTGAGGCACTACACGGTCCCCGTCTACGACTACGCCCTGATGACCGAGCCCCTCACGGACGAACAGCTCGCCGCCATCGGCTGGCGGAACCGGCAGGGCCTCGGCGACAGCGCCAACCAGTTCCACTACTTCCGGCTGTCCGCCGACAACCGGATCCTGTGGGGCGGCTACGACGCGATCTACCCGTACGGCGGCCGGGTGCGCGCCGAGTACGACGACCGCCCGGAGACCTACGCCAAGCTCGCCGGGCACTTCTTCACCTGCTTCCCGCAGCTGGAGGGCGTCCGCTTCACCCACGCGTGGGGCGGCGCGATCGACACCTGCTCGCGGTTCTCCGCGTTCTTCGGCACCGCCCACCAGGGCAAGGTGGCGTACGCGGCGGGCTATACGGGGCTCGGCGTGGGCGCGACCCGCTTCGGCGCCGAGGTGATGCTGGACCTGCTGGCGGGGGAGCGCACCGAGCGGACCGAACTGGAGATGGTCCGCAAGAAGCCGCTGCCGTTCCCGCCGGAGCCGTTCGCCTGGACCGGGATCGCGCTCACCAAGTGGTCGCTGGCCCGGGCGGACGCCCACGGCGGGCGACGCAATCTGTGGCTGCGCACCATGGACCGGCTGGGGCTGGGCTTCGACAGCTGACCCGACCGCCGGCCTGTGACGCGGGTCACCGCAAAGAGCGGGCCGAACTCGCGTAATGCTCGGGCCGCGACCTCCCTCTCCCTCGTGGACGTGCACGCGTCCACGAGAGGACAGGAAGGTCTTTTCCATGACTGGGGCAAAGACGGCCGTCGAGTGGCTGTCATCCGTCGCACCGGATCCCGACGCCTGCCGCTGGGAGTGGGAGCGCAACCCCCTCGGGGTCACGCTGCTGCCCGCGGGCAAGGCCTGGGACGTCCTGATCCTGCCGGGGGAGCTGGGCTATCCGACGCTGGACGTGCTCACCCGCATCCTCGACCGGCCCGGCCCGGTGCTCGCGGACTTCGGCGACGCCCGGATGGGCTTCTTCGTGCCGCCGGGCACCGCGGCCCGCTGGCTCGGCACCGGCATCCGCACCGCCGGGGCCGGCACCTGGATCGTCGTGCCGTACCCGGGCCGGTCCACCGGCGGGGTGCGCTGGCTGGTGCCGCCGGACGGGTCCGGGACCCTCACCGATCCGGCGCTGCTGGAACTGGCGATGCACGAGGCGGCGGCGGGCCTGGCCACCGAGGACGACCGGTCCTAGCCCTTGACACGGTGATTGGTCTGGACCAAGTTGTGAGCGCTCCACCCCTCCAATTCCCCCACCTCCGGAGGCACTTGTGGACCGCGCACGCTTCGGACGCGTCAGACCCCTCGCCCTGCTCACCGCCGCGGCCCTGACCCTGCCCGGCACCGCCGCACTCTCCTCGGCCGCCCGTGCGGCCGACGCGGACCTCCTGCGCAACGGAGGCTTCGAGGCCGGCCTCGACGGCTGGACCTGCACGGCCGGCACGACCGTCGGCTCACCGGTGCGCAGCGGCACCTCCGCCCTGCGCGCGACCCCAGACGGCGGCGACAACGCCCGCTGCTCCCAGACCGTGACCGTGCGACCCGACTCCACGTACACCCTCACGGGTCACGTCCGCGGCTCCTACGTCCACCTCGGCGCGTCCGGCACCGGCACCACCGACGTTTCCACCTGGACCCAGTCCGCCACCGACTGGCAGCAGCTCACCACCACCTTCCGCACCGGCCCGTCGACCACCCGCGTCACCGTCTACACCCACGGCTGGTACGGCACGGGCGCCTACCACGCCGACGACCTCTCCCTCACCGGCCCCGGCACCGGCCCCGCCCAGCCGCCCGCCGCCCCGGCCGGCCTGAAGACCGAAGCGGTCACCGCGAGTTCGGTCACCCTGGCCTGGACGGCCGTCCCCGGCGCCACCGGCTACGCCGTCTACCGCGACGGCGCCAAGGTCCGGACGGTCACCGGCACCTCCACCACCGTGACCGGCCTCGCGCCCTCGACGGCGTACGCCTTCCAGGTCGCCGCCGTGAACGACGCGGGCGAGTCCGCGCGCTCGGCCACGGTCACCGCGACCACGGCACCCGGCTCCGGCGGCACCACCCCGGACCTGCCGCCCCACGCCCTGGTCGGCTACCTCCACGCCACCTTCGCCAACGGCTCCGGCTACACCCGCCTCGCCGACGTCCCCGACAGCTGGGACGTCATCGACCTGGCCTTCGGCGAGCCGACCTCCGTCACCTCGGGCGACATCCGCTTCACCCGCTGCCCCGTCACCGAGTGCCCGAACGTCGAGTCGGACGCCGAGTTCAAGGCGGCCATCAAGGCCAAGCAGGCGGCCGGCAAGAAGGTGCTGATCTCCATCGGCGGCCAGAACGGCCAGGTGCGGCTGACGACGACCGCCGCCCGCGACACCTTCGTCGCATCGGTCTCGAAGATCATCGACGAGTACGGCCTGGACGGCCTCGACATCGACTTCGAGGGCCACTCCCTCTCTCTCGACGCCGACGACACCGACTTCAGGAACCCCAGGACCCCGGTGATCGTGAACCTGATCTCCGCCCTGAAGACCCTGAAGGCCAGGTACGGCGACGACTTCGCCCTGACGATGGCCCCGGAGACCTTCTTCGTCCAGCTCGGCTACCAGTACTACGGCACCGGCAAGTGGGGCGGCCAGGACCCGCGCGCCGGAGCGTACCTCCCGGTCGTCCACGCCCTGCGCGACGACCTGACGCTCCTGCACGTCCAGGACTACAACTCGGGCCCGATCATGGGCCTCGACAACCAGTACCACTCCATGGGCGGCGCCGACTTCCACATCGCCATGACCGACATGCTGCTCACCGGCTTCCCCGTCGCGGGCGACCCGGACAAGTTCTTCCCGCCCCTGCGCCCCGACCAGGTCGCCATCGGCATGCCGGCCACCACGAACGCGGGCAACGGCTACGTGTCCCCGGCCGAGGTGGTGAAGACCCTGGACTGCCTGACGAGAAAGGCGAACTGCGGCTCGTACGCCACCCACGGCACCTGGCCGGACCTGCGCGGCCTGATGACCTGGTCGATCAACTGGGACCGGTTCGGCGGCTGGGAGTTCCAGCGGACGTTCGACGGCTACTTCCGCTGAGCGGCCACCACAGCAGTCCGAGGAGCACGGCCGACAGACACCAGCTCGCCACCACGTCCAGCGGCCAGTGATAGCCCTGCCGTACCAGTCCGAAGCTCACGCAGAGGATCAGCGCGGTGCTCAGCAGGATCAGGGTGCGGCGGGCGGCGGTGCGGCGCAGCCGGGGGAGGAGGAGCAGGGTCGCGCAGCCGTAGGCGATGGCGGCGGTGGCGGTGTGGCCGGAGGGGTAGTAGCCCGTCGCGGGCGGGACGGCCGGGGTGCCCGGGCGGTCGGTCAGCACCTTGAGCGGGACGACGACCGCGGGGACCAGCGCCATGAGGACGGCCGCCGCGACGGACGGCCGCCACCAGTGGTCCGTACCGGTGGCGCGGGCGCGCCAAGCGGCACAGGCCGCCGCCACGGCCAGGACCGGGACGGCCACCGGCACGTTCCCGAGGTCGGCGAGGAGTTCGGAGATACGGTCCGGGTGGACGAGTGCGCGGCTCAGCCGCTCGTCCAGGCGGATCAGCGGACCGTCTACGACGACCTGCCAGGTGATCAGCGCGAAAAGGACCAGGGGCAGGAGCAGGAAAGGGGTCGGCCGCCCCGGAACAGGGGGGATGGTTCCGGGGCGGCCGAACGGACCGGAATGCCGCGCGCCCCGGGGGGTCTGGGGCGGGCGACCGTCCGATCGGTGAGGAGATCCGGAGCCGAAGGCCCCGGTGGTGTGCGCGAGGGCACGACCAGGTCGAAGCTGGGGAGGCCACGGCCTGGTGTCACCCACAGTCCCCTGTGGGCGGGGTGTATCTCTCATCTGCTGAGAACCTACGGCAGGTCCGGCGAGGAGGACAGCCGGAACGGCGTCCTGTCATCCACCTCGCACACCTTCTTCACACGCTCTGCCGCAGCCGCGTTTTTCGCTCAAATACGAGCGAACGCCTGCTCGATGATGTCGAGGCCCTCGCTCAGCAGATCGTCGCCGATGACCAGCGGCGGCAGGAAGCGCAGCACGTTGCCGTAGGTGCCACAGGTCAGGACCAGCAGGCCCTCGGCGTGGCAGGCCTTGGCGAGCGCGGCGGTCGCCTCCGGGTTCGGCTCCTTGGTGGCGCGGTCCTTGACCAGCTCGATGGCGATCATGGCGCCACGGCCGCGGACGTCGCCGATGATGTCGAACTTCTCGGCCATGGCACCGAGGCGCGACTTCATGATCGCCTCGATGTTCTTCGCCTTGGCGTTGAGGTCCAGCTCCTTCATCGTCTCGATCGCGCCGAGCGCACCCGCGCAGGCGACCGGGTTGCCGCCGTAGGTGCCGCCCAGGCCGCCCGCGTGCGCGGCGTCCATGATCTCGGCGCGGCCGGTCACCGCGGCCAGCGGCAGACCGCCGGCGATGCCCTTGGCGGTGGTGATCAGGTCCGGGACGATGCCCTCGTCCTCGCAGGCGAACCACTGGCCGGTGCGGCAGAAGCCGGACTGGATCTCGTCCGCGACGAAGACGATGCCGTTGTCGTTGGCGAACTTCACGATCGCCGGCAGGAAGCCCTTGGCCGGCTCGATGAAGCCGCCCTCGCCGAGCACCGGCTCGATGATGATCGCGGCCACGTTCTCCGCGCCGACCTGCTTGGTGATCTGGTCGATGGCCTGCTTGGCGGCCTCGGGGCCGGCGTTCTCCGGGCCGGTCGGCCAGCGGTAGCCGTAGGCGACCGGGACGCGGTAGACCTCGGGCGCGAACGGACCGAAGCCGTGCTTGTACGGCATGTTCTTCGCGGTCAGCGCCATCGTGAGGTTCGTACGGCCGTGGTAGCCGTGGTCGAACACGACGACCGCCTGGCGCTTGGTGTACGCGCGGGCGATCTTGACGGCGTTCTCGACGGCCTCGGCGCCCGAGTTGAACAGGGCGCTCTTCTTGGCGTGGTCACCCGGGGTCAGCTCCGCGAGGGCCTCGGCGACCTCCACGTAGCCCTCGTACGGGGTGACCATGAAACAGGTGTGGGTGAAGTCGGCGAGCTGCGCGGAGGCGCGGCGTACGACGGCCTCGGCGGAGGCGCCCACGGACGTCACGGCGATACCGGAGCCGAAGTCGATCAGACGGTTGCCGTCGACGTCCTCGATGATGCCGCCGCCGGCGCGCGCGGTGAACACCGGCAGCACGGAGCCCACGCCCGCGGCGACCGCGGCGGTACGGCGGGCCTGAAGCTCCTGCGACTTCGGGCCGGGGATGGCGGTGACGACGCGGCGCTCCTGCGGAACTGCGGTCATGAGGGCTCCTGGGGGTGTTTCCGGACGCTTGTCTTCTTTTCTCGCAGGTTAAGACGGGTGGGAGGGGGTGGGCATGCTCCATGTGGGCGTTGTCGGCGAAGCCGGTTGTCCGTCGTGGACATAGGCGGCCGGGGGCGGGCGGCCGTGGCGCGGGCAGGTCGCCGCCGGTGTGCCCCGCCGCGTCACCGGTGTCCCCGTCGGTGTGCCCCGCCGCGTCACCGGTGAACTCGCCCTGCCCGCGCGTTAGATTGACTCGCTGATGGTGCACAGGACGGACGCGAACGCGGACGCGGCGGCTGGTCAGGGGGCAAGGGCGATGGACAGCGACGGGACCCGGGACGCGCGGGGCACGCATGCCGAACCGGTGCCGCGTCCGGCACGGCCGCCGGAGACGCCGGAGACACCGGTGACGCCGGCGATGCCGGTGACGCCGCCCCGGCCCCCCGCGGCACCACCCGTCCCACCGCTTCCCGACGGCTCCGCCTTCCTGGCCTGGCTGCGCACCCCGCGCCCCGAGGCCGCGCCCGGCGTATGGCGGTTCGGACACCGGCCGCGGCCCGACGAGGAGCCCGAGGTGGTGCCCGGCCGGCAGCTTGCCGCCGGAGCGGTGATCGCGTTCCTGGTCGGCTGGCTGATCTGGTCGCTGCTGTGGAACGGCTACCTCGGCGGCTGGTGGCTGCTGCCGCTGTACGCGATGATCCCGGACTCCTGGGCCGAGCCGCACAGCTTCGCCGCCGTCGTGGTCGTCTACGCCTACTACGTGATCGTCGCCCTGATCATCCTGGTCGGCGTCGGCCGGCTGGGCCGCTGGGGCGAGCTGTGGCGCCGCTACGGCCCGCCTGCCTGGCGGCGCTCGGCCGCCCCGGAGAACCAGCGCCCGCCC
The DNA here is from genome assembly GCF_044547145.1 of Streptomyces sp. NPDC052773. Classification (NCBI taxonomy): domain Bacteria; kingdom Bacillati; phylum Actinomycetota; class Actinomycetes; order Kitasatosporales; family Streptomycetaceae; genus Streptomyces; species Streptomyces sp. NPDC052773. The sequence goes on along the minus strand of NZ_JBITZX010000009.1, from coordinate 90,696 downwards.
GCCCCCGAGGAGGACCCCGCCGAGTTCCCCGCGCTGCGCGCCGCCGGGGCCGCCGACGCCGCCGACCGGCTCGCCACCGAGGCCCGCCAGGGCCTGATGCGGGACGTCGACCACGCCCGCATCACTCGCGCCTGGCACGGCGTCCGCAGTGGCCGGCACAGCCTGGCCACCTTCACCGGCGCCGTCCTGCGGGAGGGCTCCGCCGCCTGCCCGCACCCCTCCGGCGCCCGCGACCTGCCCGGCCGCCAGGCCCGGCACGACCTGCTCACCGGCCAGGTCCGGCTCGGCACCACCGCCGACGACCCCCGCAACCCCTACGCCTACCGCGGTACCGGCCTCGCCCTCGGCCCCGAACTGCTCGGCACCTCCCTGCTCGCCGTCGGCCCGGCCGGCTCCGGCAAGACCGGCACCCTGGTCCGCCCGCTCGCCGAGTCTTTGTGCCTGCACGCGCTGACCGGGCGGGCCGCCGTCGTGGTGGTCGGCGCGGCGGGCGCCGGACTCGGCCCGGCCGAGGCCTACGACGTCGTCGTCCGCATCGGCAACCCCGAGTCGATGTACGACCTGGACCTGTACGGCGGCACCACCGACCCCGACGAGGCCGCGGCCGTACTGGCCGAGGCCCTGGTGGGCGACCTCGCCGACCCGCACCCCGGCAGCGACAGCCGCCGCTCCACCACCGTCCTCGCCCAGCTCCTCGGCCCGTACCGCGCGGTCCACGGCCGCTTCCCGTCCGTACCCGAGCTGCGCGCGCTGCTCGACGGGGCGCCGGGCCCGCTCGCCGAGCTGCGCGCCGGTCTGGTGGAGGCCGGGCAGGAGTCGCTGCTGCGGGAGCTGGACGCGCGCGAGCGCCAGATGGCTCACCCGGGTGACGTCGGCGGGGTCCTGGCCGACCGGATCGCCCTGCTCGACCGCCCGGCGTTCGCGGGCTTCTTCGACACGTCCGGCCAGTCCCGGCCGTTCTCACTGAAGGCGCTCGACCACCCCGTCCGCGTCCGGATCGACCTGCCCGCGCGCGGCCACGCGGACGCCTCCCGGATCCTGGCCCGGCTGGTGCTCGCCCAGTTCACGGCGAGCGTGGCGGTACGGGAGGACCGCTCGCTGTTCGCCTGCATGATCCTCGACGACGCGACCGGCGTGGTGACACCGGAGGCGGTGCGCGGCATCCAGCGCCTGCGCTCCGCCAACGCGGGCGCGGTCCTCACGCTGCGCACCCTCGACGACGTACCGCGTCCGCTGCGCGGCCCGCTCCTCGGCGCCACCGGATGCCGGGTGGCCCTGTCCGGCCTCACCCCCTGGGACGGGCAGGACTTCGCCGAGGTGTGGGGCAAGGAGTGGACCGAGGCGCGGGACGTCACCGACCGGCAGATCATCGCGGAGACCCCCGCGGGGAAGGCCGTGCACATGTTGCGCCGGGTGATCACCGGCAAGGCGCCGACCGCGCGGGCGGTGACGGTGCGGCAGGTGGAGCGGGAGCGCTGGTCCGCGTCGGAGCTGGCGCACGCGGTGCCGCCGGGCCACGCGGTGCTCTCCCTGACGAACGTCAAGGGCGAGCACGCGCCGCCGCTGCTGGTGGACCTGCGGGGCTGACACGGCGCCCGGCGCTCATACGGTGAGGCAGAATCGGTAGAGGCCGTTCATACGCGACGGCCAAAAGATCACCCGTTTCCCCCTCTCCGAAGGCTGTGCAGGCCCCATGCCTCCCACGCTCGCCTCCCTCGTCCACCACTCGGCGCTCAAGCTGACCGTCCGAGCGGGCGCGGACCGGCTGGACGTGCCCGTCCGCTGGGCGCACGTCAGCGAGCTGGCCGACCCCGTGCCGTACATGGAGGGCGGGGAACTGCTCCTGATCACCGCGCTGAAGCTGGACGCGGAGGATCCGGAGGCCATGCGCCGCTACGTCCGGCGCCTGGTGGGCGCGGGCGTCGTCGGCCTGGGCTTCGCGATCGGGGTCAACTACGAGGAGATCCCGAAGGCGCTGGTCGACGCGGCGGAGGAAGAGGGCCTGCCACTCCTCGAAGTGCCCCGCCGCACCCCCTTCCTGGCGATCACCAAGGCGGTGTCGGCGGCCATCGCGGCCGACCAGTACCGCGCGGTGACGGCGGGCTTCGCCGCCCAGCGCGAACTGACGAAACAGGCTCTGAACGACGGCCCCGAGGGCCTGCTCGGCGCGCTCGCCGCCCAGGTCGACGGCTGGGCGGCGCTCTACGACGCGTCCGGCGCCGTCGTCGCCGCGGCCCCCGACTGGGCGGGCCGCCGCGCCGCCCGCCTCACCGCCGACGTCGAACGGCTGCGGGACCGCCCGGCCCCGGCCAGCTCGGTGGTCGGCGGCCCCGACCACGAGGACCGCGTCGAACTCCACTCGATCGGCACCGGCCGCCGCCCGCGCGCGGCCCTCGCGGTCGGCACGGAAGCGGCCCTCGGCACCGCCGAGCGCTACGCCGTCCACTCCGCGATCGCCCTGCTCACCCTGACGACGGAACGCTCCCGCTCCCTGCACGAGGCCGAGCAGCGCATCGGCGCGGCCGTGCTGCGGATGCTCCTCGCGGGCGAGCCGGACCACGCCCGCGCCGTCGCCGGAGACCTCTACGGCGGCCTCCTCGACGCCCCCTTCCGCGTGATCGTCGCGGAGGGCGAGGCGGGCGGGAGCGGCCTGGCGGAGGCCGTCGAGGCGGCCGGAGCCCGGGCCGGCGAGGCGGTGCTGGCGGTCCCCGAGGGCGAACGCCTCGTCGTCCTCGCCGCGGACGGCGGCGCCGCGGCCCGCGCCTGCGCCGAGTACGCGGCGTCCCTCGAGGCGGCCCGCGGCACGGCGAGCACCGTCCGCGAGCCCTCTGCGGCGGAGGACGACGACCTGGTGATCGGCCTCTCGGCCCCCGCGGGCCCCACCGCCGCGGCAGCCGCCTACAAACAGGCCGAACAGGCCCTCTCCGTGGCCCGCCGCCGCGGCCGCATCCTCGTCGAACACGAACAGCTCGCCACCGGCTCGGTGCTCCCCCTCCTCGCCGACGACGCCGTCAAGGCCTTCGCCGACGGCCTCCTGCGCGCCCTCCACGACCACGACGCCACCGGCCGCGGCGACCTCGTCGCCTCCCTCCGCGCCTGGCTCTCCCGCCACGGCCAGTGGGACGCCGCCGCCGCCGACCTCGGCGTCCACCGCCACACCCTCCGCTACCGCATGCGACGCGTGGAGGAGATCCTGGGCCGCTCCCTGGACGATCCGGACGTACGGATGGAGCTGTGGCTGGCGCTGAAGGCGACGGCGGCGGAGCAGTAGGTGGCGGGTGACGAGCCGTCGTTCCTGACGATCGCCTTCCGCCGGCACGGCCGCGCCGCCGGTTCCGGCGCCGTGACCCGGCTCCTGGCCTGACCGCGCCCTCCCAGACGGTCCAAACCGGCGCACCCCCACCCCTCACCACTACGTTCTGGACAAGCCCCCCACCGCCCCCGCGCCCCTACCGTGGATCCGACAGGCAACACCACCCCCAACGCGGAAGGGCACGGGCTACGACCATGACCTCCACCCACGCCTTCTGGCTCGCCGGCCGTCCGGTCACCGGTGAGAGCACCTTCGATGTCAACTCGCCGTGGGACGGTCGGCTGGTCGGGCAGGTCAGCGTGCCGACCGACGCGCAGGTCGAGGAGGCTGTGGCCGCCGCGTACGCCGTGCGCGACGAGTTCGCCGCGACGCCCGCGCACGTACGCGCCGCCGCGCTCGACCACGTCAGCAAGCGGCTCGCCGAGCGCACCGAGGAAATCGCGCGGCTGATCTCCGCCGAGAACGGCAAGCCGATCAAGTGGGCCCGCGGCGAGGTGGGCCGCGCGGTGTCCGTGTTCCGGTTCGCGGCCGAGGAGGCCCGGCGGTTCAACGGCGGCGAGGCGCAGCGGCTGGACACCGACCTCGGTGGTCAGGGCCGGCTCGCGCTGACCCGGCGCTTCCCGAAGGGTGTCGTGCTCGGCATCGCGCCGTTCAACTTCCCACTGAACCTGTGCGCCCACAAGGTCGCCCCGGCGATCGCGGTCGGCGCGCCGATCATCCTCAAGCCCGCCCCGGCGACCCCGCTGTCCGGCCTGATCCTCGGTGAGCTGCTGGCCGAGACCGAGCTGCCCGCCGGCTCCTGGAGCATCCTCCCGGTGGAGAACGACCGGATGCCCGCCCTCGTTCAGGACGAGCGGCTGCCGGTCATCTCCTTCACCGGCTCCGACAAGGTCGGCTACGCGATCATGGACTCGGTGCCGCGCAAGCACTGCACCCTGGAGCTGGGCGGCAACGGCGCCGCGGTCGTCCTCGCCGACTGGGCGAGCGACGAGGACCTGGACTGGGCGGCGAACCGTATCGCCACCTTCTCCAACTACCAGGGCGGCCAGTCCTGCATCTCCGTGCAGCGCGTGATCGCCGACGCCTCCGTCTACGACCGCCTGCTGCCGCGGATCGTCGCCGCCGTCGAGGCCCAGGTCACCGGCGACCCGAGCGACGACGCCACCGACGTCGGCCCGCTGGTCAGCGAGGACGCCGCCAAGCGCGTCGAGTCCTGGGTCGACGAGGCCGTGTCGGCCGGCGCCAAGCTGCTCGCCGGCGGCAAGCGCGACGGCGCCTCCTACGCCCCGACCGTCCTCGCCGAGGTCCCGGCCGACGTGACGATCGCCTGCGAGGAGGTCTTCGGCCCGGTCCTCACCGTGCAGAAGGTCGACGGGGAGGCCGAGGCCTTCGCCGCCGTGAACGACTCCAAGTTCGGTCTCCAGGCCGGCGTCTTCACCCACGACCTCCAGACCGCCTTCCGCGCCCACCGCGCCCTGGAGGTCGGCGGCGTGGTCATCGGCGACGTGCCGTCCTACCGCGCCGACCAGATGCCGTACGGCGGCGTCAAGCAGTCCGGCGTGGGCCGCGAGGGCGTGCGGTTCGCCATGGACGACTACACCTACGAGCGGGTGCTCGTCCTCACCGGTCTCGCTCTCTAGCGAGACGGCAGCCTGAGCGGCACGACAAGCCGACGGCCGGAGCCCGACTGTGCGGGGGCTCCGGCCGTTGTCGTTCCGCTAGCCGTCCGGCCGATGCCCGCCTCCGCCTATGGCTAATGGGAACCGTTTTCAGGTAAGCTCGTCCTCGACGCGAGTTCGCCGTCCCGAAAGGGCCCGGCACCGATGCCTTCCGGTGCCGGGCCCTTCCCTGTGTCGGCCTTGTCCGGACCCTCAACCGGAGAAGCCGACGCGCGCGAGCCGCAGCGGGCCGCGCAGTCTGAGGTGGACGTCGTGGACGCCGTCCGCGGTGAAGCCGGCGGTCAGCGTCGTGTAGTCGTACGGGCCGGTCGTCGGGGCCGTGAGCGTCAGTGCCGTCGCCGCCGCGCCGCCGTCCAGCGACAGCTCCACCGTGCCGCCCTCGCCCGCGACCTCGACCGTGACCTCCGCGACGCCCGTTCCGAAGTCGCAGTCGCGGTACACCAGATCGGCGGCCTCCGCCGCCGGTGTCACCGCGTCGCCCGACACCTTCGTACGGTCCACGATCCGCGTGCCGCTCTGCTCGTCGAAGTCCACCGCGTCCAGGCCGCGGGACACCACCGCGCGCGGCGCCGCGGGCTCGCCGTCCAGCGTCACCGTCGTCCGCAGCCGGATGTCCTCCGAGGAGGCCCCGGCCAGCAGCTCGTACGGGCCGGGCTCCACGCGCCAGTCGCCCCGCGCGACGTCCCAGAACGCGAAGGCGGACAGCGGGACGTCGAAGGACAGCTCCCTCGTCTCGCCCGGCGCCAGGGTGATCCTCGCGTGGTCCAGCAGCTGGCGGCGCGGGCGGATCGCCGACGGGTCCGCCGCCCGCGTGTAGAGCTGCGCGACCTCGTCCGCCGTGACCGCGCCGGTGTTGGTGACCGAGAAGGAGACGCGCACCGAGCCGTCCCCGGCCCGCGCCGTCAGTCCGCCGTACGTGAAGCGCGCGTACGACAGGCCGTGGCCGAACGGGAACAGGGGCGTGCCCTCGAAGTACAGGTACGTCTGGCGGCTGCCGATCACGTCGTAGTCGAGGAGGCCGGGCAGGTCCGCGTCGTCCGCGTACCAGGTCTGCGGCAGGCGGCCGGCCGGTGAGACGTCGCCCGCCAGGACCCGGGCCAGGGCGGTGCCGGCCGCCTGGCCGCCGTGGGCGGTCCACAGCATCGCGGGCAGCGTCTCGGGGGCCACCGCGTAGGGGTACGCCGACACCAGCGCCAGGACCGTGTCCGGGTTGGCGGCGCGCGCCGCGCGCAGCAGGCGCTGCTGGTGCCCGGGGAGCCGCAGCGTCGTACGGTCCTCCGTCTCGCGGCCGTTGAGGTGCGGGTCGTTGCCCGCGACCACCACGACCACGTCCGCGTCGGCCGCCGCCCGCGCCACCGCGTCCTCGCCGCGCTCGGTGACCTCCAGCGCGAAGACGGTCGCCTCGTCCGGCGAGCCGGGCGCGGCAACCTTCACGCCGTCCGCGGCGACACAGACGTGGCGACCCGTACCCAGGTGGAGCAGGAGGTGACCGTTCTCGTGGGGTTCGAGGCGGAACGTCTCCTGGACGACCCAGCCGCCGGGCTGGTCCGCGGCGGCGCGGACGTAGCCGTCCTCGGCGACGGAGAGATAGCGCCCGTCGGGGGCGCGCAGCGTCAGCACGTCCTCACCCCAGTCGATCAGGGCCAGTTCGGTGCCGCCGGCGTCGGTGGTCAGCGGCGGCAGGTCGGTGCGCCCCGCGAGCAGCGCCGGGTCGAGCGCGCCCTCGGCGCCGCGTGCCCGCTCGTCCGTCCGCCCGGCCGGCGGTACGTGGAGATACGTGCCCTCGGCCGTCCGGAGCCGGACCCGGTCCACGCCCTCCGCGAAGCTCACCCGCTCGGTGCCGAACCGTTCGTACAGTCCCTCCAGCGGGGTCGAGCGGTGGATCAGGGTGCCGCTGTACCAGTCGAGCTTGCACTCGTCGGCGAGCAGGCCGACGACGGCGAGCCGGGTGTCGGGTGTCAGCGGGAGCAGGCCGTCGTTCTTCAGCAGGACGATCGCCTGCTCCGCAGCCTCCAGTGCGAGCGCCCGGTGCTCCGGGGTGTCGAAGGCGCCCGGGGCGGCGTAGGCGTCGGGGCCGTCGAACTCGCCGAGCCGGAAGCGGACCGAGAGCTGGCGGCGGACCGCGGTGTCGATGTCCGCCTCGGTCAGCAGGCCCCGCGCGAGCGCGCCCCGCAGCCGCGCCGTGATCTTCGAGCTGTCCGTGCCGTGGTCGGTGAAGCTGTCCACGCCGGCCAGCAGCGCCGCCGCCGTCGCCTCCTCGTGGGTGTCGAAGTAGTGCTCGGAGTCGACCAGGTTGGACGGCGCGCCCGCATCCGAGCAGACCAGCAGCTCCTCGTCGGTCCAGGTGCGCAACTGCTCGCGCAGATAGGGGGAGACGTGGTTGGGGCGGCCGTTGACCAGGTTGTACGCCGGCATCACCCCGGCGACCGCGCCCGCCTCCACGGTGTCGCGGAACGCCCGCAGGTCGTACTCGTGCAGCACGCGCGGGCGGACCGAGGCCGAGGAGGTGTCCCGGTCCGTCTCGTTGTTGTGGGCGAGCCAGTGCTTGAGGACGGGCGCGGTGCGCCAGTACACCGGGTGGTCGCCGCGCAGCCCGTGGGTGTAGGCGGTGGCGATGGCCGAGGTGAGCCGGGGGTCCTCGGAGTAGCCCTCCTCGTTGCGGCCCCACAGCGGATGACGCAGCAGATTCACCGTCGGCGCCCACACGTTGAGGCCGACCCGCTCGTCGCGGGCGCGCATCGCCCGGATCTCCTGGGAGACCGCGTCGCCGACCCGGCGCACCAACTCCGGGTTCCAGGTCGCGCCGAGACCCACGGCCTGCGGGAACACCGTCGCGGGGCCCATCCAGGCCACGCCGTGCAGCGCCTCCTGGCCGGTGCGGAAAGCGGCGATGCCGAGACGGCCCACGGCGGGCGTGAACTGGTGGAGGAAGGAGATCTTCTCGTCGAGGGTGAGCCGTGCCACCAGGTCGTCGATGCGCTTCGCGAACGGCAGGTGTCGATCGCGGAAAGGCGGTGCGGGCGGCGTTCGTTCGGTCACGTGGGGTTCCCCTCGGGATGGAGCGGCGAGGCGCTTTCGAAGCGCTTCGATGCTCAATCGGCCGACGGCTGGGTGTCAAGACATCGCGGGGCAACAACTCCTGCACGCGGCCGACATTTCAAGGTGTGTAGGAGGAGGCCAGAGGGCTTGAGCCGGGGTCCACGGCTCTCAGGAATCTTGGGAACGACCCTTGTGCACCCCTCAGCGTTCACTTAACCTCGCAGCAACATCGAAGCGCTTCGACGCACTCGACCTTCAGAAGTCGAAGGAACGCTTCGGCTCAGCCAGTTCCACTCAAGACACCGCAGCCGACGGCCCCACCGCCGGGTGTCCTGGTGCGCCACGAAGGGTTGACGCAATGACGCCGAACGCCGCTTCCGTCTCCTCCGGCCCCAGCCGGAGAAGCTTCCTCGCCTCCACGGCGGTCGCCACCGCAGCGGTGGCCGGGGGCATGCCGCTGCTCGCCGCCTGTGGCGGTTCGGAGGACGGCGACTCCCGCGAGGGCACCACGTCGGGCAAGAAGGCACAGAAGCTGCTGCCGGCGTACGTGGCCAGCAACGTGGTGACCCCGGACATCCCGGCGAAGAACGGCTCCGCCATCGGCTTCACCCGCAAGGTCGTGCTCGCCGACCTCAAGACGTCCGTGCCGAAGAAGCTCGGCAAGGGCGCCTCGATCAGGATCATGTCGCCGTTCTGGGGCTCCCCGCCGAAGGGGAACAACCCCTACTACACGGCGATGAACGACCTGATCGGCGTCGACATCACCTGGCAGAACCAGGACGGCATCACCTACGACGAGAAGCTGGGCGCGGTCCTCGCCTCCAGCGACATGCCGGACGTCGTGGTCATCCCCAGCTGGAACATGGGCGGCAAGATACCCAGCGCCATCATCAGCAAGTTCGCCGACCTCGGCCCGTACCTGTCCGGCGACGCGGTGAAGAAGTACCCCAACCTCGCCGCCATCCCGACCGAGGCCTGGCAGTACTCCATCTTCGGCGGCAAGCTGCGCGGCCTGCCCCAGCCGTCCCCCTCCGTCACCGGCATCGTCCCCTTCTACCGCAAGGACGTCTTCGACAAGGAGGGCTGGCAGCCCCCGCGCTCCGCCGACGAGTTCCTGTCCTTCGCCAAGGACATCACCAACGCCCGGGCGAAGGTCTGGGCCTGCGACGACATGAAGTGGACCGCCTTCAACATCTTCGGCGTGCTGTCGGGCAGCGAGAAGCCGCTCGGCTGGAACCAGGTCGACGGCAAGCTGGTCTACCGCGTCGAGACCGAGGAGTTCCTCGAGGCGCTGGAGTGGACCCGCAAGCTGTACGCGGCGGGCGTGGTCCACCCCGACGCCAAGGCGGCCACCCAGGGCACCGCGGGCGACCGGTTCACCTCCGGCCAGGTCCTGATGTACAACAACAACATCTCGGACTGGTGGGGCAAGATGTCCGAACAGGCCGCCCAGAACCCCGAGTTCCGGATCGCCGGCATGGACATCTTCGGCCACGACGGGGGCGACCCGCGGCTGTGGGCCGGATCGCCCGCCGGCATCTTCGCCTTCGTCAGCAAGAAGGCGTCCAAGGCCGTCATCGAGGACGTGCTCGCCGCCGCGAACGTCACCGCCGCCCCGTACGGCACCAAGGAGTACATGCTCACCAACTACGGTGTCGAAGGCACGCACTACAGCGTCAAGGACGGCATGCCGCTCAAGAACGACAAGGGCAACGCGGAGGTCGCCAACGCCTATGTGATGCTGGCCAGCCCCGCCCCCACCATCGCCCACCCGGAGTTCCCGGACATCACCCGCGAGCAGGTCGAGTGGCAGCAGCGGATGGGCGCCTTCACCAGCAAGTCCGCCTTCTGGGGCATGCAGATCACCGAGCCCGCCCGCTACACCAACCTCTCCAACGACTTCGAGCAGCTGGAGGACGACATCGTCCGCGGCCGCAAGAAGGTCAGCGACATGCAGCAGGCCGTCTCCGACTGGCGCAAGCAGGGCGGCGACAAGCTGCGGGACTGGTACCGGAAGCTGCTCGACGACAACGGTTCCGCGCAGTGACCCGGCGCTGAGGCAAGGAGACGGCCGTGTCCCACAGCACGGTGCCTCGCAGCAGGGACGAGGCGCACACGAAGAACGCCGAGGCGCGGACGCCGGACACCCCTTCCGGGCGGCGCCCCGCGAGCCGCCCCGGCAAGCTGAGCCTGCGACTCAGGCTGCGTCGCGACCGCACGCTGATCCTCATGACCCTGCCGGCGATCGCGCTGGTCCTGCTCTTCAACTACGTACCGATCCTGGGCAACGTCGTCGCCTTCCAGGAGTACGACCCGTACATCAGCGAGAACGGGTTCGTCGCCATGCTGGAGAGCCCCTGGGTGGGCTTCGAGCAGTTCCAGCGGATCTTCGAGGACTCCGCGTTCTGGGACGCCGTACGCAACACCCTCGTGCTGTTCTTCCTCCAGCTGGTGCTGTTCTTCCCCGTCCCGATCCTGCTCGCGCTGCTCATCAACAGCGTGATCAGGCCCCGGGTGCGGGCGGTGTCCCAGGCCATCCTCTACCTGCCGCACTTCTTCTCCTGGGTGCTGGTCATCACCGTCTTCCAGCAGATCTTCGGCGGCGCCGGCATCATCGCGCAGACCCTGCGGCAGCACGGGTACGAGGGCTTCGACCTCATGACCGACCCGGGGATCTTCAAGTTCCTGGTGACGGCGGAGGGCGTCTGGAAGGACGCGGGCTGGGGCGTCATCGTCTTCCTCGCCGCGCTCGCCTCCGTCAGCCCCGACCTCTACGAGGCGGCGGCCATGGACGGTGCCGGACGCTGGCGCCGCATGTGGCACATCACGCTGCCCGCGCTGCGGCCGGTGATCGCGCTCCTGCTGGTGCTGCGCGTCGGGGACGCGCTCACCGTCGGCTTCGAGCAGATCCTGCTGCAACGCGACGCGGTCGGGCCCGGCGCGGCCGAGGTCCTCGACACCTATGTGTGGTGGAACGGCGTGCGCAACCAGGACTTCAGCTTCGCCGCGGCGGCGGGCCTGATCAAGGGGCTGGTGAGCGTCGCACTCGTGCTCGCCGCGAACAAGGTCGCCCACATGATGGGCGAGCAGGGGGTGTACAAGAAGTGACCGCCGTCCTGGACCAGAGGCACAAGCCGGTGGGGGAGAAGGCGCCCCGCTGGTGGCAGGCCCCGCCGCGGCCCGTCTGGGAGGAGCCGCCCGGGCGGGCCGGGCTCGCCGGCAAGGGGATCGTCCTCGCCGGTGCCTGCCTCGCCGTGCTGTTCCCGCTGTGGATCGTCGTCGTCACCAGCCTCTCCTCGAAGAAGACCATCACCGAGGCCGGCGGTCTGGTGCTGATCCCCAGGGAGATCACCTTCGTCGCCTACCAGGAGCTGCTGAGCGGCGGACAGGTCACCCGGGCCACGCTCGTCAGCCTGGGCGTCACGTTCGTCGGCACGCTGTTCTCGATGACGGTGTCCGTGCTCGCCGCGTACGGGCTGTCGCGCAGCGGGTCGCTCGGGCACCGGTGGATGCTGATGACGCTGCTCGCGACGATGTTCTTCGGCGCGGGGCTGATCCCGACGTATCTGCTGGTGCAGTCGCTGGGGCTGACGGACACGTATCTCGCGCTGATCCTGCCGAGCGCGGTGAGCGTCTTCAACATCCTGGTGCTGCGCGCGTTCTTCATGAACATCTCGCCCGAACTGATCGACAGCGCGCGGATCGACGGGGCGGGGGACTGGCGGATCCTGTGGAAGATCGTGCTGCCGCTGTCGCGGGCCGTGGTCGCGGTGATCACTCTGTTCTACGCGGTGGGGTACTGGAGCGCGTGGTTCAACGCGTCGATCTACCTCAGTGACCAGGAGATGATGCCGTTGCAGAACGTCATGATCCAGCTGGTGCAGAAGCAGGAACAGCCGGTGGGGATGAGCCAGGCGATCAAGACGGGGCAGATCTCGGCGCTGGCCGTGCAGATGGCGGTGATGGTGCTGGCGTTGCTGCCGGTGGCGGTGGTGTCGCCGTTCGTCCAGAAGCATTTCAAGAAGGGGATGTTGACGGGAGCGGTGAAGGGGTGAGGTTTTCGCCGTAGGGGTGCGGGTCCGTTGTTGCCTGCGGCGCCGTTGTGGCTGGTCGCGCCCACGCGGCGGCCCGCATCGCGAAACGGCCCCGCGCCCCTGAGCAAGTTCCCGTGACCCCCATTCCTCAGAAACCGAGGTGTGTCATGCCCATGCCCCTCCCTCGTAGGCGTACCGTTCTCGCCGGGACCGTCGCCGCTGCCGCGGTCACCGCTCTGCCCGCCGTCCCCGCGCAGGCCGGCCAGGCCGCCGGAACACCCGCCTACCGCTGGCGCAACGTCGTCATCGGCGGCACCGGATTCATCACCGGCGTGCTGTTCCACCCCACCGTCCGCGGACTCGCCTACGCCCGCACAGACATCGGCGGCGCCTACCGCTGGGACGACCGGGCCGCCCGCTGGACCCCGCTCACCGACCGCATCGGCTGGGACGACTGGAATCTGCTCGGCGTGGAGGCGATGGCGGTCGACCCCGCGCACCCCGACCGGCTCTATCTCGCCCTCGGCACCTACACCCAGCCCTGGTCCGGCAACGGGGCGGTGCTGCGGTCCGAGGACCGGGGCGCCACCTGGCGGCGCACCGACCTCACCGTGAAGCTCGGCGCCAACGAGGACGGGCGGGGCACCGGGGAGCGGCTGCTGGTCGACCCGCGCGACAGTGACACGCTGTGGCTGGGCACCCGGCACGACGGGCTGCTGAAGTCGACCGACCGGGGCGCCACTTGGGCGCCCGCCACCGGATTCCCGGCCGCCCCGCGAGCCTCCGGCCAGGGCGTCACCTTCCTGGTCGCCGCCGGCCGCGCGGTCTACGCCGGCTGGGGCGACGGCGACGGCACGGCGGCGAACCTCTTCCGCACCACGGACGGCACCCGCTGGCAGCCCGTCCCCGGACAGCCGTCCGGCGCTGCCGCGAGGGTGCCGATCCGCGCCGCGTACGACCGCCACACCCGCGAGCTGTACGTGACGTACGCCGACGCGCCCGGGCCCAACGGGCAGACGGACGGCAGCGTCCACAAGCTGGCCTGCGCCACGGGCAGGTGGACCGAGGTGACCCCCGCGAAGCCGGACGGAGCCGCCGACACCTTCGGATACGGCGGCGTCGCCGTCGACGCCCGGCGCCCCGGGACCGTGGTCGTGTCCACCAACAACCGCTGGGCCGCCGTCGACACCCTGTACCGCTCCACCGACGGCGGGCGCTCCTGGACCTCCCTGAAGGAGTCCGCCGTCCTCGACGTGTCCGAGACGCCGTACCTGAAGTGGGGCGGGGAGACACCCAAGTTCGGCTGGTGGATCCAGGCGCTCGCCGTCGACCCGTACGACTCGCGCCACATCGTCTACGGCACCGGCGCCACCCTCTACGGCACCCGGGACCTGAGGCGCTGGGCGCCGCAGATCCGCGGCCTGGAGGAGGCGTCCGTGCGGCAGCTCGTCTCGCCCCCGCAAGGGGAGGCGCATCTGCTCAGCGGGCTCGGGGACATCGGTGTGATGTACCACGAGCGGCTCACCGCGTCCCCCTCGCGCGGCATGGCCGCCAACCCGGTGTTCGGGACCGCGACGGGGCTCGCGCAGGCCGCGCGGAAACCGTCGTACGTCGTCCGCACCGGCTGGGGCGACCACGGCAACGGCGCCCACTCGCACGACGGCGGCCAAACCTGGGAGCCCTTCGCCACCCAGCCCGCCCTCGCGAAGGACGCGCCGGGGCCGATCGCCGTCAACGCCGACGGGACCCTCCTGTTGTGGACCTTCGTGCACTGGGACGGCACCCGGTACCCCGCCCACCGCTCGGCCGACCACGGGGCGACCTGGTCCGAGGTCGCCTCCTTCCCGAAGGGCGCCACACCGGTCGCCGACCCCGTCGACCCGGCGCGCTTCTACGCGTACGACACCGGGACGGGAACGCTGTTCGCCAGCACCGACGGCGGCCGTACCTTCACCGCCCGGGCGAGCGGACTGCCCGCCGGCGACAGCCAGTTCAAGCTGGTCGCGGCTCCCGGACGCTCCGGCGACCTGTGGCTGTCGACCAAGGAGAACGGGCTGTACCGGTCCACGGACGGCGGGACCGCCTTCGCCAGGATCGACGGCTGCCGCGCCTCGTACACCCTCGGCTTCGGCAAGGCGGCCGACGGCGCGGCCTACCCGGCGATCTACCAGGTCGGCGCTGTCGACGACATCACCGCCGTGTACCGCTCCGACGACGAGGCCAGGACCTGGACGCGGATCAACGACGACCGCCACCAGTGGGGCTGGACCGGCGAGACGATCACCGGGGACCCGCGCGTGTACGGCCGGGTCTACGTCGCCACCAACGGCCGTGGGATCCAGTACGGGGAGCCCGTCTGATGCCCCGCCTCGACGATGTCACCCGCGGCCGACTGCTCTTCGGCGGCGACTACAACCCCGAACAGTGGCCCGAGGAGACCTGGCACGAGGACGTCCGGCTGATGAAGGAAGCCGGCGTCAACTCCGTCACCCTCGGCGTCTTCTCCTGGTCGAAGCTCGAACCCGAGCCGGGAGCACGGGAGTTCGGCTGGCTGGACACGCTGATGGACCTGATGCACGACCACGGCATCGGCGTCGTCCTCGCCACCCCCACCGCCTCGCCCCCGCCCTGGCTCGGCCGGCTGTACCCGCAGACCCTGCCCCGGGACGCCGACGGGCGCGTCGAACACTGGGGCGGGCGCCAGCACTTCTCGCACTCCAGCGCCGTCTACCGGCGGTTCGCCGCCGCGATCACCGAGGACCTGGCCGCCCGCTACGCCGATCACCCGGCCCTCACCCTGTGGCACATCAACAACGAGTACTGCACCTTCGACCACGGCGACGAGGCCGCCGCCCGCTTCCGCGGCTGGCTCCAGCGCCGGTACGGCACCCTCGACGCCCTCAACACCGCCTGGGGCACCGCCTTCTGGAGCCAGGGCTACGACACCTGGGAGGGGATCATCCCGCCCCGCCGCGCCCACTACCTGCACAACCCCACCCAGGTGCTGGACTTCCGGCGCTTCACCTCCGACATGCTCCTGGAGTGCTTCACGGCCGAGCGGGACATCGTGCGACGGCACACCCCGCACCTCCCGGTCACCACCAACTTCATGCCGCTGTGGACGGGCCAGGACGCCTGGCGCTGGGCCGAGGAGGAGGACGTCGTCTCCGTCGACCTCTACCCCGACCCGCGCGACCCGCTCGGCGCCCAGCACGGCGCCCTCGTCCAGGACCTCACCCGCTCCCAGGCGCGCGGCCCCTGGATGCTGATGGAGCAGGCCGCGGGCCCGGTCAACTGGCGCGGCGTGAACCACCCCAAGCCCCGCGGGCTCAACCGGCTCTGGTCGCTCCAGGCCGTGGCCCGCGGCGCGGACGCCGTCTGCTACTTCCAGTGGCGCCAGTCCCGGCAGGGCGCGGAGAAGTTCCACTCCGGGATGGTCAGCCACGCGGGGGAGGAGGGCCGCACCTTCCAGGAGGTCAAGCGGATCGGCGCCGACCTCGACCGGCTCGCCGAGGTCACCGGCACGCACCTCACCGCCGACGTGGCGATCCTGCACGACTGGCACGCCTGGTGGGCCGGCGACCAGGAAGCCCGCCCGTCCCGGCGGGTCGACCTCCCGGCCGTCCTGCACGCCTGGCACCGCGCCCTGTGGGAGGCCCACCTCACCACCGACTTCGCCCACCCCGAGCACGACCTGAGCCGCTACCGCCTGGTCGTCGTCCCGCAGCTCTACCTCCTCACGGACGCGGCGATCGAGAACCTGCTCGGCTACGTCCGAGCGGGAGGCACCCTCGTCTGCGGCTTCCTCACCGGCGTCGCCGACGAGGACGACCGGGTCCGCGCGGGCGGCGTGGACGCCCGGCTGCGCGAGCTGTTCGGCATCCGCGTGCTGCACGAGTGGTGGCCGCTGGACGCGGGGGAGAGCGTCGAGTGCGACGGCTTCCGGGCGACTCTGTGGTCGGAGGAGATCGAGGCCGCCGACGACGTCACCGAGACCGTCCGCTACCGGGGCGGCGAGCTGGACGGACTGCCCGCCGTGCTGCGCCGGGGCCGCGCCTGGTACGTCTCCACGCTCCCCGAGCCGGACGCCCTGCGCGGCCTGCTGACCCGCGCCGCCGCCGAGGCGGGGGTCCGCCCCGTCCTCGACGGACTCCCGGCCACGGTGGAGGCGGTGCGCCGCGGCGAACTGCTGTTCGTGCTCAACCACGGCCGCGAGCCGGTGACCGTGCCGGTGCCGGGCCGCCACCACGACCTGCTCACCGGTGCGACGGTCACGGACGAGGTCCGCCTGGACCGCTACGGCGTGGCGGTGCTGCGGCCATGAGCGGTACGTCCGTGGACTCCGGGGGAGCCCCGACCGCGAACGGTGCGCCCGTGGACCCGAACCTGTCGGGAGCCCAGGTCACGAGCAGCACCGGGCCCGTGCACGGCACCTGGGAACCCCGGCCCGCCGGCCGCTGGGAGGACGCCTTCCTGAGCGGCAACGGCCGCCACGGCGCCCTCGTGTTCGGCGATCCGGACGACGACCGTGTCATCGTCACCCACCACACCCTCGTCCGCCCCGGCGACGACCGGTACCGCCGCCCGCCCCAGCTCGCCGCCGGCCTCCCCGCCCTCCAGGACCGGCTGCTCGCGGGCGACCTCACCGCCGCCGAGACCTTCACCGACGGCCGCCCCCTGCAATGGGTGCGCTCCTTCCACCCCGCCTTCCAGACCCGGCTGCGCGGCACCCCCGCCCCGGGCGGCCCCTACCGGCGGACCGTCGACTTCACCACCGGCGAGATCACCGCCGTCCACGGCGACCGGACCAGCCGGGTCTTCGTCTCCCGCGCCGACGACGTGATCGTCCAGCGGGTCACCGCGCCCGGCCTCACGCTCGGCCTCTCCCTCGACCCCCGCCTCCCCGGCGCCCCCCACGGGCTCGGGGTCGGGGAGGGCGCCGTCCTCACCGCCGACGGGGCCCTGCTCGGCCTGCGCGTCCGCTACCCGGGCAGCGACCTCGCGTACACCGGCGTCACCCTGGCCGTCGCCGAGGGCGGAACGACCCGGCTGGCACCGCCGGGCGCGCGGATCGAGGGCGCTACGGCCCTCCTGCTGCTCACCCGGGTGCACCGGCACACCGGGGAGCTGGACGTGGCCGCCGAGGGACGCGCCCTGCGCGATCTGCTCGACGGCGGGTCGTACGACGACCTCCTCGCCCGGCACACCGCCGAGCACCGCACCGCCTACACCCGCGTCACCCTCGACCTCGCCGCCGACCCCGCCGAGCGCGCCCTGCCCGGCTCCGAGCTGCTGGAACACCCCGAGAGCCCGGCCCTGCTGGAGCGGCTGTTCGCCGCCGGGCGCTACCACCTGCTGTCCGCGAGCGGCATGTTCCCGCCCCGCCTGACCGGGCTGTGGACCGGCGACTGGGACACCGCCTGGGCGGGCGCCTTCACCAACGACGCCAACCTCAACCTCCAGACCGCCTCCGCCGCGGCGGGCGCCCTGCCCGAGGTGACCGAGGCCCACGCGGCCCTCATCCACGGCCAGCTCGCCGACTGGCGGGACAACGCCCGCGCCGTCTTCGGCGCTCGCGGAGCCGTCGCGCCCGCGCACACCGACGGCGAGTCGGGGCACGCCTACCACTTCAGCCGGGAATATCCCCTGCACCTGTGGACCGCCGGCGCCGACTGGCTGCTCAAGCCGCTCGTCGACCACGACGAGACCTACGGCACCCGCGACCCGCGCACCGCCGCCGCGCTCGCCGAAGTCGCCCTGTTCTACGAGGACTTCCTCACCCGCACCGACCCCGCCGGCAACCTGGTGATCGTCCCCTCCTACTCACCGGAGAACCGCCCCGCGAACGGCGGCTGGGGCGCGATCGACGCGGCCATGGACCTCTCCGCCGCCCGGCACGCCCTGCTGACGGCCGCCGCCTACCACCCCGAGCACGCCGACCGCTGGCGCGCCCTCGCCGACCGGCTCCCACCCCACCGGATCAACACGGACGGCGCCCTCGCCGAATGGGCCTGGCCGGGCCTTGAGGACTCCTACGACCACCGCCACCTCAGCCACCTCTACGGCGTGTGGCCCCTGGACGAGATCAACCCCTACGACACCCCCGGCCTGGCCGAGGCCGCCCACCGGGCGCTCGAACTGCGCGGCGCCGAGAACGACTCCGCGCACGGCCATCTCCACCACGCCCTCGTCGCCGCCCGGCTGCGCGACGCCGACCGGGTCGCGCACGCGCTCGACCAGGTGCTGAAGGGCGACTTCTTCCATGCGTCCCTGATGAGCGCGCACTACCCCCGGCGCGACGTCTACAACGCGGACGCCGCGCACACCCTGCCCGCCGTACTGATCGAGACGCTCGTCCAGTCGACCCCCGGCCGCCTCGTGCTGCTCCCCGCCCTCCCGGACCGGCTCCGGGCGGGCGAACTGCGGGGCGTGCGCACGAGGTTCGGCGCGGAGATCGACCTCGCCTGGAGCCGCACCCGGGCGACGGCGGTCGTACGGCCCTCCCGCACCACCCGCGTGGAACTCAGAACCCCCTCCGGCACCGAGCCCCTCGACCTGGTCGCCGGAGAGGACCGCGTCCTCCACCTGAGGACACGGTGACCCCCACATTTCCCCCACCCATGGAAGGGACACCATGGCAGCACGCACCGCACTCCCCATGATCACCAAGGCCCTGCTGGCCCCTGCCCTCGCCCTCGGCGCCACCGTCGGCCTCGCCTCCGCCCCCGCCCACGCCGCGGTCTGGAACTCCTGCGACCAGTGGGGCAACACCACCCTGAACGGCTACACCCTCTACAACAACGTCTGGGGCTCCGGCGCCGGCAGCCAGTGCGTCTGGGCCAACTCCGGCACCAACTGGGGCGTCTGGGCCGACCACCCCAACACCGGCGGCATCAAGTCGTACCCCAACTCCAAGAAGGTGATCAACAAGCCGATCACCTCCATCACCTCGCTGACCAGCAACTACAACGTCACCGTCCCGTCGTCCGGCGCGTACAACACGTCGTACGACATCTGGGACACCGACTACGACTACGAGATCATGCTCTGGGTCAACCACAACGGCGCCGTCGGCCCGCTCGGCACCGCCCAGGGCACCGTCACCCTCGGCGGCCACACCTGGAACGTCTACAAGGGCAGCAACGGCCACAACGAGGTCTTCTCGTTCCTGCGCACCTCGGACTCGAACTCCGGCACCGTCAACATCCTGCCGATCCTGAAGTGGATCAAGGACACCAAGGGCTGGATGGGCAACGAGACCATCGGTGACGTCCAGTTCGGCTACGAGATCACCTCGTCCTCCGGCGGCCTGAACTTCACCACCAACAACCTGACGGTCAGCGGCGGCTGACCCGGGACGGGGGCGCCCGGTCCCCTCTCCGGGCGCCCCCGTCACCACGCGGCTACTCCGCCACGGGCAGCTGCGCCCCGTCCCGCAGGAACAGCGGGATGCGGTCCAGCGGGGCGTCGACCGTCACGGCCCGCCCGCCCTCGTAGGTCTCACCGGTCCACGCGTCCGTCCAGGACGCGCCCGCCGGCAGATACGCCGTACGGGCCGTCGCTCCCGCGGTGAGCACCGGTGCGACCAGCAGGTCACGGCCGAAGAGATACGCGTCGTCGATCTGCCAGGCGGCCTGGTCGCCGGGGAACTCCAGGAACAGCGGGCGCATCACCGGCAGGCCCTCCTCGTGGGCCTCGCGCATCACGTTCAGGACGTACGGCTTGAGCCGCTCGCGCAGCCGCAGATACGTCTCCAGGATCGCCCCGGCCTCCTCGCCGTAGGACCACACCTCGTTGGGACCGCCGGTCATCTCCGGGCCCAGCGGCATGCCGGGCTCGCGGAAGCCGTGCAGCCGCATCAGCGGGGACAGCGCGCCGAACTGGAACCAGCGGACCAGCACCTCCCGGTACTCCTCGTCGTCCGGGTCGCCACCGTGGAAGCCGCCGATGTCGGTGTTCCACCACGGGATGCCGGACAGGGCCGTGTTGAGGCCGGCCGCGATCTGGCGGCGCAGGGTGGCGAAGTCGGTGCCGATGTCACCGGACCACAGGGCCGCGCCGTAGCGCTGACTGCCCGCCCACGCCGAGCGGTTGAGGGTGATGATCTCCTCCTCGCCGGACTCCTTCAGACCCTCGTGGAAGGTGCGGGCGTTCTCCGCCGGGTAGAGGTTGCCGACCTCCAGGCCGGGCCCCGCCCAGTAGCGCAGGTTCTCCTGGAAGCCCGGCTTCAGCTCCGGCTCGCAGGCGTCCAGCCAGAACGCCTTGATGCCGTACGGCACCAGGTAGTTGTCCCGGACCCGGGACCACACGAACTCCCGCGCCTCGGGGTTGGTCGCGTCGTAGAAGGCCACCTGGACCGTGGAGGCGACCTCCTTGTCCGGCCAGTCGGCGTGCGCCATCGGCCCGTACTGGGTGCCGATGAAGTAGCCGCGCTGCTCCATCAGCGCGTGGTTCTCGCTCAGCGGGGACACCGACGGCCACACCGAGACGACGAGTTCGATGCCCAGCTCGTCCAGCTCGCGGACCATCGCCGCCGGGTCCGGCCACTCCTTCGGGTCGAACTTCCACTCGCCGAGGTGCGTCCAGTGGAAGAAGTCGCACACGATCACGTCGATGGGCAGGTTCCGGCGCTTGTACTCCCGCGCGACGGCGAGGAGTTCGTCCTGGGTGCGGTAGCGCAGCTTGCACTGCCAGAAGCCCGCCGCCCACGCGGGCAGCATGGGGGTGCGGCCGGTGACCGCGCTGTAGCGGCGCTGGGCGTCGGCCGGGGCGCCCGCGGTGATCCAGTAGTCGATCTGGCGCGCCGAGTCCGCCACCCAGCGGGTGCCGTTGTGCGCCAGCTCCACCCGGCCGATCGCCGGGTTGTTCCACAGCAGGGTGTAGCCGCGGCTGGAGGTCAGGACCGGGATGGAGACCTCGGCGTTGCGCTGGACCAGATCCACCACCAGGCCCTTCTGGTCCAGCCGGCCGTGCTGGTGCTGGCCGAGGCCGTACAGCTTCTCGTCGTCGTACGCGGCGAACCGCTGCTCCAGCCGGTGGTGGCCATTGCCGACGGCCGTGTACAGACGCGGGCCCGGCCACCAGAAGTGGGCGCGCTCCTCGGCGAGGAGTTCGGCGCCGTCGTCGGTGCGTACAAAGCGGATCAGGCCCTCGGCGTTCACCCGCACGGTCAGCGCGCCGACCGTGAGCCGCCCCTCGCCGTCGCCGATCTTGACGGTGGACTCGGTGGGCGGGGCCTCGGCGAGCAGCGCGCCCGGCAGCCCGTCGAGGACCGGTCCGCCCAGCCGGGCCCGGACCCGGACCGCGTCCGGACCCCACGGCTCGATCCGCAGCGTCTCCTGACGGCCGCTCCACTCCAGCGCGCCGCCCTGCTCGCGGAACGTGCCGACGGTGGGGGAGGACTGCGCGAGGCTGACCTTGGGCTGTGTTTCGGCAGGCTGAATCACGTCGCGTGCTCCTGAAGACATGGGGGTGCCCCGGAAGGGCCGACTGGGCCCGGACAGGGCCGGGAAAAGGGCGCGCGCCCGGTGGGGACGAGAGCCGTGGGGACCGCGCCCGTCAGGACGCGGCCGGCGCCGGTCCCGTGCTCGCGCGGACCGTCAACTCGGGCGCGATCAGCACGACCTCGTCGCTGCCGCGCCCGTCCAGCTTGGCGACCAGGTGTTCCACGGCGTACCGGCCCATCTCCTGGGCCGGGATGGCGACCGAGGTCAGCCGGACCGACGCCTGGACGGCGACCTGGTCCGGGCAGACCGCCACCACCGAGACGTCCTCCGGTACCGCCCGGCCCTGCTGGCGCAGCAGCGCGAGCAGCGGCTCGACCGCCGACTCGTTCTGCACCACGAACCCGGTGGTCGCCGGACGCTCGTCGAAGACCCGGGCGAGCGTCGCCGCCATCGCGTCGTACCCGCCCTCGCACGGGCGGTGCAGCACCCGCAGCCCCAGCTCGCGGGCGCGGGCGCGCAGTCCCTGAAGGGTGCGCTCGGCGAAGCCGGTGTGCCGCTCGTAGACGGCCGGGGCCTCGCCGATGACGGCGATGTCCCGGTGCCCGAGCGACGCCAGATGCTCCACGCACAGCGCGCCCGTCGCCGTGAAGTCGAGGTCCACGCACGTCAGACCGGTGGTGTCGGAGGGCAGTCCGATCAGCACCGACGGCTGGTCGGCGCCGCGCAGCAGCGGCAGCCGCTCGTCCTCCAGCTCGACGTCCATGAGGATCATCGCGTCGGCGAGCCCGCTGCCGGTGACCCGGCGCACCGCGTCCGGGCCCTCCTCGCCGGTGAGCAGCAGGACGTCGTAGCCGTGGGTGCGGGCGGTGGTGGCCACCGCGATGGCGATCTCCATCATCACCGGCACGTACATGTCCGTGCGCAGCGGGATCATCAGCGCGATGATGTTCGACCGGCTGCTGGCCAGGGCCCGGGCACCGGCGTTCGGGTGGTACCCCAGCTCCCGGATGCTCTGCTCGACCCGCTGCCGGGTGGTCGCGGAGATGGACCGCTTGCCGCTGAGGACATAGCTCACCGTGCTCGCCGAGACTCCGGCGTGCTGGGCGACCTCGGCGAGGGTGACCATCCGCTCTCCAAGCTTTGTGAAGCGCTTCGACAACGCGCAGTGCGAACAATGGCGGGTGAGGGTGGTTCGACAGTAGCCCCAGCGCGGGTGGGTGTCCATAGGCTGTCGAAGCGCTTCGACAGCTTTCTTTCCCGACCCCTCCCGCAGCCAGTGAACACCACGGCTGGGCCGAACGGCCGCGCGAAGGGTGGTGCGACCGTCCGTTATCGGGTACATACGATCGCGTAGCACCCGTCGGTAACCAATTGGACCTTGATCCCGATTCGCGGCGAGGTGAGCCTCATGTCCGCCACTCCCACCACACGACCCGTCGTCACCGAACGTGAGGCCCGCCAGGTGGCGGAGGCGGCCCGGGAACAGCACTGGCGCAAGCCCAGCTTCGCCAAGGAGCTGTTCCTCGGCCGCTTCCGCCTCGACCTCATCCACCCCCACCCGCTCCCCGCCGACGAGGACGTCCGCCGCGGCGAGGAGTTCCTGGCCAAGCTGCGCGCGTTCTGCGAGACCGAGATCGACTCCGCCCGCATCGAACGCGAGGCGCGCATCCCCGACGAGACCGTGGCCGGGCTCAAGGAACTCGGCGCCCTCGGCATGAAGATCGACCCCCGGTACGGCGGCCTCGGCCTCACCCAGGTCTACTACAACAAGGCCCTCGCCCTGGCCGGCTCCGCCAGCCCCGCGGTCGGCGCCCTGCTCAGCGCCCACCAGTCCATCGGCGTCCCGCAGCCGCTGAAGATGTTCGGCACACCCGAGCAGAAGGAGCGGTTCCTGCCGCGCTGCGCCCGCACCGACATCTCCGCCTTCCTCCTCACCGAGCCCGACGTCGGCTCCGACCCGGCCCGCCTCGCCACCACGGCCGTGCCCGACGGCGACGACTACGTCCTCGACGGAGTGAAACTCTGGACCACCAACGGCGTGGTCGCCGACCTGCTCGTCGTCATGGCCCGCGTCCCGAAGTCCGAGGGCCACAAGGGCGGCATCACCGCGTTCGTCGTCGAGGCGTCGTCCCCGGGCATCACCGTCGAGAACCGCAACGCGTTCATGGGCCTGCGCGGCCTCGAGAACGGCGTCACCCGATTCCAGGGCGTCCGCGTCCCCGCCGCGAACCGCATCGGCCCCGAGGGCGCCGGCCTGAAGATCGCCCTGACCACGCTGAACACCGGCCGCCTGTCCCTGCCCGCGATGTGCGCCGGCGCCGGCAAGTGGTGCCTGAAGATCGCCCGCGAGTGGGCGGGGGTGCGCGAGCAGTGGGGCAAGCCGGTCGCCCACCACGAGGCCGTCGGTTCGAAGATCGCCTTCATCGCCGCGACGACGTTCGCCCTCGAAGCCGTCCTCGACCTGTCGTCCCAGATGGCCGACGAGGACCGCAACGACATCCGCATCGAGGCCGCCCTCGCCAAGCTCTACGGCTCCGAGATGGCCTGGCTCATGGCCGACGAACTCGTCCAGATCCGCGGCGGCCGGGGCTTCGAGACCGCCGAGTCCCTGAAAGCGCGCGGCGAGCGGGCCGTACCGGCCGAGCAGATCCTGCGCGACCTGCGCATCAACCGCATCTTCGAGGGCTCCACCGAGATCATGCACCTCCTCATCGCCCGCGAGGCGGTCGACGCCCACCTCTCCGTCGCCGGCGACCTCATCGACCCCGACAAGTCCCTCCAGGACAAGGCGAAGGCGGGCGCCCAGGCGGGCGTCTTCTACGCCAAGTGGCTGCCCAAGCTCATCGCGGGCCCCGGCCAGCTGCCCCGCTCCTACGCCGAGTTCCGGCACGGCGGCGCCGACCTCTCCCCGCACCTGCGCTACGTCGAGCGCACCGCCCGCAAACTCGCCCGCTCCACCTTCTACGCCATGTCCCGCTGGCAGGGCCGCATGGAGACCAAGCAGGGCTTCCTCGGCCGGATCGTCGACATCGGCGCCGAACTCTTCGCCATGAGCGCCGCCTGCGTCCGCGCCGAACTCCTCCGCTCCCAGGGCGACCACGGCCGCGAGGCCTACCAGCTCGCCGACGCCTTCTGCCATCAGGCCCGCCTGCGCGTCGACGCCCTCTTCACCCGCCTGTGGAACAACACGGACGACCTGGACCGCAAACTGGTGAAGGGCGTCCTGTCCGGCGCCTACGAATGGCTCGAACACGGAGTGATCGACCCCTCCGACGACGGCCCCTGGATCGCCGACACCCACACCCCCGACACCCCCCGCCCCGACGTACGCCGCACCATCCCCGACTGACCGACGACACCCACGCGAGGGACGCGCTGTCCTGACACCGCTCCCGTGCGGCCACAATGGGGGGATGAGCGACAGTCCATCCCCCCTCGCGGATCCGCACCGCCTCTACGACCCGGTGACGGAAGACGGCCCGAAGGACGTGGTGATCCTCGGCTCCACCGGGTCGATCGGCACCCAGGCCATCGATCTCGTGCTGCGCAACCCGGACCGCTTCCGGGTGACCGGCCTGTCCGCCAACGGCGGGCGGGTCGCCCTCCTCGCCGAGCAGGCGCGGCGGCTGCGGGTGCGGACCGTGGCGGTCGCCCGCGAGGACGTGGTGCCCGCGCTGCGCGAGGCCCTGAGCGCCGAGTACGGCCCGGGGGAGCCGCTGCCCGAGATCCTGGCCGGCCCCGACGCGGCCACCCAGCTCGCCGGCTCCGACTGCCACACCGTGCTCAACGGCATCACCGGCTCCATCGGCCTCGCCCCGACCCTCGCCGCCCTGGAGGCGGGCCGCACCCTCGCGCTCGCCAACAAGGAGTCGCTCATCGTCGGCGGCCCGCTGGTCAAGGCGCTCGCCAAGCCCGGCCAGATCATCCCGGTCGACTCCGAGCACGCCGCCCTCTTCCAGGCCCTCGCCGCGGGCACCCGCGCCGACGTGCGCAAACTCGTCGTCACCGCCTCCGGCGGCCCTTTCCGGGGCCGTACGAAGGAGGAGCTGGCCTCCGTCACCGTCGAGGACGCCCTCGCCCACCCCACCTGGGCGATGGGCCCGGTGATCACCATCAACTCCGCGACCCTCGTCAACAAGGGCCTGGAGGTCATCGAGGCGCACCTGCTCTACGACATTCCCTTCGACCGCATTGAGGTCGTCGTGCACCCGCAGTCGTATGTCCACTCGATGGTGGAGTTCACGGACGGATCGACCCTCGCCCAGGCGACGCCCCCCGACATGCGGGGCCCGATCGCCATCGGTCTCGGCTGGCCGGAACGCGTCCCCGACGCGGCCCCGGCGTTCGACTGGAGCAAGGCCTCGACCTGGGAGTTCTTCCCGCTCGACAACGAGGCGTTCCCGTCGGTGAACCTCGCCCGCCACGTCGGCGAGCTCGCGGGCACCGCCCCGGCGGTGTTCAATGCGGCCAACGAGGAGTGCGTGGAGGCCTTCCGCGGCGGCGCGCTGCCGTTCAACGGGATCATCGAGACCGTGACCCGGGTCGTCGAGGAGCACGGCACCCCGCGCACGGGAACCTCGCTCACCGTGGCGGACGTCCTCGAAGCGGAGACCTGGGCACGCACCCGGGCCCGGGAACTGACGGCGATGACGGCGGAGGCCCGTGCATGACGACCCTGATGATGATCCTCGGCATAGTCGTCTTCGCGGTCGGCCTGCTGATCTCGATCGCCTGGCACGAGCTGGGTCATCTCTCCACGGCCAAGCTGTTCGGCATCCGCGTGCCGCAGTACATGGTCGGCTTCGGCCCGACCCTGTGGTCGCGCAAGAAGGGCGAGACCGAGTACGGCATCAAGGCCATCCCGCTCGGCGGCTACATCCGCATGATCGGCATGTTCCCGCCCGGCCCCGACGGCCGGGTCGAGGCCCGCTCCACCTCCCCGTGGCGCGGCATGATCGAGGACGCCCGCTCGGCCGCCTTCGAGGAACTGCGCCCCGGCGACGAGACCCGCCTGTTCTACACCCGCAAGCCGTGGAAGCGGGTCATCGTGATGTTCGCGGGCCCCTTCATGAACCTGGTGCTCGCCATCGCCCTGTTCTTCATCGTGCTCATGGGCTTCGGCGTCACCCAGCAGACCACCGCGGTCAGCGAGGTCCAGAAGTGCGTGGTCCCGCAGAGCCAGAACCGGGACACCTGCAAGAAGTCCGACCCCGCCTCCCCGGCCGCCGCGGCCGGACTCAGGGCCGGTGACAAGATCGTCGCCTTCGACGGCGTCCGCACCGACGACTGGAACCAGCTCTCCGACCTGATCCGCTCCCACCCCGGCGAGAAGGTCGCGATCGTCGTCGACCGCAAGGGCGAGGAAGTCACCCTGCACGCCACGATCGCCACCAACCAGGTCCTCAAGAAGGACGGCAACGGCCAGGTCGTCGAGGGCGAGTACGTCACCGCCGGCTTCCTCGGCTTCAGCGCCGCCACCGGCGTGGTCAAGCAGGACTTCGGCGACTCGGTGACCTGGATGACCGACCGCGTCGGCGACGCCGTCGACTCCCTCGCCGCACTGCCCGGCAAGATCCCCGCCCTGTGGAACGCGGCCTTCGACGGCGCCCCCCGCGAGCCCGACTCCCCGATGGGCGTGGTCGGCGCGGCCCGCGTCGGCGGCGAGATCTTCACCCTCGACATCCCGGCGACCCAGCAGCTCGGCATGGCCCTGATGCTGGTCGGAATGTTCAACCTGTCCCTGTTCCTGTTCAACATGCTCCCGCTGCTCCCGCTCGACGGCGGGCACATCGCGGGCGCCCTGTGGGAGTCGCTGCGCCGGCACACCGCCCGGCTGCTGCGCCGCCCCGACCCGGGACCGTTCGACGTGGCGAAACTGATGCCGGTGGCCTACGTGGTGGCCGGGATCTTCGTCTGCTTCACGATCCTGGTGCTGATCGCGGACGTCGTTAACCCGGTCAGAATCTCGTAGTCACACGGAGTTCCCGGCGGCCCGGCGGCACTCGCCCGCCGGGCCGCTCCTGTTCGAGTGGTTCTCGGGTGTGATGTGCTTAGGTCCTGGCCGGTGCCGTAATCTCGAAGGCCGGAGCCCGCCGCTGAACGGGACCGGGACCTTGATCCACGACTTGGGGTTGCACAGCAGATGACTGCGATTTCTCTCGGCATGCCGTCCGTTCCGACCAAGCTCGCCGAGCGCCGCAAGAGCCGGCAGATCCAGGTCGGATCCGTGGCGGTCGGCGGGGACGCGCCGGTCTCGGTCCAGTCCATGACGACGACCCGCACCTCCGACATCGGCGCCACCCTCCAGCAGATCGCCGAGCTGACCGCCTCCGGCTGCCAGATCGTCCGCGTCGCCTGCCCCACCCAGGACGACGCCGACGCGCTGCCGATCATCGCGAAGAAGTCCCAGATCCCGGTCATCGCGGACATCCACTTCCAGCCGAAGTACGTCTTCGCCGCCATCGAGGCCGGCTGCGCCGCGGTCCGCGTGAACCCGGGCAACATCAAGAAGTTCGACGACCAGGTCAAGGAGATCGCCAAGGCCGCCAAGGACCACGGCACTCCCATCCGGATCGGCGTCAACGCGGGCTCCCTCGACAAGCGCCTGCTCGAGAAGTACGGCAAGGCCACCCCCGAGGCGCTGGTCGAGTCCGCCCTCTGGGAGGCCTCCCTCTTCGAGGAGCACGACTTCCGCGACATCAAGATTTCGGTCAAGCACAACGACCCGGTCGTGATGATCGAGGCCTACCGCCAGCTCGCCGCCCAGTGCGACTACCCCCTCCACCTCGGCGTCACCGAGGCCGGCCCCGCCTTCCAGGGCACCATCAAGTCGGCCGTCGCCTTCGGCGCGTTGCTCTCCCAGGGCATCGGCGACACCATCCGCGTCTCGCTGTCCGCCCCGCCCGTGGAGGAGGTCAAGGTCGGCCTCCAGATCCTCCAGTCCCTCGGCCTGCGCCAGCGCGGCCTGGAGATCGTCTCCTGCCCGTCCTGCGGCCGCGCCCAGGTCGACGTCTACAAGCTCGCCGAGGAGGTCACCGCCGGCCTCACCGGCATGGAGGTCCCGCTCCGCGTCGCCGTCATGGGCTGCGTCGTCAACGGCCCCGGCGAGGCCCGCGAGGCAGACCTCGGCGTCGCCTCCGGCAACGGCAAGGGCCAGATCTTCGTCAAGGGCGAGGTCATCAAGACCGTCCCCGAGTCCAAGATCGTCGAGACCCTCATCGAGGAGGCCATGAAGCTGGCCGAACAGATGGAGGCCGAAGGCGTCACCGGCGGCGAACCGACCATCTCGGTCGCCGGCTGAGCAACGCCGCCGGGGCCCGCGCCCCCGAAGGGGCGCGGGGAACTGCGCGAGCAACCACAGCGCACGGTCAGCCGCGTACGGACAGGGCCTCCCCACCCAGTGGGCGCCCCGACTCCGGCCACGTAGCAACGGGCGGTACCCCATACGAGTCGGCCCTGCCCAGCTTCCGCAGGTACAGTGCGGAGACCAGCAGCTGACCCCGGAGGGCCCCGCACGTGCTCACCCAGACGACCTCCCGGGTCCTCGAACCGAGCGACCTGGACGCCGCGCTCGCCCTCCTGAACCGCGAGCCGGTCGCCAACGCCTTCGTGACCTCCCGGGTCCAGGTCGCCGGACTGGACCCCTGGCGCCTCGGCGGCGAGATGTGGGGTTGGTACGAGGACGGCATGCTCACGTCGCTGTGCTACGCCGGCGCCAACCTCGTCCCCATCTGCGCCACCCCCCGCGCCGTCCGCGCCTTCGCCGACCGCGCCCGCCGGGCCGGCCGCCGCTGCTCCTCCATCGTGGGCCCCGCCGAACCCACCGCCCAGCTGTGGCGGCTGCTGGAGCCGCACTGGGGCCCGGCCCGCGAGGTCCGCGCCCACCAGCCGCTGATGGTCACCGACCGCATGCCCGACGACATCGCCCCGGACCCCTACGTCCGCCGCGTCCGCAAGGACGAGATGGAGACGATCATGCCGGCGTGCGTGGCGATGTTCACCGAGGAGGTCGGCGTCTCCCCGCTGGCCGGCGACGGCGGCCTGCTCTACCAGGCCCGGGTCGCCGAACTCGTCGGCTCCGGCCGCTCCTTCGCCCGCCTCGACGAGCACGGCAACGTCATGTTCAAGGCGGAGATCGGCGCCGCGACCCCGCAGGCCTGCCAGATCCAGGGCGTCTGGGTCGCCCCCGAGTACCGCGGCCGGGGCCTCGCCGCCCCCGGCATGGCCGCCGTCCTGCGCTACGCCCTCGCGGACGTGGCCCCCGTGGTCAGCCTGTACGTCAACGACTACAACACGGCCGCGCGCCGGACGTACCGCCGCGTGGGCTTCCGCGAGGTCGGCGCCTTCATGAGCGTGCTGTTCTGAGACCGCTTCCCCCGCTGTAGGCTCGCCGACATGCTTCGCGACATCACGATCGCCCCCCTCGACCTCCCCGCCCACGTCGACGAAGCGCTGGCCGTCCAAGCCCTGGCCTTCGGGCTCGGCCCGGACGAGGTGGCCGTACGCCGCCAGATCGTCCTGCGCCACATGACCTACCCGGGCGCGAGGGCCCTCGGTGCCACCGTCGGGGGACGGCTCGTCGGATTCGTCTACGGCATGCCCAACAGCCGCACCCACTGGTGGTCCACGATCGTCGAGCCGTACCTGCGCGCGCAGGGCAACGACGCCTGGCTCGACGACTCCTTCGTGATCACCGAGCTGCACGTCCACCCGCGCTACCAGAACCGCGGCATCGGCCGCGCGCTGATCACCACGATCACCGACAGCGCCACCGAGCCCCGATCGATCCTCTCCGCGATCGACACCGACAGCCCGGCCCGCGGCCTCTACCACTCCCTCGGCTACCAGGACCTGGCCCGCCGCGTCCTCTTCCCGAGCGCGCCCCGCCCGTACGCCGTGATGGGCGCCCCGCTCCCGCTGCGCCGCCGCTAGGGCCTGTCCGACAAATTCCCGCCTGCCCCGCGACGCCCGGCACGCGCGCTCGCCGCGTTGCCGAAACACCCACGTGGCTCCGCCACGATGGCGCTGGCGCCCCGCAGGGCCCGCCCTGCGGGCGGACGACGGGAATTTGTCAGACAGGCCCTAAACCGATTTCCGCGGGCCCCCGCCCCCCGGCTAACCTCCTAGCCACAACCCTTCCCCCACTCTCGGCTGCGCTCGAGCGGGGGGACCCCCGTCAGCAGGAGTACGAGAACCATGGCCAACGCACCGGTCCAGCGCATGTCCCAGTTGATGGCGAAGACCCTGCGCGACGACCCGGCGGACGCCGAGGTCCTCAGCCACAAGCTGCTCGTCCGCGCCGGCTACGTACGCCGGACCGCGGCGGGCGTGTGGACCTGGCTGCCGCTCGGCAAGAAGGTCCTCGCCAACGTGGAGCGCATCGTCCGCGAGGAGATGGACGCCATCGGCGCCCAGGAGGTGCTGCTCCCCGCCCTGCTGCCGCGCGAGCCGTACGAGGCGACCGGCCGCTGGAACGAGTACGGCGCCGAGCTGTTCCGCCTCCAGGACCGCAAGGGCGGCGACTACCTGCTCGGCCCCACCCACGAGGAGATCTTCACCCTGCTGGTGAAGGACCAGGCGTCCTCCTACAAGGACCTGCCGGTCATCCTCTACCAGATCCAGACCAAGTTCCGCGACGAGGCCCGCCCCCGGGCCGGCATCCTGCGCGGCCGTGAGTTCCTGATGAAGGACTCGTACTCCTTCGACCTGGAGGACGAGGGCCTCGCCCACTCCTACGCCCTGCACCGCCAGGCCTACCAGAAGGTCTTCGAGCGCCTCGGCCTCGACTACCGCATCTGCGCCGCCACCGCCGGCGCCATGGGCGGCTCCAAGTCCGAGGAGTTCCTGGCCCCCGCCGAGGCCGGCGAGGACACCTTCGCGGACTGCCCGAACTGCGACTTCGCCGCCAACACCGAGGCGATCACCTACGAGCTGAAGCCGGTCGACGCCTCCGGCGTTCCGGCCGCCGAGGACATCCCCACCCCGGACACCCCCACCATCGAGACCCTGGCCGCCTCCCTCGGCGTCCCGGCCTCCGCCACCCTGAAGAACCTCCTGGTGAAGGTCGACGGCGAGATCGTCGCCGTGGGCGTGCCCGGTGACCGCGAGGTCGACATGGACAAGGTCGAGGCGCACTTCGCCCCGGCCGCCGTCGAGATGGTCACGGAGGCGGACTTCGCGGGCCGCCCCGACCTGGTCCGCGGCTACGTCGGCCCGCAGGGCCTGGACAAGGTCACGTACATCGCCGACCCGCGCGTGGCCCCCGGCACCGCCTGGATCACCGGCGCCAACAAGCCCGACACCCACACCAAGAACGTCGTGGCGGGCCGCGACTTCGAGGTCGACGAGTACGTCGACGTCGTGGTCGTCCAGGAGGGCGACCCCTGCCCCAAGTGCGGCACCGGCCTGAAGCTGGACCGCGCCATCGAGATCGGCCACATCTTCCAGCTGGGCCGCAAGTACACCGACGCCCTCAAGCTCGACGTCCTCGGCCAGAACGGCAAGCCGGTCCGCGTCACCATGGGCTCCTACGGCATCGGCGTCTCCCGCGCCGTCGCCGCGCTCGCCGAGCAGACCGCCGACGACAAGGGCCTGTGCTGGCCCAAGGAGGTCGCCCCCGCCGACGTCCACGTCGTCGCCGCCGGCAAGGCCCTGCAGACCGAACTCGCCCTCGACATCTCCGAGAAGCTGGCGGCGGCCGGCGTGCGCGTCCTGGTCGACGACCGCGCGGGTGTCTCCCCGGGCGTGAAGTTCACCGACTCCGAGCTGATCGGCGTCCCCCAGATCCTGGTCGCGGGCCGCCGCGCCGGCGAGGGCGTCGTCGAGCTGAAGGACCGCCGGACCGGCGAGCGCGAGGAACTCACGGTCGAGGAGGCCATCGCCCGCCTCACGGCGTGAGCGGCGCACACGGCAGGCACCTGTGAACGCCGGGCGGGTCGAACCGGCCCGTCCGGCGTGAGCCGCCGCGCCCAGGAACGCCGAGCGAGTCGAACCGGCCCGTCCGGCGTTCGAGGACGAGGCCCGTTCGGGCCGAAGCGGGGGTCTGGGGGGGGCGGCAGCCCCCGGAGGCCGGCGGGCACTACAGCCAGCCGGCGAACTCCAGCAGCAGCTCCGCGTCCTGCTCCCGGCCGACCCTGCGCGCCCGTACGCCCGACTCCACGGCCCGGAACAGCGTCCAGCCGCGCAACCGCTCCTGGTCCACCTCCAGCGACTCCGCGAGCCGCTTCACCCGCCGCCGCGTCGTCGCCGCACCGGACGGCTGCGCGATCAGATCCTCCACCCGGTCCCGGACCAGCCGCGCCAGATCGAACGCGCACTCGCCGACCACCGGGTCAGGCCCCACGGCCAGCCACGGCATCCGCTCCGCGGCCAGCACCTTGCTCTGCCGGAACGTGCCGTGCAGCAGCCGCTCCTCCGGCGGCTCCGCCAGCAGCTCCTCACGGGCCGCCAGCGCCACCTCCACCAGCGGCGCGACCTCCGCGTCCGCCTCCGCGCTCGCCCGCATCGCCGCGGCCTGCCGCCCCGTGCGCCCGGCGACCGTCTCGAAGGTGTGGCCCTCCGGCGGCGCCACCCACAGCCGGCGCAGCGTGCCCGCCGCCTCCAGCAGCGCCTTCGCCTCCGGCAGCGACCGCACCGACACATCCGGGTGCAGCCGCTCCAGCAGCAGCGCCCCGTCGCGCGCGTCCTCCTCCAGCAGCTGTACGGCGCCCCGCCCGGCCCAGTGCGCGAGCGCGGCCCGCTCGCTCTCCGGGCGGGCCCGGGGCGGCGCCAGCTTCAGCACGGCCGGGGTGCCGTCGGGGCGCCGTACCAGCACCACGAGGCTGCTGCGGCCACCCGGCACCTGCACCCGCTCGACGGTCAACCCGCGCAGCGAGACGGCCTGCCGTGCCGTCTCGGGCAGCTTCTCGAGCCAGTCGTCACCGTCCGGTGCCGTCTCACCGAGCGCCCTCACCAGACGCCGCGGCGGTTCGAAAGCCATACGCGAGTCGTTCCCTTCCGGTGCGCTTCACGTCGTGGGCGTCGCGGACGCCGACGCGGTGCCCGCCCGTTCGGCGAGCCCAGGGAAGGCTACGCTCCCGCCCCGCCAGCGCACCGCTCGCACCGCCGCCTCCCGCAGGGCCGCCGCCGCGGTGCCCCGGCGCTGCCCCTCGGCGGCCCGCACCAGGTCGGAGTAGACCCCGGCGACACGGTCCTCCAGCTCGGCGGCGAGCCGGGTGGCGGACTCGGAGTCCGTCACAGCGAAGGGCAGCGCGTATCCGGCCGCCGCGGCGACCGGCTTGCCGCCGAGGTCCCGCACCTCCCGCGCGAGCGCGTCCCGCCGCGCCCGGTGCGCGTCGTACGCCGCCCGCGCCTCCGCCCGCCGCTCCTCGCGGATCCGCCCGCCGACGACGCCGTACCCGTACACCGCCGCGTGCTCCGCCGCCAACGCCGCCTGCAGCGCGCCCAGCTCCCGCTCGGCCACTTTGCTCACTTGCCCGCCTCCGTCAGCAGATTTGCTCACTTGCCCGCCTCCGTCAGCAGATAGGCGTGCGCCGCCCCGGCCGCGGCCACCGAGGCCAGCAGGCGGGCCAGCTCACCCGGAACGTCCATCAGCGCCTTCGCCCGCCGGTCGGCGAGCGTGCGCTCGGCGGCGGCCAGTTCGGCGAGGGCGGTCTTCTCGTCGGCGGGAACGGGGGGCGTCGACGCCGACGCCGACGGTGACAGGGAAGGGGACGGGGACGAGGACGGCGCGGTGCCCTCCTCGAAGGCCTTGCGGTGCCGTACGACCTCCGCGCGCAGCGGTGCCAGCCGTTCCGTCAGCGCGGGATGGGCGGCGAGGACCGCGTCGTACCGCTCGGCCAGCCGCGCGCTGTCCCGGGCGGCACGCGCGCGGGCGCGGTCGGCGGCTGCGGGGCTGCCGCCCCGGCCGCCGCCGGAGTCCTCCGGCCCGGCGGAGCAGCCCGACAGGAGGGCGACCCCGGCGGCCGAGGCGAGCAGGGTTCTGCGGCGCGGCCCCGAGGGGGTGCGCGGCGGCGGGGGGTACGGCACGGCTGGCGTCCTCGGAGGCTCGTACGAACGTCATGGGGCGGCATCCGGTGGCCCGCCCGTGATCACGGTACCCGCGCACGTGTCCGACACCACTCATCGGCACCGCGCCCGTACCACGCGCCCGCACCGCCCCGGCGCCGGTGGACGGCAACACTCCCCGGGACCGGATACCCTTTGACCTGACACGCGACCCATCCCACAACAGCACACGCGGCCGAGGAGTCACCCGGATGAGCACCACCCAGAGCGAGAGGCTGCGAGAACTCCTGGAACCGCTCGTCAGCTCCCAGGGCCTGGATCTGGAAGAGATCGCGGTGGACTCGGTCGGACGCAAGCGGGTGCTGCGCGTCGTCGTCGACTCCGACACCGGGGCGGACCTGGACCAGATCGCCGATGTGAGCCGCGCGCTCTCGGCGAGGCTCGACGAGACGGACGCGATGGGCGAGGGCGAGTACACCCTCGAGGTCGGAACCCCGGGCGCCGAACGCCTCCTCACGGAACACCGGCACTATGTGCGCGCCACCGGACGGCTGGTGAGGTTCCAGCTGACGGAGGGCGGCGAACTGGTCGCCAGAATCCTCGACGTCGACGACGAGGGCGTCGAACTGGAGGTGCCCGGAGTCAAGGGGCGCAAGCCGTCCGCGCGCAGGCTCACCTTCCCGGAGATCGCCAGGGCGCGCGTCCAGGTCGAGTTCAACCGCAAGGACGAGAAGTCCCACAAGAAGGAAGAGGAGGCGTAGCCGTGGACATCGACATGAGTGCCCTGCGGGGCTTGGTACGGGAGAAGGAGATCTCCTTCGACCTGCTGGTCGAGGCCATCGAATCGGCCCTCCTCATCGCCTACCACCGCACCGAGGGAAGCCGCCGACACGCGCGCGTGGAGCTCAACCGCGAGACCGGTCACGTGACCGTGTGGGCGAAGGAGGACCCCGAGGACCTCGAGCCGGGGCAGGAGCCCCGCGAGTTCGACGACACCCCGTCCGGCTTCGGCCGTATCGCCGCCACCACCGCCAAGCAGGTCATCCTGCAGCGGCTGCGCGACGCCGAGGACGACGCGACGCTCGGCGAGTACGCCGGCCGCGAGGGCGACATCGTCACCGGCGTGGTCCAGCAGGGCCGCGACCCCAAGAACGTGCTCGTCGACATCGGCAAGCTCGAGGCCATCCTGCCGGTGCAGGAGCAGGTGCCCGGCGAGTCCTACCCGCACGGCATGCGCCTGCGGTCGTACGTCGTCCGGGTGGCGAAGGGTGTCCGCGGCCCGTCCGTGACCCTGTCGCGCACGCACCCCAATCTGGTGAAGAAGCTCTTCGCGCTGGAGGTGCCGGAGATCGCCGACGGCTCCGTCGAGATCGCCGCCATCGCGCGTGAGGCCGGTCACCGTACGAAGATCGCCGTCCGCTCCACCCGTTCGGGTCTGAACGCCAAGGGCGCCTGCATCGGCCCCATGGGCGGCCGTGTGCGCAATGTCATGGGCGAACTGAACGGCGAGAAGATCGACATCGTCGACTGGTCGGACGACCCGGCCGAGATGGTGGCGAACGCGCTCTCCCCGGCCCGCGTCTCCAAGGTGGAGGTCGTGGACCTGGCCGCCCGCTCCGCCCGCGTGACGGTGCCCGACTACCAGCTGTCGCTGGCGATCGGCAAGGAGGGGCAGAACGCCCGCCTCGCGGCCCGGCTGACCGGCTGGCGGATCGACATCCGGCCCGACACCGAGCAGACCGCGGACCGGTCCGGGGAATAGATCCCAGCCGCGCGGCGCTTAGATCACGACAGGTTGCCGCGCGGCAACTGTTCGAATCCTGCCCCAAAGGGGTGAGGTGCGTACGGGGAGGTAGACTTAAGAGTGTCTGGCCGGACGCGGGTCCGCGCATGCCCTGAACGCACCTGTGTGGGGTGCCGGGAACGAGCGGCCAAGACGGAGCTGCTGCGCATCGTGGCGATCGAGGACGAATGCGTCCCCGATCCTCGCGGTACGCTGCCCGGCCGGGGTGCGTACGTACACCCCGCTCTGGTCTGTCTCGATCAGGCGGTACGCCGCCGGGCGTTCACGAGGGCACTGCGCGCCCCGGGAGCGCTCGACACAAAGGCGTTGCGCCAGTACGTCGAGCGGACAACAGTTGCCGACCAGGCAACACGGTAAGAAACGTGCCGTACGGAACCCCGTGCGGCTTGGTACCTCGCGAGTCGAAAGCAGGTCGAGATTGCGATGAGCACTCGATGAGTACGCGATGAGTACGCCCATGAACTAGCGACGGTCCGGCCGCAACCCGGACCTCAAAGGAGCGAAGTGGCTAAGGTCCGGGTATACGAACTCGCCAAGGAGTTCGGTGTGGAGAGCAAGGTCGTCATGGCCAAGCTCCAGGAACTCGGTGAATTCGTCCGTTCGGCGTCTTCGACGATCGAAGCGCCGGTTGTACGCAAACTGACTGACGCCTTCCAGGGCGGTGGCAGCGGCAAGTCCGCCGGCAAGCCCGCCCCGCGCAAGGCTGCCCCCAAGCCCGCCCCCGCGCCGTCCCCGGCGCAGGCCCAGGCGGCACGTCCGGCTCCGGCCACCCCGAAGCCGGGCGCCCCGAAGCCCCCGGCGGCGCCGCAGCCCGCGGCCCCGGCGGCCCAGCAGCCCTCGGCCCCCGCGCCGGCCTCCGGCCCGCGCCCGGTGCCGGGTCCCAAGCCCGCGCCGCGTCCGGCGCCGGCCGCCCCGGAGTTCACCGCTCCGCCGTCGGCTCCGGCCCCGTCCAACGCGCCCAAGCCCGGCGGTCCCCGTCCGGGTGCCCCGAAGCCCGGGGCCCGTCCCGCCGCGTCCGGCCAGGACCGGCAGCAGGGCGGTCAGCGTCCCGCCGCCGCCCAGGGCGGCGGTCGTCCCGGCGGCCAGGCGCCGCGTCCGGGCGCCCGTCCGGCCGGTCCGCGTCCGGGCAACAACCCCTTCACCTCCGGCGGCAACGCCGGCATGGCCCGCCCGCAGGCCCCCCGCCCGCAGGGCGCGCCGCGTCCCGGCGGCCCGGGTGCTCCCGGCGCCGGTCCGCGTCCGCAGGCTCCGGGCGCCCCGGGCGCCGGTCCGCGTCCGCAGGCTCCGGGCGGCGCCCGTCCGACTCCGGGCTCGATGCCGCGTCCGCAGGGCGGTCCCCGTCCCGGCGGCGGCCCCGGCGGCCCGCGTCCGAACCCCGGCATGATGCCGCAGCGTCCCGCTGCGGGCCCGCGTCCCGGCGGTGGCCCCGGCGGCCGCGGTCCCGGTGGCGGCGGTCGTCCCGGTGGCGGCGGCGGTCGTCCGGGCGGCGGCGGCTTCGCCGGCCGTCCGGGTGGCGGTGGCGGCGGCTTCGCCGGTCGTCCCGCGGGTCCCGGTGGCGGTGGCGGTGGCTTCGCCGGTCGTCCGGGTGGTCCCGGTGGTGGCGGCGGTGGCCGTCCCGGCTTCGGTGGCCGTCCCGGCGGTCCCGGTGGCCGTGGTGGCACGCAGGGCGCCTTCGGCCGTCCCGGCGGTCCCGCGCGCCGTGGCCGCAAGTCGAAGCGGCAGCGTCGCCAGGAGTACGAGGCCATGCAGGCCCCGTCGGTCGGCGGCGTGATGCTGCCTCGCGGCAACGGCGAGACCATTCGCCTGTCGCGCGGTGCGTCGCTCACCGACTTCGCGGAGAAGATCAACGCCAACCCGGCGTCGCTCGTCGCGGTCATGATGAACCTCGGCGAGATGGTCACCGCGACCCAGTCCGTCTCCGACGAGAC
The DNA here is from genome assembly GCF_044547145.1 of Streptomyces sp. NPDC052773. Lineage (NCBI taxonomy): Bacteria > Bacillati > Actinomycetota > Actinomycetes > Kitasatosporales > Streptomycetaceae > Streptomyces > Streptomyces sp. NPDC052773. The sequence continues at coordinate 52,448 of NZ_JBITZX010000009.1, read as the reverse complement.
CCTCCAGCTCCTCGCCGACGAGATGAACTACACGGTTCAGATCGTCAGCCCGGAGGAGGAGGACCGCGAGCTGCTCGAGTCCTTCGACATCGAGTTCGGTGAGGACGAGGGCTCCGAGGAGGACCTGGTCGTCCGTCCGCCGGTCGTGACCGTCATGGGTCACGTCGACCACGGTAAGACCCGGCTGCTCGACGCCATCCGCAAGACCAACGTCATTGCGGGCGAGGCCGGCGGCATCACCCAGCACATCGGTGCCTACCAGGTCTCGACCCAGGTCAACGACGAAGAGCGCAAGATCACCTTCATCGACACCCCGGGTCACGAGGCGTTCACCGCCATGCGTGCCCGTGGTGCGAAGTCGACCGACATCGCGATCCTGGTCGTCGCGGCCAACGACGGCGTCATGCCGCAGACGGTCGAGGCGCTCAACCACGCCAAGGCGGCCGACGTGCCGATCGTGGTCGCGGTCAACAAGATCGACGTCGAGGGTGCCGACCCGACCAAGGTGCGCGGTCAGCTGACCGAGTACGGCCTGGTGGCCGAGGAGTACGGCGGCGACACCATGTTCGTCGACATCTCCGCCAAGCAGGGTCTGCACATCGACTCGCTGCTGGAGGCCGTGATCCTCACGGCCGACGCCTCGCTCGACCTGCGGGCCAACCCGAACCAGGACGCGCAGGGCATCTCGATCGAGTCCCGCCTCGACCGCGGCCGCGGTGCCGTGGCGACGGTCCTCGTCCAGCGAGGCACCCTGCGGGTCGGCGACACGATGGTCGTGGGCGACGCCTACGGTCGCGTGCGCGCCATGCTCGACGACAACGGCAACAACGTCGCCGAGGCCGGCCCGTCGACGCCGGTCCAGGTCCTGGGCCTGACCAACGTCCCGGGTGCGGGCGACAACTTCCTGGTGGTCGACGAGGACCGTACGGCCCGTCAGATCGCCGAGAAGCGCGCCGCCCGCGAGCGCAACGCGGCCTTCGCGAAGCGCACGCGCCGTGTCTCGCTGGAGGACCTGGACAAGGTCCTGAAGGCCGGCGAGGTCCAGCAGCTGAACCTGATCATCAAGGGTGACGCGTCCGGTTCGGTCGAGGCTCTCGAGTCCTCGCTGCTCCAGCTGGACGTCGGCGAAGAGGTCGACATCCGCGTCCTGCACCGCGGCGTCGGTGCGGTCACGGAGTCCGACATCGACCTGGCGATGGGCTCCGACGCCATCGTGATCGGCTTCAACGTCCGCGCGGCCGGCCGCGCGGCGCAGATGGCCGAGCGCGAAGGCGTGGACGTCCGGTACTACTCGGTCATCTACCAGGCGATCGAGGAGATCGAGGCGGCCCTGAAGGGCATGCTCAAGCCGGAGTACGAAGAGGTCGAGCTCGGCACGGCGGAGATCCGCGAGGTCTTCAAGTCGTCCAAGCTGGGCAACATCGCCGGTGTGCTCATCCGGTCCGGCGAGGTCCGCCGCAACACCAAGGCCCGCCTCATCCGAGACGGCAAGGTGGTCGCGGAGAACCTCAACATCGAGGGCCTGCGTCGCTTCAAGGACGACGTCACCGAGATCCGCGAAGGCTTCGAGGGCGGTATCAACCTCGGCAACTTCAACGACATCAAGGTCGACGACGTCATCGCGACGTACGAGATGCGCGAGAAGCCGCGGGCGTAACGTTCACGGTCCGTGTCGGCCGACGGGAGTCCGCTCCCGTCGGCCGGCGCGCCGTTTCGGGGCCCTGGGGCCTGCCGGGCAGGCCCCGGCGGGCCGCCCCACCGGGTCTACGGAGCGTAATATCCGTCGATGATCCCGCCCCCTTCGTTGTACGGTTCTGGGGGTCCCCTTGCTCGAAGAGCTCGGGGGAGTCCCCGGCCGCACGGCCGGCAGGACCATCGATCCCGTACCGGCGGGTGAACCGGTTACACAGATGTATGTGGGGACGCTGTCCTTCGACCTGCTCCTCGGCGACGTACGGTCGCTGAAGGAGAAGCGCTCCGTCGTCCGCCCGATCGTCGCCGAGCTCCAGCGGAAGTACGCGGTGAGCGCGGCCGAGGTGGACCATATGGACCTCCACCGGCGGGCCGTCATCGGCCTGGCCGTGGTGTCCGGCGACGCGGGGCACCTCACCGACGTACTGGACCGGTGCGAACGGCTGGTCGCCGGCCGCCCCGAGGTGGACCTGCTGTCGGTACGCCGGCGCATCCACGGCGAAGACGACTGACGAACCCAGCCCGAGAACGTAAGAAGAGAAAGAACGGGAGACGGACCAGTGGCCGACAACGCGCGGGCTAAGAGGCTGGCGGACCTCATCCGAGAGGTGGTGGCCCAGAAGCTGCAGCGCGGGATCAAGGACCCGCGGCTCGGCTCGCACGTCACCATCACCGACACCCGGGTGACGGGTGATCTGCGGGAGGCGACCGTCTTCTACACCGTGTACGGGGACGAGGAGGAGCGGGCCGCCGCCGCGGCCGGACTGGAGAGCGCCAAGGGCATCCTGCGCTCCGAGGTCGGCAAGGCGGCCGGGGTCAAGTTCACCCCGACCCTCACCTTCGTCGCCGACGCCTTGCCGGACACCGCCCGCACCATCGAGGACCTCCTCGACAAGGCGCGGCAGTCCGACGAGGCGGTACGCGAGGCCGCCGCCAAGGCGCAGTACGCCGCCGGGGCGGACCCGTACAAGAAGCCGGGCGACGACGAGGACGACATCGCCGAATGAACCGCAAGCCCACCCCGCCCGACGGCCTGGTCATCGTCGACAAGCCGTCGGGCTTCACTTCGCATGACGTCGTGGCCAAGATGCGCGGCATCGCGAAGACCCGGCGCGTCGGCCACGCCGGCACCCTCGACCCCATGGCGACGGGCGTCCTCGTCCTCGGCGTGGAGCGCGCCACCAAGCTCCTCGGGCACCTCGCCCTGACCGAGAAGGAGTACCTGGGCACCATCCGCCTGGGCCAGACCACGGTCACGGACGACGCCGAGGGCGAGATCACCTCCACCACCGACGCCTCCCAGGTCACCCGGGACGCCATCGACACCGGCATCGCCAAGCTGACCGGCGACATCATGCAGGTGCCGTCCAAGGTCAGCGCCATCAAGATCAACGGCGTGCGGTCCTACAAGCGAGCCCGCGAGGGCGAGGACTTCGACATCCCCGCCCGCCCGGTCACCGTGAAGTCCTTCGCGGTCTACGACGTCCGCGAGGCCGTCGCCGACGACGGCACCCCGGTGCTCGACCTGGTGGTGTCGGTGGTCTGCTCCTCCGGCACCTACATCCGCGCCCTCGCCCGCGACCTGGGCGCCGACCTCGGCGTCGGCGGCCACCTCACGGCGCTGCGCCGCACCCGCGTCGGGCCGTACAAGCTGGACGCGGCGAAGACCCTCGACCAGCTCCAGCAGGAGCTGACCGTGATGCCGATCGCCGAGGCCGCCGCGGCCGCGTTCCCGCGCTGGGACGTCGACGCCAAGCGGGCCCGGCTGCTCGTCAACGGCGTCCGGCTGGAGATGCCCGAGACGTACGCGGGCGCCGGAGCGGTGGCCGTCTTCGACCCCGAGGGCCGCTTCCTGGCGCTGGTCGAGGAGCACCGCGGCAAGGCGAAGAGCCTCGCCGTCTTCGGCTGACCGGGGCGGACGGGTGTCCTGCCCGTGGAGCGGCGGCGGTCACGGGGTGTGCCCCTGCCGCCGCTCCACGGTCCCCCCTCGGTTCCCCCACCCCTAGGGTTATCCAGCGGCCCCCGTTCGTTCACCCGTCCGGGCAGGCGCTCGGAGTGAACCGAGGGAGCACAAGGGGGCGCGTTCGTCCGGTGAGCTGTCCCGCTGATCATCCGGCCCCTACCGTCGGACCGAGGGCAGGCGAGCACGGCGCGGGCGAGCGGGGCGGGGAGGTCCGATGGCGGAACGGGGCCGACGGGACGAACACTCTCCGCGGGACGAGTGCCCGCGGAACGAGTGCCCGCGGGACGAGTCCTCGGTCGATCACTCTCCGGGCGATCGTCACGCGGCACGCCCGCACCCCCCGCACGAACCGCCACCGGCGCCCGGCGACGGCCTGGTCCACATCCACGACCTCGCCGGACGCCTGCGCGGCCTCGGCTTCGTCGCCGACCACCACGGCACCGTGATCACCAGCCACGAGACCGTCGACGGCCTCCCCCGGCTCGTCCTGCGCACCGCCACCGGCGACCGCAGCCACGTGGTGACCGCCGACGCGGTGACCCCGCTGCCCGAGCGGAACCTGGCCCTCGTACGCGCCGAGGGCCTCGGCGTGCATCCGCTGCCGCTCACCGTGCGCGACCACGTCGAGACCGGTACCTACGTCCGGATCACCGCCGGCTGTCCGCGCGAGGCGCGGGTGCTGGGCGCCACCGAGGTGACGTACACCGCCACCGACCGCTGCCACCGGCTCGACGACGCCCTGGAACTGGCCATCGGCACCGCCGGGCGGGACGCGCTGCGGCTGGGCGGCGGCGCGGCCGGGGGACCGGTGCGGGACGCCGGGACCGGTGCGGTCGTCGCCGTCGTCGGCACGGCCCTGCGCTCCGGGCAGCGCGAGTGCGGCTTCGCCGTGCCCCTGCGGCCGGCCGCCGACGGCCCGCTGGCCGAGCTGCTGGCCCGCAACGCGGCGACCGTGCCCGCGTACGGCGCCGATCTCAACCTCGCGGGGGTGCTGGAGCTGACCGCTGCGGCCCTTGGGCAGGACGGTCCGCTCGGGGCGCTGGGCCGGTTGCCTGGTGGTGGGCGGGGCGGGGCGGCTGCGCCGGGTGGGTTGCCTGGTGGTGTGCTGGGTGGCTCGGGCGTGCCGGGCGGCGTGCTGGAAGGGTGTTCCGGCCGGGGCGGGGCCCGTGGGCCGGGGGAGGTGGAGCCCGTCGAGCGGGGGGCGGTCGTGCGGCACCTCACCGCGTTCGAGCACGGCCCGGCCGCGGTGCTCGCCCTCGTGGGGCCGCCGGGGAGTGGCCGTACGACGGAACTCGCGGCGCTGGCCGGGCGTCGGCACCGGGGGAGCGGGGCCGGGACCGGGGCCGGTGCGGGGGCCGCGTGGTTGCCGGGTGGGGGCGATGCGCAGGAGGGCGGCACTTCGCTCGTGGATGCCAGGGTGGTGTCCGCGTTGTGGCCGCGTGGTGCGGAGCCGGGGGACGGCGGTGCGGGGGTCGTGGATGCGGGCCGGGGTGCTCAGGGGCCCCGGGCGTCCGCCTTGTCGCTGCGCGGTGCGGAGCCGGGGGACGGTGGTACGGCGGTCGCGGATGACGCCGAGGGTGCTCGGGGTGCCGGGCCCGCGCCCACGCTCTGGCTGCGGGGGGCCGATCTGCGGGACGACGACGCCTCCGTCGCGGACGCCGTGCGGCGGGCCCTGGAGCGGGCGGCGCGGATCGCCTCCGCGGCCGGCTCGCGGTCGGCGACCCCGGACGACCTCACCCCGGAGCACCTGGCCCACGTCGCCCGCGCGGCGGGACGCCCCCTGCTGCTTCTGCTCGACGGCCCGGAGGAGATGCCCCCTGGCCTCGCCGACCGACTGCGGGCCTGGACGGACCGGACGGTCGCGTGGCTGCGGGAGACGGGTACGCGGCTGGTGGTGGCGTGCCGGGCGGAGTACTGGGAGTCGGCCGGTGCCGAATTCCCGGTTGAGCTGCTGTACGCGCCGGCGGCGGGGGAGGCCCTGCGGCACGTGGGCCCGCCCTGTGTGCCGCTCGGCGACCTCACCGAGGCGGAGGCACACCTCGCCCGCGCCCGCTACGGCATCCCCGGCGGCGCCCTCGACGAGACCGACGCCCGGCATCCGCTCACCCTCCGCCTGCTCGCCGAGGTCCGCGCGGCCGTCCCCGGTGCCCCCGTCCCGGGCCCCCTCGACCACCACGACGTGTTCTCCGCCCACCTGGACCTGATGTGCCTGCGCGTCGCGACCCGGCTCGCCGCCGAGAACGGCCTGCGCGGCACCGCCGTACGCCGGCTGGCCGCCCGGGTCGCCGGGCAGGTCCACGAGGCCGCGCGCCGCAGCCTGTGCCCCGGCCAGGGCGGACTGGACCGGCCCGCGTTCGAGGCGGTCTTCCCCTGGGGCCCCGCGCCCGACCGGCTCGGCGGCGGCACCGGCTGGGCGTCCGCCGTCCTCGCCGAGGGCCTGATCGTGCCCGCGGGCGGCGGATACCGGTTCGCGCACGAGGAGTTCGCCGACTGGATCCAGGGCATGCACCTCGACCTCGACGAGGCCCTGCGCGCCCTGGTCCACCGCCCCCGCACGGCCGGAGCGGCCCACCCCGAGCCCGTACCGCACCACCGCGTCGGCCCGGTCGTCCAGTCCCTGCTGTTCGTCGCCCGCCAGCAGGGCACCGCTCACCTCGCCTCCCGCCTCACCGAGCTGGCGCACGCCCTGGACGCCGACCCGCACTCCTGGTGGGCCGCCCGGCTGCTCTCCGAGGTCCTGCTGCGTGTCCCGGACGCCACCCCGTACCTCACCGTGCTGCGGCTGCTCGCCGACAGCGTCGTCGACTGGGGGCGCCAACAGCGGTACGTGCCCCGCGAGTTGGGCCCCGACTTCTGGACCCGGCTGCGGCTCCCGGAGGCCGAACGCCTCGACCTCCTGCGCCGCCTGGTCCTCGCCGACCCCGCCCCGCAGGCCACCCCGGCCCCCCGCTACCTGGACGCCGTCGCCCGGCTGCTCGCCGCCGCCCCGACCGCCGTACAACCGCAGCTCATCCGCTGGTTCGGCGACGAGCGGCCGCTGCCCGCGACCCCGCACGCCACCGTGGCCGCCGCCGCACAGGCCCTGCTGCACACCCATCGGCACCGGGCGGTGGACGACCTCACCGAACTGCTGGCCGACAGCGCGCACGGCCGCGCCGGTGAACTCCTCGCCGTGCTCGCCGAGGAGGAGCCGTCGGCGATCTGTCGGGCCGTGGACCGCTGGGTGCACGACGAGCGGCCCGAGCGGCGGGCCGCCGCGCTGGCGTACGGGCTGCGCGCCGCGCCCCACGTCCGCAGCGAGGCCGACCGCGAGCTGCTGCGCTACGCCGCCCTCGCGCTGCTCGCCCGCCCCGCCGACACCGCCCTGCACGGCGGCGCCCTCGGACTGCTCGTACGGGACCCCCGCACCCGCGCGCACCACCTCCCACGGGCCCTCGACCACTTCCGCGCGGGCGACCCGCACCTCCCGCCGAGCGCCCTGGCCGCCGCCCTCCCCACCCACCCCGAGCCGGTGCTCGACGCCTTCCGCGCCCGGTTGCACCTGGCCCCCGACGCCGGCGAACTGCTGCACACCCTCGCCGACGTCACCACCCCCGCCCTGGCCCCGCGGGTCGCCGCCCTGATCCGCGAGACCGTGGCCCTGCGCCCGGACCTCGCCGGGTCCGTCGCCGCGTACACCGACCGCCGCATCGACCACGGGCCCGCCACCCGCGCCGTACTGTTCCCCCTGGTCACCGATCTCCTCGACGGCGGCCCGAGTCCGGCGCCGAGTCCGCTGCGGGCCGCCCTCGCCGCCGTACTGGCCGCTCCCGGCGCGCTCCGCCGGGAGCTGCGCGAGGTCCTGCTGACCGTCGAGCGGGACCCGGCCGTGCTCGAGGCGCTGCTGCGCGCCGCCGCCCGGCGGGCCCCGGACGATCTGCGCGAGCTGGTCCACGACCTGGGCGTTCTCCTGGGGCGCACCCCCGAGGGGGCGACCCGCTTCGACCGGAGCCTGGTCGAGCTGGGGCGTGAGGTGCCCGGATTCGCGGCGCGGGTGGCCGGCTGGCTGGCCGAGGCGCCCGGCGACTGGGCCGCGTTGGTCGGTCCCAGCAGCCGGCGGATGCTGGAGAACCTGGCGGGCGTACGGATCCCCGCATGACGGCGCTCTCGCGATGATCCCGCCTCGTGCAGGGGTGACCGCGCCTCGCGCCGCGGTGATCCCGCCTCGTGCAGGGGTGATCCCGCCTCGCGCCGCGGTGATCCCGCCCCACGCCGGGGTGATCGCGCCTCGCGCCGGGGTGCTGCGGGTGCGACGGGTCACAGCGTCCATGCCGATGCGGGCGGTGCGCACCCGGCATGGCACCCTTAGACCTGCATAAGAGGCATCCGTAAGAGTCAGACACGGGTTCGAGGAGCGGTCACAGTGCAACGCTGGCGTGGCTTGGAGGACATCCCCCAGGACTGGGGGCGCAGCGTCGTCACCATCGGCTCCTACGACGGAGTCCACCGCGGACACCAGCTGATCATCCGGCACGCCGTGGAACGCGCCCGTCAGCTGGGCGTCCCCGCCGTCGTGGTCACCTTCGACCCGCACCCGAGCGAGGTCGTCCGCCCCGGCAGCCACCCGCCGCTGCTCGCCCCGCACCACCGCCGCTGCGAACTGATGGCGGAGCTGGGCGTGGACGCGGTGCTGATCCTGCCGTTCACCACCGAGTTCTCGAAGCTGTCCGCGGCCGACTTCGTGGTCAAGGTCCTGGTCGACAAGCTGCACGCCAAGGCGGTCGTCGAGGGCCCCAACTTCCGCTTCGGCCACCGCGCGGCGGGCAACGTCGACTTCCTCGCCGAGCAGGGCGAGATCTACGACTTCGAGGTCGAGGTCGTCGACCTGTACGTCACCGGTGAGGCGGGCGGCGGCGAGCCGTTCTCCTCCACCCTGACCCGGCGGCTCGTAGCCGAGGGCGACGTGGCCGGCGCCGCCGAGATCCTCGGCCGGCCGCACCGCGTGGAGGGCGTCGTCGTGCGCGGCGCCCAGCGCGGGCGCGAACTCGGTTTCCCGACGGCCAATGTCGAGACCCTGCCGCACACCGCGATCCCCGCGGACGGCGTCTACGCCGGCTGGCTGCACGCCCAGGGCGAGGCCATGCCGGCCGCGATCTCCGTGGGCACCAATCCGCAGTTCGACGGCACCGAGCGCACGGTGGAGGCGTACGCCATCGACCGCGTCGGCCTCGATCTGTACGGCCTGCATGTCGCCGTCGACTTCCTCGCGTTCGTGCGCGGGCAGGCGAAGTTCGAGACGCTGGACGCGCTGCTGGAGCAGATGGCGAAGGATGTGCAGCGGTGCAGGGAGCTGGTGGCGGCGGCGGACGCCGAGTAGTCGCCTCTACGACGTGAAGGCGGCCGGTGCCTCGGGGGCACCGGCCGCCTTTGTCATGCGCCTGGGGGTGGGCGTGCGGGATTACCGGGGTTACTGCTGGGGCGGCTGGGCCTGGCCCTGGCCGGGCTGGCCCGACTGACCGGGCTGACCGGGCTGCTGGCCCGGCTGTTCCTGCTGGGGCGGGTACGGCTGGCCGGGCTGCGGCGGGTAGGGCTGCTGGCCGGGCTGGGCGTAGGGCTGGGCCGGAGGTGCGTACGGCTGCTGGCCCGGCTGGGCGGGCTGTCCCGGCTGGCCGTAGGGGGCGCCGGGAACGGGCTGACCGGGCACGGGCTGACCCGGCATCGGCTGCCCGGGGACGGGCTGGCCGGGGACGGGCGGCTGGCCCGGGAACGGCTGGCCGGGCATGGGCTGGCCCGGCATCTGCTGGCCCGGCATCTGCTGGCCCGGCATCGGCGGGGCCGCCACCGGGGGCGGGTTGCCGTCGCTGGTCCACAGGCCCTGCGCCTGCTGGTGACGGGTGAAGTCCTCGGCGACCATGGCGGCGAGGTTGAAGTACGCCTCGCGCACCTTCGGGCGCATCATGTCGAGGTCGACCTCGGCACCGGCGGCCAGATGCTCGTCGAAGGGGACGACCACCACACCGCGGCAGCGGGTCTCGAAGTGCGCCACGATGTCCTCGACCTTGATCATCTTTCCGGTCTCGCGGACCCCGGAGATGACGGTGATCGAGCGGGCGACCAGGTCGGCGTACCCGTGCGCGGACAGCCAGTCCAGCGTCGTGCTCGCACTGCTCGCGCCGTCCACGGACGGCGTGGAGATGATGATGAGCTGGTCGGCGAGGTCGAGCACACCGCGCATGGCGCTGTAGAGCAGGCCGGTGCCCGAGTCGGTGAGGATGATCGGGTACTGCCGGCCGAGGACGTCGATCGCGCGCCGGTAGTCCTCGTCGTTGAACGTCGTGGAGACGGCCGGGTCGACGTCGTTGGCGATGATCTCCAGGCCGGAGGGGGCCTGCGAGGTGAACCGCCGGATGTCCATGTACGAGTTGAGGTACGGGATCGCCTGGACCAGGTCACGGATGGTGGCCCCGGTCTCGCGGCGCACCCGGCGGCCGAGCGTGCCGGCGTCCGGGTTGGCGTCGATCGCGAGGATCTTGTCCTGCCGCTCGGAGGCCAGCGTGGAGCCGAGCGCGGTCGTCGTGGTCGTCTTGCCGACGCCGCCCTTGAGGCTGATGACCGCGATGCGGTAGCAGGAGAGCACCGGCGTGCGGATCAGCTCCAGCTTCCGCTGCCGCTCGGCCTCCTCCTTCTTCCCGCCCAGCTTGAACCGGCCGCCGCCGGCCGTCGGGCGGCTGCTCTTCGCCTTCTGCTTGCGGGTGTTGAGCAGCCGGTCCGAGGACAGCTCCACGGCCGCCGTGTAACCGAGCGGCGCGGCACCGGGGTTGGTGGGCTGCCGCTGGTCGTGCTGCACCGGCTGCGGCCACGCGGCACCGGTGCGGGGGTCCACCGGCGGCTGGCCGTACGGGGGTTGGGGCTGCGGGGTCTGCGGGCCGTGCGGCTGGGGCCCGTGCGGCTGGGGAGCCTGGGAGTGCTCCGGCGGCGTGGACTGCTGGGGCGGCAGCGGCTGCTGCGGTGTCGCCTGCGGGGGTACGCCCGGCCGGCCCTGCTGGGCGGGCGGCTGCGGGAAGCCGTATCCGCCGTGCGCGTCGGGTGCGGGCGGGGCCGGGGTGCCGGTCGGGTGGGGGAAGCCGTAACCACCCTGGGCCGGGGGCATGCCGGGCTGCGGGAAGCCGTAGCCGGGCTGCGCGGGCGGCATGGGGGCGGAGGGCGGCTGGTGCTCCGACGGGGCGGCGGGGTGGGCCGGGGGCTGTCCGGGTGTCTGGTTCCAGGCGGCGGGCGCGGGCTGATGCGCCTGCGGCATGGGGGCGGCGGGCGGCTGCTGCTGTCCGGGCACGAACGGCTGGCCCGGCGCGGCCGAGGGCTGCGGCTGGGGCTGTGCCTGGGGATGGGGCTGGGCCTGCGGCTGCGGCTGGGGCTGCGCGGGCCACTGGGCGGCCGGGGCCGGGGCGGCCGGCTGATACGACGGCGGCAGCGGCGGCACGCCCTGCGCGGCCGGCTGGGGAGCCCAGGGGGCGGGGGCGTCCTGCGGAGCCTGCGGCGCCTGGGGGGTCTGGGGGGTTTGCGCGGTTGCCTCGGCGGGCTGGGGCTCGCCCGAGGCGGCGGCCTGCGAGGCGGGTTCGGCGGACTGAGGGTCCGTCGGGGCGTCGGCCTCGGGGGCGATGGCGTGGGCATCGCCCGCCGGGGCAGTGGCGTCCTCGGTGGTGGTGGCCTCCGCGTCCGCGTCCGCGTCGGTGTCCGTGGGGGCGGCGGGGTGCTCCGGCTCGGCGGCCGAGGAGTCGGTCGCCGAGGGCTCGGTGCCCTCCTCCCGCTCGCTACCGTCGGCCTCGTTCGGGTCCTGGGCGTCGGCGGTCGCGGCGTCGTCCGGGGTGCCGTCGCCGGGCTTCAACTCGCCGTCGGTGACGGCGGACTCACCGGAGCCGCCCTCGGCGCCCGGGGTGTTCCCGGCGCTCTCGGCGTCGTTCGCGCCGTCCTGCGCGCCCGCGCCCTCACTCGGCGCTTCCTGCCGGGTCTCGGCCACGGCCGCCGCGGCCCGCTCCTCGATCTCCCGCTTCAGCGCGGCGGCGGAGAACCGCATGGTGGCGCCGCTCTCCAGGTCACCGTTGCCGGGGCCGTTCTCGTCGGAGGCCGACGGAGCCGGGGGAGCGGCGACGGGAGCCGACGGAGCCGGGGGAGCGGTGACGGGAGCCGACGGCTGCTGCGCCTGCGCCTGCGACGGCTCGGGATGCTGCGGCTCGAATCCGCTGCCCTCGGGCAGCCTGGGCAGCGGCAGGGGGCTCCCGGTGGGCGGCGTGGGATCGGCGGCGGGCGGGGCGAACGGGGCAGCCGCGGCGGGGGGAGCAGGTGGAGCGGGCGGGCTCATCGCAGGCGGAGCCGTGGGCGGCACGGTCGGCGCCGGAGGAGTCGCGGGGCCCGGAACGGACACCCCCGAAGTCCCCGAAGTCCCCGGAGTTCCCGAGGTCCCTGAAGCTCCCGGAGCCCCCGGGAAACCCGCCCCGTCCGAAGCCCCCGACGCGTTCTGCGTGTACCAGGCAGGCGGTGCGTAGTCGATGGTGAACTCACCCGTCGCCTCGACGGCGGCCTCCGCGTCGGGCTGGTCATCGCCGGGCGTCGCCCAGCCCCCGCGGATCCCGTCCCGATCGCTGCTCACAGTTCCTCCTGGTGTGGTCGAGCACCCTCATAGCGTGCTGGGGCGACCATTGCTGTCGTTCGATTCATGGGCTGTCCCCCCGGGTCACCCCCGGAACGCGCATCCCCCTGTGCCGGGTACTCGCTTCGTGCCCCGCCCCAGCCTAATCAAGAAAGGGCCGGGCACGGCAGGCGCGTCTGCCCCTGATGCACGTCCGGAACAAAGCCGGGCGGTCGCCCTCGAATCGGCAGCCGCGTCGAGCGGTTCAGGCCGGTTCTACTCCGGTCGTCCTCCCCGTCGTCCCCCGTCGCCTCCCCGTCGCCTCCCCGTCGTCCCCCGGTCCTCCTCCCCCCTTGTCCTGCGGCGTCAGTCCATCCGGCGGGCCACACCCAGCAGACCGATCTCGGCGTCCGTGGGCTGGGTGACGACGTACTGGCGGTCGCCGTCCGTGCACCACAGGGTGACGCCGTCGGCGAGCGTCGGCAGCGGCTCGTACTCCGCGCGCGGCAGGCCGATGACGCGCCCGATCTCCGCCGCCTCGTCCGGCGACACCCGCTGCACGCCGATCAGCCGCGCCTGCCGCATCAACCGGGGCGCCACCGGGCTGAGATAGGGCAACAGCGTCAGCACCGACTGCCAGGGCGCCGACACCACACGCCCGCGCGGGGGCCGCATACCGCAGTCCCGGATGACCAGGACCGGGCTGCCCGCCGAGGCGCCGAGCGGAGGAACCCGGCCCACCTCGTGCACGGTCATCCCGGACTGGCCGCCGCCCACCGCCTGCACCACCTGCGCCCAGTGCTGGGGGCGGCCGGTCTCGACGGCCACCCGCGCGCCGGTCGCCGCCGCGCGCAGCGCGAGCACCTGGGCCGTCCACAAACCGCCGATGAGCAGCACGTCGTAGGGCGTGGGACGGTTCACGCCGAGCACGGCGGGGTGGCCCTCGGCGGTGACGCCGACGACGACGCCGTCGTCACCGATGGGCAGCGTCAGCGCGTCGAACTCGTCGACGGACAGCGTGTGCCGCGGATGCCGGGGGCCGAGCAGCCCGAAACCGGTGCGCAGCCGCTCCGCGAGTCCGGCGCCGCGCCCGCCGCCGGCGTCCCCGCCGCTGACGGGGGTGCGGGGCGAGGCGGCAGGGGCCGGTGCGGACGGGGTCGACATGGCGGCCATCAGCGGGCACCTCCGAGCGGCAGGGTGGCCAGAACTCCGGGCAGCTGTTCCCGGTCGAGACGGGCGAGACCGGTCCGCGCCTGCCGGGCCACGCGCTCCAGTTCCCGGCGGGAGGCGGCCAGTTCGGTGCTGCTGCGCCCGGTGACCCGCACATGTCCGGTGAGGGCGACCTCCTGCCGCCCGCCGCGGGACAGGGTCAGGCTGAGCGTCGTCGCCAGTGCGGGCACGGCCGTCAACTGGGCCACCAGCTGCGGCAGTCCGGTCCCGGAACCGCCGAGCGGCGGCCAGCGGCGCACCCAGTACGTCGTGTGCCGGCGGTTGTCGCAGCGCCAGCTCCGGCTGGTCTCCTCGGTCCGCCGCCGGGGCGCGTCGCTCTGCCCGGCCTGCGCGGTCACCATCGGGTTGGCGCACGCGGACGTGGCGATGGCGGCCGTGACCTCCTCCTCGGTGAGCACGCTCACCTGGAATCCGGCACCGGTCAGCCGGCTGGCCAGATGCTCCGCCGAGCGCACCAGGCACTTCTGCGCGCCGACGAGTCCACCGCCGCGCGCGGCCACGGCCTCCGGGCACAGCTCGGGGTCCAGCTTCAGCGCGATCCACATGATGCGGACGGCCGGAGAGGCGGTCTGCGCCTGGAGCTGTGTGTAGTTGGTCACCACGACCGACTGCTGCGGCAGATGCGGCGCGGGCGCGGGCTGGGTGTGCAGCACCACTTGTGCGGATTCCAGGCGGATTCCGTCGACATCCAGTGCGTCCCGCACCAGCGCGAGGGGCAGCGGTCTGCGGCTGCGCTCGGCGCGCAGGGCGCCGAAGTCGGCCTCCACCTGGAGGACCGCGGTCAGGAAGCCGCCGTCGCCGACCATGCCCACGGGGCGCCGGTCACGGTCGTTGCCACGGCTGTAGCTGTACGTCCGCAGGCTCGGGTCGCACTCGACGGCGGGGGCGAGACCGGAGTCGGTGCCCGGCGGCACCGGGGTGTTCGCGGCCTTGCGACGGCGCGCGCGCAGCGCCTGCACGCCGGCCAGCCACTCGGGCAGGGAGCGCCCCCGGCGCCGTACGAGCGCGAGCACGACCAGCACTACGGCGACGACGGCGGCCGGGATCAGCGCGTACGTCCCGATCAGCCAGCCGCAGACCACGAGAGCCGCCGCCAGTTCCAGCAGCACCAGCCGCTGCACGGCGAACGAACCCCCGCGCCCCGAACGCGCCCTGAGATGCGGCGTGACAGCCCCCGTGGGGGCGGCCGGGCCGCGGGACCCCGCCGGACCGGCGCTGCCCGATCGGCCCGATCGTGACCTCGATTGCGATCGCGACCGGGTCCGCGGTGCGGAAGCCATCACTCCAAAACCCCCGAATCTCTCCCGAAAGCCCTTGTGCACACGCTCCTGCGAGTCCTGAGCGCCCGACCCATGACACACGCACGTCCACGCAACAGGCATAGTAGGGGCCGGGTCTGACAACCGAGGCACCAGAGGCAACCAAGGGCGGGCGACGGCACAGTGACCGTCCCCAGGGCTCCGCAACGGGGAGAGAGCGGACACAGATGGCATCACGCCGCGATGAACTCAACGCCTACACCTTCGCGAAGCGGCGCACACTCGCGTCGTTCCTGCGGCCTTCGCCGTCGGGCTCGGAGGAGGGCGCGCCGAAGCCGCTCAGCGCGGTCTGGCCCGGCGCGGTCGTCGGTGTGGTGATCCTCGCGGTGTTCGGCGCCATCGGCCTGTTCAGCCCGACCGCGCCCAAGGGCTGGGACAACCCGGGCGAACACGTCATCGTCGCCAGCGACTCGACCACCCGCTACGTCGTCCTGAAGACGAAGGGCAAGAAGCAGCTGCACCCGGTGCTCAACATGGCCTCCGCCAAGCTGCTTCTGGACCCCGACAAGAACAGCATCATCACGGTCGACGAGAAGGTCCTCGACAGCGGCAAGCCCCCGCACGGCGCCACCATCGGCATCCCCTACGCCCCCGACCGCCTGCCGTCGGCCGGAGAGGCCGAGAAGGCCAAGCGCTGGGCCGTCTGCGAGCGCCCCAGCGACGGCGGCCGGGCCATCCAGAAGGCCGCCTTCGTCCTCGCCGAGAAGGAGTGGCCGAAGACCGAGGGCCGCAACGAGCTGAGGGGCGGCGACCTGATGTACGTCGTCGGCCCGGACGGCAAGACGCAGTACGTCGTCGACTCACGCGGCTGGGCCTACCCGCTCGCCGACCCTGACGACAAGGAACTCCTCAAGGCCCTCGACACCCAGGGCCGAGCCCCGCAGCGCGTCTCCCAGGACTGGCTCGACACCCTCCACAAGGGCGACCCGCTGACGATCCCGTCCATCAAGGGCACGCCCGGTGCCCCGGCCAACGCCTCCGACAGCCTCGGGCAGTACGACAAGGTCGGCATGGTCATCAAGGCGTACGACGGCACGCGCATGCAGTACTACGTCGTGCTCCCCGGTGAGGTCGCCCGGATCAGCGAATTCACCGCCACCCTGCTCCTGAACAGCGGCAAGCTCGTCGCCGTCGGCCAGACCGGCGAGGCCCAGCAGGTCAGCCCCGGCGCGGTCGTCGATAGCACCACCTTCCTCGGCGACCGCAAGTGGCCGGCGTACAAGCCGAAGACGGTCAACAACGGCACCAGCGCCACCACCGGCCGCAACACCGTCTGCAACGTGCTGCGCTCGGTGGACGCCAAGACCGGCGAGACGACCCTGTCCACCTGGGTGGGAACCGACTTCCCCGCCCAGCTGCCCACCGGCTCCTCCAGCGCGTACGTCACCCCCGGCTCCGGGCAGCTCTACCGCCAGTTCCAGGGCCAGGAGACCGCCGCCGGCAGCGTCTTCCTGGTCACCGACACCGGTCTGCGCTACGCCCTGCAGTCCAACAGCGACAGCGCCACCGACGACAAGGGCATCGGCACCTCCAAGGAGCAGCGCAAGCAGCAGCTGGCCGAGGCGAAGATCGCCCAGACCCGGCTCGGCTACGAGAAGGTCGCTCCCACGCCCGTCCCCGCCGCCTGGTCGACGTTCCTGCCCACCGGCCCGCGCCTGTCCGAGGCGGCGGCCCGGCAGCCGCAGGGCTCGTAGCGGAAGGGCTGTGGTGGAACTCATGCGGAAGGCAGGCGAGATGAGGCGGCTGACGGGCCGCTCGGTGAGGGCGGCCCTGCTCGCCACGACCGCCCTCACGGTGACGACCCAGCTCGCCCTCCCGGCCCCCGAGGCACGGGCGGACGACGGCGGCCAGTGCACGTTCCCGTCGAAGAAGTACGAGGGCCGCCCCTGGGCGCTGCAGCGCGTCAACCTCGACGAGCTGTGGGCGCAGTCGAAGGGCAAGGGCGTCCAGGTCGCCGTCATCGACACGGGCGTGGACGTCAAGAACCCCCAGCTCGCGAAAGCGGTCGACGTCTCCAAGGGCAAGAACTTCCTCCCCGCGAAGAACCGCAAGGGCGAGGAGATCGACCGCGGAAACGCGAGCGGGACGACGGACACCGTCGGCCACGGCACCCGCGTGGCCGGCATCATCGCCGCCCGCCCCGCCAAGGGAACCGGTTTCGTGGGCCTGGCTCCCGAGGCCACGATCATCCCGATCAAGCAGAACGACGCGGAGGGCAACGGCACGGCCGCGACCCTCGCGGACGCCATCAACTACGCGGTCGACGCGGGCGCGGACGTCATCAACATCTCCCAGGACACGGCCAACGCGGTTGAGCCCGACGTACGCCTGAAGCAGGCCGTGGACGCCGCCCTCGCCGAGCAGGTGGTCGTCGTCGCCTCCGCCGGCAACGACGGCCTCGGCGGCAACGTGAAGGTCACCTACCCGGCGTCTTACGAAGGTGTCCTGGCGGTGGCCGCCTCCGACCGCAACAACGAACGCGCCCCCTTCTCCCAGTCGGGCGAGTTCGTGGGCGTGGCCGCCCCCGGCGTCGACATGATCTCCACCGTCCCCGGCAACGGCCACTGCTCCGACAACGGCACCAGCTTCTCCGCCCCCTACGTCGCCGGCGTCGCCGCCCTCCTGAAGGCCAAGTACCCCAAGTGGACGGCCCAGCAGATCGTCGCCCAGATCGAACAGACCGCGGAACGCTCCATCCCCGGCCACGACCGCCTCGTCGGCTGGGGCGTCATCGACCCGGTCAAGGCCCTGACGGACGTGGACCCGGCCCACCCGGTCGAGTCCCCCCGCCCGGCCGAGAACCTGGTCGGCGTAGAGGCCCCGTCGGTGGCCCCCGTCCACTTCGGCGAGACCCCGGAGGAACGCAACACCCGCCTGGGGACGTATGTGGTGGTCGGCGGCCTGGTGCTGGTGGCGGGGCTCAGCGGGACGGCGGTGGCGGTACGGGACGCGAGGCGCCGGCGGGTGCGGGCAGGCGGGCACCTATGACGGTTCCTGGATTGTGAGTGTGACGACCATGACAGCTTTCGGCTTTGTGCTCGCGGGTGTGTGCGTGCTCATGGCCTGCATCAAAGCGGACCGGGTACGCACTTGGCGCTCGAACCTGAACCCCTCGGCACCGGATATCCCGGACTCCGCCTTTGTCGTCGCCCGGATCACCCTCCTCGTCATGGCCGGGCTTGTCGTCTATGCGAACGTCCAGGTCATGGCCCTGTCCGACTGATGCGCACGAGGGCGGGGCGGACGGCGCGCTGATATTCCGCGGGCGCGGGGACGGGGTCTCCGAGCCCACGGCCTATGTGAGGCGTCCTATGTGATTCTTCAGGCGACGTCATCGAGCGTCGCGTAAGGTGTCTCGCCCTGCTGCGCCTGTTCCGCCCGCTCCGCGAAGACGACCGCGCACTTCTTGACCCAGTTCTGAAGTTCGATATCCGCCCCGGCCTCGCCCAGGGTCAGCATGATGACGCTGCCGACCCGCACCTGAGCGAAAAGGGTCTTCGCCCCGGCCTCATAGGAAGCGCTCAAGCCCGTCACGGCATCGCTCTCGTCCCCGATGTCCCCGAGGCTCAGCTCGCGGCGCTCGATGCTGCGCTCGCTCCATGACTTCCACACGGGCTCGTACGCCTTTTCCGCGGCGACCGAGTCCTCGTACGTCATCAACACGAAGCCCAGACTGGGCTTCCCGCTGCCGTGGGCCTCCGACACCCCGGCGAACTGGATCTTCGCGCACTCCTCGGCCCCCTGGTAACAACGGGCCACTCCCATTTCCTTCGCCTTCTTCAGCGGATAGGCGACGGGCTCGAGACCGACCTTCCACCCGGGCAGGGCCTCGGCGTTGGGAAGGACGGCCTTCGTCTGCCGGGCGTCGAGAGGCGACGTCTCCTGTGCGCTGTCGCCGCAGCCGGCGACGAGGGCGACACAGGCGCACAGGGCGAGGGAATGCCGGCTGAGCCGACGGGCGGAGCCGTTCACGCCTTCCCCCCGGCCTTGCAGGACGGGGAGGCCTCGACCTCGTCCGTGTACGCCGTGATGAGGCGCTTCATCGCGTCGGCGTCCTTGTGTTCGGAGCTCTGTGCCTGAACCGCCGTGTACAGCTCCTGGCGCTGCTCGGTGTCGACGCATCCTTCGGTCTTACCGAAGGCCTCGTTCCCCGAGTACCGGAACCGCTCGTCCTCTGCCGAGTGCTCAGGGGCTTCGAGTGACTGGCTGGAGGCGAAGTAGGCGGTGGTCTTCCCTTCCTCCACCCATGCCTGCGTGGCCCTCAGGGCGAGCTTGTCGTCCACGACGACCTCGCACACCTTCGTCCCCCCGCCGGACTTGTCCCGGACGGTGATCTCCTTGCCGTCCGGGAGGAACGGCCCGAGATCACCGGCGTCGACAGCGACTCCGCACAGGTCCTGCGGGACCGCGTAGTCGCGTTCGGACTCGTCGCCGTCACACCCGGAGAGCGCGGCGACAAGGACAGCGATCGCCGGGACGACAACCATGCCTCGCTGTCGCGAAGGCCTAGGGCGAACAGCACTCACAAGATCCCCTTCGTCGGGCTCGGACGATCAGAAGGCCGCGATGCTACCGGGCGCCTGTCCGTCCACGATGGCTCGTGCGTTGAGGTAACCCTGGCGTGCCGCCTCACGGGCGGTGATACCGGCGTCGCCGGTGTCGACCGTGTGGTACTTGTCCGCGGCCGTCCGGGCGGCGTCCTCCGTGATGGTCAGGTTCCTCATCAGGCCCTCCTGCCAGTACTGACCGCCGGTCTGCTGCGCCTGGTCCATGGCGTGACCCTCGGCGTCCTTGAACACCGATTCCAGGACGGTGCTGGTGACGGTTCCGGCGGCGCCGCCGACCGCCGCCCCGACCCAGGGCGTCGCGACGAAGGAGGTACCGACTCCTACCACGGTGCCGACCGTGCCGGAGATGATGTTCTTCTTCTGCGCGACGGCGTGCTCGTATTCCTTGTCCTTGTCCGAGGCCTCCTTGCCGATGTACTCCTGCGCGCCCAGCGCGAGAGTGCCCGAGACCTCGCCCGACCGGCCCGCGATCTGCCGGATGACGAGCTCCTCGTCCTCGGAGAGGCGCTGGGACTCCGGCAGGTCCGGGTTCAGGTGGTAGTCCATCAGCTTGCCCATGTACGCCTTCTGACCGACCTCGACGGCGGCGTAGCCTTCCGGGTTCTGGCCGACGGCGAAGAGCAGCTTGCTCACGGACGTGTGATCCAGCTTGGCTTCCGAGCCGGCGACCGGGTACAGCTTCTCCACCTCCCGCCACTTCTCCGAGTCCGGATCCCGCACGACATCGGTCATGGAGCGGTTGATGTCGGGCAGGTACTCCGAAGTGATCTGTCCGACGCTGTCGGTCATGAATCCCCGGCCGGTGAGCCGTTCCGGATCGTCCGCGATCGAGGCGACCAGGCTCTCCATGAGCCTGGACTGCTCGGAGGTGTGCGCCGGCGTGTCGATGGTCGGCATCTCGCCTGCGGGGTGGCCCGTGGTGGCCGCCTCCAGCGCGAGGGCGAGGTTGTTCTCGCCCGTGCGGAGCTCGTCGCCCTTGAGGTTGGTCTCCTGCGGCCACTCCCGCTCCTCGAAGAGGTACTGGAAGTTGGAGAGGGTGACCTTGCCCTTCTTCTCGTCGCCGTCCGTGTCCCGCTCGAAGGGGTTGTCCTCGTCGTCCTTGTTGATGAACTCCTGGTTGAAGAAGTCGGTCGCCGCGTCCGGGCTGTTGGAGAGGCCCTTCAGATAGCCGGTGAGCGGGTCGGAGCCGCTGTCCTCGCCGATGCGGTTCAGCCACGGGTCCATGCCCATGTGCTGCCACGCCATGTTCGCGTGCTCGCCGTTGCCGGTGAGCTTGCGCTCGGTGGCCATGAGCTTGTTGCCGTAGTCCTTCAGGAACTGGTCGTCGTAGTCCCCGGTCCGCATCAGGTTGCTCATGACCTGGAAGCCCATGGGGCCGCCGCCGTTGTTGCCGTAGATCGGCTTGTCGCCGATGTCGATCATCGTGCGCTTCCACTCGGTCATCGCGACCGAGTCGCTCTGCGTGGCATTGGCGAGCGTGGTGCCGAGGCTGCGCTGCAGATCGTCGAACTTCTCCAGCCGCTGCTGCCCGAGCTCGTAGTTGCCCCGGTGCGGGTCGTTGACGCCGGTCCAGAATTCCAGCGTCTTCTGCGGTCCGAGCGTCGTGGTGAACCTTTCGGCGAACAGGTCGTCGTTGCCGTACTTGTTGAGCCCGTTGAGTAGCCGGTCGAACTCCTCGGGCGTGAGGTCCTTGGGGTCCTTCCTCGCCAGCTTCGCCATCTCGTCGGCCTGCTTGATGGCCTCGGCAGCGCTGTCCCGGTCCTTGTACGAAGCGTCGGAGAATCCGAGCTTGCTCTGATCGGCGATGGCCTGGAGGACGGTCTTGGCCGAGTTGTCGCTCTCGGTGGCCTTGTTCAGGATCTTCTGGAGCTGGTCGCGGAGCGCGGTGATCTCGGACTGCTTGTCCTTGTCCTGCGCCGCCCGGGCCTCCGGCGGCACGTTGGTGGTGACGGTGAAGCCGCCCTCGTAGCCGATGACGGTCAGGTTGTTCTTCCGGCCGCCCTCAATGGCGTCCACGAGCTGCTGGTGATAACCCTTCAGCTCACCCCGAGTGTCCTCGAGGATCTTGTGGATGGTCGTGGCCTGCGTGTGTGCGTCGCTGAACTCGCCGGCCGTCTTGCCGATGAACTCCTTCGTCACCTGAGCGTTGACGCCGGCCCAGTCCGCCTTGTTCGCGGCCTGGTGCAGTTCGTCCTCGGCGTCCTTCTTCAGCGTTTCCAGGTGCTTGACCAGCGTCGACCAGTCCTTGACGGCGTCGTCGAGCAGCTTGAAGTTGGCGTCGCGCAGAGTTTCGAGATCCATCGGCCTTAATCCCCAGAAGTGTCGAGCGGTCGAGCAGTGGATGAGTGAGAACGACTCGGTGAAGTGGATGCCGGTCCGCCGCTACTCGTCCTTCTTCTTCTCGTCCTTCTTCTCTCCGTAGACGGGATTCTTCTCGCCGGGCTGCCCGACCCGCTCGTCGAAGCCGGCGTCCAAGGTGTCGATGCTGCTCATCTGGCGCACGATGAAGTTCTCGCCGCCGGCGTGGATCTTCTTGGTGACCTGCAGATGGTTGGTGATCTGCGCGCAGGCGTCCATCAGGGACTTGAGCTGCTCTTCCCACCGGTTCGACACATGCTGCAGCCCGGCCCCGAGCGCGAAGCCCTGCTTCGACAGATCGCTGGCGGCCGAGTCGCTGCTCGGGACGGCGACGCGCGCCTTGTCCCACAGCGCGTTGTAGAGGGTGTGCGCCGACTTGCTGATCTTCGTCAGCGAGGTGTTCGGGACCTTCAGATCGCCGTACTTGCTCGGCCCCCCGGCCGTGCCCGGCGACCCGTCACCGGGGTCGAGCTGGTTCAACTGCATCTGCGTGGACTGCCGCTCGGCAGCCTGACTCTTGAGTTGCTCCCACTCGTCCCATGCCATGGATGAACCCTTTCCCCGTACTGCTCGACTGCCGGAGCTTCGCGTCAGGTGGATGCCCTGGTTCCGATGCTGTAGTTGAAGGCCAACCTAGCAACGGGGTACGGCGGAGGAGGGGGGCAGGTCTTTTGTGCGTTGATTGCCTGGCGTGAAGGTTCGCGAACATCGTCCCACCGGCCTGTGGAGGTGTTGCGAAGATCGCAAACGGGGCCTCGCGGCAGGGTGCCCGGCGTCTCCGCAAAGCGGCAAATCGGTCAAACGGTGGGGCGTACACGAGTCTCGTAACTGAGTTAGGACACACCACGGTTGGACCCGTTGCGCAGGTTGACTACAGTGGTAAAAGCGTTGTCTGGCGCAGCTCGCTTTGCGATCGTACGGCGAGCGAGTGGTCGGCCCGGATCTGATCGGGGCCGATGAAGGTCACGGGGAAACGGGGAGGAGCGTCGTGCTGCCAGCGGACATGGTGGGGGGCGCGTCGGCGGCCAGGAAGGCGGACCTGGAGGCCAGCAATGAAGCGCTCAAGAAGTTCGTCTCTCAGGTGGATGAGGTCCTCCAGAGGCTTGAAGGGTCGGCGGGCGACCCGAAGAGGGTGAGCGCACAGACCATCAGCGCGTCTTCACTGAGCAGCGGTCGGGTCGACGTCTTCCCCGAAGCTCACAGTCTGTACACCCAGTACAACAGCGTCCACGAGCAGCTCACCATCCTGTCCAAGACGCTGCACCTGCACATCGAGGCGATCGGCATCGCGGTCAAGGGCGCGGCCCACGGCTACGCGAAGCTCGAAGACGAACAGCGTCGGCGGTTCCATGAGATCCGGGCGGAGATCAAGGAGATCCAGCAGAGCACGAGTGGCAAGTACACCCGCAAGGTCGAGTCCGGGATGGGGGCCTGACGAATGACTGACGAGCAGCGCGAGGCAGACCTGGAGCGCGCACGTAATCAGAACTCCTTCGCCGACCTCGCCCGGACTGTCGAGCACTCGGGCGGTCAGGGGGTGTTGCCCCGTCTGGTGATCGATCCCGTCCGAGCGGTGGTCGGTTCCACCGCCCCGGGCAAGGCCGTCTTCAACAGCACGGATTTCGCGGCAAAGAACCTCGACCTCAACGAGATGATCGACCTGGTCGAGCAGGCGAACCCCGAGGACCTGGAGTTGTCCGGCAAAGCACTGCTGGACGCACGGAAGGCGATCGCGGACGCGGCGGAAACGCTGGACACCGATATGAAGGCTGTCCCTTGGGTCGGTGAGGCCGGTGAGGCCTTCCGTAAATGGGGTGAGTCGCTCGTCAAGGGCTCGACCGAACTGAGCGAGTTCGCGGGGAAGGCGGGCGACCAGCTCGTCGCCGCCGCGATGGGGCTGGCATCGGTGCGCAAGGCCATGCCCGCTCGTGACCCCAAGAACCTCAAGCGTCCGGAGAACTTCACCGACGCCGAGAAGGCCGCGAAGAAGGACGACTACGACGCTGCCGTCAAGGTGGAGAAGGACCGCCAAGAGGCGATCAACCAGATGAACAGGCTGGCGTCGTACTACGCGGTGTCCAGCCAGCAGCTGGCGACGTTGCAGGAGAAGCCGCCGACGTTCGGGGATGTGCCGAATGCCGGGGTGCCACCCATGAGGAGCACAGGCGCGGCTCCAGGAGGAGCCGTCTCCGGTGCGCCCCGAGGGGTGAATGCCGCCGAGTACCACGCGCCGGCGGAGTCGCAGGGCCGCTCCGGCGTGAGCGACTCCAGCGGCACACCGACCCCCTCGACCTCCGGCAGGACGACGGTCACGCTTCCGGACGACCATGTCGGCACGAACATCGACAGCGTCGGCACGTTGCCCCCGACCACGACGACACCGACACCGGGGCACACGCCGCCGGTCACCGGTACCCCGCCCACCGCGAGCCAGCCCAGCACGTTCGGCCCGTACGTGCCCTCGGTCCCCGGCAGGTCCACCGGCAGGACGCCGAGTGGAACGAGCGGCCTGCGTGCCCCCGTCACCGCGCAGGGACGTTCCCAGCCCGGCCCGGTCAACTCCGCCACCGGCCGCACGACGGGCCCCGGGGCCGCGCAGCAGATGGGGCGTGCCACAGGTCCTGGGACCGCGCAGCAGACGGGACGTACGACGGGGTCTGGCGGTGCGCAGCAGATGGGCCGCACGACGGGGCCCGGTGCCGCCCAGCAGATGGGGCGTGCCACCCCGACAGGGCAGGCGCCCGGCAGGGGAGCCGGCTCCGGTTCGAAGCCGTTCCCCATGGGACAGGCGGGTGTGTCCGGAGGGACCCCGCGCACCAGCGGCACGCCAGGCGCGCGAGGGAATGCCGGGCCGGCCACAGGAGCCGGCCGTGCGAACGGCGTTGTCGGTGGGCGGCCCACGGCCACCGGCGGCGCGGCGGCCAAGGGCGGGCCGAGGATCCCTCGTGGCACGGTGATCGGTACTGGCCCGACGGCCACTCCCCGGCCGTCGACCGGCGCCGGACAGCGCGGTGTCATCGGAGCTCCTCCGGCAGGAGCACGGCCCGGCGCGGGTGCCGCCGGTGCCTCGCGCGGCGGCGCCACGGGAGCGGCGAAGCCTGTGACCGGCAGCCCGGCCGGCCGCAACTCCGCAGTGCAGGCCGAGCGGAACGGCATGACGCGTGGAGGCGCCGGCCTTGCCCGCCGGACCGGTGACAAGGGCAAACCCGACGACGAGAGAGACACGCAGGGAACACCGCGTCCCGACCACGTGGGTGAACACCCGGAGACCCATCTGCCCGACAAGCCCCGGCGTGACGTGCCGCCGGTCGTCAACTGAGCGCTAGCGAGGACTGAGAACGCCATGAAGTCAGGGACGCTCCTCGGGACATGGTGCGGTAGGCGAGTGCGTGCCGCGGGCGCGGTCGTCGGCGCCCTGGCTGCCGTGAGCCTGGGGCTGGCCCCGAACGCCTCGGCGGCTGACGGCCAGTCGATGCAGTGGTATCTGGGGCCGATGCAGACCGAGCAGATGTGGAAGGTCACCAAGGGCGAGGGCGTCAAGATCGCTGTCCTCGACTCCGGGGTGAACCCGAACACTCCCTCGCTGAAGGGACAGGTTCTGGCCGACGAAGTCCCCAAATCGGTCGCGTACGGGGCCACTGATGACTATCTCGGCCACGGAACGACCATGGCTGAGCTGATCGTCGGCACGGGAGCGGACGGTGGCATCAAGGGGTTGGCCCCTGGAGCCAAGGTCGTCCCGTACCGAGTGCGCATGCTGTGGGAAATCGTGGGGGAGGAAGCCGACAAGGAGACCCCGCCCGAGGTGGCGCTGAAGGCCGCGGCTGACAGCGACGCGAAGATCATCAACATGTCCTTCGGGGGCATGTCGTCCGCTGAGAGCGAGGCCGCCGTCAAATACGCCGCCTCCAAGGGCAAGCTGCTTGTCGCATCCGTAGGCAACGATGGTGCCCCCGACGTGCCGGCGATGTACCCCTACGTGCTGGGTGTCGGAGCAGCCGACTCCCATTACAAGGTGGCGAAGTTCTCGAAGGAGTCGTCCGACGGTTACACCGACCTCGTGGCGCCCGGCGTGGACGTCCCGGAGTGGTGCGACGAGACCTTCCGTTCGTACTGTAAGTCCCGGGGAAGCAGTCAAGCCACGGCCCTCGTCTCGGCGGCGGCAGCGCTGATCTGGTCCGCCCACCCCGACTGGACCGTCAACCAGGTCACCCGAGCCCTGCTCGACACCGCCGGCCGCGGCTGGCCCAAGGACACGCCGAGCAAGTACGCGGGCTACGGGTTCATCCGTCCCCGAGTCGTCCTGGCCGACCCCTCCTACGACCCGGGTGCGCCGGACGTCGACCCGCTGGCCAAGATCAACGGCGGTGACGTGCTCGCCAAGGCGGGGGCGCGGGACGCGGCCAACACGGACAGCGCCGAAAACGCAGACGGCGGGGACAAGTCCTCGACCGCGCCGTCCGGTTCTGCATCAGGTGCGTCACAGGCCCCCGGAAAATCTTCAACCGGCGGCACATCGGCGGCAGGATCCAGCACCGAAGCGGCCGCCGACGACAGCAACACTCTCTGGATCGTGCTGGGCGGCGCAGCCGCGGTGCTCGTCATCGGTGGCGTCGGCGCCGCCGTGCTGCGGGCCCGGCGCGCCAGGTGACGTGACCAGCGATCCCAGCCGAGTGGCCAGGCGGGCCCGCACCCCTGGGTGCGGGCTCGCCATCTGAAACCGATCAACCGGAAGACAGACAGACGAAGGGAAGGCCCATGGCGGACCAGAAACTCGAAGATGCAGCAGTAATCAAGCTGCAGAAGCAGATGTACGAGAAGTACGAGAACATCCGCAAGCGGGTGCACAACCTTCAGGGCGTCATCGACAGCCTCGAGGGCGGTCAGTGGGACGGTATCGGCCGTGCCGAATTCGACAAGAAGCAGTACGAGATCAACACGTCGCTGCAGGCGATCGGCGGCATCCTCGGTGAGGTCATGGAGAACATGACCACGGCGCGCAACATCAAGGACACGAAGGAAGACGAGGTCCGCGCCGCAGTCAACCGCATCAACGTTCAGGATGGTGCTCCCACGGTGTCTCCCTTCAGCTCGATGTCCTGAACCGAGCCACCTCTTCAGGCGCCTTGAGCAGGGCACCTCACCGCACATCACCCACCGCACACGAGCGAGACAAGGCAGGCAGGCATGGGCCGTAACGGCGACGGACTTTCCGTCTCTTATGACGCGCTGGACATCACCGCGACCACCATCGGCAACGAGGCGAAGACGCTCGAGCAGGATCTGCAGGAGCTTCGGCAGCTGGTCGAGAACAGCAAGCAGTACTGGCAGGGTGTGGCCCAGGACCAGTTCAACGAGAAGCTGCGCCGCTGGGACAAGGAAGCCAACGACATCCACCAGGCCCTGATGGGCATCGGCCACGTCGTCGCGCAGGCCGGTGGTGAGTACATGGAAGGCGACAAGAAGGCCGCCAGCTACTTCGTGTAGAACACGGCAGGATCACGGCATCAGCGGGGTGGGCGCGCGCGGGAGGCGCCCACCCTGTTGTCGTGCGGGGAACGGGGCGAGCAACACCATGAAGTCACCAGGGAGTCGGCGCCTGCGTGCTGCCGGCGCGCTCGTGGGAGCCCTGGTTGCCATGGCCACGGTCACGGCCACGGGACTCGCCCCGAGCGCCGCCGCGGCCGACGCACAAGCGCGGCAGTGGTATCTGGGCCCGATGCAGGCCGAGCGGATGTGGAAGACCGGCACGGGGAAGGGCGTCAAGGTCGCCGTCATCGACAGCGGCGTCAACGCCGATACACCCGCGCTGAAGGGACAGGTCCTCATCGACGAGGTCCCCGACGCCGTCCGCTATCGCGCCACCGACGACTACACCGGCAACGGGACGACCATGGCCGAGCTGATCGCGGGTACGGGCGCGGGCGGTGGGCTCAAGGGCCTCGCACCGGGCGCCAGGATCGTCCCGTATCGCATCGAACTGGACGAGCTGCGCGCCGGCGACGAGGAGCGGCGGAAGACCCCCGACCTGGCGGAGGCGATCACGGCGGCGGCCGACACCGACGCCAAGATCATCAACATCTCCGTCAGCTGGGAGTGGTTCACGGGCAACGACCAGGCGGCCATCGACTACGCGGCGTCGAAAGGCAAGCTGCTGATCGCCTCCGTCGGGAACGGAGTCCGGGAGGAGCGCGCCATCGCCTTTCCGGCCAGGAACCCGTATGTGCTGGGAGTGACGTCCATGGACTCCTCCGGCACGGTGTCGAAGAACGCCGCCGACGGGGACCACGTCGATCTCGCGGCGCCCGGCGAGAAGATCCCGCACTGGTGCGACGCGAATTTCCGCTCCTACTGCGTCGGCGAGCCGGACACCCGGCCGGCCGCCGCCCTCGTCTCGGCGGCGGCTGCGCTGATCTGGTCCGTCCACCCCGACTGGTCGGTGAACCAGGTCACCCGCTCGCTGATCGACACGGCCAGTCGTTCATGGCCCAAGGACACGCCGAGCCGCTATGCGGGCTACGGGCTGATCCGCCCCCGCAAGGTCCTGGCTGACGCCGACTACGACCCCGGCCCCGCCGACGTCGATCCGCTCGTCAAGGAGAACGGCGGGAACCTGCTGGCGGAGTCCGCGTCGACGCCCTCGCCCACACCGGCCGACGACGCGGAGCAGTCCTCGGCGGAGGACTCGGGCACCGTCTCCTCGGCGGCCCCGCCCCGCAACCACTACCACCCCCTCTGGCTCGCCCTGTCCGCCGCGGCCACCGTGCTCGGCCTCGCCCTCACCGGTACGGCGCTCGTGCGGCTGCGGCGCGCCCGGTGACGAACGTGGGGGAACGAAGTGAGGGAGACAGCGACGTGAGCACGCCCGCCTCGGCCGCCGGGCACCGTCCGAGGACGCGCCGGATCGGGCCGTACACGGTCATCACCCGGCTCGACGACAAGCACACCGCCCCGGGCGCGGTCGTCCCCGAACACCGGTTCATCGCCCGCGGTCCGGACGGTGACCGCACCGTCCTGCTCAGCACCCCTCTGCCGGCCGTGGACGCGCGGCGGTTCATGGCCGAGGCCGAAGCCTCCCGCTATCTGCTCGGCCCCTGGTCCTCCCCGGCCACCGAACTCGCCCCGTCCGGTGACCGGCCCTGGTACGCCCGGCCGTATGTGCCCGCCCTTCCGCTCCCCACCGCGCTCGCCGTCCACGGAGGCCCGCTGCCCGAGCGCACGGTACGCGCCCTCGGTGTCGCCCTGGCGGAGACGCTGGCCGTCCTGCACGGCCAGCAGTTGTCGCATGCCGGACTCTGTCCCGCCGCCGTGCTGCTCACCGCGGACGGCCCGCGGCTCACCTGCTACGGCGCGGTACGGGCCGCCGCCCCCGAGGGCGCCCCACGCCACGACGCTCCCGGGCTCGACGCCGGCAGCCTTCCGCCCGAGCAGGCGGCCGGGGGCCGGCCGCGGCCGCTGGGCGACGTGTACGCCCTCGGCGCCACGCTCGCCTACGCCGCCACCGGCTACACGGCGCCTGAACGGGACGAACTGCCCCCGCCGCTGCGCTCGCTCGTGCCCCGTTGCCTGGCCCGGGACCCCTCCCGTCGCCCCCAGCTCGCCGAGGTCGTCGAGGAGCTGACGAGCCGGGGGACACCCTCCCCGACCGGCCGGGAGCCCGCCACCCGCGCCGAGTCACTCCTCGGTCCCGGCTGGCTGCCCGCGCGGACCGTCGCCGCCCTCGCCCACCAGTCGGCAGCCGTACTCTCCGCGGAGACTGAACCGCTCGCACCAGGCACCGCCGTACCTCGACACCACCACTGACGACAAGAAGACGCATGCCGCTCCCCCTCACCCACGACGACCCCGCCACCCTCGGCCCCTTCCGGCTCATCGCCCGGCTGGGCAGCGGCGGCATGGGGACGGTTTATGTGGCGCGCTCCGCCGGAGGGCGTACGGTCGCGCTCAAAACCATGCACGCCGGGACAGCCGCCGATCCGGCCGCCCGCACCCGCTTCCGGCTGGAGGCCGACGCGGCCCGGGTCATCGGTGGGGAGTTCGGCGCACGGGTCGTGGACGCCGATCCGCTCGCACCCACGCCCTGGCTGGCGACCGAGTACGTGCTCGGGCCGCCGCTGGACGAGGCTGTCGGAGCCGCCGGGCCGCTGCCCGAGCCGGCGCTGCGCGCGCTGGGGGCGGCGCTGTGCGCGGCGCTCGGACGGCTGCACGCCTCGGAGGTCGTGCACCGGGATCTCAAGCCGTCCAACATCCTCGTCACCGCCTACGGCCCGAAGCTCATCGACTTCGGTATCGCGCGGGCCATCGGTGACGACCGGCTCACCCGGCTCGGCGCGGCGGTCGGCACTCCGGCCTTCATGTCGCCCGAGCAGGCGACCGGGCAGGATCACGACGCGGCCGGGGACGTCTTCGCGCTCGCCGGAGTGCTCGTCTTCGCGGCGACCGGACGGGCGCCGTTCGGCCACGGCCAGACCCAGGACCTGCTGTACCGGGTCCGGTACGCCGACCCGGACCTGAGCGGCGTACCCACCGCTCTCGTTCCGATTCTGGCGCAGTGCCTGGACAAGAATCCCTTCCGGCGGCCGGCCACCGCCGACCTCGCCGCCCGGCTCCACGACGGCACAGGTCATTTTGCCGATCACCTGCCGGACGCACTGCTCGCGGAGATCGCCCGCCGGGCCACCGAGGTCTGGCACATCACCCCGCAGCGGCTGCCCGCCCCGCCCCGAGCGGAAGCCGAGGAGGCGCCGCCGGCCGCCGGGGTGTCCCGTAGGCGGCTGCTGCTGGCGGGAAGCGGACTGGCGGTCGGCGCGGTGGCCGCGGGCGCGGGCGCTTGGGCGTGGAGTCAGCGACCCGGTCCCGAGCCGGCTCCACCGGTCGTCGGCCCGAGCAACAGCGTGCTGCCCACCAAGGACCCCGACTCGATCTGGCAGCGACAGGTCGCCACGCCCGAGGACGACCTGTATCCCGCCCGGCCCCTCGCCGTGGGGGACCTGGTGGCGGTGAGGGCGGGCCAGGGCCTGGCCGGCCTGGCCGCCGCCACGGGGGAGATCCGGTGGGCGTCGGACCAGCTGGAGCCGACGTGGCAGGTGGCGGCCGACGGCGAGCGGTTGATTCAGGTCGTCGCGCCGGAGGGTTCCGAGGGCAACCTGGGCAAGCCCGGGGGATTTCCGTTGCTCCTCGCGTCCGTCGACCTCGCCTCCGGCAGGGTGGCGGAGCCCTTCGCCGAGTTCACGGACGTCAACGGTGTCATCGCCTACAACCAGATCCTGTGCACCGCGGACGGTGTGGCCTACGTGGCGGCGGGCCGGGGGAAGTACGACACGTACTGGGTCGCCTCCCAGACCTGGTCCCTGTTCGCCGTCGACCTCGGCACCGGCAAGCGACTGTGGACCCAGCCGCTGCCCGGCCGGAGAGACGGGGCGGACCGCCTGCTCTTCGTCGCCGCCCGTGTGGCCGGACGCCATCTGGTGACACTCCAGGAGACGAACGACGGCAAGGTCCGTGTGGCCACACGCGACACCCGGACCGGCACCGTCCGCTGGGAGAAGCCGCTCGACGGCCGCTCACCGAACCGCTTGCAGCTGCCGCTCGCGGCCGACGACCGCCATCTCTACGTGGGCACGGGCCGTCTGGAGGCCGTGCGGCTGAGCGATGGCAGCCAGGTGTGGGAGTCCTCGACGGAACGCCCCGGACGCACCTATGGCCCGCCGGCCGTCAAGGAGGGTGCGGTGTACGCCGTCGAGAAGGGGACCGGCCTCGTCGCGGTGGACGCGAACAGCGGGCGGGTGCGGTGGCAGGAGAAGGGCGGCGAGGGAGCGAAGGCGGACCTCACGGACGCCCCCGTCATCGGGACCGCCCACGTCTACAGCAGGCGTTCCTCGGACCTCTGGGCGATCGATCTCTCGTCCCGTACGCCCACACGCTCGTACCGGACCACCGGGGACCGCTTCGTCGCCCACGAGAACGCCAAGGCGATCATCGCCCTCGGCGGCAGGTTCCTCGCGACCTTCCCCTTGGAATGAGCGGCCACCGCACCGAACGACCCACCCTCCGGACAGAAGGCGATCAGCGATGAAACCCCTGGGCACCGGCGACCCCGTTCGTCTCGGCCCGTACCGCCTGCTCGGCGTACTGGGCGCGGGCGGCATGGGCAAGGTGTACGCCGGCCAGGACCGGGCCGGGACGGTCGCCGCGGTGAAGGTGCTCCGCCCGGAACTCGCCCACGACCAGAACCTTTCCCAGCGCTTCGTCCGTGAGGCGCTCGCCGCGCGGGCGGTCCGCAGCCCGGGTGTGGCGGCGGTGCTGGGGGCGCAGACCGAGGGCGGACGCCCCTGGATCGCCACCGAGTTCCTGGCCGGGCCCACGCTGGACGAGGCGGTCGACAAGCACGGCCCCCTCGACGAGACGAGAGTGCACGCCCTGGCGGCATCGGTCGCTCGCACCCTGGCGGACATCCACACCGCCGGATTCATCCACCGCGATCTCAAGCCCCAGAACATCGTGCTGACCGCGACCGGACCGCGTGTCATCGATTTCGGCATCGCGCGGCCCGAGCACGGGCTCACGCTCACCACCACCGGCCAGATACCGGTCACCCCGGGGTACGGCGCACCCGAGCAGGTCCTGGGCCGCCGCGTGACGCCCGCGGCGGACATCTTCTCCCTGGGCGCCGTCCTCGTCTACGCGGCGACCGGGCAGCGCGCGTTCCAGGGCGGCCATGTGGCCGCGGTGCAGTACGAGGTCGTCCACGGCGAGCCGCTCTGGCACGGTCTGTCCCCGCAGTTGCACACCCTCATCGCTCCCTGTCTGGCCAAGGACGAGGCCGTACGGCCCACCGCCGGCCAGATCGCGGCGGCGTTCAGCGCGCCGAGGAACGGCGCGCGCGTGTGGGCCCGTGGCCCGGTGGGGGAGGAGATCAAGGCACGCGAGAGCCGGATCCGCCGGCTCACCTCACCCGTGAGCACCACGGTCACGGCCGGCGTGCCGCGGCGCCGGCTGCTCACCGGCCTCGCCGTCGGCGGCGCCGTGCTCGCCGCGGGCGGAGCCACGACGGGGTGGTGGCAGCTCCGGGAGAAGGCGCGCAAGGAAGCACGCGAGGCCCTGTTCACCCTGCCGCCCGCCGTGCCGACACCCCGGGCCCGGTTGCTCGACGGGGATGCCGGTGACTACGTCGTCGACGGTTCCCCCACGGCGTTGTGGAAGGTGCGCCTCGCGGTGGACGCCGAATCCCCGGCACCGATGCCCGTGCGCGATGTCGTCGTCACCGGAGGATCCGGCGGTATCGCGGCCTACAACGTCGTGGACGGCAAGCTGCGATGGGAGAAGTCGGACCTGCTGTCCAGTCAGTATCTGTCGCTTTCCGACCGGTTGATCGTCGCCCTCGACCCGAAGGGAACGCTGGTGACCTTCGTGCCGTCCACCGGTGAGCCCAAATGGACGGTGGCCGCCGACGCCAAGGCTCTGCTGGCCGCGGACGAGGACACTGTCTACGTCCTGACGAAGGACGGCCGGCTGCGCGGGGTACGCCGCGCGGACGCCACGATCCGCTGGACGGCGAAGCTGCCGGCGGCC
Source organism: Streptomyces sp. NPDC052773 (assembly GCF_044547145.1). Taxonomy (NCBI): domain Bacteria; kingdom Bacillati; phylum Actinomycetota; class Actinomycetes; order Kitasatosporales; family Streptomycetaceae; genus Streptomyces; species Streptomyces sp. NPDC052773. Next base: position 19,145 of record NZ_JBITZX010000009.1, on the reverse strand, counting down.
TACCGGGGCACGCTCTCCACGAAGGCGGCGCTGGGCGGCGGCCGGCTGGTTCTCCCGACCACCGACGGGCATGTCCTGGCCGTGGCGACGGAGGACGGGCGGGTCGCCTGGGAACGCCGCGAGCAGGCCGAGAAGCTGCCGATCGAGCCCTTCGCCCAGGGCGGGGTCGTGTACGTCAACGGCAAGACGCTGACCGCGGTGAAGGTGACGGACGGCACCGAGATCTGGTCCGAGCCGACCGCCGACATGTACAGGATCCCCGCGGAATGGGGCCCCGTGACGGTCCACGGGGAATCCGTCTACTCCGTCGGCGGCATGGGGCTCGAACGACGTCGCCGCACCGACGCGAAACAGCTCTGGATTGCCCCGGCGGACGCCGACAACGCCCGGCCCGCGCTTTTCCAGGGCACCGGCGTGTGGATGATCGACACGTCCTCCGAGACCGTGGTGCGCACCGTGGACGAGGGCGAAGGGTACGCGGTGTGGACCTACGAGCTGCCGGAGGCCGAGCGGGTCGCCCTCGCCGTCGGCGGCAACAGGGCCTTCGTCGTCCACGGCGCCTCGCTCCACGCCCTGCCCGTCTTCTGAGCCCTGGCCCGGCACGGCCTCGGGGCCGCCCCCGCCGAAGCGGACGCGGCCCCGAGGCCTCGCGACGCGGTGCCCGTCACTGGTGGATGTCCGGCACCAACCCCACCTGGACCAGCGGCTTCCCCCGCTTGCGCGACACGAACACACCCCGCCCCGGCGGCATCGGCCGCGGGCGGACGCCGCCCAGCAGGTCGCCCTCGTTGGGGTCGCCCGCGAGGACCACGCCCTGGGCGCCGAGCTCCTTCATACGCTGCATGAAGGGCTCGTAGCCGGCGCGGCCCGCGCCTGCCGTGGAGCGGGCGATGATGAAGCGGACGCCGACGTCCCGGGCGAACGGAAGCAGTTCCGTCAGGCCCGACAGCGGGTTGCCGCTGGACGTGGAGACCAGGTCGTAGTCGTCGACGATGATGTACACCGTGGGTCCGTTCCACCAGCTGCGGTCGCGCAGCTGCTGCGGCGTCACGTCCGCGGTGGGGGTACGGCGCTGCATCAGGTCGGCGAGCGCGTCCATGTGGTGCTGCATCTGGTTGGACATGGGGACGTACTCCGCCAGATGCGAGTCCGGCGTCACGCCGAGCAGGGAACGGCGGTTGTCGACGACGAAGAGCTTCGCCTCGTTGCCGTCGTAGCGCTCGGTGAGGCGCTGGATCAGCAGCTTCAGCAGGTTGGACTTGCCGGACTCGCTCTCGCCGAAGACGAGGAAGAACGGGTCCTGCTCGAAGTCCACGAACACCGGCTCCAGGTTGTCCTCGTCGAGGGCGAAGGCGATGCCCCGGTTCGGGAAACGGTCGCCGGGCGGGAGCTGGTGCGCCGGGAACTCCCGCGGGAGCAGGCGGACTTCCGGGGCGCCGGGCTGCTGCCAGTGCCGCGAGACCTCCGCCGCGAGCGCCTGCGTCGCCTCGGCCAGGTCCGTGTCGGAGGACAGTCCGTCTATGCGCGGGACCGCCGCCATGAAGTGCTGCCGCTGCGGGGTCTGACCGCGGCCCGGGACACCGGTCGGCACGTTCGCCGCGACCTTGCGGTCGAACTCGGAGTCCATGGGGTCGCCGAGCCGCAGCTCGAGGCGGTTCATCAGGTGGTCCTTGAGGTTGGAGCGGACCTCCATCGAGCGCGACGCGGTGAGGATCAGGTGCATGCCGTAGCCGAGGCCGCGCGCCGCGATGTCCAGGACGGCCGGCTCCAGACCGTCGTAGTCCTGGCGGAAGTTGCCCCAGCCGTCGATGACCAGGAAGACATCGCCCCAGGGCTGGTCGGTCGTGGAGATGTCGCCGCGCGCGCGGCGGGCACGGAACTCCGCGATGGAGGAGATGCCCGCCGTACGGAAGTACTCCTCGCGGCGCGTCATGATGCCGTACACCTCGGCGACCGTACGGCGGACCTTCTCCGGGTCCAGGCGGGAGGCGACCCCGCCGACGTGCGGCAGTCCCGCCACCGAGGACAGACCGCCACCGCCGAAGTCCAGCGCGTAGAACTGCACTTCCTGCGGCGTGTGGGTCAGCGCGAACGAGGCGATGATCGAGCGCAGCAGGGTCGACTTGCCGGACTGCGGGCCGCCGAGGATCTGCATATGGCCGGCCGCGCCGCCGAAGTCGGTCCACAGCGGGTCACGGCGCTGCTCGTACGGCTTGTCGACGATGCCGACGGGGATGACGAGCCGGCCCGCGCCCTCGTAGCCGGGCTGGGTGAGGCCGCGGCCGGGCACCGCGGCGAGGCCCGGCAGCAGGGAGTCCAGCGACGGCGGGCTGTCCAGCGGCGGCAGCCACACCTGGTGGGCGGCCGGGCCCTGCGCCTCCAGCCGCCGCACGATGACGTCGAGCACGGTGTCGGCGAGCGCGTCGTCGGTGCGGTCCGGGTCCTCCTCCTGGCGCTGCCGCGGCACCGCCACGTACTGCACCGGCACCTGCGACGCCGTGAACAGCACGGGCCTGCGGTCCACCGGGAGCGGGCCGCCGACCGACGCGGCCTGCTGGGCGCTGGAGCGGTACACACCGGAGACGTACGCCGCCTTGAAGCGGACCATCTCGTCCGTGCCGAACTTCAGGAAGCCGGAACCCGGCACGTTCGGCAGCTCGTAGGCGTCCGGCACGCCGATCGCGGCGCGCGACTCGGCCGCCGAGAAGGTGCGCAGACCGATCCGGTACGACAGGTAGGTCTCCAGGCCGCGCAGCCGGCCCTCCTCCAGGCGCTGCGAGGCGAGGAGCAGGTGCACACCGAGCGACCGGCCGATACGGCCGATCTGCACGAACATCTCGATGAAGTCCGGCTTCGCGGTCAGCAGCTCGCTGAACTCGTCGATGACGAGGACCAGCGAGGGGATCGGCTGGAGTGCGGCACCGGCCTGGCGGGCCTTCTCGTACGCGTGGATGTTGGCGTAGTTGCCCGCGTCGCGCAGCATCTCCTGACGGCGGTTCAGCTCACCGCGGATCGAGTCACCCATACGGTCGACGAGGGTGAGGTCGTCCGCCAGGTTGGTGATCACCGCGGCGACGTGCGGCAGCTGGGCCATGCCCGCGAAGGTCGCACCGCCCTTGAAGTCCGCGAGGACGAAGTTCAGCGTCTCGGAGGAGTGGGTCACGGCGAGACCGAGGACCAGGGTGCGCAGCAGCTCCGACTTGCCGGAACCGGTCGCGCCGACGCACAGACCGTGCGGGCCCATGCCCTCCTGCGCCGCCTCCTTGAGGTCCAGCATCACGGGCCGGCCGTCCTCGCCGACACCGATCGGCACGCGCAGCCTCTCGGACTGCGACCGCGGGCGCCAGGTGCGCCGGGGGTCGACGGTGGCCGCGTCGCCCAGGTTCAGCAGATCGGTGAACTCCAGGTTCGCCAGCAGCGGTTCGTCGTCGTCGCCGCCGGACGCCATCCGCAGCGGCGCCAGCTGGCGGGCCAGGGCCTCCGCGCCCTCGTAGGCCAGGACGTCGGGCGTGCCCTCGTAGACCATGCCGTGCGCCGACTCCAGGCGCAGTTCGCGCGGGTGCACGACGATCGAGAGGTCACCGCGGCCGGTGGTGAGTTCGCCGGGGACGATCTCCAGGACCGTGACGCCCTGCAGGCCCTCCGGGCTCGCCAGCAGGGACGTCGGCGGCAGCGAGACACCGTCGAGGACGACCACCACGTGCGGCTGCTCGGGCACCGGCGGCGCGCTCGGGTGGAAGCGCGGGCGGCCCTGGAGGTGGGCCCCCAGCAGGTCCTCCAGCTCGACCGGGTCGAGGGTGATCAGACGCCGGCTGCCGGCGCCGTCCGCCTCGCCCTTCGCCTGGACGTGCGGCAGCCACTTCGCCCACTCCCACTCGGGCGCGGACTCACGCCCGGTGGCGACGGCGATGACCAGGTCCTCGGGGGAGTGCAACGAGGCGAGGGAGGCGGTCACCGCGCGGGCGGAGCCGCGCACGGTCACCGGGTCGCCGCTGATCGACACGTGGTAGAAGGCGCGCAGCGAGACCGCCATCGGCAGGTCCTCGAGGGTGCTGTGCGTGGCCAGGAAGCGCTGCATGGCGCCCGCCGTCAGCGGCTCCAGCTGGTCCACCGGCGCGCTCTCCGGCGCGATCAGCGGCGTGGCCAGCGCCTGCGGGCCGAGACCCACGCGCACCTGCCCGAAGTCCTCGTCGCCGGCGCGGCGTTCCCACACCCGGCTGCCCTCGGCGACCAGCGCCCACAGTTGCTCGGGTGAAGGGTGCAGGTAGTACTGGGCGTCGCGCTGGGCCTTGGCGGTGTTCTGCGCCGCGCGCCGGGTCTGTGACAGATACCGCAGGTAGTCCCGGCGGATGTCGGCGATCTGCCCCTGGGTGCCCCGCCGGTAGCGGATCAGCATCGCGATGCCCATGGCGATCGTCGACGCGATCATCACCATGCCCATGATCTTCATGAAGGGCTGGGCCTGGGGATTGAAGAAGAACACCACGGAACCGCCCATGCCGAGCATGGGCAGGAGCTGCATCAGGGCGCCTTCCTGCTGCCCCCGCGGAAGCTCCGGCGGCGGCTGCAGCACCACCTCGCTCGTGGGCACTTCCCTCGGCAGTGCCCGCGGCGGGCGCTTGACGACGATGTGGCTCACTTCGCACCAATTCCCTTGCCGGACCGACCGTTCCGCCCGCCGCCCCGTGTCCGGCGAACGTCGATCGTTCGAAGCGCGATCCTACTGACAACCACTGACAACGGTGGGCGGTAGGGTGCCCGTGAGACGTGTGAGCAGTTGCGAATCGGGCCCCGCAGAACCGGGCAATCCGCACTGTTCGATGCGAGTGCTTCCCGCACGGGGACCGGCTGCTCCGGGGCAACGCGGTGCGTGACCGGCGGCCCGGGCGGCGCGGCACAACGTACACAGGATCGTTACAGGCGGTCGTACACAAGACCGTCACAGGCGGTCGCGCGCTCGGCGCCGCGGCCTCCGTCACCACCGACGAGGGGGAACAGCAGGTGAGCATGACGGCTTCCGCGCCGGCCGGCGCGACCGGCGGAGCGGGCACCGGAGCCCCTTCCGGGGCGGGCACGGGCTTCGGATTCTGCCGCGTCACCATCGTGGCGCCCGACAGCCGCATCGACGTGGCACTGCCCGACGACGTGTCAGTCGCCGACCTGTACCCGGAGATTCTGCGGCTCTCCCGCCAGACCTCCGCCGAGGGCGCCCCGGTCGGCTACCACCTCGTACGCCGCGACGGCACCGTCCTCGACGGCTCCCGCTCCTTCGCGGCCCAGCGCATCCTCGACGGCGAACTGCTGACGCTGCGTCCGTTCGCCGAGTCGCTGCCGCCCGCGGTCTTCGACGACGTCTCCGAGGCGGTGGCCTCCGCCGTCACCCAGGACCGCACCCTGTGGAACGGCACCCTCACCCGCGCGGCCGGCCTGGTCGCCGGCGGCGTCCTGCCCGCCCTGCTCGCCTTCGTGGTCTGGAGCTCGCAGCTGCGCCACGACATGCACAGCCTCCAGGGCATCCTCGCCGCCGTCACCGGCGTCCTGCTCGTCACCATGGCGTGCGTCCGCGCGCGGGTCTACGACGACCGCGGCTCGGCCGTCGCCCTCGGCCTGGGCGCCCTGCCGAACATCGCCGTCGCCGGATCCGGACTGCTCCCGCTGTCGGAGGGGCAGGGCATCGGACGGCTCCAGTTCCTCCTCGCCTGCGCGGCCGTCCTCGTCGCCTCCGTGGTCCTCACCCTGGTCTCGCCCAGCGGCGACGGCCCGTTCGTGGCCTTCGTGTTCGCCTCCACGATCGGCCTGATCACCACGTTCGTCGCCATCCTCACCCACCTGAAGCCCATCGAGACGGCCGCCGTCTGCGCACCGCTCGCGGTCTGCGCCCTCGCCTTCCTGCCCGGCCTGTCCATGCGCTTCGCCCGGCTGCCCATCGGCTTCGAACCGCCCAACCCGGGCCGCGGCTACACGGACGACGAGACCGCCCCGCAGGAGCCCGTCGACCCGCAGCGCATCGCCGCCCAGGTCCGCCGCGGCCACGAACTCCTCGTCGGCCTCGTCGGCGGCTGCGCCCTCGTCACGGTCGGCGCCTCCATCGTCCTCGGCTTCTCCAGCAACCTGTGGGCCCAGCTCCTCGCCCTGGCCACGGGCATCGCCATGCTGATGCGCGCCCACCTGTTCCGCTACACCGCGCAGGTCGGCGCCACGCTCGCCGCCGGTCTCGCCGCCCTCGTCTTCCTCGGCCTCGGCCTCGCCCTGAACCCGCCGAACTCCTACCTGCGCGACGCGCTCCAGGGCGACACCACCGGCCTCGACATCCGTTCGGTCTGGCTCGCCGCCGCCATCGCCGCGACCGCCGCCCTGCTGACCGCGATCGGCCTGATCGCCCCGCGCAGCGGCGTCACGCCCTTCTGGGGCCGCTTCATGGAGATCGCCGAGACCTTCGTGCTGCTGACCCTGATCCCGCTGGCGCTCGCCGTGTTCGACGTCTACGCGTCGGCGCGGTCGATGGCCGGCAACTGAGGCCGGGAAAGGCATCCACCGTGAGCTTCGGCCCGCCTCCGTCCATGTACACCCAGTCCTCCGTGGCAGCCGACCAACGGCGCAGGAAGCGCCGCGCGGTGCTGCTCGGCGCCGTCGCGGCCGTCGTGGCGCTGGCTCTGGCCGCCGGTGCCTGGCTGTGGTGGCCGGACACGGCACCGGACGATCCCAAGCCGACGGCCGCCCCGGCCCAGCACCGGCTCGACGTCCGGGAGACCGTCGAGCGGCGCCCGGCGAGTCCCAATGGCGTCATGGCCGTACGGCTGTCCACCGACGACCTGCCCCCCGGCGAGATCCATCAGATGCCCGGCCTGTGGGCCACGGACAGGATCCTCGCCAAGGGCATCAACAGGACTCTCGTCGGCGTCGAGATCGGCTCCGACGCGAGCCTGGGCGAAGAGAAGTGGAAGCTTCGGCTGGGCGGACCGATCTGCGGCAAGACCCGGCACGTCACCGTGGAGAACCGGACCGCCGTGCTCTTCCGGGACAGTGCGGACAAGGAGTCCCTCTGCAACCACGTCGCCTTCGTCGATCTCGACGACGGCAAGCTGGTGTGGCAGGCCGAGTTCCCGGTCTCCGGCTACGTCGACAAGCCCGACGCGGGCAGCCAGTGGGACCCGGGTGTGACGCTCACGCACGCGACTGTCACGGTGACCTGGGGCGACGGTACGGACGCCTACGACATGGACCGGGGCAAGCTGCGCTGGCGGGTGGAGTCGCGCGAGGACTGTATCTCCCAGGGAGCGGGCGGCGGCCGGGCTCTGGTGGTCCGATTCCTCTGCTACGACTCGGACGATCCGCAGAGCCGGAGCACCTTCGAGATCCGCGCTCTGGACCCGCGGACCGGACGCAGCCGGTGGGCCTACGCCCCCGCTGTCGGCGTCAAGGATGTCCGCATCATCGCCACGGCCCCCACCGTCCTCGCCACCTCTGCCGGTGACGTCGGCATCACCGAGATCGTCTCGCTCGACGCGCGGGGCAAGTACCGCACCACCATCCCGCTGCAAGGTGGTGCATACGTCGCCGAGTGCACCGAGGAGATCACCTACCTCGCCACGGAAGAGTGTCCGTCTCTGGCCGTGGGCGCCGGACAGGTCTTCCTGACCAGCAAGGAACAGGGCGACATAATCCACAATGCCAACTGGATCATCGGGTTCGACCTGAAGACGGGCAACTCCGTCAGGAAGTTCGAATCCGGCCCCAACACCCTCCTCCGCCCCCTGCGGATGAGCGGCGACCAGCTCCTCGCGCTGCGCGAGAGCAGTGACCGCATCTCACCCATGGCGCTGGTCAGCCTGAACCCGAAGACGGGTGCCGAGACCCCGTACTTCTATTTCAGCTTGCCGCAAGAAGGACAGCTCTTCTCCGTGATGGAGTTTGCCGACACCGTCGTCCAGAACGGCCGCCTGTTCTTCGGCGCCAAGGAGGCCCAGGGGCCGACCGACGCCGACGGCAAGGCCTGGGTCTGGCTCGCCTTCGGCATCGAGAGCGCCGCGGCGAAGAAGCCGTGACAACGACCTACGCGCGCGTGGAGACCACGAACGGCCCCCACGCGCGCGTACGCCTCACTTCTCCCCGGACCCCGCGGCCCCCGGCTCCAGATCAAACTCCCCGTCCCGCGCCCCCAGCACGAACGCCCGCCACTCCGCCTCCGTGTACCGCAGCACGGTGTCGTGGTCGAGCGAGGACCGCATGGCCACGGCGCCACCGGGCAGATACGCGATCTCGACCCGCTCCTCGTGCTCCTCGGTGCCCGGCGCGCAGTGCCACTCGACCCCGGAGATGTCGAGGGCGTACAGCTCGTCCCGCTCCCGCTCCTTGCGCGCCTTGATCTCCGCTTCCGTCTCCGCCATGCCGCACCGGCCCCTTCCCCGCGTGCTTGACCATGTACAACGGCTCACCCTAGTGGCCGCACCCCCGCCGCAGGGCCGGTTCCGGTACCGCGCGACGGACGCCGTCCGCGGGCTGGTACTCTGGGTGACGGCCGTTTGTGTACGCGCCCCCGGAGCATCCCTCTGGAGGCCGCGCCCAGCGGATCCCCGCCTCCCGAGTAACGGAAGCTCCCCCGCGATGAAGACCGGGGGCACTCGGTGGCCACTCACAGACTACGAGGAGTACGCGTGTCGCTCGACGCCGCTACGAAGAAGCAGATCATCGCCGAGTTCGGTACCAAGGAGGGTGACACCGGCTCCCCCGAGGTCCAGGTCGCTCTGCTGTCCCGTCGGATCTCCGACCTGACCGAGCACCTGAAGACCCACAAGCACGACCACCACTCCCGCCGCGGCCTGCTGATCCTCGTCGGTCAGCGCCGCCGCCTGCTGCAGTACCTCGCCAAGAAGGACATCCAGCGCTTCCGTGCGCTGGTCGACCGCCTCGGCATCCGCCGTGGTGCGGCGGGCGCCAAGTAAGACGCCGTGAAGGGAGCGGTTCCCACGAGAGGGGGCCGCTCCCTTTGCTGTACGTGCGGAGTGTCACTGCCGCTTTGTAGTGTGGTAGCACAACGCATGCAACGCATGTCGTAGGGCACATAACGACGTGCGACACAAGAACGAGGAGACGCGCACCTAGCCGCCGCCGGTCCTCGGTAGTGGCCCCCGGGGGGAAGTGAGCCCCGGGTGCTTCGATCGAAGACCGGCCCGCACAAACGGCGCGCATCTCCGCAACCGTCCCCCTGCCACACGGGCAGCCAAGGGACGAAGACGAGGAGAAAACGCTAGTGGAGAACGAGACCCACTACGCCGAGGCCGTCATCGACAACGGCTCTTTCGGCACCCGCACGATCCGCTTCGAGACGGGCCGCCTGGCCAAGCAGGCCGCCGGTTCCGCCGTGGCCTACCTGGACGACGACACCATGGTGCTGTCGGCCACCACCGCCTCCAAGCAGCCCAAGGACCAGCTCGACTTCTTCCCGCTGACGGTGGACGTCGAGGAGCGGATGTACGCCGCCGGCAAGATCCCCGGCAGCTTCTTCCGCCGTGAGGGCCGCCCCTCCGAGGACGCCATCCTCACCTGCCGCCTCATCGACCGCCCGCTGCGCCCGTCGTTCAAGAAGGGCCTGCGCAACGAGATCCAGGTCGTCGCGACGATCATGGCGCTCAACCCCGACCACCTGTACGACGTCGTGGCGATCAACGCCGCGTCCGCGTCAACGCAGCTGGCCGGTCTGCCCTTCTCCGGCCCGATCGGCGGCGTCCGCGTCGCGCTGATCCGCGGCCAGTGGGTGGCCTTCCCGACGCACAGCGAGCTCGAGGACGCCGTCTTCGACATGGTCGTCGCGGGCCGCGTCCTGGAGGACGGCGACGTCGCGATCATGATGGTCGAGGCCGAGGCCACCGAGAAGACGATCAAGCTGATCGAGGGCGGCGCCGAGGCGCCCACCGAGGAGGTCGTCGCCGCCGGTCTGGAGGCCGCGAAGCCCTTCATCAAGGTGCTCTGCAAAGCCCAGTCGGACCTCGCGTCCAAGGCCGCCAAGCCGGTCGCCGAGTTCCCGATCTTCCTGGACTACCAGGACGACGTCTTCGAGGCCCTGACCGCCGCCGTCAAGCCCGAGCTGGCCCAGGCGCTCACCATCGCTGGCAAGCAGGAGCGCGAGGCCGAGCTGGACCGCGTCAAGGCGCTCGCCGCCGAGAAGCTCCTGCCGGAGTTCGAGGGCCGCGAGAAGGAGATCTCCGCCGCGTACCGCTCGCTCACCAAGCAGCTGGTCCGCGAGCGCGTGATCAAGGAGAAGAAGCGGATCGACGGCCGCGGGCTGACGGACATCCGCACCCTGGCCGCCGAGGTCGAGGCCATCCCGCGGGTCCACGGCTCCGCCGTGTTCGAGCGTGGCGAGACCCAGATCCTGGGCGTCACCACCCTGAACATGCTCCGCATGGAGCAGCAGCTGGACACCCTCTCCCCGGTGACCCGCAAGCGCTACATGCACAACTACAACTTCCCGCCGTACTCCACCGGTGAGACCGGCCGCGTCGGCTCCCCGAAGCGCCGCGAGATCGGCCACGGCGCCCTCGCCGAGCGCGCCCTGATCCCGGTCCTGCCGACGCGCGAGGAGTTCCCCTACGCGATCCGCCAGGTGTCCGAGGCGCTGAGCTCGAACGGCTCGACGTCCATGGGCTCGGTCTGCGCCTCCACCATGTCGCTGCTGAACGCCGGTGTGCCGCTGAAGGCCCCGGTCGCCGGTATCGCCATGGGCCTGATCTCCCAGGAGATCGAGGGCGAGACGCACTACGTCACCCTCACCGACATCCTCGGTGCGGAGGACGCCTTCGGTGACATGGACTTCAAGGTCGCCGGCACCAAGGACTTCGTCACCGCCCTCCAGCTCGACACCAAGCTGGACGGCATCCCGGCCTCCGTGCTGGGCGCCGCTCTCAAGCAGGCCCGCGACGCGCGTCTCCACATCCTCGACGTGATGATGGAGGCCATCGACCGGCCCGACGAGATGTCCCCGAACGCGCCGCGGATCATCACCGTGAAGATCCCGGTCGACAAGATCGGCGAGGTCATCGGCCCCAAGGGCAAGATGATCAACCAGATCCAGGAGGACACGGGCGCCGAGATCACGATCGAGGACGACGGCACGATCTACATCGGTGCCGCCGACGGCCCGTCCGCCGAGGCCGCGCGTACGGCGATCAACTCCATCGCCAACCCGACCATGCCGGAGGTCGGCGAGCGGTACCTGGGCACGGTCGTGAAGACCACCACCTTCGGTGCCTTCGTCTCCCTGCTGCCCGGCAAGGACGGTCTGCTGCACATCTCGCAGATCCGCAAGCTGGCCGGCGGCAAGCGCGTGGAGAACGTCGAGGACGTCCTCGGCGTGGGCCAGAAGGTCCAGGTCGAGATCGCCGAGATCGACTCCCGCGGCAAGCTCTCCCTCGTCCCCGTGATCGAGGGCGAAGAGGGCTCCGAGGCCGAGAAGGACGACGCCGACCAGTGACGTCCCGTGGCTCCAAGGCGACGGCCCGCACCTCTTCGGAGGCGCGGGCCGTCGCCCGTACCCAAACCCTGATCAAGGGCATGAACGGCATCGGCACCGTCCGCAAGACCACCCTCCCCGGTGGCCTGCGCATCGTCACCGAGACCCTGCCCTCGGTCCGCTCCGCCACCTTCGGCATCTGGGCGCACGTCGGCTCGCGCGACGAGACCCCGGCCCTGAACGGCGCCACCCACTACCTGGAGCACCTGCTCTTCAAGGGCACGAACCGCAGGTCCGCCCTGGACATCTCGTCCGCCATAGACGCCGTCGGCGGCGAGATGAACGCGTTCACGGCCAAGGAGTACACGTGCTACTACGCGCGCGTGCTCGACACCGACCTGCCGCTCGCCATCGACGTCGTCTGCGACATGCTGACGGACTCCCTGATCCTGGAGGAGGACGTCAACGTCGAGCGCGGCGCCATCCTCGAAGAGATCGCGATGACCGAGGACGACCCGGGCGACTGTGTGCACGACCTGTTCGCGCACACCATGTTCGGCGACAACGCCCTCGGCCGACCGGTCCTCGGCACCGTCGACACGGTCAACGCCCTCACCGCCGACCGCATCCGCCGCTTCTACAAGAAGCACTACGACCCCACCCACCTCGTGGTCGCCTGCGCCGGCAACATCGACCACAACAAGGTCGTACGGCAGGTCCGCGCCGCGTTCGAGAAGGCCGGCGCCCTGAACGACCCCGAGGCGCAGCCGATCGGCCCGCGCACCGGCCGGCGCACCGTGCGCACAGCCGGCCGCGTCGAACTGCTCGGCCGCAAGACGGAGCAGGCACATGTCGTGCTCGGCATGCCCGGTCTGGCCCGCACGGACGAGCGCCGCTGGGCCCTGGGCGTGCTGAACACCGCCCTCGGCGGCGGCATGTCCTCCCGGTTGTTCCAGGAGGTCCGCGAGAAGCGCGGCCTGGCCTACAGCGTGTACTCGTACACCTCGGGCTTCGCCGACTGCGGCCTGTTCGGCGTCTACGCGGGCTGCCGCCCCTCCCAGGTGCACGACGTGCTGAAGATCTGCCGCGACGAGCTGGACCACGTCGCCCAGCACGGCCTGTCCGACGAGGAGATCGACCGCGCCATCGGCCAGCTGCGCGGCTCCACGGTCCTCGGCCTCGAGGACACCGGCGCGCTGATGAACCGTATCGGCAAGAGCGAGCTGTGCTGGGGCGAACAGATGTCCGTCGACGACATGCTGGCCCGGATAGCGTCGGTCACCCCGGACGAGGTCCGCGCGGTCGCCCGCGACATCCTGGGACGGCGGCCCTCGCTGTCGGTCATCGGTCCGCTGAAGGACAAGCAGGCCGCGCGGCTGCACGACGCCGTGGCCTAGTCACCTCCCGTTAGGAAGCAACAAGATGAGCAAGCTGCGCGTGGCGGTCCTCGGTGCCAAGGGCCGGATCGGATCCGAGGCGGTCCGGGCGGTCGAGGCCGCCGAGGACATGGAGCTGGTGGCCGCCCTCGGCCGCGGCGACACGCTGGAGACCCTGACCGAGACCGGTGCCCAGGTCGCCGTCGAGCTGACCACGCCGGACTCGGTGATGGCCAACCTCGAGTTCTGCGTCCGCAACGGCATCCACGCCGTCGTCGGTACGACCGGCTGGACCGAGGACCGTCTCGCGCAGCTCGAGGGCTGGCTCGCCGGCTCCCCGCAGACCGGCGTGCTGATCGCCCCGAACTTCTCCATCGGCGCCGTCCTGACGATGAAGTTCGCGCAGATCGCCGCGCCGTACTTCGAGTCGGTCGAGGTGGTGGAACTGCACCACCCGAACAAGGTGGACGCCCCCAGTGGCACCGCCACCCGCACCGCGCAGCTCATCGCCGAGGCCCGCCGCGCCGCCGGCACCGCCCCGGCCCCGGACGCCACGGCGACCGCCCTGGACGGCGCGCGCGGCGCGAACGTCGACGGCGTCCCCGTCCACGCGGTCCGCCTGCGCGGCCTGCTGGCCCATCAGGAGGTCCTGCTGGGCGGCGAGGGCGAGACCCTCACCATCCGGCACGACTCGCTGCACCACAGCAGCTTCATGCCGGGCATCCTGCTGGGCGCCCGCCGCGTGGTGACCACCCCGGGCCTCACCTTCGGCCTGGAACACTTCCTGGACCTGGGCTGACCGGCACCATGCGAGCCAAGCTGTCCTACGCCGTCACAGCCGCCGTCCTGGTGTTCTACTTCCTCCTGGTCGGCAGCCGCGGCGTCCTGCTCATCCAGTCCGGCACCCTGCTCACCGTGACCTTCGGCGTCGCGGTGCTGATCCTGCCGGTCATCGGGCTGTGGTTTCTGTGGAAGAACACCCAGTTCGTCCGCAAGGCCAACGCCCTCGCCGCCGAACTCGACGCCGAGGGCGGCCTGCCCGTCGACGAGCTGAAGCGGCTGCCCAGCGGCCGCATCGACCGCGACTCGGCCGACGAGGTGTTCGCCCGGCGCCGGGCCGAGACCGAGGCGGCGCCGGACGACTGGCGCACCTGGTTCCGCCTCGCCATCGCCTACCACGACGCCCGCGACACCCCGCGGGCCCGCAAGGCGATGCAGCGGGCCATCGCCCTGCACGACGGCAAGACCGTGGAGGTCTGAGGGCCGCTCTCAGAGCTGACCTGACACGGGGAGGGGCCGGTCCCGACGGACCGGCCCCTCCCGCGTAGTCGTACGGCTCAACCGCGCCCGTACTCCGCCGCCCACGCCTCCACCGAGTCCGCCGCCCGGTCGAAGGCCGTGGCGCGCCCGAGGAAGTCGGCGTTGTGCGTGGTCAGCAGCGGCGCCATGTCACCCGCCGCCCGGTCCGCGCGTACGAGGCTCAGTGCCTGCCCCTGCACCGCGCGGGGCAGCCCCAGCCAGCGCACCGGCTGCTGCACCGTCCGCACGGCCGCCACCCGGTCCCAGGCGACCGTGCGCGTGCGGAGGAAACCCACCTGCCGCAGCCCCCGCGCGCTCACCCACACGCCCATGCGCAGCAGCCGCAGCGACACCACGATGATCGCCAGCGCGACACCGAAGATCACCCCGGCGCCGGACGGCGTGCCGGTCAGCGCGATGACGACCGCGGCGAACAGCACATACGACGCGAGCAGCAGCCAGATCGCGGCCACCCCCACCCGCCACGGACCGGGCCGGTAGGGGCGCCGCCAGCGGTCGCGGTCCTCGAACGGCAGCGCGACGTCGTCCGCCGCGTCGAAGGCTCGGTCGGCCGTCAGAAAGGGCAGGGGCACGGCGGGTCCTCACTCGATCCAGGCGTGGGCTGTGCCCGGTGAGGCTATCGACCTGTGTGCCGCCTCACCACCCTAGGGGGGCCGTCCGGGGCGGGCCGGGCTCAGCGCCCGTCGGACGCCTGGGACTGCTGGGCCGGGGTGGACGCCCGCTCGCTCTGCAGCGCCGGTGTCCCGACCACCAGGGACCCCACCAGCGCGGCGACGATCGTCAGCCCCAGCAGCCAGCGCCCGGCTATCTCACCGGCGGACGCCCGCTCGCGGGGCGGGGGAATGACATTGCTGCGGAACCTGTCGGCCTCGGCGACAAAGGCGAAGGGCACGGGCTCGCGCCGACCGGACATCGAGGGCGTGTCTCCCTTCCGGGAACAGAACGGATCTTGTCATCCGTAGAGACGAACGAACCGCCTCAAAGGTGCCCGTTCGAGGCGGAAAGATGCCGGTCGTCCCGCTGGGTAGAGTGGCGTGGCACAAGACGAGACGGGAAAGGCCCCTCCACACCGTGAGCCCCGAAGACGACTTCAAGATCGAGTTCCGTAGCGATGTCACCGTGGAGCTGGTGAAACACAGCGCGGCCGACTCGGACGTGCTGTTCGCCGCGCGCGTCTCCACGCTCGGGGAGCAGTCCCTGGACGAGCTGAACAAGGACCCGGAGCGCTCGAAGGGCCTCATCAACTTCCTCATGCGCGACCGGCACGGCAGCCCGTTCGAGCACAACTCGATGACCTTCTTCGTCAGCGCCCCGATCTTCGTCTTCCGCGAGTTCATGCGGCACCGCGTGGGCTGGTCGTACAACGAGGAGTCGGGCCGCTACCGCGAGCTGCAGCCCGTCTTCTACGTGCCCGACGCCTCCCGCAAGCTGGTGCAGGAGGGACGGCCCGGCAAGTACCGGTTCGTCGAGGGCACCCCCGAGCAGCACAAGCTGGCCAGTGAGGCGATGCAGGAGTCCTACCGCCAGGCGTACGGGACGTACCGCGAGATGCTCGCCGCCGGCGTCGCCCGCGAGGTCGCCCGCTCGGTCCTCCCCGTCGGTCTGTTCTCCTCGATGTACGCCACCTGCAACGCCCGCTCGCTGATGCACTTCCTCGGTCTGCGCACCCAGCACGAGCTGGCGAAGGTGCCGTCCTTCCCGCAGCGGGAGATCGAGATGGTCGGCGAGAAGATGGAGGCGGAGTGGGCCAAGCTCATGCCGCTCACCTACGCCGCCTTCAACGCGAACGGTCGTGTGGCGCCGTAGCGGCCGTCGCGGACCAGCCGCACGAAGTGTCCGTATTGCGGCATTTGGCGAAGTTCATCTAGCCTGATCAAACGGACCCGGCACTGCTTGAACCCCCGAGCAGGCAGTGCCGGGCTCCGCATATGTCAGGACTTATCCCGCCCCCCCCGAGGGCAGACCGCGCCTTGAGCAACGAGTAGCGTGTAACCCATGGCACCGACCTCCACTCCGCAGACCCCCTTCGGGCGGGTCCTCACCGCCATGGTCACGCCCTTCACGGCGGACGGCGCACTCGACCTCGACGGCGCACAGCGACTCGCTTCCCACCTGGTGGACGCAGGCAACGACGGCCTGATCATCAACGGCACCACCGGCGAGTCCCCGACCACCAGCGACGCGGAGAAAGCGGATCTCGTACGAGCGGTCCTGGAGGCGGTCGGCGACCGCGCCCACGTGGTGGCCGGCGTCGGCACCAACGACACCCACCACAGCATCGAGCTGGCCCGCGCCGCCGAGAAGACCGGCGCACACGGCCTGCTCGTCGTCACGCCGTACTACAACAAGCCCCCGCAGGAGGGCCTGTACCGGCACTTCAAGGCCATCGCCGACGCCACCGAACTGCCGGTCATGCTCTACGACATTCCCGGCCGCAGCGGCGTCCCGATCAATACCGAGACGATCGTCCGCCTCGCCGAGCACCCGCGGATCGTCGCCAACAAGGACGCCAAGGGCGACCTCGGCCGCGCCAGCTGGGCCATCGCCCGGTCCGGCCTCGCCTGGTACTCCGGCGACGACATGCTGAACCTCCCGCTGCTCTCCGTCGGCGCGGTCGGCTTCGTCTCCGTCGTCGGCCACGTGGTCACCCCGGACCTGCGCGCCCTGGTCGAGGCGTTCGTCTCCGGTGACGTCCAGAAGGCCACCGAGATCCACCAGAAGCTGCTCCCGGTCTACACCGGCATGTTCCGCACCCAGGGCGTCATGACCACCAAGGCAGCGCTCGCCCTGCAGGGCCTGCCCGCCGGACCGCTGCGCCCGCCGATGGTGGAACTCACGCCGCAGGAGATCGAGCAACTCAAGATCGATCTTGCCGCCGGCGGGGTACAGCTCTGACATCAGACTTCGCGAAGCCGCCGCTTCGCAGCAACGAGCTCCACAACTGAATAGCGCAGGCCACCGGTGCCTGCACCCACACGACAACTGCTTCTGCACGAACGTCATGCGCGCCACGTGCCCCACCGGTACGTGGCGCGCGTGTTTGAGGAGAGTCTTTTGAGTCATCCGCATCCTGAACTCGGCCCGCCCCCGCCGCTGCCCGAAGGCGGCCTGCGGGTCACCCCGCTCGGCGGCCTCGGCGAGATCGGCCGGAACATGACGGTCTTCGAGTACGGCGGCCGTCTGCTGATCGTCGACTGCGGAGTGCTCTTCCCCGAGGAGGAGCAGCCCGGAATCGACCTGATCCTGCCGGACTTCTCGTCGATCCGGGACCGCCTCGACGACATCGACGGCATCGTCCTCACCCACGGCCACGAGGACCACATCGGCGGCGTCCCCTACCTCCTGCGCGAGAAGCCGGACATCCCGCTGATCGGCTCCAAGCTGACCCTCGCCCTGATCGAGGCCAAGCTCCAGGAGCACCGCATCCGCCCGTACACCCTCGAGGTGGCGGAGGGTGACCGCGAGCGCCTCGGCCCCTTCGACTGCGAGTTCATCGCGGTCAACCACTCCATCCCGGACGCCCTGGCGGTCGCCATCCGCACCCCCGCCGGCATGGTGGTCCACACCGGCGACTTCAAGATGGACCAGCTCCCGCTGGACAACCGCCTCACCGACCTGCACGCGTTCGCCCGGCTGAGCGAGGAAGGCATCGACCTCCTCCTCTCCGACTCCACGAACGCCGAGGTACCGGGCTTCGTCCCGCCCGAGCGGGACATCTCGGGAGTCCTGCGCCAGGTCTTCGCCAACGCGCGCAAGCGGATCATCGTGGCGAGCTTCGCCAGCCACGTCCACCGCATCCAGCAGATCCTGGACGCGGCGCACGAGTACGGCCGCCGGGTCGCCTTCGTCGGCCGCTCCATGGTCCGCAACATGGGCATCGCCCGTGACCTCGGCTACCTGCGCGTCCCGCCGGGCCTGGTCGTGGACGTCCGCACGCTCGACGACCTCCCGGACCACGAGGTGGTCCTGGTCTGCACGGGCTCCCAGGGCGAACCGATGGCGGCCCTGTCCCGCATGGCCAACCGGGACCACCAGATCCGCATCGTCGACGGCGACACCGTGATCCTGGCGTCCTCGCTGATCCCGGGCAACGAGAACGCGGTCTACCGCGTGATCAACGGCCTGACCCGCTGGGGCGCGAACGTCGTCCACAAGGGCAACGCCAAGGTGCACGTTTCCGGCCACGCCTCCGCGGGCGAGTTGCTGTACTTCTACAACATCTGCCGCCCGAAGAATCTGATGCCGGTTCACGGCGAATGGCGCCACCTGCGCGCCAACGCCGAGCTGGGCGCCCTGACCGGCGTCCCGCACGACCGGATCGTCATCGCCGAGGACGGCGTCGCCGTCGACCTCATCGAGGGCAAGGCCAAGATCTCCGGCAAGGTCCAGGCGGGATACGTCTATGTCGACGGCCTCTCGGTCGGCGACGTCGGCGAGCCGGCGCTGAAGGACCGGAAGATCCTCGGCGAGGAAGGCATCATCTCGGTCTTCCTCGTCATCGACTCCTCCACCGGCAAGATCACCGGCGGCCCGCACGTCCAGGCCCGCGGCTCCGGCATCGAGGACTCCGCCTTCGACGAGGTTCTCCCCAAGATCACGGAGGTTCTGGAGCGTTCCGCCCAGGACGGCGTGGTCGAGCCCCACCAGCTCCAGCAGCTCATCCGCCGGACGCTGGGCAAGTGGGTGTCCGACACCTACCGGCGCAGGCCGATGATCCTCCCCGTCGTGGTGGAGGTCTGACCCTGCGGACGACCCCCTCGTCTGCGTGAACTCGGAGCGGGGCGCCTGGATTTGCATTCGGGCGCCCCGCTCCAGTACGTTTACGGCCCTGCCCCGGAGGGAACCCGGCCGCCTCGTGCGCCGGACTCAGTCCCGCCAAGGGGGCGGGAAATCCGACTCAGAATCTCTGATAAAGTCGGAACCGCCGGAAAGGGAAACGCGAGAGCGGGAACCTGGAAAGCACCGAGGAAATCGGATCGAGAAAAGATCTGATAGAGTCG
>NZ_JBITZX010000008.1:323421-358367 GCF_044547145.1 Streptomyces sp. NPDC052773 | reverse complement strand
GTTGATAGGCCGGATATGGAAGCACGGTAACGTGTGGAGTTGACCGGTACTAATAGGCCGAGGGCTTGTCCTCAGTTGCTCGCGTCCACTGTGTTAGTTCTGAAACCACGAACAACCGTCGTAGCTGTTGCCGCGGCTCCGGTTGACAGTTTCATAGTGTTTCGGTGGTCATAGCGTGAGGGAAACGCCCGGTTACATTCCGAACCCGGAAGCTAAGCCTTATAGCGCCGATGGTACTGCAGGGGGGACCCTGTGGGAGAGTAGGACGCCGCCGAACTCCTTTTAGAGCTCTGGCTCTTGGGCATACAGCCCGAGGGCCAGAGCTTTTTTGCGTTGAGGTAAGGTCGGGGGGCATCGTTCGTACGTTTCCCACAGGAGGCCCCCGGGTGGAGGTTCAGGAGACCCGTGTTCAGACAGACCGGGTGCTCACCATCCCGAACATCCTCAGCATGGCGCGTCTCGTCGGCGTGCCCCTCTTCCTGTGGCTGATCCTCAGGCCTGAGTTCGGCGGCCCGAAGAGCGATGGCTGGGCGCTGCTGGTACTGGCCCTGAGCGGCGTCAGTGATTATCTGGACGGCAAGCTGGCGCGGCGGTGGAACCAGATCAGCAGCCTTGGCCGGCTTCTCGATCCCGCGGCCGACCGGCTCTACATTCTCTCGACCTTGGTCGGTCTCACCTGGCGGGAGATTCTGCCGCTCTGGTTGACCGCTGTACTGCTGGCGCGAGAGCTGGTTCTGCTGGTGATGGTGGCCATCCTCCGGCGCCATGGCTATCCGCCGCCGCAGGTGAACTTCCTTGGGAAGGCAGCCACGTTCAACCTGATGTATGCCTTCCCGTTGTTGCTGCTCAGTGACGGTACTGGATGGATCTCGTCACTCGCTGCTATTTTCGGATGGGCGTTCGCCGGATGGGGTACAACGCTGTATTGGTGGGCAGGAGTCCTCTACGTGGTACAAGTCCGCCGCCTGGTTCGCGCGGACGCCATGGCCGATTGAGCTCGTCGATTCGACCAACCGCAACGGCGCGATGGCCCGCTGACGAAAAGTGCGGGACAATTCGGACGGGTGAAGTCGGCTAGACCGTCGTCTCTTCGAGGAGGACGCTTCCGACATGAAGGCCGTCGTGATGGCCGGCGGCGAAGGCACGCGCCTTCGCCCGATGACCTCAAGCATGCCCAAGCCGCTCCTGCCGGTGGCCAACCGGCCGATCATGGAGCACGTTCTGCGGCTGCTCAAAAGGCATGGACTCAACGAGACCGTTGTCACCGTGCAGTTCCTTGCCTCACTGGTCAAGAATTACTTCGGTGACGGCGAAGAGCTCGGTATGGAGCTCACCTATGCCAACGAGGAGAAGCCCCTCGGTACCGCGGGAAGCGTCAAGAACGCAGAAGAAGCGCTGAAGGACGACACCTTCCTTGTCATCTCCGGTGACGCCCTGACCGACTTCGACCTCACGGACCTGATCAACTTCCACAAGGAAAAGGGCGCGTTGGTCACCGTCTGTCTGACGCGGGTGCCCAACCCTCTGGAATTCGGCATCACCATCGTCGACGAAGAGGGCAAGGTCGAGCGCTTCCTGGAGAAGCCGACCTGGGGCCAGGTCTTCTCGGACACGGTGAACACCGGCATCTACGTGATGGAGCCCGAGGTCTTCGACTACGTCGAGGCCGATGTGCCCGTCGACTGGTCCGGCGATGTCTTCCCCCAGCTCATGAAGGAGGGCAAGCCGATCTACGGCTATGTCGCCGAGGGCTACTGGGAGGACGTCGGCACGCACGAGAGCTATGTGAAGGCGCAGGCGGACGTCCTGGAGGGCAAGGTCGACGTCGAGATCGACGGCTTCGAGATCTCCCCGGGTGTCTGGGTGGCCGAGGGCGCCGAGGTGCATCCCGACGCCGTTCTGCGCGGACCGCTCTACATCGGCGACTACGCCAAGGTGGAGGCCGGCGCAGAGATCCGGGAGCACACCGTCGTCGGCTCGAACGTCGTCGTCAAGAGCGGCGCGTTCCTGCACAAGGCCGTGGTGCACGACAACGTGTACGTCGGACCGCACAGCAACCTGCGCGGATGCGTGGTTGGCAAGAACACCGATATCATGCGCGCCGCCCGCATCGAGGACGGCGCCGTCATCGGTGACGAGTGCCTGATCGGTGAAGAATCGATCGTGCAGGGCAACGTGCGGGTCTACCCGTTCAAGACGATCGAGGCCGGTGCCTTCGTCAACACCTCGGTCATCTGGGAGTCGAGGGGCCAGGCGCACCTCTTCGGTGCCCGTGGTGTCTCCGGCATCCTGAACGTCGAGATCACGCCGGAGCTGGCGGTGCGGCTGGCCGGCGCCTACGCCACCACGCTGAAGAAGGGCGCGACCGTCACCACGGCCCGCGACCACTCCCGAGGCGCCCGCGCGCTGAAGCGAGCGGTGATCTCCGCGCTCCAGGCCAGCGCCATCGACGTACGGGACCTGGAGAACGTACCGCTGCCGGTGGCGCGGCAGCAGACGGCGCGGGGGAGTGCCGGCGGCATCATGATCCGGACCACGCCTGGGGTGCCGGACTCCGTCGACATCATGTTCTTCGACGGGCAGGGCGCGGATCTCTCGCAGGCCAGCCAGCGCAAGCTCGACCGGGTGTTCGCGCGCCAGGAGTACCGGCGGGCGTTCCCGGGTGAGATCGGGGATCTGCACTTCCCGGCGAGTGTGTTCGACTCGTACACCGGGTCGCTGCTGCGGAACGTCGACACGACGGGGATCGCCGAGTCCGGGCTGAAGGTCGTGGTCGACGCGTCGAACGGCAGCGCGGGGCTGGTCCTGCCGAGCCTGCTGGGCAAGCTCGGGGTGGACTCCCTGACGATCAACCCGGGTCTGGACGAGTCCAGGCCGACCGAGTCGGCGGAGACGCGGCGCAAGGGGCTGGTGCGGCTGGGGGAGATCGTCGCGTCCGCGCGGGCGGCGTTCGGGGTGCGGTTCGACCCCGTCGGCGAGCGGCTGTCGCTGGTCGACGAGAAGGGCCGCATCGTCGAGGACGACCGGGCGCTGCTGGTGATGCTCGACCTGGTGGCCGCGGAGCGGCGCAGCGGGCGGGTGGCTCTGCCCGTGACCACCACGAGAATCGCGGAGCAGGTGGCCGCCTACCACGGCACGCAGGTCGAGTGGACGACGACCTCGCCGGACGATCTGACGCGGGTCGGGGCCGAGGAGTCGACGATCTTCGGTGGCGACGGCAAGGGCGGCTTCATCGTTCCGGAGTTCAGCAGTGTCTTCGACGGCACGGCGGCCTTCGTACGGCTCATCGGGCTGGTGGCGCGGACGCAGCTCACGCTGAGCCAGATCGACGCGCGGATTCCGCGGGCGCACGTCCTCAAGCGGGATCTGGCGACTCCGTGGGCCGTCAAGGGCCTGGTCATGCGGCGGGTCGTCGAGGCGGCCGGAGACCGCTTCGTGGACACCACCGACGGCGTCCGCGTGGTGGAGGCCGACGGGCGCTGGGTGATGGTCCTGCCCGACCCGGCGGAGGCGGTCACGCATCTGTGGGCCGAGGGGCCGGACGACGCGTCCGCGCAGGCCCTGCTCGACGAGTGGTCGGCGGTCGTGGAGAGCGCCGGGCGGTAAAACGCCCCGCACGCGCGCGTGCCGGACAAGTGTCCCTCAAGGGGGCCTGTCCGGCACGCCGGTGGGGCCATTCGGAGGTACCGGGCGCGACGTGCGACGATGTGCGGCATGTCGCAGCAGCCCCCCGTTCGGAGCACGTCGACGCGCCCGCCCTCGCGTCCGGACGCGTCCATGTCGCTGCTCACCAACGTCATGGATCACAGCCTCGACGACGGGTACGCCGAGGCGGCGGCGCGCAAGCGGGCCGCGGGTGACGGGGGCATGCCCAAGACGCTTCGGGCCCGGCTGGGACTCGCCGCAGGGCTGGTCCTGGCCGCCCTGGTGGTGACCGTCGGGGCCGCGCAGGCCCGGGTGGCGGCTCCCGCCGTGGCGAAGGAGCGCGAGGAGCTGATCGACCGTATCGACCGGGAGAGTGACGCGGCCGACGAGCTGGAGGACGCCGTCGACAAGCTGCGCGACGAGGTCGACGCGCGCCGGCGCGCCGCGCTCAAGCACAGCGGCGGGGGCGGTCAGGGCGAGCTGATCGGCATCCTGTCGGGCGCCACCGAGGTGCACGGACCGGGTGTGAAGCTCGTGGTGAACGACGCCAAGGACTCGGGCTCCGACGGTGACGGGAACCCGCGCGGGACGTCCGGTTTCTCCGACACCGGACGGGTGCGCGACCGGGACATGCAGCGGGTGGTCAACGGGCTGTGGGAGTCGGGCGCCGAGGCCGTGTCGATCAACGGGCAGCGGCTGACCGCCCTGTCGGCGATCAGGGCCGCGGGCGACGCCATACTGGTCGACAACCGGCCGCTGGTGCCGCCGTACACGGTGCTGGCGGTGGGGGACGGGAAGCAGCTGAGCACCCGGTTCCAGAACAGCGCGGACGGGCTGTACCTGCATGCCTTGCAGGAGAACTTCGGCATCCGGACCGGTATCTCCGTGGAGGACGATCTCCGGCTTCCGGCCGCGCCGAGCGTGACCGTGCGCACCGCGCAGCCGAGAACCGAGTCAGCACAGCCGAGAACTGAGAAAGGCACATCGTGATCGCCGTACTGGGCCTCGTCGTGGGAGTCGTGGCCGGCCTGTTGGTCCGGCCCGAGGTTCCGGCGGTCGTCGAGCCGTATCTGCCGATCGCCGTCGTGGCGGCACTCGACGCCGTCTTCGGTGGTCTGCGGGCCATGCTCGACGGCATCTTCGACGACAAGGTCTTCGTGGTGTCGTTCCTGTCGAACGTGGTCGTCGCCGCGCTGATCGTGTTCCTGGGCGACAAGTTGGGTGTGGGGGCGCAGCTGTCCACCGGTGTCGTGGTCGTGCTCGGGATCCGGATCTTCTCCAACGCCGCGGCGATCCGCCGGCACGTGTTCCGGGCGTGAGGCCGATGAGCGATCAGGACGAGACGGGCGAGAACCGGCTGCGCAGGGAGCTGCCGGAGGAGGTGCCGGCGCCGGCGCCGCGGGCGGCCGAGCCCGAGGAGACGGGCGGGCCGGTGCTGACCGGTCGGCAGCGGCTGGTGAAGGGGCTGTGGCCGCCGCGGGTAACCCGTGCCCAACTCATCGTCGCGCTGCTGCTGTTCGGGCTGGGCTTCGGGCTGGCCGTGCAGGTCGCCTCCAACAGCGACGGCGACAGCGCGCTGCGCGGGGCGCGGCAGGAGGATCTGGTGCGCATCCTCGATGAACTCGACGACCGCACACAGCGTCTTGAAGACGAGAAGCAGGGTCTCGAGGAGCAGCGGGACGAGCTGGAGAACAGCTCGAACCAGGCCGAGGAGGCCCGTCGGCAGACGATCGAGAAGGAGAGACAACTCGGCGTCCTCGCGGGCACGGTGGCCGCGGAGGGCCCCGGCATCACCATGACGATCGTGGACACGAAGGGGACGGTCGAGGCGGACATGCTGCTCGACGCGATCCAGGAGCTGCGCGCGGCGGGCGCCGAGGCGATCCAGGTGAACGGTGTGCGGGTGGTCGCCGGGACGTACCTCACGGATTCCGGCAAAAGCGTGAGCGTCGACGGGAACAAGATCAACGCGCCCTATCGTTTCAAGGTCATCGGCAAGCCGCAGGACCTCGAACCGGCGCTGAACATCCCTGGAGGCGTGGTGCAGACGCTTGAGAAGGAGCAGGCCACCGTGACCGTCGAGCGGTCCGACAAGATCATCGTGGATGCCTTGCGGCCCGCGGAGCGACCTGACTACGCTCGGTCGTCCTCCCAGTGAACCGGCGGTGCATGGCTGACGTCCGGCGAGGGCATGAGGTTGCGGGGGGTCGGCGCACCGATTGGGTGGTGCGTGGTGGAAACTGTCTGGTGGACACGGACGTTGTGAGGATGTCCGGCTCGACCAGTGTGTGCAATCAGGGTTCGTCCTGCCCCACGGGCGGGTCTGTTTCGGTCAAGGGGAATCGCCCGTGAAGTTGTTTGCGAAGTTGTTCGGCAAGAGCGCACGAGAGGGCCGCGACAGCAACGCGACCGCTCGCCATCGCGCGCAGCCTGACGCGGAGGGCCAGCGCCCGCTGTTCCGGGACCAGGTGGCTGGTCCGGGCGGTGACATTCCGGGAGGTCAGGGCGCGCCGTCTGTTGACCCTGCCCAGTCCGGCGGCATAGGTTTCGGGCAACCGTCAACCTCAAGTACGGGTGGAGGGTTCTCCTCTGGTCCGTACGCGTCCAATGCCCCGGCGGGGCAGCCGCGGCAGGAGGATCCGTCCATGTCGGTCCTGGTGTGTACGAGGTGCGGTAACCGCAACGCGGAGAGCAGCCGTTTCTGTTCCCACTGCGGCGCGCCGCTGCGGGCGGGGGCGGAGCGTTCGTCGGAGACGACCTCCACGATCTCCATCAGCGGTCTCGAGGCCTACGACGCGGAGGCCACCGGTCAGACGCCGATGCCGACGCTCTCCCCGGAGGCGCAGGCCGCCGTCGACGCGCTGCCGCTGGGCTCCGCACTCCTGGTGGTGCGGCGCGGGCCGAACTCGGGCAGCCGCTTCCTGCTCGACAGCGACCTGACCACGGCGGGACGTCATCCGCAGAGCGACATCTTCCTGGACGACGTCACCGTCTCCCGGCGGCACGTGGAGTTCCGGCGCAGCCCGGACGGCTCGTTCACGGTGGCCGACGTCGGCAGTCTGAACGGCACGTACGTCAACCGTGAGCGGATCGACCAGGTCGCGCTGTCGAACGGCGACGAGGTGCAGATCGGCAAGTACCGACTGGTCTTCTACGCCAGCCGGCAGGCCATCTGACCCTCCCCCAGACGCAGTCCGGGGGGAACCCCAGGGAAGGTCCATGCTTCAATCACCGAGCGGCGGTGCCGGTAGTGGTACCGCCGCCGCGGACAGTGGGCTGATGAGCATCGGCACGGTGCTGAACGTGCTGCGCGAGGAGTTTCCCGAAGTCACGATCTCCAAGATCCGTTTCCTGGAGTCGGAAGGGCTGATCGAGCCGCAGCGGACCCCCTCGGGGTATCGCAAGTTCAGTGCCGGTGACGTCGAGCGTCTCGGCCATGTCCTGAGGATGCAGCGGGACCACTATCTGCCCCTGAAGGTGATCCGCGAGCACCTGGACGCGATGGAGCGGGGCGAGGACGTGCGGCTGCCCACGCTCGGCCGGCAGCGCGACGGCGAGGCCGTGCCCGAGTCGGCCGAGGGGCCGACGGCCGCCCGGATCGGGCGCGACGAGCTGCTGGCCGCCGCCGGGATCGACGAGCGCCAGCTCGCCGAGTGGGAGGCGTACGGGCTGGTCACCGCGGTGGCGGACGGCGTGTACGACGCGGAGAGCGTCACCGTGGCGACGCTGGTCGCCGAACTGGGGCGATTCGGGATCGAGCCGCGGCATCTGCGGTCGATGAAGGCCGCCGCCGACCGGGAGGCCGGGCTGGTGGACCAGGTCGTGGCTCCGCTGAAACGACACCGCAACCCGCAGACCAGAGCGCTCGCCGAGGCCCGGACCAAGGAGCTGGCGGGGCTCGCGGTGAAGCTGCACGCGGCGCTCGTGCAGACCGCGCTCGGAGTGCGGCTGCCCTGAGCCGGGCTCGCCGAGCCGCGGTGCGGGGGTTGGGGCCGCGATGCGGTTGATCGCAGGGCAGGTCCGAAGCCGCGATTCGGTTGGGCCGCGGGGCAGGTCCGAGGGGATGCGGGCGGCCGGATCGGGCGCCTGATGCCGGCCCGACTACCCAAACATCCCGAGCACGGCCTAGGGTTGCTGTGTGAACGAGCTCGATGTCGTAGGTGTCCGGGTCGAGATGCCCTCCAACCAACCGATCGTGCTCCTGCGTGAAGTGGGAGGCGACCGCTACCTCCCCATCTGGATCGGGCCGGGGGAGGCGACGGCGATCGCCTTCGCCCAGCAGGGCATGGCCCCCGCGCGACCGCTGACCCACGACCTGTTCAAGGACGTGCTGGAGGCCGTCGGCCAGGAGCTCACCGAAGTACGCATCACGGATCTGCGTGAAGGCGTCTTCTACGCGGAGCTGGTCTTCGCCAGCGGGGTCGAGGTGAGCGCCCGTCCTTCCGATGCCATAGCGCTGGCCCTGCGCACCGGAACTCCGATCTACGGCAGTGACGGGGTGCTCGACGACGCCGGTATCGCGATTCCGGACGAGCAGGAGGACGAGGTGGAGAAGTTCCGCGAGTTCCTCGACCAGATCTCGCCCGAGGACTTCGGCACCAGCAGCCAGTGAGACGGGGCGGTCCGGCAGGCCACAGGGCGGTCGGACCGCGTCCCGTGAGAGCGCGCCGCGGGCATGTGCCGACGGCGCGTGAGAGCGTCCTGCGGCTCTCGCCGAGAGCATTCGGCTAGCCTTTCCCCGCGGTGGGGCACGGGAAACCACTCTTAGGGTGATTATCACTCGGCGTGCCGAGTGTGGCGATCGTTGACGCACCCTTGGTGACTGCCTACCGTCGAGAAGGCAGGTCAAGGACGGAGGTCGGCGTGAGAAGCAGCGGCGACGGTACGGCTGGGGGTGCCCCCGGACGCAGTCCGGGGGAGAGCGGTCCGTACCCGCTTGGGCGGGCGGCCGGTCACGCTGCGCCGCGGCCGGTGGCTGTACCCGGCGGCGGAGGGGCGGCGTCCGATGCGACCGAGGAGGTCGGCTACCGAGGTCCGACGGCCTGTGCGGCGGCGGGCATCACCTACCGGCAACTGGACTACTGGGCGCGTACGGGCCTGGTCGAGCCGAGCGTGCGGCCCGCCTACGGGTCGGGGACGCAGCGGTTGTACAGCTTCCGGGACGTCGTCGTCCTGAAGATCGTCAAGCGGTTCCTCGACACCGGGGTGTCGCTGCAGAACATCCGCACCGCCGTTCAGCATCTCAGGGAACGCGGTTTCCGTGATCTCGAGCGGATGACGCTGATGAGCGACGGCGCGACGGTGTACGAGTGCACCTCGCCCGACGAGGTCCACGCGCTGCTCCAGGGCGGTCAGGGCATCTTCGGGATCGCGGTCGGCGTGGTGTGGCGGGACGTCGAGAACGCGCTGTCCCAGCTGCACGGTGAGCGCATCGACACGGGGGAGACGCTGGTCGGGCACAATCCGGCCGACGAGCTGGCGCGGCGGCGCAACCGCGCGGTCTGAACGCGCGGCCGGAACAAGCGGTCTGAGCGCGCGGTCGGAACAGGCGGTCTGAACGCGAGGCCGGAACACGCGGTCTGAATGCGCGGCCTGAAACGGTCGCGAAGCCGATCCGAGCGGTCCCCGCGTGATCGGTGGCGGTCGCGGCCGCATTGTCAGTGGTGTGGTGCAGCATCGGAGATGTGAGAACCGCGCCGACGATCCTGCATCTCGACATGGACGCCTTCTTCGCCTCGGTGGAACAGGCGTCGAAGCCGAGCCTGCGCGGGAAGGCCGTCATCGTGGGCGGGCTGGGGCCGCGCGGGGTGGTGGCAACGGCCTCGTACGAGGCGCGGGTCTTCGGGGTGCACTCGGCGATGCCGATGGCGCAGGCGCGGCGGCTGGCGCCGAACGCGGCCTATCTCGTGCCGCGCTTCGAGTTCTACCGGTCGATCAGCGAGCAGGTCATGGGACTGCTGCGGTCGCTGTCGCCGCTGGTGGAGCCGTTGAGCCTGGACGAGGCGTTCGTCGATCTGGAGGCCGGGGGCGCGGCGTGGGACGAGGAGTCGGCGCGGCTGGCCGGGGTGAAGCTGCGCGCGGACATCCGGGAGGTCACCGGTCTGACCGGGTCGGTGGGGCTGGCCGCCTCCAAGATGCTCGCGAAGATCGCCTCCGAGCAGGCCAAGCCCGACGGTCTGGTGCTGATCCCGCCGGGGACGGAGCGGGCGCTGCTCGAGCCGATGTCGGTGCGGACGCTGCCGGGGGTGGGGCCGGCGACGGGCGACCATCTGCGGCGGGCCGGTATCACCACGGTCGGTGAGCTGGCCGAGGCAGGGGAGGACGAGCTGGTGCGGCTGCTGGGCAAGGCGCACGGGCACGCGCTCTACGCGATGGCGCTGGCGCGCGACGACCGGCCGGTGGTGGCGGAGCGGGAGACCAAGTCGGTGTCGGTCGAGGACACCTACGACGTGGACATCCACGACCGGCTCCGGGTGGGGATGGAGGTGCGGCGGCTGGCGGACCGGTGTGTGCGCAGGCTGCGGGGCGCGGGGCTGTCGGGGCGGACCATCGTGCTGAAGGTGCGGCGGTACGACTTCTCCACGCTGACCCGGTCCGAGACGCTGCGCGGGCCCACGGACGACCCGGCGGTGGTGCGGGAGGCCGCGGCGCGGCTGCTGGAGTCCGTGGACACCACGGGCGGCGTACGGCTGCTGGGGGTCGGTGTCAGCGGTCTCGCGGACTTCACGCAGGAGGATCTGTTCGCCCAGGCGGCGGGGGAGCGGGAGGACGGGCCCGTGGAGGAGGGGGCCGAGGAGCGGGCGCCGGCCGAGGCCGAGCAGACCGAGCGGCGGTGGCCTGCGGGGCACGACGTGCGGCACGCCGAGTTCGGACACGGATGGGTGCAGGGCAGTGGGCTGGGGAGGGTGACCGTGCGGTTCGAGACACCGGACTCGGAGCCGGGACGGGTGCGGACGTTCCGGATCGACGATCC
Source organism: Streptomyces sp. NPDC052773 (assembly GCF_044547145.1). Classification (NCBI taxonomy): domain Bacteria; kingdom Bacillati; phylum Actinomycetota; class Actinomycetes; order Kitasatosporales; family Streptomycetaceae; genus Streptomyces; species Streptomyces sp. NPDC052773. The sequence goes on along the minus strand of NZ_JBITZX010000008.1, from coordinate 347,749 downwards.
GGCGCTGGAGCCGGCCGAGCCGTTGCCGCTGGTTGCGCGAAGACCGGGGGGCGACGAGGGAGACGGGGGATCCGGAGCCTTGGGGGACGGGGCTCGACGAGCGGTGCCCGGGTGAGTGGTCGGCGGCGCCCGGGGAGTGGTCGGCGGCGCCTGGGTGAGTCGTCGGTGGCGCCCGGGGGAGCGGTCGAGTGGCGTAGGGGCTGCGTCGGCGCAGCGCCCCCGGAGGCCGTGAGGGCCGGGGGCCGGGGGGGATGGGCCCGGGGTGAGCGGCTGGGGCTGTGTGGGCGAGCGGGCTCGGTGGGTGAAGCCGGTGGGTGCCCGGCTCGGCCCCGCCGCGGTCGCTCACCCCGGGGTCTTCAGGTCTCGTCCGTGCCCGCCAGCTTGCCGAAGTCGTGGTCCGGGAGCGCTGGAGGGGCCGCGATGTCGAGACCGTAGTGGTGGTAGAGCTGGAGTTCCTGCTCGGGGGAGAGATGGCGGCCCACGCCGAAGTCGGGCGCGTCCTTGATCAGGGCGCGGTCGAAGGGCACGTGGAGGCTGCCCTCGATCAGCTCGCTGGGTTCGAGGGGGACGAAGGCGTCCCTGCTGAACAGCCCGGTCCGTATGGCCGCCCACTCCGGGACGCCGGTCGCGTCGTCGAGGTAGACCTCGTCGATGGTGCCGATCTTGGTGCCGTTGCGGTCGAACGCCTTGCGGCCGATCAGGTTGCGCGGATCGATATCGGTCTGCACGGGCCCTCCACGTGGTCGCAACTCATTCGATAGCACTACGAAAGAGCACTTTGGGGAACGCGGCCACTCGAACGCCTGGGCGTTGCCCTCGCTGGTACGCTGACAACGGCTGCTGACCCCGTGCGGGAGAGTCCTCCGGATCACCCGGAGGCGCCGAAGGAGCAAATCCTCCCCGGAATCTCTCAGGCCCACGTACCGCACGGACGAGGTCACTCTGGAAAGCAGAGCGGGTGTCGACGGCTTCCGCTCTCACCGACGGTGAAAGCCGGATCCCCTCGGGCGATCCGGTGAAGCTCTCAGGTTGAGATGACAGAGGGGGAGGCCGTCCGGGCACCCGCGCCGTGGTGCCCCTCGCAGGTCGCGTCAGACCAGGAGGCCTCCGCAATGACCGCCCATCGCATTCCGCTCTCCGAGCTCGAGCAGGGCATTCCGTTCGAGCAGCGCCACATCGGGCCCGACCAGGAGGCTCGGGCGAAGATGCTCGCGCAGGTCGGCTACGGCTCGCTGGACGAGCTCACCGCCGCCGCGGTCCCGGATGTGATCAAGAACGCCGACGCCCTGGACCTGCCGGGTGCGCGCTCCGAGGCCGAGGTGCTGGCCGAGCTGCGCGCGCTCGCCGACCGCAACCAGGTCCTCGACTCCATGATCGGCCTGGGGTACTACGGCACCTTCACGCCGCCCGTCATCCTGCGCAACGTCATGGAGAACCCCGCCTGGTACACGGCCTACACGCCGTACCAGCCGGAGATCTCCCAGGGGCGGCTCGAGGCGCTGCTGAACTTCCAGACCATGGTCGCCGACCTCACCGGCCTGCCGACCTCCGGCGCCTCGCTGCTCGACGAGGGCACGGCCGCCGCCGAGGCGATGGCGCTCTCCCGGCGCATGGGCAAGAACAAGAAGGGCCTGTTCCTGGTCGACGCGGACGCGCTGCCGCAGACCATCGCGGTGATCCAGACGCGCGCCGAGCCGACCGGCGTCGAGGTCGTCGTCGCGGACCTCTCCGAGGGAATCCCGGCCGAGCTGGACGGGCGGGAGATCAACGGCGTCCTCGTCCAGTACCCCGGCGCCTCCGGTGCCGTACGGGACATCAAGCCGGTCATCGACCAGGCGCACGAGCGGGGCGCGCTGGTCACCGTCGCCGCCGACCTGCTCGCGCTGACGCTGCTGAAGTCGCCCGGTGAGCTGGGCGCGGACATCGCCGTGGGCACCACTCAGCGGTTCGGTGTGCCGATGGGCTTCGGCGGTCCGCACGCCGGTTACATGGCGGTCCAGGAGAAGATGGCGCGCAGCCTGCCCGGGCGGCTGGTGGGCGTGTCTGTGGACGCCGACGGCAACAGGGCGTACCGCCTCGCGCTGCAGACCCGTGAGCAGCACATCCGCCGCGAGAAGGCGACCAGCAACATCTGCACCGCGCAGGTGCTGCTCGCCGTGATGGCCGGGATGTACGCCGTCTACCACGGCCCGGACGGCCTGAAGGGCATCGCGCGGCGCACCCACCGCTACGCGTCGCTGCTGGCCGCGGGCCTGCGCGACGGCGGGGTCGAGGTCGTCCACGGCTCCTTCTTCGACACCGTCACCGCGCGGGTGCCGGGCCGGGCCGCCGAGGTCGTGGCCGCCGCCCGCGAGAACGGCGTCAACCTGCGCCTCGTCGACGCCGACCGGGTGTCGATCGCCTGCGACGAGACCACCACCCGCGCCCAGCTGGGCGCCGTGTGGAGCGCCTTCGGTGTCGAGGGCGACATCGAGGCGCTGGACGCGGCCACCGAGGACGCCCTGCCGGGCGCGCTGCTGCGCAGCGACGACTTCCTCACCCACCCGGTCTTCCACCAGCACCGCTCCGAGACCGCGATGCTGCGCTACCTGCGCCGGCTCGCCGACCGCGACTACGCGCTGGACCGCGGCATGATCCCGCTGGGCTCCTGCACCATGAAGCTCAACGCGACCACGGAGATGGAGCCGGTCACCTGGCCGGAGTTCGGGCAGCTGCACCCGTTCGCGCCCGCCGAGCAGGCGGAGGGCTACCTCACGCTCATCCGCGAGCTGGAGGAACGTCTCGCCGAGGTCACCGGCTACGACAAGGTGTCGCTCCAGCCGAACGCCGGTTCGCAGGGCGAGCTGGCCGGTCTGCTCGCCGTACGCGGCTACCACCGGGCCAACGGCGACGAGCAGCGCACCGTGTGCCTCATCCCGTCCTCCGCGCACGGCACCAACGCCGCGAGCGCGGTCATGGCCGGGATGAAGGTCGTCGTCGTCAAGACCGCCGAGGACGGCGAGATCGACGTCGAGGACCTGCGGGCCAAGATCGAGCAGTACCGCGACGAGCTGGCGGTGCTGATGATCACGTACCCGTCGACGCACGGTGTGTTCGAGGAGCACGTCTCCGACATCTGCGCGCGGGTCCACGAGGCCGGCGGCCAGGTGTACGTCGACGGCGCCAACCTGAACGCGCTGGTCGGCCTCGCCAAGCCGGGTCACTTCGGCGGCGACGTGTCGCACCTGAACCTGCACAAGACGTTCTGCATCCCGCACGGCGGCGGCGGTCCCGGCGTCGGCCCGGTGGCCGTACGCGAGCACCTGGCGCCGTACCTGCCGAACCACCCGCTCCAGCCGGCCGCCGGCCCGGAGACGGGCGTCGGCCCGATCTCGGCCGCGCCGTGGGGCTCCGCGGGCATCCTGCCGATCTCCTGGGCGTACGTCCGCCTGATGGGCGGCGAGGGCCTGAAGCGGGCCACGCAGGTGGCCGTGCTCAGCGCCAACTACATCGCCAAGCGCCTCGAGCCGCACTACCCGGTGCTGTACACCGGCCCCGGCGGCCTGGTCGCGCACGAGTGCATCATCGACCTGCGTCCGATCACCAAGGCGACCGGCGTGAGCGTCGACGACGTCGCCAAGCGGCTCATCGACTACGGCTTCCACGCGCCGACGATGTCCTTCCCGGTGGCCGGCACGTTGATGATCGAGCCGACCGAGTCCGAGGACCTGACCGAGCTGGACCGGTTCTGCGACGCGATGATCGCCATCCGCGCGGAGATCGAGAAGGTCGGCACGGGCGAGTGGCCCGCCGACGACAACCCGCTGCGCAACGCGCCGCACACCGCGGGCGCGGTCGGCGGTAAGTGGGAGCACGCGTACAGCCGCGAGGAGGCCGTCTTCCCGGGCGGTGTCTCCGTCGCCGACAAGTACTGGCCGCCGGTGCGCCGGATCGACCAGGCGTTCGGTGACCGGAACCTGGTGTGCTCGTGCCCGCCGCTGGACGCGTACGAGGACTGATCTCGTGAGTGTGGGGCCCCGCTTCGGTCCGGACGGCCGGGGCGGGGCCCTTCCGCGTTCCCGGGCGGCCTCCGGAGGCTCTCAGGCGGGGTAGGCGTGCGTCTGGGCGGCCTTGACGGTGGCCCACACCTCGGCGCCCGGGTGGAGGTCCAGCTCGGCGGCGGCGACCGTGGTGAGGTCGGCGACCAGGGGCAGCTCGCCGGTGAGGGCGGCGCGGATCTGGTCGCCGTGCGTCTCCAGACCGGTGACCTCGCAGCGCCAGAGATTGCGGGCGCTGGAGCCCGTGGGGCGCTCCCGGTAGAGGGTGACCGCTCCCGGGGGGAAGGCGACGAAGACCGGGCCGGTGAGGTCTTCGGTGGTGGTGATGGCGGGGCCCGCGTCGAGGCGGACGGTGTGGCCGTCGGCGGTGCCCTTGTAGAGGTTCAGGCCGACCAGCTGGGCGACGTAGTCGGTGCGCGGGCGGCGGGCGATCTCGGCCGGGGTGCCCTCCTGGACGATCCGGCCGTGCTCGACGACCACCAGCCGGTCGGCCAGCACCATGGCGTCCAGCGGGTCATGGGTGACCAGGACGGCGACCGCCTCGAAATCGGCCAGGTGGTGGCGGAGCCGCGCCCGCACCTCGAGGCGGGTACGGGCGTCCAGGGCGGCCAGCGGCTCGTCCAGGAGCAGCAGCCGGGGCCGGGTGGCCAGGGCGCGGGCGAGGGCCACGCGCTGGGCCTGGCCGCCGGAGAGACGGCGCGGCTTGGCACCCGCGTGTTCGGCGAGGCCCATGCGGTCCAGCCAGGCGGCGGCCTGGGCGCGGGCCTCCGCCTTCGTCGCGCCCTGGCAGCGCGGGCCGAACGCCACGTTGTCCAGGGCCGTCAGATGCGGGAAGAGCAGGTAGTCCTGGAAGACGACGCCGACCGGGCGGGACTCGGGCGGCGTACGGTCCAGGGCGACGCCGTCCAGACGGAGGTGACCGCCGGTGAGCGGGGTCAGCCCGGCGAGGGCGCGCAGCGCGGTGGTCTTGCCGGCGCCGTTCGGGCCGAGGAGGGCTACGACGTCGCCGGGGGCGGCGGAGAGGGCGACGTCCAGGCGGAAGGTGCCGCGGTCGACGATCAGGCGGGCGTCCAGGCCGTTGCTCTGTGCGGGGGCTGCGGGGGCTGCGGGGGCTGCGGGAACTTCGGGGCCCGCGGGGCCCGCGGGCGCGGCGGGGGCTTCGCCCGGGGTGCTGTCCCTCGGTGCGTGGTTCTCTGTCATGTGGCTCTCATCCAGCGGTCCCGCAGGCCCGCCAGGACCGCGATGGACACGGCCAGGAGGACCAGGCTGAGGGCGATCGCGGCGGCGGGGTCGTTCTGGAGGGCCAGGTAGACGGCGAGCGGCATGGTCTGGGTGCGGCCGGGGAAGTTGCCCGCGAAGGTGATCGTCGCGCCGAACTCGCCGAGGGCGCGAGCCCAGGCGAGGACGGCGCCCGCCGCGACGCCGGGGGCGATCAGGGGCAGGGTGACCCGGCGGAAGGCGGTGAACCGGGAGGCGCCCAGGGTGGTGGCGGCCTCCTCGTAGCGCCGGTCGGCGGCGCGCAGGGTGCCCTCCACGCTGATGACCAGGAACGGCATGGCGACGAACGTCTCCGCGAGGACGACGCCCGCCGTGGTGAACGGCAGCGTGATGCCGAACCACGCGTCCAGCCACCGTCCGACGACGCCGTTGCGGCCGAGCGCGAGCAGCAGCGCGACACCGCCCACCACGGGCGGCAGCACCAGCGGCAGGGTCACCAGGGCACGGACCAGGCCGCGGCCGGGGAACTCCGTGCGGGCCAGCAGCCACGCCAGCGGCACCCCGAGGACCAGGCTGAGCGCGGTCGCGGCCGTGGCGCAGATCAGGGACAGCCGCAGCGCCTCCCACACCCCCGGGCTGGTCAGCTGGTCCGGCAGACTGCCCCAGGGGGTGCGCACGAGCAGGGCGAGCAGCGGGACCAGCAGGAACGCCAGGCCGAGCAGGGCGGGCAGCAGCAGCGGCAGGGGCACGGCGAGGGAACCCCTGGGCCGTTTGCGCGGCGGTCCGCCCGTCAGGCTCCGGGCGCTCATGGCTTGAGGAACCCGGCCTCGGTCAGCACCTTCTGGCCCTCGGGGGACCGCACCAGCGCGATGAACGCCCTGGCGGCCGTGCGGTTCGGCGCGTCCTCCAACAGGGCGATCGGGTAGTCGTTGACGGCGTCGGCCGACTCGGGGAAGTCCACGCCGTCCACCTTGTCACCCGCGGCCCGGACGTCCGTCCGGTACACGACGGCCGCGTCGGCCTCCTTCAGCTCCACCTTGGTCAGGGCGCCCTTGACGTCCTGCTCGTAGGAGGCGGGCTCGAGGTCGAGTCCGGCGGCGTCGAGGGCCTTCTGTGTGGCTGCCCCGCAGGGCACCTCCTTGTCGCACAGCACGACCTTCACACCGGACTTTGCGAGGTCCTCGAGCGAGGAGATCCTGTCGGGGTTGCCCGGCAGGGTGGCGATCTGGAGCTGGTTGCGGACGAAGGTGACCGGCTTGCCGTCCGTACCGTCCCGGTTCGTCACGAGGGCCATGGTCTTCGGGCTCGCGGCGGCGAATACGTCGGCGGGCGCGCCGTTGGTGATGCCCGCGGCGAGGCTGTCGCTGCCGCCGAAGCTGAAGGTGACCTCGGTGCCGGGGTGCCGCTGCTCGAACTCCTCGCCCAGCTTCTCGAAGCTCTCCTCGAGGGAGGCGGCGGCGAAGACGGTGACCGTGCCGGAGAGCTTCGGGGACCCGGAGGCGTCGGCGGTCGTGTCACCGGAGGACGAGGAGCAGGCGCCCAGCGCGAGCAGCACCGCGGCGCCCGCGCCGGCGGCGGCGATGCGCGGGGTCCGGCGGGTGATACGGGTCATCGCGGGGCCACTCCTCGGGCAGCTGCGGGCTCAACACCGATCATACTGACGCAGATGCGAGGCAGATGTCTGCTGGAGCATCGCATGAGCCAACTTGCACCCGAAGCTGGGCGCGCACGTGCGTTCGTACGGAGCGAGTGGGCTCTCAGCTGCGGTCGATATGGACATTCGTCGACTTCACCCGGGCGGTGGCCTCCATCCCGACTTCCAGGCCCAGCTCCTCCACGGCCTCGCGGGTGAGCAGGGAGACCAGGCGGTGCGGGCCCGCCTGGATCTCCACCTGGGCGGCGACGTCACCGAGCTTGATCGCGGTCACGATGCCGGGGAAGGCGTTGCGGGCCGAGGTGTACGGGGTCTCCTCCTCGGTGTTTCCGGCGTGCGCGAGTTCCACCGAGAACGCGGCGAGGTCCCGGCCGTCGATGAGCCGGCGGCCTGATTCGTCGCGGTGGGTCGCCACCCGGCCCGCGTCCGCCCAGCGGCGGGCGGTGTCGGGGCTGACGCCGAGCAGTCGTGCGGCCTGGCCGATGGTGTAGGAGTGCATGCACGTCACGATAGGGCGGGCCCTCTCAAGGATCCTCCAGACCGGACACCCGGAACACGGCGTGCGCGGTCTCGCGGTCGACGCGCCGGCCGAGGCGGTCCAGCGCGGTCCGGCCGCACAGCAGCGCGCCGGCGGTCTGCGCGCGCTGGGCGTCCTCGTCGAGGCGGTGCCACAACTCGGGGTTGGCGACGAGGACCCGGGGATCGAGTTCGACCCGGGCGCCCAGCGCGTCGCGCAGGACCAGGCGCTGGGCGATGCCGTCGGAGCAGCGCACGGAGACCAGCAGATCGGTGCGGACCCGGCGGGTGCGCAGCAGGAACCGCGTCTCCAGCCAGCCGGTGCCGGCCGCGACGCGGGGCGGGCACAGCATCAGGAAGAGCAGTGCGGCCAGGACCAGCCAGAGGGCGCCGCGCCAGGGGGTGAGGGTGGTGGCGGCCCAGTCGATGAGGAGCAGCGCTCCGAGCAGTACGGCGGCGGAGGCGAGCGCGCCGCGCAGATGCCGTGTCCACTGGCGGTCGTACGCCGTGGGGCCGGAGTGCCGCTCCGGTAACCGGGACGGATCGGGTCGCGTGCCGTCGGGGGGCTTCATGTGTTCGACGCTAGGGAGCCGTACGGCCCGGGCGGGGCGGCTTGACGGGACGCTGACGGGTGGAAAGGGGTTTCTTGACGCGGGTTTGCCGGGGGCGTGGGCGTCGCAGGCTCGGGGTGACTCACGAAGGGCTGTGACGCATGCGGACTTACGAGAACCCGGTCCTCGCCGGTTTCCACCCCGACCCGAGTGTCTGCCGGGTCGGCGAGGACTACTACCTGGTCTGTTCCAGCTTCGAGTACTTCCCGGGCATACCGGTCTTCCACAGCCGGGACCTGGTGCACTGGCGCCAGATCGGCAACGTGCTCGACCGGCCGGGCCAACTGCCGCTGCCGCCGGAGGTGCCGGCGTCGGGCGGGATCTACGCCCCGACCATCCGCCACCACGACGGGCGGTTCCACGTCATCACCACCAACGTCGGCGGCGGGGGCAACTTCCTCGTCACCAGCGAGCGGCCCGAGGGCCCCTGGTCCGACCCGGTCTGGATCGACCTGCCCGGCATCGACCCCGACCTGGCGTGGGACGACGACGGCACCTGCTGGGTGGCCCTGGCGGGCGTCGGCGTCGCCCGGATCGACCCGGCCACGGGGAAGGTGCTGGAGGGGCCGGTGCCGGTGTGGTCCGGTTCGGGGAAGCGGGACCCGGAGGGCCCGCATCTGTACCGGATCGGGGACTGGTGGTACCTGCTGGTCGCCGAGGGCGGCACCGCGCGCGGCCACTCCGTGTCCATCGCCCGCGCCCGCACCCCCCTGGGCCCGTACGAGCCCGCCCCGCACAACCCGGTCCTGTCCCACAGCGGCAGCCGCGAGCCCGTCCAGTGCACCGGGCACGCCGATCTGGTCCAGGCGGCCGACGGCAGCTGGTGGATGGTGCTCCTCGGTACCCGGCCGCGCGGCTTCTTCCCGGAGTTCCACGTCCTGGGTCGCGAGACGTTCCTGGCCCCGGTGGAGTGGGGGGACGGCTGGCCCCGGGTCGGACCGGTGCGCGAGCGGCATCCGGCGCCCGCGGCCTGGCATCCGGTGGCGGCGGAACCGGCGCGGGACGACTTCGACGGCACGACCCTCGCCCCGTACTGGATCTCCCCGCACGGTCGCCCCGACGGCTCCTGGTCGCTGACCGAGCGGCCGGGCCGGCTGACGCTGACCGCGACCGGGGACAGCCTGGACCGCCCCGGCCACACCTTCGTCGGTCGGCGGCAGCAGCATCACGACTGCCGGGCCTCCGTCCGGCTGGACCCGGGGGCCGGGCGGGCCGGGCTGTCGGTCCGGATGGACGAGGCCCACCACTACGACCTCGAGGTCGCCGGGGGAACGGCGCGCGTGATCGCCCGGATCGGGCCGGTGCGCCAGTGCCTGGCGGAGCACCTGGTGCCGCCGGGGCCGGTCACCCTCGCCGTGGACATCCGGACGAGCGACGTCCGCCCGCCGACGGCGGTACGGCCCGGCGAGGACACGACCGGCGTCAGGGCCGGCGGGCCGGACACGCTCGCGTTCTGGGTGGGGGGCGCGGACGACGGCCCGGGCGAGGGCCGGGATGGGGGCACGGGCAGGGGAGAGGGCCGGGACGGGGGCACGGGCAGGGGAGAGGGCCCGGATGGGCGCATGGACGGGGGCGTACGGCTGGCGGAGCTGGACGGGCGGTATCTGTCCACCGAGGTCGCCGGCGGTTTCACCGGCCGGGTGATCGGCATGTACGTCACCGAGGGGCAGGCGGCGTTCGACTGGTTCGCCTACGAGGCGGGGGCCTGAGCGCTGCCGGACGGGCCGTGTGCCGCACGTATCGTGCCGGACATGCGGCGGGGCCGGTCCGTGGGCCGGCCCCGTTCGTGCGGTGGTGCTCAGGCGGCCGTCATCACCCGGCCGGTGTCCAGAGGACGGTGCGGGGCGATGATCTGGCCGTCCGGCAGAAGCTCACCGGTGTCCTCGAAGAGGACGACGCCGTTGCACAGCAGGCTCCACCCCTGCTCCGGGTGGTGCGCCACGAGACGGGCGGATTCCCGGTCGGCGGAGTCGGCGGTCGGGCACGGTGGCTGGTGCTGGCACATGGAAGGGATCTTTCGCTCTGTCGTGTTCATGGCCGCCCCCGTATGCGATGTGTCGGTCGAACCCAGTGTTGCCCTACGGGCGTCGATCCGCAGGGATTTCGCAGCACCGCTTCTCACAGGTTCATGACGCGTCACCCGCGCGGACGGTTCATCCCGACTGCACTGTCCTTTTGGATGGTTCTCGGGGGCCGGAAGGGGCTAGTCCGGGCGGGGGGTGTGGCGAACGTCCGTTCCCTGGTACGGAGTGGCGGGCGAACGCGCGTACCCCGCCACGGGGTTCCGTGGCGGGGTACGGGGCGACGCACAGGACCGGACGCCGGGGGTGTGGCGGCCGTCAGGCAGGCGAGCCCAGGAGGGGCGGCGGGGTCGTCCGGAGGGTCAGCACCGGGAGCAGGTCGGCGACCCGGTGCGGGCGGTTCGCGGCGATCCCGGGCGGGGCGGGCGCCAGCGGAACCAGCAGATCGGTGGCCGCGGGCACGCCGGTGGCCCCGTCCGCGGCGTAGTCGCCGTGCAGCCACAGGGTGAGCATGTAGAGGCCGGGCACGGACAGCAGCCGCGGCTGGTACGTCTGGGTCAGGGTCGTCTCGGCCTGGTGCAGTGCCTGCTCGGTGGACCGGACGTACGGCCCCTCGAAGAAGTGCGAGAACGCCCAGCCGTCGGGGGTCAGCATGGTCTCCGCCGCGGCCACGGCGCGGTCGCCGCAGCGGATCAGGAAGCGCCAGCCGGCCAGCCGGGTGGCGGGTACGCCTTTGGCGCTGACGCTGTCGAGGACGTGCACCGGAAGCGGCAGCTCGGGGGTGACGGGACCCTGGGCGCTGAGCAGCGAGGGAGTTCGGGCCTCGCGGACGGCGGTGGGGGAACCGAGGGCTGTCAGGACGGAGCGAAGTGCCGGCGCGGGAGCCGGGGGGACATGCAGCGGCATGGTGGGTCGCCTCTCATTCGACAGGCACGGTGAAGCGAGGGGGTGGGGGCGGACGGCGCTGTCAGCTCACGAGGTCAGAGAGGCGGAACCGGGGTCCGCGCACAGATGTGTGGGTGAGGGCTGCCGTGGAGTGCCGACGGCAGGCTCCGGCGACCGGGCGCCAACCTTCTCTGCCTTGTTCGCGGAGTTTATACGACACCTGTTCACCCGGTGTTTCGTCTAGCTGTTCCGGGGAAGTCGGGCAAGAAGTCATTCAGCCGGTGGGGTGCCGCCGAAACGCGGGGAAACATCCCGATTCCGAGCCGACTGCACGGGGCTGACCTCGGTAAATGCCCCGGCTGCGGTCGGCCATTTCTCGTCGGCGTTTTTCACGAGGGAGCGCGGTGGTGAAATTGCACCCTGTGTCATGCCGGATGAATGTGCCACCGATCAACGCCCACCGATGTGACCAGAGTAGCCCTCCGGGGCGTCGGCCGGGCACGTTATGGATCGCTTCGGCGGGGCATCATCCCCCCTGACCCGGACATCGGCGGCCGGAGCGCCCGGCCCGCCCACCGAAGGAGGGACGCTTCGATGGGGGAGAAGGTCGTGGCAGGCGCGTTCGACCTGTCCGATCGGCAGCGGTATCGCGACAAGCTCCACAAGTGCCTGACGGGCTTGGAGCGGCTACTGGAGGAGAAGCGGTTCGATCGGCCCAAGAATCTCATGGGCCTGGAGATCGAGCTGAATCTCGCGGGCGCGGACGGCATGCCGAGAATGCTGAACGGTCAAGTACTCGAAAGGATCGCCAGCCGCGATTTCCAAACGGAACTCGCCATGTTCAACCTCGAGGTCAACATCGCCCCCCACCGGCTGGGCGGGCGGGTATTCGACCGGCTGGCCGAGGAGCTCCGCACGTCGCTGGCCTATGCGCACCGCAAAGCCGGGGAGGTCGACGCGGGAATCGTGATGATCGGCATTCTGCCGACCCTGGAGCGCGACGACCTGGTCTCCTCCAACCTCTCCGACGTCGACCGCTACACGCTGCTCAACGATCAGATCGTGGCCGCGCGCGGGGAGGACTTCACGCTCGACATAGAGGGTGTGGAGCATCTGGTCTGCACCGCGAGGTCCATCACGCCGGAGGCCGCCTGCACCTCGGTGCAGCTGCACCTCCAGGTCACGCCGGGCCGGTTCGCCGATGTGTGGAACGCGGCGCAGGCGGCGTCGGCCGCGCAGATAGCCGTAGGGGCGAACTCGCCGTTCCTGTTCGGCCGGGAGCTGTGGCGTGAGTCCCGGCCACCGCTGTTCCAGCAGTCCACCGACACCCGCCCGCCCGAACTCCAGGCGCAGGGTGTGCGGCCGCGGACCTGGTTCGGTGAGCGGTGGATCTCCTCGGCGTACGACCTGTTCGAGGAGAACCTGCGCTACTTCCCGGCGCTGCTGCCGATCTGCGACGACGAGGAGCCGCTGGACGTCCTGGACGCGGGCGGGGTGCCGGCCCTCTCCGAACTGGTGCTGCACAACGGCACGGTCTATCGCTGGAACCGGCCGGTGTACGGCATCGCCGACGGGGTTCCGCATCTGCGGGTGGAGAACCGGGTGCTGCCGGCCGGGCCGACCGTGACCGACGTCGTCGCGAACGCGGCCTTCTACTACGGCCTGGTCCGGGCCCTGGCCGAGGAGTCCCGGCCGCTGTGGACCCGGCTGCCCTTCGAGACGGCTGCCGCCAACTTCGACGCGGCCTGCCGGTACGGCATCGACGCGCGGTTCACCTGGCCGCGGCGCGGGCGGTACGGCGGGCTTGCCGAGGTGGACGCGGTGAGCCTCGTCCGCGACGAACTGCTGCCGCTGGCCGAGGCGGGGCTGGACGCGTGGGGCGTGGAACCGGCGGACCGGGATCTGTACCTCGGGGTGATCGAGGAGCGGTGCCGGCGGCGGGTCAACGGGGCGTCGTGGCAGGTCGCGACGTTCCACCGGGCGCTGGAGGCGGGACTGCCGCGGGCGGCGGCACTGGCCGCGACGACCCGGCGGTACGCGGAACTCATGCGGGAGGGTGAGCCGGTGCATCTGTGGCCGGTGGGGCTGCCGGAGCCGGTGCCGACCGGGTCGGTTCGGCGGGGAGGGTGACTGGCGGGCGGCGAGGGGCCGCGTCAGGGCCCCGGGCGGCACCCGGGACGTACGAGCGCGGATCCTTGCCGCCGCGCACCAGCGGCAGCGCCTGGTCGGCGGCGCTCAGCCGGGCGGCGACGACCGCGCGCCGCTCTGTCCGACAACCGTCGAGCAGCGCCTCTGCGGCCTTGGCGGAGGGTGTCGGTGAGGGGACGCCGTACGGTTCGTAAGCTCTGTCTCGGATCCGTCCCGGACGTGGGGCGGGCCGTGAGGCAGCGGGAGGCAGGGTGCGGGGCGAGGCGGGTGTGGTGGCTGGGGCCTCGTCGGCGGAGCGGCCGCGGCGGCGGGTGCTGCGGGACGAGACGGTGCTGGTGCTGGCCCTGTCGCTGGGCGCCAGCGGGGTATCCGCGCTGATCAGTTTCGTCGGGTCGGTGACCCGGCCGGGCGGCCTCAAGGACCAGGCCGCCACCCTCAACGCCTCGGCGGCGCCGGGCCGTCCCTGGCTCGACCTCGCCTGGCAGCTCTTCGGCATCACGACGGCGCTGGTGCCCGTCGCCCTGGTCGCGCACTTCCTGCTGCGCGAGGGGCAGAGCCTGCGCACCCTCGGTTTCGACCGCACCCGGCCCTGGTCCGACCTCGGGCGCGGCGCGGCGATCGCCGCTGTGATCGGCAGTACCGGCATCGCCTTCTACCTCGCCGCGCGGGGCCTCGGCTTCAACCTGACCGTGGTGCCCGAGGCGCTCCCCGACGTGTGGTGGAAGTACCCGGTGCTGATCCTCTCGGCGGTGCAGAACGCCGTACTGGAAGAGGTCATCGTCGTCGGCTATCTGCTGCGCCGGCTGAACCAGTTGGGGTGGTCGCCCGGCAGCGCGCTGATGGGCAGCGCGCTGCTGCGCGGCTCGTACCACCTCTACCAGGGCATCGGCGGCTTCATCGGCAACCTCGTGATGGGCGTCGTCTTCGTCCACCTGTACCGGCGCTGGGGACGGGTGGGCCCCCTGGTGGTGGCGCACTCGCTGCTCGACATCGGGGCGTTCGTGGGCTACGCGCTGCTGGCGGGCAAGGTGGACTGGCTGCCGACCGCCTGACCCACGGGCGGCCGGCAGCTCCTCGTGTCTCAGGCGTGCAGGTCGCCCTCGATCACGGTCACCGCGTGGCCGCCGAGCAGGGTGCGGTCGCCGCGCAGTTCGACGTGGACGCGGCCGGAGCGCGGCGAGGCCTGCAGTCCGGTCAGGGCGGGGCGGCCGAGGCGGTCGGCCCAGAACGGGGCGAGCGCCGTGTGGGCGCTGCCGGTCACCGGGTCCTCGTCGATGCCGAGGCCGGGGAAGAAGCAGCGGGAGACGAAGTCGTACCCGCGGGCCGGGTCCTCGGCGCGGGCGGTCGCGATGACGCCGCGGCGGGAGTACGCGGCGAGCGCCTTGTGGTCGGGCGCCAGGGCGTGGACCGTCTTCTCGTCGGCGAGTTCGATCAGCAGATCGCCCACGTGCGGTCCGGTGTCGAAGGCGGCGAGCGGCTCGGCGCCCAGGGCGTCGGCGACGCCGTCCGGGACCGCGACGGGCGTGAGCGGTGCGGTCGGGAAGTCGAGGGTGACCGAGCCGTCCTCGCGGGGCGTGGCGATCAGGACGCCGCTGCGGGTGGCGAAGCGCACGGGACCCTCATGGGCGCCGGTGGTGGCGAGGACGTGGGCGGTGGCCAGGGTGGCGTGGCCGCACATGTCGACCTCGGCGACCGGGGTGAACCAGCGCAGGGCCCAGTCGGCCTCCCCGCCCTCGGGCAGCCGGTGCGCGAAGGCCGTCTCGGCGTGGTTGACCTCCATGGCGACGTTCTGCAGCCAGGCGTCGTCCGGGAAGGTGTCGAGGAGGAGGACCCCGGCAGGGTTGCCGGCGAAGGGGCGGTCGGTGAAGGCGTCGACGATTCGAATGCGCATGGGGCGACGCTAGGGGGTCGGCGGAGCCGCGGGCGAGGGCCAATCCGCGAGTGCTGGACTGTCCCCCGCGGGCCACGGCCAATCCGCGAGTGCTGGATCGTCCTGTCTCAACGAAGTTGGTCGTCCGCGCCTCGTTGATCCGCGTGGACTGCATGGGGTGAGACGCGGGGACTTGGTTCGTCGAGACACATCTCGGGGGCCAGGACCGAACAGGCTGAGTGCTGTCCGGTCTCAGGTCGGGCTTCCGCTGTACTGGTCGGGCCGTCAGGTCCCGGCGCCGGCGACTCCCGAGTCGTCCCGCCGACTCCGCCGAGCCCGCTGACGCGGCTGCGCGTTCCGATGCTGGTCGCCCACCTGCTCCAAGGCGGCCTCGTAGGCGTGCAGGGCGGTGATGACTGTGGCGCGTTCCGCGGGGTCGAGACCCCGCATGACGCGTTCCCAGGCAGAGGCGCTGCCGGAAAGCCATTCGCCGATCGGTGCGGCGTAGGCGGGGGCGATGGCGATGATGCGGCGGCGGCGGTCGGCGGGATCGGCGGTGCGCTGCAGGACGCCCGGCCGTGACAGCTCGCTGACCATGAGGCTGACGGTCGTCGGGGCCACCTCCAGCCGAGCGGCCAGCTCGTTGACGCTGGTGGGGCCGTCGTACTCCAGGTGGGCCAGCAGCGCGAGGTGTCGCGGCGCCAGGTCCAGACCCTGGAGCGCCGGAGGGATGGGCAGACGCTTGGCGCGGCCCACGAGCCGTGGCATGAGCAACAGCAGGGCGCGGACGGCCTCGTTGACGGCTGGACCATCCGATTCCGTGGACATCAGCGACCTCTTCCAGATACCTTTGAAAACAAAGGCTTTAGATTCAAAGGGAACGAGGTTCACTATGCCGCATCTGACCGTCCACCTTCCAGAGAGCAGGCTGACCGGGAACGAACCCATGCTCGTCGCCGCACTGACCGACGCTGTCGTCGACGTCTACGGCGAATGGGCCCGCGACCTCGTGAGCGTCCGCCTGGCCGGAGTCCCCGCAGGCCGTTTCGCGCAGGGTGGCAGGGCCGTGGACACAAACGCCTCGGTGATCTTGGGTGTCCGTGCCGGCGTTTTCGACCGCCCCGACGCCGACCAGATCACCGCGCGCCTCGGCACCGCCCTCACTGACGCGATCACGCGCGTCGTCGGCGATGACCTCCGCGCCGGCACCATGGTCGAACTCGTGGCGTCACCGCCGGAACGCACCTTCGTCGGCGGCGCCCTCGCCGAGTGACCCTCCATCTGGGCCACCACCCCACCATGAGAGGTCCCAGGGCTGCGAAGACCTCCCGGAGCCGGGCAGCCACCAGGTGGTGCAGACACCGTGGGTGCCGGTAGCGCGGCAGCCGCCGGACATCCGCGAGCAGCACCGCGCCCGGTGTTCCCGGCCGCTCGAACCTCCACCCGGCCTGGGCGCAGAGCAGACGGGCTCGCCGTCATGCCAGTGCAGCCGGAACGGCTGCGAGCCGATCCCCACCACGCTCGGATCGAAGTCCATCAGCAGTAGTCGGTCCCGCTCCAGCCCTGCTGGATTGTCCTGTGACAGTGAAGTTTGACCATTGTCAGCGAAGTTTGATCAACCCGCGGATGCCTGAGCGGTGACACGGTGGGGGACCCCGGCCCCGACGGTGGAAACGGGATCAGTTCGCGGAGCGGTCGGAGTTCCGGGGCCCAGCGGCTGCGGACGAGGCCGCGGCTTCGTGGGCTGCGAGTTCTTCTGGGGTTCCGACGAAAGCAGGTCCAGAGTTCGGAGGGAGGCGCTCGACCACCATCGCGATGGCCTCCTGTGGCGTCGCGGCCGGCCCGACGGTCTCGCTGCGCAGAGGGCCGGAGACCAAGTAGCCGCCGTCTGCCGCGGGCTGGATGTAGGGAATGTCCCACGTCCATCGCTGCTCTGTGCAGCGGCTGAAGTGCAGCTCTCCCATTCCGGTCCACGGGAACAGTTGTTGTAGGCGGGGTTCGGCGTAGGCAGCTTCGAGCAGCTCCGGACGGACCCGCCCGTCGTCGCGGACCTTCTGCCAACCTGCTTCGACCAGAGCCCGGCCCGACGTCGTCGTATCCATAGTGACCATCATCCCTGCCGCTACTCATTCTTCCGCTGGCGGTAGGCCTTCTGCCGACAGCGTTGTGAGCAGGTCCGGCGCTGGAGCCAGCCCGGTCCTGGCGGCAGCGGTTCGTGACAAACCGCGCAGGCTCCACCGTCTGCGGGGGTGGAGGAGGTGGTGGGGGCGGGTTAGAACGGGGTTGCTTGGTTCGCTGGCGGTGCACTCGCTGACGGCATCGGTCCGAACAGGTCATGCGGATTGTCGAGAACACAGGATCGCCGCAGCCAGGGCAGGTCAGGGGTTCTCCGCGCCCGATGCTCTCCCACCATTCTCGCTTCTGTTGGAGGTAGTCAGCCCGCCGGCAGGCGGAGGAGCACAGGCGGTAACGCTGTCCGGGACGGACCCGCATCTTCTTCCCGCAGTGCTTGCAGGGGACTTTGGGCCAGTGAGCGCGGGGTTCCGCCTGCGGTATGCCTTTTGGCGGCAGGCCTGCGAACACCGCAGGGCCTGGCGGCCGAGGATTCCGAGAGGGGGCATGGCCGCGCCGCATTCCAGGCAGCGCTTGGTCTCCAGGGTGATCCGGAGGGTTTCAGCGTCCCGCCCGGTCACGAGGGCCAGGCGGCCGAAGCTCGGAAGACCGAGATGACGGGGCGGTTCGCAGAGGTAGGTCCGCAGGTAGCGGGATGGGAGGTGGTTGGCGTGGGCGAGGCGGACGATGTATGCCCGGATGCCCCGGCCTGGGATCGGACCTGAACCGGCAGGGGCCGGAGCCGTTCCTGGGTCATCGGATGGTGCCAGGGCTGCGGAACTCGGGTGCCTCGGCGGCGACGTCCAAGGGGATGGCTTCAAGCCCTGCCTTGGTGATCTTCCCGGATCCGTCGAGGATCGCGTCCATCGCGGCGCCTCGGACTTGGTGGGAGAGTGCGCCGATCCTGCCGCCGGTGCGGTCGTGCAGGTATCGGTCCAGCTTGGCCAGGGTGTTGGGTTTGTGCCGACGCAGGTTGAGGGTGTCCTCCATGGTGGCGACCAGGCCCTGCCACTCGCTGTTGTAAGGGAACGGGCGGGTGGGGATCAGGGTGAAACGGTCGGCGATCTGGGCGCCCCGGGTGCCGGTCAGCAGTGTGCTGCGCTCGATGTCGATGCCCGCGTAGATGAATGTCGCGGGGATGCGTTCGGAAAAGTACTTCAGGGTGTCGGCGACCTCGGCGCCGTGTCGGGTGGTGAGCGAGACGTTGTGCAGCTCGTCGACCAGGACCATGCCGGTGCGGGAGTCAGTGCAGACCCCGACGACGGCCTTGCGGTGGTCGCAGACGATCACCTCCGGGACGATCACCGGGCGGCGGCGTGCTCCAGCCGTTCGTCCAGGGCCAGCAGCCGGCGGTGCGGCACCACCGAGCGGGACATCTTCAACGCGTGCACCCAGCCCGGCCGCATAGGTTCGGGCGTGGTGCGGGCCAGCAGCACGCTGGCGTCGACCGACTTCGTGGTCGGCCGCATCACCGCCGCAGTCACCGTCCTGGTCGCGACGTCGACCATCGCGGTCAGCTCGACTTTCCCGGTGATGCTGTTGTCCAGCCGGACCAGCGCATCCAGCGGGGTGGAGTCGATCTGCATGACCTCGCCGGGGGCGAACACCGGCAGTTCGCCGTGCGGTCCTTGGGCTCCGTGGGCCCTTGAGCGGCGGGTGGTGGCGGAGCCGGTGGTGTGGGTGCCCGCGGTCAGCTTCGCCAGCAGCCGGTAGACGGTCCGCTGCGAGGGCAGCCTGACCTGCTGCCCGGCTGGGGAAGCCTTGAGGATCTCG
This sequence comes from Streptomyces sp. NPDC052773, assembly GCF_044547145.1. Taxonomy (NCBI): domain Bacteria; kingdom Bacillati; phylum Actinomycetota; class Actinomycetes; order Kitasatosporales; family Streptomycetaceae; genus Streptomyces; species Streptomyces sp. NPDC052773. The sequence continues at coordinate 328,904 of NZ_JBITZX010000008.1, read as the reverse complement.
CCGGTCCGCCAGAGCAGGAACGTGCCCGTGCGAGTCGAGGCGTCCACGGCCTCGTCGATCGCCTGCCGCATCGCCGCGACCACCGCGTCGTCCAGGTGATCGAAGTTCAGTGGAAATCGAACGAGATTCGCAGTCACGGGACACGGATTGATGTGGCCGGGCTTGTCGGGCGAACTGTTCCGATATATCGTTGAGGCATCGCGAACGATACGCGACAGATCAAGGAATGATCACGAGAGATCAACGAGTGAATGGAGTGATCGCCCTGCGTTCCCACGGATTCGAGCGTGGACACGGTGGTTCCGGCCGTCACGGCCGGGGTGGTTTCGGCGGTGGACTCGGTGGTGGGTCCGAGGGGTGGCGTGCCGCCTTCGGTCCCTTCGGGCCGGGTGGCCCCGGCTTCGGCGGACCGGGCTTCGGGGCGGGCCCCTGGGGCCCGCGCGGACGCGGCGGGCCGCGCGGCAGGGCACGGCGGGGTGATGTACGGGCCTCGATCCTGGCTCTGCTGAAGGACCGGCCGATGCACGGCTACGAGATGATCCAGGAGATCGCCGAGCGCAGCGGCGGCGCGTGGAAGCCGAGCCCCGGCTCGGTCTACCCCACCCTCCAGCTGCTGGAGGACGAGGGTCTGATCTCCAGTGAGACGGAGGGTGGCAAGAAGCTGTTCTCGCTCACGGCGGCGGGCCGCGCGGCGGCCGAGGACGGCCCGGACGCCCCCTGGGAAGAGGCCTCGCGCGGGGTCGACTGGGAGGCGCTGAACGACATCCGCCAGGCCGGTTTCGGTCTGATGGAGGCCTTCGGCCAGGTCTGGAAGACCGGCACCGCCGAGCAGCGCGAGAAGGCGCTGGGGGTCATCAACGACGCCCGCAAGAAGCTGTATCTGATCCTCGCCGACGAGGACTGAGCCGCGGCACCCGCGGTCAGCCCACGCGCCGTATCACCGCCGCGTCGAACACGTCCCACGCGCGCGGGAAGGGGCCCTCGTCGTGACAGTGCCAGGCGTCCCAGAACAGGTCGGCCGGCAGTGCGTCCTCCGGGGTGTACACCCGGTACACGTACTGCCGTCCGTCGACCGCCGGAAGGGCGGCCAGCCAGCACTCCCTCTCCATCGCCCTGTGTGACGTGCGGCCGGGCACGATGGTTGCCCCCCGGGGCGCACGGCAAGGCGGCGCGCGCCCTGAGATGAGATACGGCCTGATCTCATCCGTAGGGAGGAGATTCCGGCCGGGGATGTCCGCTCTGTGTGGGACGTGGAAATGCGTCCTGCCGGGGATGCCCCGATCACCGTGAGCTGATGAGGTGGGGGATGTGCAACCCCGTATTCCCCGGCAGTCGGGCCGTGACCAGGGAACCCACCGCGTGGACGACGATGCCGGGCTCGGCCCCGAGCTGGCATCGGTGCTCACGGCTGCCCGCCGGCGGGCCGTGCGCGACGGGGACCGGCAGATCGACACCGCCCATCTGCTCCACTCGCTGCTGGACTACGACCCCGAGGTGCGCGCCCTCCTCGACGGACCGCAGCTCGCCCGGCTGCTCGGCTATCTCGTGCAGCGCAGCATCGGCTACGGCCTGCGCTGGCAGAGCGGCGTCGAGGACTCCGGCGCCGTCCCGGTCGTACCCGGGGCGGCCGAGGGCTGGTCGCCGGTGGCCGCGGCGGCGCTGTCGTACGCCTGCGGGCGGGCCGCGGGGCGCGGCGCCGACCGGGCGTGCGGGACCGACCTGCTCGCGGGGATCATCGCCGACCCCGGCGCGCGGGCGGTCGAGGTGCTGGGCCGCGCCGGGGTGGACGTGGCACGGCTGCGGGCTCGGATCGATGAGCCGTCGGTGGATGACTGGCCGCTGGATGGTGAGCCGATCGACGACCGGCGGCCTCTCGATGACCGGCCGTTCGATGACCGGCCGTTCGATGACCGGTCGATTGAGGGCCGGCCTGTCGATGACCGGCCTGTCGGTGACCGGCTTGTCGAGGGCCCGCGGATCGACGGCCGGGCGCTCGACGTGCCGCTGATCGAGGGCGCGTCGCAGGAGTGCGCCGCCGGGGGTGAGCCGGGGCTCTGACCGGGCGCTGACGTCCAGTCACTGAGACAGGTGTCATCGGGGGTGACGCTCATGTCATCGCCTGTCATCATGTGCCGGTGCGTACCTCTGAGAGCAGTCAGGGCAACCGCGGGAAGGGCCTCGGGCTCGGTCTCGCACTCGCGTCGGCCGTCGCGTTCGGCGGGTCCGGAGTCGCGGCCAAGCCGCTGATCGAGGCCGGTCTCGACCCGCTGCACGTGGTGTGGCTGCGGGTGGCCGGCGCCGCCCTGGTGATGCTGCCGCTCGCCGTGCGGCACCGGGCGCTGGTGCGCCGCCGGCCCGCGCTGCTCGCCGGGTTCGGGCTGCTGGCGGTGGCCGGTGTCCAGGCCTGCTACTTCGCCGCCATCTCCCGTATCCCGGTCGGGGTCGCGCTGCTCGTCGAGTACCTGGCGCCCGCGCTCGTCCTCGGCTGGGTGCGGTTCGTGCAGCGGCGGCCGGTGACCCGGGCCGCCGCGCTCGGGGTGGTGCTCGCGGTCGGCGGGCTGGCCTGTGTCGTGGAGGTGTGGTCGGGGCTCCGCTTCGACGCGCTCGGCCTGCTGCTGGCGCTCGGCGCCGCCTGCTGCCAGGTCGGCTACTTCGTCCTGTCCGACCAGGGCAGCGACTCCGGCGAGGACGCGCCCGACCCGCTCGGCGTCATCGCCTACGGCCTGCTCGTCGGCGCCGCCGTGCTGACCCTCGTGGCCCGGCCCTGGGGCATGGACTGGTCGGTGCTCACCGGCACCGCGCGCATGGACGGCACCCCGGTCGCGGCCTGGGTGCTGCTCGGCTGGATCGTGCTCGTCGCCACGGTCGTCGCCTACGTCACCGGCGTGCTGGCCGTCCGCAGGCTGTCGCCGCCGGTCGCCGGCGTCGTGGCCTGCCTCGAGGCGGTCATCGCCACCGTGCTGGCTTGGGTACTGCTCGGCGAGCACCTCTCCGCCCCGCAACTGGCGGGCGGCGCGGTGGTGCTGGTGGGCGCGTTCATCGCGCAGTCCTCGACCCCCGCGAAGAGCGGGCAGGAGCCGGTGGCGAGCGGCGGGCCGGGGGAGCGGGAGCTGTCCGCGCGCGGCAGCGCCTGACGGCTGGAGCCGCGTGCGCGGTTGCCTCCGGCGGCCTGCCGGGCCGGCCCGGCGTCCGGTGGGGCGGGCGGTCGGCGCCGGGCGCGCGAGACGCATCGCGGTGCCGCCGTCCCACGGGTGTACGGCCCTTGGGCGGCGGCCCTGTGCTGGTCGCCTCGCCGGCCGGTCCGCCGTCTGCCCGCGCATGATGCCCATGGGCCGGCTTCGCCCACACCCCTGGGCACACCCGGTCAGCCCGGTTCAGAGCGCCGCAAGATACCCCGGCAACGGCGTCCCCGGAGCCAGGCCAGGGTCGGCGACCGGAGTGTCGTAGCCCTTGCGCAGGGGGACGACGCCCGCCCAGTGGGGGAGGTCCAGGTCCTCGGGCTCGTCGTTCACGCCGCCGGTGCGCAGCTTGGCGGAGACCTCGTTCAGGTCGAGGCGGATGACGGCGGTGGCGGCGAGTTCCTTCTTGCTGGCGGGGCGGGAGTCCGCGGCGCGGCCGGGCACCACGTGGTCCACCAGCGCGTCCAGGGCCTCGCGCTTCTCGTCCGGGTCCGTGACGTCGTAGGCGAGGCCGTGCACCACCACCGAGCGGTAGTTGATCGAGTGGTGGAACGCCGAGCGGGCCAGGATCAGCGCGTCGACATGGGTGACCGTGAGACAGACCGGGAGGCCCGGGTCGGCCTTGCCGGTCATCCGCAGCGGGCGCGAACCGGTCGAGCCGTGCACGTAGAGCCGCTCGCCGACGCGGCCGTAGAGCGTCGGCAGCACGACCGGGGCGCCGTCGCGGACGAAGCCCAGGTGGCAGACGTAGCCCTCGTCGAGTATCGCGTGCACCAGGTCCCTGTCGTACGAGGCGCGGTCGGCGGAGCGCGTGGGGACGGTGCGGTCGGTCGGGGTGTAGGCGGCGGGCAGCGACGGCGTCTGCTGGGTCCCCTGCATTGGCGCTCTCCATTGCACTAGTGCATAATTGGATTTGTGCTAGGAGAATATCCGATCAGAGGGCGGCGCGCAGCGGAGATTTCCGCGAGCGTCGAGGAGGCGGTGGCGAACGGTGACCTCGAACCGGGTCGACTGCTGCCGCCCATGCGGGAGTTGGCGCAGCGGCTCGGGGTGAACCCGAACACCGTCGCCGCCGCGTATCGCACCCTGCGCGAGCGCGGGGTCATCGAGACCGACGGCCGCCGCGGCAGCCGGGTGCGCGCCACGCCGGCCACGACCGGGCGCGAGTACATCCGGGTGGAGGTGCCGGAGGGGGTGCGTGACGTGGCCGCCGGCAACCCGGACCCGGCGCTGCTGCCCCCGCTCGGTGCGGCCTTCGCGGCGGCGGCCGGACGGAACGACCGGCAGCCGGTGCTGTACGGCGAGACGGCGGTGGAGCCGGAACTGGAACGGATCGCCCGCGCCGACCTGGACGCCGACGGCGTGCCGGACGGACCCCTGGCGGTCACCTCCGGCTCGCTCGACGCCATCGAACGCGTCCTCGCCGCCCATCTGAAGCCCGGCGACGCGGTCGCCGTCGAGGACCCCGGCTGGGGCAGCCTCCTCGACCTCGTCCCGGCCCTCGGGCTGCGCACCCTCCCCGTCGAGGTGGACGACGACGGACCGCTCCCCGACGGCGTCCGCGCCGCCCTCGCCGCCGGGGCCCGCGCCCTGATCGTGACCGACCGGGCCCAGAACCCCACCGGAGCCGCGGTGTCCGCGACCCGCGCGCGTGCCCTGCGGTCCGTGCTCCGGCAGCACCCGGAGACCCTGCTGATCGAGGACGACCACGGGCACCGGATCGTCGACCTGCCCCTGCACCCCCTGGCCGGCGCCACCCGCCACTGGGCCATGGTGCGCTCGGTCGCCAAGGCGTACGGCCCCGACCTGCGCCTCGCCGTGCTCACCGGGGACCCGGTCACCGTGGACCGGGTACGCGGCCGGCAGCGGCTCGGGCCCGGATGGGTCAGCCGGATCACCCAGCGAGCGGTGGTGCGGCTGTGGACCGACGGCGCGGTGGACCCGCGGGCCGTGGCGGCGGCGTACGGGCGACGCCGCGACGCCCTCATCGACGCCCTCGCGGACCGCGGCATCACCGCGCACGGCCGCAGCGGCATGAACGTGTGGATCCCGGTCCCCGACGAGACCGGAGCCGTCGCCCGCCTCCTGCACGCGGGCTGGGCGGTCGCCCCCGGCGCCCGCTTCCGGATCAGCGCGCCGCCCGGCATCCGGGTCACCGTCTCCGCGCTGACCGAGGCGGAGACGGACACCCTGGCGGAGGCGATCGCGGCTGCGGTGGGGCCGGGAGCGGCGGTACGCGGCTACGCGTGAGGCACGCGAGGTGCTACGACCGCGCCCACAACGGCAGCGCCTGCGGCCACGACC
>NZ_JBITZX010000008.1:0-323327 GCF_044547145.1 Streptomyces sp. NPDC052773 | reverse complement strand
CGGACCGTGACCGCCACGGCGGCATCCGCGACCGCGACCGTGACCGCCACGGCGGCATCCGCGACCGCGACCGTGACCGCCACGGCGGCATCCGCGACCGCGACCGTGACCGCCACGGCGGCATCCGCGACCGCGACCGTGACCGCCACGGCGGCATCCGCGACTACGACCGCGCCCCGCGCCGGACCTGGGTCAGCGCCGCGCCCGCCAGCACGATCACCGCGCCCACCGGGGTCGACCACGTCAGCGACTCGCCGAGCAGCAGCACACCGGCGGCCGTGGCGATGACGGGGATGAAGTAGGTGACCATCTGCGCGGTGGTCGGGCCGACTTCGGCGACCAGTCCGTACTGGAGCAGGACCGCGAACCCGGTGCCGAGGGCGCCCAGCGCGGCGACGGCCAGCAGCGGGACGACCGGGAGACTGGTCGGCAGCGTGGTGAACAGCGGGGTGACGACCGCCAGTTGCAGCGTGGCGAGCAGCAACTGGGCGCCGGTCAGCGACAGATGCGAGTGGGAGGAACCGGCGAGCGTCCGGCGGACGTAGATCCAGCCGACCGGATAGCTGAGCGAGGCCAGCAGGGCCATCGCCGTGCCGCCCGCGTCCAGGCCGGCGAAGCCCTGCCAGGCGCCGAGCACGGTCAGGACGCCGAGGAAGCCGAGACCGAGCCCCGCCACTCGCACCCGGGTCGGACGGTCCTCGGAGAGCGCGACCAGCGACAGGGCCATGCCCCACAGCGGCGACGTGGCGTTGCAGATGCCCGCGAGCGTGGAGGGGATGGTCAGCTCGGCGTAGGCGAAGAGCGAGAACGGCAGCGCGTTCAGCAGGAAGGCGGCGACCGTCAGATGCGCCCAGGTGCGGGCGCCCCGCGGCAGCCGCTCGCGCCGCATCGCCATCACCGCCGCCAGCACCGCCGTACCGAACACCAGCCGCCCGAGGGTGACCTGGAACGGTGCGTAGCCCTCGGTGCCCACCTTGATCAGCAGGAAGCTGAAGCCCCAGATCAGCGACAGCACGGCGAAGCGGACTCGCCAGTCGAGGGTGCGGCGGGGGCGGGGGAGGGCGGCGGACGGGGTGCGGGTGGTGGAGGCGGAGGTGGTCACGGTGCCCACCATGCCGGTGTGGATCTCGTAGCACAATCGAGATTTCGCACGCGATATCTCGTAGCGCTGCTTAAAGGTTGGGGCATAGCATCGCGGGATGCTGAACCTGGACCGACTGCGCACCCTCGACGCGCTCGCCCGGCACGGATCGGTGAGCGGTGCCGCCGAGGGGCTGCACATCACGACCTCGGCCGTCTCCCAGCAACTGGCCAAGCTGGAGCGGGAGGTGGGGCAGCGGCTGCTCGCCAAGCACGGCCGCGGCGTCCGGCTCACCGACGCGGGGCGGCTGCTCGCCGAGCACGCGGCACGGATCCTGTCCCAGGTGGCGATCGCCCAGTCCGACCTGGAGGCGCAGCGCGGACAGGTGGCCGGTGAGCTGCGGCTTTCGGCGTTCCCGACCGCCGCGCGCGGACTGTTCCCCACCGCGCTCGCCGCGCTGCGCGCCGAGCACCCGGCACTGCGGCTGCGCTCCTGCGAACTGGAACCCGAGCGCGGCATCCGGGCGGTGGTCCGCGGCGACCTCGACCTCGCCGTCGTCCTCGACTGGTACAACAAGCCGATGCCGCTGCCCGACGGCCTGGTCAAGGCGTCGATCCTGGACGACCCCGCGGACGTGGCCATGCCGGTCGGCCATCCGCTCGCCGGGCGGGACGAGGTGGACCTGACGGAGTTCGCCGAGGACGAGTGGATCACCTGGGGCGAGGGGGAGTTCTGCCACGAGTGGCTGATGTTCACCCTGCGCTCCAGGGGCATCGAGCCGATCCTCGGCCACCGCGCCGCCGAGACGCACACCCAGCTGGGGCTGGTCGCCGCCGGGCTCGGGGTGTGCGTCGTCCCGCTGCTGGGCCGCCATCCGATGCCGCCCGGGGTCGTCGCCGTGCCCCTGAAGCAGCGGGTGCGGCGCCATGTCTACGTCGTCTGGCGCGCCGACGCCGACCGCCGGCCCTCGATCCGGGCGGCGGTACGGGCGCTGCGGGCGGCGGGGGAACGGATCACCGGCCGTCCGGAGGCGTCGGCAGCGCCGCCGGCTTCCGGAAGTCCCACGACCTGACCGCGTCCGGCGCCAGCCGCAGCCAGGCGTGGCGGCCGTCGTGCGGAAGGGCGTCGAGGCCGAAGTACTTCCGCGCGAACAGCCGCTCCACGTCCTCCAGTCCGGGATGCGGCCCGCCGGTCCGCGGGACCTCGCCCACGAACTCGGCGGTCCCGGACAGCTCTATGCCCGCGTCCCCCTGGCACCCGGGGTCACGCCAGTTTGATCTCCTCGCCCTCCACGGTGATTTCGGCCGGCGGAAGGGGCTTGGTCGCCGGGCCCTTCTTGACGCTGCCGTCGGTGGCCGAGAAGTGGCTGTCGTGGCAGGGGCAGATGATCAGTCCGTCCCGGATGTCCTTCACCGCGCACCCCTGGTGGGTGCACTTCGAGGAGAACGCCTTGAAGTCGCCCGCCTTCGGCTGGGTGACCACCACGCCCGCGTCGGCGAACACCTTGCCGCCGCCCTCGGGGATCTCGGAGGTCGCGCCGAGCACGGTGCCGGACGAGGCCTCGCCGGAGTCGTCGCCGCCCTCCCCGTCGCCCGACCCGCACGCGGCCAGCGCGACGGTGAGACCCGCCGCTCCGGCCGCCGCCATGACGGTACGACGGGCCGGGCCCGACCCGGGGTGAAGCGATTCCGTGGCCATCCTGAGGTTTCCTTCCGCTGATTCGGCTGCCGCCGGTCTGTCTCGTCCGCCGGTCTGTCTCGTCCGTCGGTCTGCTCGTGCTGTCGGTCTGCTCGTGCCGTCGGTCTGCTCGTGCCGTCGTGATGTCACGTGCTGTGGCGATGTCTCGTGACGTCCAGCAGTACGGGCGTCGCGCGGCTCCGGTTCAGCCGCCACGCGGTTCTTCACCCGATAGAGGCGCCACCTGCCCCGGGCCGTACCGAACGCCCCGGTCGGGCGGCGCCCGACACCCCAGTAACCTGGGGCGATGCTCAAGGAAGTCATCGCGACCCGTTACATCACGCCCCTGCGTGAGGGCGGCTCGCTGCCGGGACTCGTCGAGGCCGACGACTTCGGGACGTACGTCATGAAGTTCACCGGAGCCGGGCAGGGACGCAAGACCCTCGTGGCGGAGGTGGTCTGCGGGGAACTCGCCCGCCGCCTCGGCTTCCGCACGCCCCGGCTGGTGACCGTCGACCTCGATCCCGACCTCGGACTCGGCGAGCCCGACCAGCAGGTGCAGGAACTGCTGAAGTCCAGCGGCGGCACCAACCTCGGCATGGACTTCCTCTCCGGCGCGCTCGGCTTCGACCCGCTCGCCTTCACGGTCACGCCCGAGGAGGCGGGGCGGATCGTCTGGTTCGACGCGCTGGTGAACAACGTCGACCGCTCCTGGCGCAACCCCAACCTGCTGATGTGGCGGGGCGAGCTGTGGCTCATCGACCACGGCGCCACGATGATCTGGCACCACAACTGGCCGTCCGCCGAGACCTCCGCGGCCCGCCCGTACGACGCCTCCGACCACGCTCTGCGGACCTTCGCCCCGGACCTGCGCGCCGCCGCCGCGGACCTCGCCCCACGCGTCACCGAGGACCTGCTCGCCGAGGTCACCGCGGAGATCCCGGACGCCTGGCTGGCGGACGAGCCCGGCTTCGACTCGCCGGACGACCTGAGAAGGGCGTACGCCCGGCCGCTGCTCGCGCGCGCCGCCGTCGTCCACGACCGCGTCACCGGAATCGAGGGGACCAAGTGACCGAGCGCCACATCATCCGGCCGGGCCGGCGCAGCGACCGGGACGTCTTCGAGTACGCGCTGCTGCGGGTCGTACCGCGCGTCGAGCGCGGGGAGTTCATCAACGCGGGCGTGCTCGTCTACTGCCGGGCCAAGGCCTACGTCGGCGCCCGCACCCACCTCGACGAGGCGCGGCTGCTGGCCCTCGACCCGCGGGCCGACGTGGCCGGCGTCCGGGCCGCGCTGCGCGCCGTCGAGGGCGTCTGCACCGGTGGCGACGCGGCGGGCCAGGCGGCGGGCGACGACGCGGGTCGCCGCTTCCGCTGGCTGATCGCCCCCCGCTCGACGATCGTCCAGCCCGGCCCGGTACACACCGGCCTCACGACGGACCCGGCGGCCGAGACGGAGAGGTTGCTGGAGCTGTTGGTGCGGTGAGGGGCGGCGGCTGCCGGATGGCGTGGTGCGGTGTGGCGGTTGCCGGGCGGGTGTGGTGAGGCGCGGCGGTTGCCGGGCGGGTGTGGTGGGAGGCGGGCGGCTGCCGGGCGGACGCAGCGCGCGGCGCTGGGTGTGGTGACGTTGCCGTCGCGGGTGGCGGCGCTGGCGAAGGAGGCCGGCTGGCTGCTGGCCCAGTGTGGTGAGGCGCGGCGGCTGCCGGGCCGTGGCGGTCAGGAGCAGACGCTTGCCTGGGCGCGGTGAGCTTCGCGCGGCTGCGACGTGCGATGCGGTGACCGGGCGGCTGGCTTGAGCGCGTGGCGCTGATCGGGCGGCTGGCTTGAGCGCGTTGCGCTGACCGGTCGCCGGCTGGATGGTCAGCGGGGGTGGCGTGCGCTGCCCCCAGTGGTCACCGGAGGCGGCGCACGTCGTCCCAGGTGGTGGCCGTAGGTGGCGCGCGCTGTCCTTGGTGGTTCGCCGAAGTGGCCCGACCATGGCCCTGTGGTGGCCGAGCCCTGCGATGCGATGGCCGGGCGGCCGGGCGGCCGGGCGCCTCTGGCACCGGGCGCTGACCCGGCGACCGGCTGGGGTGCCGCCGCTGCCCTGCGGCTGCCAGAGCCTTGGGCGCCTTGCCCCCGGTCGGCTGACTGCCGCCCCTGCTCGGGAGGCGAGAGCGCCGCTGCCCGGCCGCCCGTGCTCGGGAGGTGGGGTGCGGCGTGACCGGCCTGCCCGTGCTCGGGAGGTGGGGTGCGGCGTGATCGGCCTGCCCGTGCTCGGGAGGTGGGGTGCGGCGTGATCGGCCTGCCCGTGCTCGGGAGGTGGGGTGCGGTGTGATCGGCCTGCCCGTGCTCGGGAGGTGGGCTGCGGCGTGGTCGGCCGCCCCTGCTCGGAAGGCGAGAGCGCGGCGTGGTCGGCGACCCCCGGGTCCGTCAGCTCCTGCGGCGCTTCACCACGAACGCGGTCGTGAGCGCGGCGCCCGCGACGAAGGCCGCGCCGATGGCGAGGTCCCACGCGCCCGGACCGGTGTCCGACGCGCCGCCCAGCCCGCCCCGCACGCCCCGCGTCGGCGCGGCGGTGGCGGTGGCCGTCGTGGTCACGGGGGCCGGGGCGGCGGTGGTGACCGTGGCGACGGGGTCCGGGGTCCGTCTGGGCGCGAAGGTGGAGGAGGTGAGGCCGCCGCCACGACGCGGCAGCACCTCGCAGGCGATGCCGTCGTTGGCGCCCTGGTCCTCGTCGAGGCCGTGGGGGTCGCTGGGATCGGCGTTGTAGACGTCCTGCGCGTCCTCCTGATAGGCGAAGTGACGGCAGTCGAGGTCGTCCTGGGCATGGGCGGGGCCTGCCAGCGGTACGGTCGCGACGATCGCGAGGACTATGCCGGCGGCGCCGGTGTGACGGCGCATGGAGCGCCTCCTTTCCGGGCACGAATGGCTCGGCCTTCGACGCTAGGGGGCCCTGGTCCGGCGGGCGCGCGGCGATAGGCCGAACGGATGTCCCGGGCCGTGCCGCCGGGTAATGGATCACACGAGCTCGTGGGGCGTTGACACCGCGTGCCAGGGCTTCTAGCGTCACGTCTGCTGAAGGTACTAAGCGGTCGCTCATCGGATGGGCGTACCGCAGGAGCCGCATCCCTAGGGCGAGGAGAAGCAGCAATGTCCACCACTGAGCAGCGGGTCGCGGTCGTCACCGGCGCCGCGCGCGGCATCGGCGCCGCCACCGCCGTACGACTGGCCGCCGAGGGCCGCGCGGTCGCCGTGATCGACCTCGACGAGGCCGCCTGCAAGGACACCGTGGAGAAGATCACCGCGGCGGGCGGCAAGGCGATCGCGGTCGGCTGTGACGTCTCGGACGAGGCGCAGGTCGAGGCGGCCATCGCGCGGATCGTCGAGGAGCTGGGCGCACCGACGATCCTCGTCAACAACGCGGGTGTGCTCCGCGACAACCTGCTGTTCAAGATGAGCGTCTCCGACTGGGACACCGTCATGAACGTGCACCTCAAGGGCTCGTTCCTGATGTCGCGTGCCGTGCAGAAGCACATGGTCGACGCCGGTTTCGGACGGATCGTCAACCTGTCCTCGTCCTCCGCGCTCGGCAACCGCGGCCAGGCCAACTACTCCGCCGCCAAGGCCGGTCTGCAGGGCTTCACCAAGACCCTCGCCAAGGAGCTGGGCAAGTTCGGCATCACCGCCAACGCCGTCGCCCCCGGCTTCATCGCCACCGACATGACCGCCGCCACCGCCGAGCGGGTCGGCATGGGCTTCGAGGACTTCAAGGCCGCCGCCGCCTCGATGATCCCCGTGCAGCGCGTCGGTGAGCCGGAGGACATCGCCAACGCCGTCGCCTTCTTCACCGGCGAGGCGGCCGGCTTCGTCTCCGGCCAGGTGCTGTACGTCGCCGGCGGACCGCTCGACTAGGGAACACATCACCATGACTGAACTCTCGGGCAAGGTCGCGCTCGTCACGGGCGCCAGCCGCGGCATCGGATACGGCGTCGCCGAGGCGCTGGTCGCCCGCGGCGACCGGGTCTGCATCACCGGACGCAACGAGGACGCCCTGAAGGAGGCCGTCGAGAAGCTCGGCGCCGACCGGGTGATCGGCGTGGCCGGCAAGGCCCACGACGAGGCCCACCAGGCGCTCGCCGTCGAGCGCACCATGGAGGCCTTCGGCCGGGTCGACTACCTGGTCAACAACGCCGGCACCAACCCGGTGTTCGGCCCCATCGCCGACCTCGACCTCAACGTCGCCCGCAAGGTCTTCGAGACCAACGTGGTCTCGGCGCTCGGCTTCGCCCAGCGCACCTGGCACGCCTGGCAGAAGGACAACGGCGGCGCGATCGTCAACATCGCCTCCGTCGCGGGCCTCGCGCCCTCGCCCTTCATCGGCGCCTACGGCGTCAGCAAGGCCGCGATGATCAACCTGACCGCGCAGCTGGCGCACGAGTTCGCGCCCGGCGTGCGGGTCAACGCGATCGCCCCGGCAGTGATCAAGACCAAGTTCGCCCAGGCCCTGTACGAGGGCCGCGAGGAGGAGGCGGCAGCGGCCTACCCGCTGAAGCGGCTCGGCGTGCCGTCCGACATCGGCGGCGCCGCCGCGTTCCTCACCTCCGAGCAGGCGGACTGGATCACCGGCCAGACCCTGGTCGTGGACGGCGGCATCTTCCTGAACGCGGGTGTCGCCTGACCTTCCCGGTCGCCCACGGGCGCCGCTTCCGCGTCGATATGGTTTCGTGCCCCGCATGTGACGGGATCGATGTTGACGGAAACGGCGCCCGTGTCGACGTATCGGCACGGTCCGGGGGCCTGACAACGTCGTCATGGCAAAGGTGATCAACTACCTTTCGCGCAGACGGTCCACGCGGCGTGTTGCTGCGGTAGTGTCTGCCGACATTTGGTATGGCAGATCGAGGAGCGTGCGCGTGTTCAACCGGAACCGATGCCTGCGGCAAGTGGCGGCGATCGCTTCCATATCCCTGGTGACCGGCTGCGGCCTGTTCTCCGACAGCGGGGAGGCCGACGAAGGCCCGATCGTCGTCGGGACCACCAGCGCGCCCACCACCCTGGATCCCGCCGCGTCCTGGGACGGCTCCTGGGAGCTGTTCCGGAACGTCTACCAGACGCTGCTCAGCTACCCCAACGGCTCGACGACGCCCCAGCCCGATGCCGCGGAGACCTGCGAGTTCACCGACACCGCGAACCGGGTCTACCGGTGCGAGCTGCGCGAGGGGCTGAAGTTCTCCGACGGCAGCCCCCTCGACGCCAAGGCCGTCAAGCACTCGATCGACCGCATCCTGAACATCAAGGCGCCCGGCGGGCCCGCGGGGCTGCTCGGCAGCCTGAACCGGGTCCAGGCGCGCGGTGAGCGCGAGGTCGTCTTCCACCTGAAGACCTCCGACGCCACCTTCCCGTTCGTGCTCGCCACCCCGGCGATGTCGATCGTCGCGCCCGGGAGCTACCCGGCCGACGCGCTGCGCGAGGGCGAGGAGATCATCGGCTCCGGTCCGTACAAGCTCCAGTCGTACCAGGAGGACGACCACGCCGAGCTGGTCCGCAACGACCACTACGAGGGGTACGCCGAGCGCCGCAACGACGCGGTGACCATCCGGTACTTCCAGGACTCGAGCGCCATGGTGAAGGCCCTCAAGGCCCAGGAGATCGACCTCACCTACCGCGGTCTCGCCGCCGACGACATCGTCGACCTGCAGAGCAAGGACCCCGACGAGCCGCTCCAGCTGGTCGAGGGCGCCGGCATCGACATCAGCTACCTGGTGTTCAACCCCAGCGACCGGTGGGCCGGCAAGCCCGCCGTGCGCAAGGCCGTCGCCCAGATCGTGGACCGGCCGGCCATCGCCCACAAGATCTACAAGAACACCGTGGAGCCGCTGTACTCCATGGTCCCCAACGGCATCACCGGCCACTCCACCGGCTACTTCGACGACTACGGCGACCCCGACGCCGACAAGGCCCGCGCGATCCTGACCGAGGCGGGCATCACCGAGCCGGTCCCGCTCACGTTCTGGTACACCACCGACCGCTACGGCTCCGAGACCGCCGTGCTCTTCCAGGAGCTGAAGCGGCAGCTGGAGGCGTCCGGCCTGTTCGAGATCACCCTGAAGAGCCGGCCCTGGAAGACGTACGTCGAGGGCTACCAGAAGGGCGAGTACCCGGTGTTCGGGCGCGGCTGGTTCCCCGACTTCCCCGACGCCGACAACTACATCGCGCCCTTCGTCGGCAAGGAGAACGCCCTCGGTACGCCTTACGTCGAGCCGAAGATCACCGGCGACCTGCTGCCCCGATCCCGCCGGGAGAGCGACCGCGCGCAGGTGGAGCGGGAGTTCGAGGAGGCCCAGCAGATCCTCGTCGACGACGCGCGGCTGCTGCCGCTGTGGCAGGGCAAGCAGTACATCGCGGCCAGCGAGGAGATCTCCGGCGGGGAGCGGGCGCTCGACCCGTCGACGATCATGCTGATGTGGGAGCTGGACCGGAAGACCAGCTGGTGACGACTCCCGCGCGGGGCGTTGTCAGTGGCCGCCTGTAGGTTCTGAGACCTACAGATCCGCAAGCGACCGCAGACCGTAAGGAAGTTGACGTGACCGACATCGCCATGCTGCCCGAGTCCTGGCGCGGGGTCCTGGGCGACGAACTCCAGAAGCCCTATTTCAAGGAGCTGACGGAGTTCGTCGAGGAGGAGCGGGCGAAGGGTCCCGTCTACCCGCCGCGGGAGGAGGTCTTCGCCGCGCTCGACGCCACGCCGTTCGAGCAGGTGAAGGTGCTGATCCTCGGCCAGGACCCGTATCACGGCGAGGGTCAGGGCCACGGCCTGTGCTTCTCCGTCCGCCCCGGCGTGAAGACTCCGCCGTCGCTGCGGAACATCTACAAGGAGATGCAGGAGGAGCTGGGCCTGCCCATCCCGGACAACGGCTACCTCATGCCGTGGGCCCGGCAGGGCGTCCTGCTGCTGAACGCGGTCCTCACCGTCCGCGCGGGCGAGGCCAACTCGCACAAGGGCAAGGGCTGGGAGAAGTTCACCGACGCGGTGATCCGCGCGGTGGCCGAGCGGCCCGACCCGGCGGTCTTCGTCCTGTGGGGGAACTACGCGCAGAAGAAGCTGCCCCTGATCGACGAGACCCGGCACGTGGTCGTCAAGGGCGCCCACCCCTCCCCGCTGTCCGCGAAGAAGTTCTTCGGTTCACGCCCCTTCACCCAGATCAACGAGGCCGTCGCCCGGCAGGGCCACGAGCCGATCGACTGGCGCATCCCGAACCTGGGCTGACAAGGGTCCACGCGAGGGCCGGTTCCGGTGCGAGGCCGCGGTATCCGCGGTCGCGGCCGGGGCCGGCCCTTCGCGCTCCGCTCATGCTTGTCACCGCGCTCGTGCCTGTCGCCGCCCTCGCCGCCCTCGCCGCCCTCATGGCCCTCGTCGCGTTCGTCGCGCTCGTCGCGCGATGACCGTGCGTGACGTTCCGGCCGTACCGGAGCCGCCTGGTCCGGATTGTCGGTGGGTGCCGTTAGCGTCGGGAGGGACGTGATCGACGGCGAGCGGGCGGAGGGGTGTGGCGATGGAGCGGCAGGAGCAGGCGGTGCCGGACGCGGTGATGGGGCGGATCGGGCAGGTCGTGATGTTGCATCACGCGGGGGACCGGGAAGAGGCGCGGCTGAGGTTCCTCCAGCTCTGGGCGGAGATCGGGGAGGACGGCGACCCGCTGCACCGCTGCACGCTGGCGCACTACCTGGCCGACACACAGGACGATCCCTCCGACGAGCTGGCCTGGGACCTGCGGGCCCTGACGGCCGCGGAGGAGCTGAGCGACGACCGCCTCGCCACCCACCACGGCACTCTCGCCGTGCGGGCCCTCTACCCCTCCCTCCACCTCAACCTGGCGGCCGACTACATCAAGCTCGGCCACCGGGACGCCGCCCGCACCCACCTCCGCCGCGCCCGGGGCGCGGCCGACGCCCTCGCCGACGACAGCTACGGCGACGGGGTGCGCGCGGCGATCGGCCGCCTGGAGCTGAGACTGGCCGGCGCCGGCCCGGAGAGCGAGCCCCCGGGCGGCGGCCCGTGGGGGCCGCCGCACCAGCACCGGCCCTGACTCCGGGCGGTACCCGAACCTGCGGTGGTCCTCGCCGTCTCAGCGACCGTACGTGTCGTCGCAGATCGTCGATTCGGGGCTGCCGGGCCGCCAGCCGCCGTACTTCCTGCCCAGGGCACAGACGTGGCCGGGGCCCTGCGGGACCTGCTTCCCGGCGTGCCGGTGCGCGGAGTTCGGGAGGTCCGGGACGTCCGGGACGTTCGCCCGGGGCGCCGTCGAGGGGCGGGACCCCGGGCGCCGGGGCGGCTGCTGCGGGCGCTGTCGCTCGGGCCGGGGCTCGGTCCGGGGTGCGGCGGAGCGGGCGGCGGGTGCGGCGGCGGCCGGGGTCGGGGGCTGCGACTCAGGGGTGGAGCGGGTCCGCCGTGGGGACGGTCCGACGAGTTCCAGGGCTTCCAGGGCCGGTGCCTGCACGATCTGCGGTGCAGCCCGCCCGCTCGGATACGCCGCGGGAGGCGGGGACGGCGCGGCCGACGGCCCGGGCGGCCCCGGCCGCGCGGGTGGCTGCGGGACCGTCGTACAGCCGGTGAGGGCCGACACGGCCACGGTGACCAGGAGGGTTGCGGTGGTCGTCGTTCGATGCACCCGCGCAACAATGGTGGGTCCGGTCCGCCGGGGGGACGACGGACGAGCGGGCGTTCCGCCGTACGGGTGAACTCCCTCCCCGTGAGCGGGGTTCCCGTGGCGCGAGGGTGACGTCTCGGCCGGTGCCCGGTCAGCCGCCCAGCATTCCGTTCAGCAGTTCCCGCAGCCCTGCCCGTACCTCCTCCAGGGAGGGGACCCGGTCGTTGAACGAGCCCGCCGCGCAGGAGAACATCAGCCCGTCCGCCCACGCGACCAGTGACAGGACGTGCCGCTCCGGGGCCGTGGACCCCATCGCCGTCACGAGCACCGCGAGCTGTTCGCGGAAGCGGGCGCCCGTCGCGTCGTAGAAGGCGCGCAGTTCGGGGCGGCGCGTGGCTTCCAGGGCGAGTTCGTAGCGCGCGACCAGCAGATCGCGGTGGTCGGTGAGGGAGCGGTGCACCGCCAGCGACAGCCCGTCCACGACGGAGTCGAGTCCGCCGCGCGGGTCCGGCATCTCGTGCAGGCCGAGGATCCGCGCCTCCCGGTCCGCGTGCCGGCGTACCGCCAGCTCCAGCAGCGCCTGCCGGGTGCGCGCCACATTGGAGGTGGAGCCCTGGGGCAGCCCCGCCGCCTCGTCGACCGCCCGGTGGGTCAGCCCGCGCATCCCGCGCTGGGCGAGCAGGGCGAGGGCGGTGTCGGCGACGAGGTCGGCACGTGACATGGAGATCAATCTACCGTCCGGCTTCCCGCGCTCACTACGGCCGTAGTAGGGTCGGGGCGAGCCCGGTACTACAGATGTAGTCACAAGGAGGAGCCATGGCACAGCCCACGCGTGCCGTCGTGATCGGCGGTGGCATCGGCGGCCTCACCGCGGCCGTCGCCCTGCACCGCAGCGGCCGGCAGGTCACCGTCCTCGAACGGGCCCGCTCGCTGGAGCCCGTCGGCGCCGCCATCTCGCTGGCCCCCAACGCCCTGCGCGCCCTGGACGTCATCGGCCTCGGCGACACCATCCGCGACCTCGCCGCCTGGCAGGGCGACGGCGGCCTGCGCACCCCGTCCGGCCGCTGGCTGTCCCGCTCCAGCGCCGCCGCGGCCCAGCGGCGCTTCGGCGGCCCCCTGGTGCTCCTGCACCGCGCCACCCTCATCGACCACCTCGCCGCGCTCCTGCCCGAGGGCACGGTCCGCACCGCCT
This sequence comes from Streptomyces sp. NPDC052773, assembly GCF_044547145.1. Lineage (NCBI taxonomy): Bacteria > Bacillati > Actinomycetota > Actinomycetes > Kitasatosporales > Streptomycetaceae > Streptomyces > Streptomyces sp. NPDC052773. The sequence goes on along the minus strand of NZ_JBITZX010000008.1, from coordinate 310,748 downwards.
GCGAGGCCACCCTCGCCGACCCCGGCGACGCCCACCGCCCCGCCCGCGTGACCACCCCCGACGGCGAGCTGGAGGCCGACCTGGTGGTGGGCGCCGACGGCATCCACTCCGCCGTACGCCGCACCCTCTTCCCCGAGCACCCGGGGCCCGTCTACTCCGGCTTCACCACCTGGCGGGTGGTCATCCCGGTCCCGGGCGTGCGGTTCGCCTCCCACGAGACCTGGGGCCGGGGCCGCATCTGGGGCACGCACCCGCTCAAGGACGGCCGGGTCTACGCGTACGCCGCCGCCGTCACCCCCGCCGGCGGACGCGGCCCCGACGAGCGGGCCGAACTGCTGCGCAGCTACGGCGACTGGCACGACCCGATCCCCGCCGTGCTCGCCGCCGCGCGCCCCGAGGACGTCCTGCGCCACGACGTGTACCACCTCGCCGAGCCGCTGCCCGCCTACCACCGCGGCCGGGTCGCCCTCCTCGGCGACGCCGCGCACGCCATGCCGCCGACCCTCGGCCAGGGCGGCAACCAGGCCATCGAGGACGCCATCGTCCTCGCCTTCTCCCTGGCTCTCGGCTCCGCTCGGGCAGGGGGGACCACCATCGCCGACGACCTCGCCGGATACTCGGCCGCCCGCCTCCCGCGTACGACGGCGATCGCGCGCCAGGCCGTCAGGGTCGCCCGGCTGAACATGACCCGCAACCGCGCGGTGATGGCCGTCCGCAACACGGCCATCGCCGCCCTCTCCCTGGCCGGCCCCGCGCTCGTCCTGCGCGGCTTCGACGGGATCGCCGACTGGCGGCCTCCGCAGCCCCCGTATGCTTCGGTCGAGGCCAACGAGGCCAACGAGGCCAACGAGGCCAACGAGGCGGACGCAGGCACGCGGTAGGGGAGAGCACGTGAAGGTCGGTTGCATCGGGCTCGGGGACATCGCGCAGAAGGCGTACCTGCCGGTGCTCGGATTCCTGCCCGGGGTCGAACTGCACCTCCAGACCCGTACGCCCGCCACGCTCGCCCGCGTCGCCGACAGCCTGCACCTGCCCGCCGGACAGCGCCACGCCGACCTCGACGCGCTCCTCGCCCAGGGCCTCGACGCGGCCTTCGTGCACGCGCCCACCGCCGTCCACCCGGAGATCGTCACTCGGCTGCTGGAGGCGGGCGTACCGACGTACGTCGACAAGCCGCTCGCCTACGAACTCGCCGACTCCGAGCGGCTGGTCGCGCTCGCCGAGGAGCGCGGCGTGAGCCTCGCCGTCGGCTTCAACCGGCGCCACGCGCCCGCCTACGCGCAGTGCGCGGACCATCCGCGCGAGCTGATCCTGATGCAGAAGAACCGCGTCGGGCTGCCGGAAGAGCCGCGCTCGATGATCCTCGACGACTTCATCCACGTCGTGGACACCCTGCGCTTCCTGGTGCCCGGGCCGGTCGAAGACGTCACCGTGCGGGCCAGGGCCGAAGGCGGGCTGCTCCACCACGTGGTGCTCCAGCTCGCCGGGGACGGCTTCACCGCGCTCGGTGTGATGAACCGGCTCAGCGGCTCCAACGAGGAGATCCTCGAGGTGTCCGGGCAGGACACCAAGCGGCAGGTGATCAACCTCGCCGAGGTGATCGACCACAAGGGTCAGCCGACCGTGCGGCGGCGCGGCGACTGGGTGCCGGTCGCCCGGCAGCGCGGCATCGAGCAGGCCGTCCTCGGCTTCCTCGACGCCGTCCGCGCGGGCAAGGTGCTCAGCGCCCGGGACGCGCTGGCGACTCACGAACTGTGCGAGCGGGTGGTACGCGCGGTCCAGGAGCGCTCCGCCTGACCGCCCCCGCCCCCTCGGCGACCGCCCACCCCGCGAGCACCAGCAGCGCCCCGTACACCGGCCAGGCGCCGAAGCGGACGTACAGCGTCGTCCCGGCGGCCAGTGGCACCTCGTAGACCTCGGCGACGCTCTCGTCCGTGCCCAGCCAGGAGCCGATCCGCTCTCCTCCGGGGCCGTGGACCGCGGACATGCCGGTCAGCGTCGCGTGCACCATCGGGCGGCCGGTCTCCGCGGCGCGCAGCGCGGCCAGTGAGGCGTGCTGCGCCGGCGCCCAGCTCTGCTGGAACGTCGAGGTCGCCGACTGGGCGATCAGCACGTCCGCACCGGAGCGGGCGAGGCTGCGGCTCATGTCGGGGAACGCCGACTCGAAGCACACCATCGGGCCCACCCGCAGACCGCCGCCGACGTCCATGACCACCTGCCGGGAGCCGCGCCGCCGGTCCTCGCCGGCCGCCTCGCCGACGGACGTGGCCCAGCCGAGCAGCGAACGCGCGGGGATGTACTCGCCGAACGGGACGAGCCGCATCTTGTCGTACCGGTCGCCGGTCAGGCCGCCGGGGCCGACCAGCACCGAACTCTTGTAGATGCCGGGCCGGTCCGAGCGCCGGGCGTCCACGTTGACCAGGACCGGCGTGTCCGTCAGACGGGACAGCTCCGCGAGCCGCTTCGCCAGGTCGGGACGGGCCGCCAGATCGTAGCCGACGCTGCTCTCGCCCCAGACGATCAGGTCCAGGTCCTGTCCGGCCAGTTGCCGGGTCAGCTGCTCCTGATGGTCGAACCGCTTGCCGGGGCCGTCGATCACCCCCGGCTGCACGACCGCCACCCGCACCTCCCCGCGCACCTCCGGGCGGGGCGACCAGGACCAGGCCGTCGCGGTGACCGCCGCTGCGGCCAGCAGCCCGGCCACCGCGGGCACCCGTGCGGCGCGCACCGCGATCAGCACCGCGACGGCCGTGTTGACGGCCACCAGCAGGAAGCTCAGCAGCCACACCCCGCCCACCGAGGCCAGCCGCAGCGCGGGGTCCACCTGCCACTGACTGGCGCCCAGCATCCCCCAGGGCCCGCCGAGGCCCTGCCAGGACCGCACCAGCTCCACCGCCAGCCAGGCCGAGGGCAGCACGGCCAGGGCGGCAGCGACCCGGCCCGGCGTGGGGACTCCGCCCAGGAAGCGGCGCACCAGCCAGCCCCAGGGCGCCCACAGCACGCCGAGCAGCGCCGCGATGACGAACGTGAACACGTGCAGGTTCGGCAGCAGCCAGTGGTGCACGGCCAGCGTGAACCCGAACCCGCCCCACCAGCCGTCGTACAGCGCCCGCCGGCCCGTCGGCGCGGTCCGGGCCAGCAGGATCCACGGCACCAGCGCCACGGGGGCGAACCACCACAGGGCCGGTCCGGGGAAGGCGAGCATGGGCAGCGCGCCCGCCGCCGCGGCGACCACGGAACGCCGCCACGGGGAGACGAACCACTGACCGGACGTGTTCATACGGCGCCTCCCTGCCGGTGGAACCAGTGTGCGCGCTGCGGACGATCTCGGTACAGGGGGCGTCGGATCAGCCGGCCCCCGTAGTCCCGGTGCCCTTGGGGGAGCGGCGCCACATCTCCCGCACGACCACCTCGCGCAGCCGCCAGCCGTCGTGGGTCCGCAGCAGGCCGAAGGAGTACCGGCCGCCGCAGAACAGGTCGGGCGGCCCCGAGGCACCCTCGGGGGCGGTGAGGCCCATCGGGGCGACGTAGTCGGCCTGGACCCGGGCCGTGTCGCCGGTGTCCCGCTCCAGGACGTCGAAGCGCACCCGGCGGTTGACGATCAGATGCTGGCGCACCGGGAACTCCCGCAGACTCTCGGCGAGCCAGACGGCGACCTTCCGTGCCTCGCCCTCGATCCCGCCGGCCGAGCGGTAGTCCGCCCGTCCGTCCGGGGTGAACAGTTCTCGGTACGCCTCCCAGTCGCCGTCGTCCACGGCCACGGCATAGTCGGTGATCAGTCCGTCCACGGCCAGCCGGTCCATCACGGTCGCGAGCTCCGCACGCTGCGTCATCGGCTCAGTCTCGGGCCCGGGACCGGTCTCGCCAAGAGGGCGTGCGGGCGGCGATATTCGGTGGCTCCGAGCGGGTGGTGCGGGCGAGGGTGGGGGCGTGAACGATCAGTATGACGAACGTCGGTATGAGGAGCGGCCGGATCAGGAGCCCCGGTTCCGGGTCAGGGCCCGGCACACCGAGTCCACCCTCACCGTCTATCAGGCCTACCGTCCGGAGATCGGGCGGGTCGCCGCCCGTACCGGCCGCTTCCCGGCCGCCTGGAAGCGCGACCGGATGACCTGGATCAAGCCGTCCTTCCTGTGGATGATGTACCGCTGCGGCTGGGGCACCAAGGAGAACCAGGAGACCGTCCTCGCCGTCGAGATCACCCGCGAGGGCTTCCTCTGGGCGCTGCGCCACTCCTGCCTCTCCCACTATGTCCCCGCCCTCCACTCCGACCAGGCCACCTGGAAGCGGCAGCTGCGGCAGGCCCCCGCCCGCGTGCAGTGGGACCCCGAGCGCGACGTCCACTTCACGGCACTGCCGCACCGGTCGCTGCAGCTGGGGCTCGCGGGGGAGGCGGCGGCCCGGTACGCGGACGAGTGGATCGTCGGCATCGAGGACGTGACCCCGCTCGCCACGGAGATCCACGGACTGGTGCGGGCGGGGCGGCTGGACGAGGCTGCCGGGCTGCTGCCGGCGGAGCGGCCGTATCCACTGGACGAGGAGGTGCTGGCGCACCTGCGGGGCTAGGGGGTGTCTCGTCGATCAGGCCGGATCAGCGAGCGGGGTCTGGTGCGTGCAGCTGCAAGGCGGAGGAGGGAGTCGAAGCGTTGGGGGTGCCCCCGCGCGAGCGCAGCCGAGCGTGGGGGATTCGGCGAGTGACGACAACGCGGCAGATGCGCGTGCCAGGGCCCGCGACGTCGGCTTGATCCAAACGACACAGGCCTTGGCTCGGCGCACTCGGCGGGCGTGGCCGCTGGGTGGCCGCATGCGCCGTGCCCGCGGTGTCAGGCCGCTTCGATGATCTCGCCCCGCACGGCGGCGGCCCATTCGACCACCAGCAGCTCGTACTCCTCGCGCTCCTGAGCCGACAGGGTGCCGCCCGCGCGCAGCCACAGCGCGCGGATCTGCTCGTTCACCTCTGCCGCAGAGCGCACGGAACCAGGGGCACCGGAATCTGGGGACATGCGGGCAAGCCTAGGCGGTAGCACTGACACTGCGCTACCGCACGGCTACTCGATTCGTATGGAGTCCGTCACGAGCGCGGATTCGGCCGCGTGCGGGCGGGCATCGCCGGCGGTCAGCCGGCCTGTGCTGTCGGCCGGAGCTCGTGGACGCTGCCTGTCAGGGTGCCGTCCTGCTGTTCGTAGTGGGAGAGGGCGAGGCCGAGGCCGAAGAAGGTGGGGGCCCATTCGCCGACGAAGATGCCCCATCGGTCGGCTCGGGCGACGCCGGTGCCAGGTTCGGCGTTGAGGCTGGCGGCCCAGGCGACGACGGTGAGGCCGATGGAGGCGAAGGCGGCCATGTAGGCGTGTTCGCTGCGGACGCCCATGTCGTGCATCTTCTTGATGATCATCAGATGGTCTCCGTCCTGTGGGGGGTCGTGTTCGGAGTAACCAACGTGATCCACCCTATTCGCCCTTTATGTGCATTTTGCCGCTGCGCTATACCTCGAGCGATCCGGTCCGGCGCGATCTCGTCACGGCCCTGCTGTGAGCGCGCCCCCTGAGTCCAGCCATGCGAGAAGGCCCCTGCGGAGCGATGCCGCCGGGGCCTTCTGGTGTCTCCGGTGGGAGCGCGGGAGACGAGTGGGAGATGATCGAGGAAGGGGACCGGATCAGTGGGCCGATTCGCCGGCGTGCGGGCTGATCACACCCATCATGACCAGCGCAATCAGCACCACACCGAGCACCAGCCGGTACCAGACGAACGGCATGAAGCTCTTGGTGGAGATGAACTTCATGAACCACGCGATGACCGCGTACCCGGTCCCGAAAGCGATGATCGTCGCGAAGATCGTCGGCCCCCAGGACACATGGCCGCCCTCCATCGCGTCCTTGAGTTCGAACAGGCCGGAGGCCAGCACCGCCGGGATGGCGAGCAGGAAGGAGTAGCGGGCCGCGGCCTCGCGCTGGTAGCCCATGAACAGGCCGCCGCTGATGGTCGCGCCGGAGCGGGAGACGCCCGGGATGAGGGCGGCGGCCTGGCACAGGCCGAAGATCAGGCCGTCCCGTACGCCGAGGTCCTGGAGGCCCTTGCGCTGCTTGACCGCGCGGTGCCGGCCGCCCGTCTCGTCGCGGGCCGCCAGCCGGTCGGCGATGCCGATGATCACGCCGACCACGATCAGCATGGTCGCGGTGAGCCGCAGATCACGGAACGGACCCTCGATCTGGTCCTTGAGCGTGACACCGAGCACGCCGATCGGAATGGAGCCGACGATCACCAGCCAGCCCATCTGGGCGTCGTGATCCTTGCGCCATGCCTTGTCGTACAGGGATCGCCACCACGCGGTGACGATCCGGCCGATGTCCTGGCGGAAGTAGATCAGCACGGCGGTCTCCGTGCCGATCTGGGTGATCGCCGTGAAGGCGGCGCCCGGGTCCTCCCAGCCCGAGAAGGCTGCGGTCAGCCGCAGGTGCGCGCTGGAGGACACGGGGAGGAACTCGGTCAGCCCCTGGACGAGTCCGAGGATGAGTGATTCGAACCAAGACATGGAAGTTAAGGAGTCCAAGTGCCGATCGTGGAACGGACGACGGACACGTCCTTGCCTCCGCGCGCGGTGATGACGGGCACGCCGGGCCCGCGCGCGCGGTGATCAGGTGTGTCGAGGGGCAGCGTAGCGTCCCGGGATGAAGAGTCCGACACAGGGGTTTCGAAGCGGACCGGCCGCCATCGGTCCGTGATCGGTCCGGTGATCGGCTGGGCGATCGGTCCAGCGATCGGTCCGGTGATCGGTCCGGTGATCGGTCCAGTGACGATTCGGTGATCGGTTCCGTGATCGGTTCGTGGTGTTGACCGGTCGGTGTGCGGGCACCTACGTTGCCGGGCGAGGGAAAGCGCTTGCTATCGCGGTGCTGTCCTGACCCGCCACCCCGGAGGAGTGCTGATCAGATCCATGCCCACGTCCGCTTCCCTCGTCGGCCGCCCCGTCCGCGCCGCCGTCATCGGCACCGGCGCCATCGCCCGCGGCGAGCATCTGCCCGCCCTCGCCCGGCTCGCCGAGGAGGGCGAGACGGAGGTGGTCGCGGCGGTCGACATCGACGCGGCGGCCGTCGAGGCGTTCTGTGCGGAGGGCGGGATCCCGCACCCGTACACCGACCTGGAGCGGATGCTCCGCGAGCAGCGCCCCGATCTCGTCTGCATCTGCACCCCGCCGACCCTGCACCGCGAGCAGACCGTGGCCGCGCTGCGCGCCGGGGCGTGGGTGTGGTGCGAGAAGCCGCCCGTGCCCTCGCTCGCCGACTTCGACGCCGTCGAGGCGGAGGAGGGCACGGACGGCGGCCCGTACGCCGCGATCGTCTTCCAGCACCGCTTCGGGTCCGGTGCCGCCCACGTCCGCCGGCTGCTCGCCGAGGGCGCCCTCGGCCGGCCGCTGGTGGCGCACTGCCAGACCACCTGGTACCGCGACACCGCCTACTACGCCGTGCCCTGGCGCGGGCGCTGGCGGTCGGAGGGCGGTGGACCGGCGATGGGACACGGCATCCACCAGATGGACCTGCTGCTCGACGTGCTCGGCCCATGGAGCGAGGTCCGCGCCATGGCCGGGCGGCTGGTGCACGACGTGGAGACCGAGGACGTCTCGACCGCGCTGGTGCGCTTCGAGAGCGGGGCGCTGGCCACCGTGGTCAACAGCGTGCTCAGCCCCGACGAGGTCAGCCGGATCCGCGTCGACTGCGAACGCGCCACCATCGAGCTGACCCATCTGTACGGCTACACCAACGCCTCCTGGCGGATCACCCCGGCGCCGGACGTGCCCGAGGCGGAGGCCGCGGCCTGGCGGGACTTCGGGGCGGACGTCCCCAGTTCGCACCTGGCCCAGCTGCGGGAGCTGGTCGCCAGCATGCGCGCGGGGGAGCGGCCCCGCAGCAGCGGCGCGGACGGGCGCAAGAGCCTGGAGCTGGTGACCGCGCTGTACAGGTCGGCGTTCACGGACACCACCGTGCGGCGGCGCGAGATCGGCCCCGGCGACCCGTACTACACCGAGCTGCACGGCGGCGCACCCGGCTGGGCGCCCGGCGTCGCCGAGACCGCCTCGCCCACCGCGGCGGACGGCGGCGCGTCCGACGAGAGCCAGGAGGTGCCCGCATGACCGCGCCGCGGCTCACCCACACCCACGGCGACCGCGTCACCGTCACCGAACCGGAGACCGGCGTCGAACTCCTCGCCTACGTCTACCGGCCCGAGGCGGCCTGGGAGGCCCCGAAGCCGTATCTCCACCCCCTGCGCACCCTGTCCGGCGCCGTCGTCACCGACTACCGGCCCAACGACCACCGCTGGCACAAGGGCCTGCAGATGACGGCCTCGCACCTGTCCGGGGCGAACCTGTGGGGCGGCAACTCGTACGTCCACGGCCAGGGGTACCTGGCGCTGCCCGAGCGGGTCGGCTCGATGGCGCACGTGGCGTTCGACGAGGTGGCCGCGGACGGCGACCGGGTCGTCATCGCCGAGCGGCTGACCTGGCATCCGCACACCGGGGAGCTGTGGGCCGAGGAGCGGCGGCGGATCGAGGTGCACGACGTCGACCCGGCGGGCGGCTCGTGGGCGCTGACCTGGACGAGCGCCATCACCAACCGGCGGAGCGAACCTCTGCTGTTCGGCAGCCCGACCACCGCCGGGCGGGAGATGGCCGGTTACACCGGCCTGTTCTGGCGCGGCCCGCGCGCCTTCCGGGGCGGCCGTATCACCGGCCCCGACGGCGAGGGGCCCGGCCTGATGGGCCGGCAGGCCCCCTGGCTCGCCTACTCCGGGGAGCACGACGGCGTGGACGGCCACGCCACGCTGGTCTTCGCGCACGCCCCGGAGAACGACCACGCGGGGGCGCGCGGGGCCCACCCCGCCCACTGGTTCGTCCGCAACGATCCGTTCGCGGCCGTCGCCCCGTCCTGGGCGTTCTTCGACGAGCTGGAGCTGGTGCCCGGCGACACCCTCACCCGCCGCTACCGGGTCGTGGTGGCCGACGGCGCCTGGGAGCGGGAGGAGATCGCCCGGTACCTGGACGCGCACCCGTGGTGAACGCCGGCGCCTTCCAGGGGCTGCCCGGCGGGGTCGCCGTCTCCGGTCTCTCGGTGTACGACTGGCCGGCCGCGGACGGGTTCCGCGGCGGCACGCCCCACCTGCACCTGGTCTGTTCGGAGGGGTACGTCGTCACCGGCGGGCGCGGGGCCGTGCACACGCTCACGGCCTCCGGCCCCGAGGTCACGCCGCTCGCCCCCGGGACGGTCGCCTGGTTCACGCCCGGCACCATCCACCGGCTCGTCAACGACGGCGGGCTGCGTATCACGGTCCTCATGCAGAACAGCGGTCTGCCCGAGGCGGGGGACGCGGTGCTCACGCTGCCCCCGCGCCACCTGGCCGACCCCGAGACGTACGCCGCCGCGACCGCGATCCCGGCCGACGCGCCGGAGGCCGAACAGGAGCGGATCGCCCGCGCCCGGCGCGACCTGGCGCTGGAGGGCTACCGCGCGCTGCGCGCGGGCGGCCCCGAGGCGCTGGCCGCCTTCCACCGGGCCGCCGCCGCGCTGGTACGGCCCCGGATCGCGGAGTGGCGGGCCCGCTGGGAGCGCGGTGCGGCAGCCGCCGCCGCGGCCACCGGGGACCAGCTGGACCGCCTGGAGCAGGGTGACGCCCCCCACCTCGCCGACGCCGTCGTACGGGCGGAAAAGCCTTCCGCGCGGGGGCGGTTCGGGATGTGCGGGCGACTGGACGTCTACGGACCGGGGACGACGGGGACCGCCGGGTTCCCGGACCGGGCTTGATCTTCTTCGCGGCCGGCCCGGTCAGGCCGCCGTCGGCCCCGCCACCGTCCACCCCGGGGACTGGGGGTGCGGGGTCAGGTCCTGGTGGTGGACGGTCTCGCCGCAGGCCTGGCAGGTGACCACCGGGACCAGTTCGTGGCCGCAGGCGTGCTCGTTGACCATGGGCCGGTCGCCCTCGGGGCGGAGGTGGCGGTTGCCCCATTCCATGAGGGTCAGCAGGACGGGGACCAGCTCCAGGCCCGCCTGGGTGGGCCGGTACTCGAAGCGCTGCGGGCGTTCGCTGTAGGCCCGCTTGGTGAGGACCCCGGCGTCGACGAGCCGGCGCAGCCGGGTGGCCAGGACGTCGCGCGGGGCGCCGATGTTGCGCACCAACTGGTCGAAGCGGCCGTTGCCGAGACACACCTCCCGCACGACGAGCAGGGAGTACTTCTCGCCGACGAGCGTCAGGGCGTCGGCGATCGAGCAGGGACGCGGGTCTTTGCTGGCGGCCATGAGAAGAAGTCTAGGGGAGGGTTTGTTTTTCCAACTCACCCGGCTATGGTGAGTTCGGATTTCCTACTCACTGGTAATCGAGCCGGTGGGGCGGCCGGCGCGTCCGCCGGTCCTCGCCACGGCGGCCAAGGAGGCCCGCAACATGCGTGACGCAGTCATCGTCGAAGCCGTACGCACCCCGATAGGCAAGGGCAAGCCCAACGGCTCCCTCGCGCACGTCCACCCCGTCGAAGTCCTCGCCCACACCCTGCGCACCCTCGTCGAGCGCTCCGGCGTCGACCCCGCGCGGATCGACGACGTCATCGGCGGCACCGTCGACCAGGTCGGCGAGCAGGCCATGAACACCACCCGCTACGCCGTGCTGTCCGCGGGCTTCCCCGAGTCGGTCCCCGCGACCACCGTGGACCGCCAGTGCGGCTCCTCCCAGCAGGCCGTCCACTTCGCCGCCCAGGGCGTCATGTCCGGCGCGTACGACCTCGCCGTCGCCTGCGGTGTGGAGTCCATGAGCCGGGTGCCCATGTGGTCCAACGTGCCGCCCGGCGCGGACCCCTTCGGGCCCGGCGTCGCCGAGCGCTACCCCGACGGCCTCGTCCCCCAGGGCATCAGCGCCGAACTGATCGCGGCCAAGTGGTCGCTCACCCGCGAGCAGATGGACGCGTTCGCCGTTTCCTCGCACCACAAGGCGGCCCACGCCTGGGAACAGGGTCTCTTCGACGCCGAGGTCGCACCCCTGGACGGCGTCGCGCGCGACGAGTGCGTACGGCCGTCCAGCACCCCGGAGACCCTGGCCGGGCTCAAGAGCGCCTACTACGACCCCGGCTTCGCCGAGCGGTTCCCGCAGATCGAGTGGAACATCACCGCGGGCAACGCCAGCCCGATCAACGATGGCGCCTCCGCCGTGCTCGTCACGACCAGCGAGACGGCCGCCCGCCTCGGCCTGCGCCCCCTCGCCCGGCTGCACAGCTTCGCCGTCACCGGCTCCGACCCGCTGCTGATGCTCACCGGCGTCATCCCGGCCACCGAGAAGGTGCTGCGCAGGGCGAACCTCACCCTCGACGACATCGACCTGTTCGAGGTCAACGAGGCGTTCGCCAGCGTGGTCCTCGCCTGGCAGCAGGAGACCGGCGCCGACCCGGCCAAGATCAACGTGCACGGCGGGGCCATCGCCCTCGGCCACCCGCTCGGCGCCAGCGGCACCCGGCTGACCACCACACTCGTCCACGCGATGCGGGCCCGCGGCGCCCGCTACGCCCTGCAGACCATGTGCGAGGCGGGCGGCCTCGCCAACGCGATGATCCTCGAAGGGATCTGACGGCTCAGCGGCCCCGCAGGTGGTGGCGCTTGCGCCAGGCCACCACCGCACCGGCCAGCGCCGGTACGGCGATACACGCCATGGCGATCAGGAACGCCGGCGACGTCGGCGCCGAGGCACGCGCCCCGGCCACGACGTACGCGGCGGTGTTCGGCACCGAACCGAGCGCCGTCGCGAGCAGGAACGGCAGCCAGCCCATCCGGGACACCGCCGCGCAGTAGTTCGCCGCCGAGAACGGCACCCCGGGGAACAGCCGCACCGCCAGCATCGAGCGGAAGCCGTGCCGGCTCAGCTGACCGTCCACGGCCGTCAGCACCCGGCCCCGCAGCAGCGGACGCAACGCGTCCTGTCCCAGCACCCGGCCCAGCCCGAAGGCCAGCCCCGCGCCGAGCACCGTACCCCCCACCGCCGCGCCCAGCCCCAGCTGCGAGCCGAACAGCGCGCCCGCCGCCAGGTTCAGCAGCGGCCGGGGCACGAACGCCACCGTGCACAGGCCGTACGCCACCGCGAACACCAGCGCCGCCGCCGCACCGCCGAGCTGCGGCGGCCAGCCGTGCGCGAGCAGCCGCTGCGGCTCGAACAGCAGCACGCACGACGCGGCCCCGGCGAGCAGCGCGACCAGCAGCGCGAAACGAGACCAGGGGGAGAGCAGCAGTCGCGCGCAGCGCGCGGGGAAACCGGCGCGCGCGGGAACGGCGACGGCGAGGTCGGAGGGACCGGCGAGGGCGGTGGCCCGCGGAGAGGCCGTGGCGGTGCCGCCAGAGCGCGTGGTGGCATCGAGCACGTGACCCCCTAGAGAACACCGACTTCGGGGCATCATAGGCGGAGGCCCCACAAGGAGGCCGCAACGCGCTCCGGATCCCGGAACGGCCCCGCCTCCCTTCGACACTCTCATACGCACCGGGCGGCTCCCCGGAGCAGTGGGAGCAGCTTCACCGGCCCCGGGCGCCGCGTCACGGCTGTACCGGGTCGGCCCGGTGCCGGGCGCGCCGTATCGTCGCCACCGCGCCGAGCAGCGCGCCGACGGCGAGGACGACCAGGCCCCGCAGCCACACCTGCCCCTCGATCTGGGTGGCGAGCAGGACGCAGGAGGCCGCGCCCAGCACCGGCAGCGCGGTCGGGGCCCGGAAGTGCGGTTCCGTGCCGCGATCGCGGCGCAGGACCAGCGCGGCGACGTTGACCATGAGGAAGACCACCAGCAGCAGGAGGACCAGAGTCGACGCCAGGACGGCGACGCTGCCGGTCAGCGCGAGGGCCATGGCCGGCGCGGTGGTGGCGGCGATGGCGGCCCAGGGCGTGCGCCGGCCCGGCAGCACCTTGGCCAGGGGCGAGGGGAGCAGGCCGTCGCGCGCCATGCCGAAGGCGAGTCGGGACGCCATGATGCCGGTGAGCAGGGCGCCGTTGGCGACGGCGACGAGCGCGATGGCGCTGAAGAGCAGCAGGGGCACCCCGCCCGCTTCCTTGACGACCTCCAGGAGCGGGCCGCTGGACGAGGCGAGCCGGTCCGTCGGCACGGCCGCCGAGGCGGCGAGGCCCACCAGCACGTAGACGGCCCCGGCGGTGGCCAGCGCGCCGAACAGGGCGCGCGGGTAGGAGCGGCGGGGATCACGAGTCTCCTCGGCGACGTTCACGGACGTCTCGAAGCCGACGAAGGAGTAGTACGCGAGGACGGAGCCGCTGAGGACGGCGGCGGCGGCCCCCTTTTCCGGGGTGCCGAGCCGGGTGAGCCGTCCGGGGTCGCCGTCGCCGCGCAGCAGCAGCCACGCGCCGAGGGCGACGACGATCAGCAGCCCGCCGACCTCGATGGCGGTGGCGACGACGTTCGCGCGCATGGACTCCTTGATGCCGCGCGCGTTGAGCAGGGCCAGCAGGGCGAGGAACACCACCGCGACCAGGCCCACGGGCAGGGTCACGAAGGCCGCCAGGTAGTCGCCGCCGAAGCCGCGCGCCAGGGCGGCGACGGAGACGATGCCGGCGGCGAGCATGCAGAAGCCCGCGAGGAAGCCGGCGAACGGGCCGAACGCCCGCGTGGCGTAGTGGGCGGCTCCGCCGGCCCGCTGGTACTTCGTGGCCAGCTCGGCATAGGAGGCCGCGGTCAGCATGGCCAGCAGCAGGGCGACGGCCAGCGGCACCCAGACGGCGCCGCCCGCCTCCGCGGCGACCTGTCCGACCAGCACGTACACCCCGGCGCCCAGGACGTCCCCGAGGATGAAGAAGTACAGCAGGGGGGTGGTCAGGGCCTTCCTGAGAGCCGGGCCGCCCGAGGGGGCCGTCGGCTGCTGCTCTCTCACCGTCGACATGTCGACTCGTGTCCCCCGCGACACGGGAGTCACGCATGACGCTCCGTGCACGGGCAGGCGCGTACGGGCGTGTCGCCCTACCGCTTCACGCCTGGGCGGAGTTCGGCCGTGCCGCCGGAGCGAAAGCCGCGCGGTAGGCGGTGGGGGTCGTTCCGAGGGTGCGCCGGAAGTGCAGCCGGAGGTTCGAAGAGCTGCCCAGACCGCACCGGTCGGCGATGTGGTCGACAGTGAGTTCGGAGCTCTCCAGCAGTTCCCGGGCGCGGTCGAGTCGGGCGGCGAGCAGCCACTGCAGGGGCGTCGTGCCGGTCTCGGCGACGAACCGGCGGGCGAAGGTCCGCGGTGCCATGTGCGCGTGGGCGGCGAGCCGTGGGACCGTCAGGGGTTCGTGCAGACGGGAGAGGGCCCACGCGCGGGTGGGCGCGAGGGTGACGCCGTACGGATCCGGGGCCAGCGGCCGTTTGATGTACTGGGCCTGCCCGCCGTCGCGGTGGGGAGCGGAGACCAGGGCCCGCGCCACCTCGTTCGCCGTCCGGGAGCCGAGGTCGCGTCGTACCAGGTGCAGGCACAGGTCGATGCCGGCGGCGACCCCCGCCGAGGTCAGCACCCGCCCCTCGTCGACGTAGAGCACGCGCGGGTCCACCGACACCCTCGGATACCGCGCCGCCAGTTCGTCGGCGTGCTTCCAGTGGGTGGTGACCTTGAGGCCGTCCAGGATCCCGGCCGCCCCCAGCGCGAACGCCCCCGTGCAGATGGACACCAGCCGCCGCCCTCGGGCATGCGCCGCCGCCAGCGCGGCGAGCACGTCCGCCGGCGGCTCCCGCAGATGCGGCGCGTACCCCGGGACCACCACGGTGTCCGCGCCGCGCACCGCCTCCAGGCCGGCCTGCACCGTCACGGCGAACCCCGCCGCGGTCGGGACCGGCCCCGCGGTCCGGCCGCACAGCGTCAGTTCATACGGATCACCGGGCACGCCGTTGAAGACCTGGGCCGGGATGCCGAGGTCCAGGGGCAGCACGCCGTCCATGACCAGGACCGCCACTCGATGCGGCGCGTTGGAGGTGGCGGTTTCCTCACGCATGGAGGCAAGTCTGCCACTGTCACGGGCAGTTGCCGCGACCGATCATCGATGCCATGAACGACGTGACGATCACCGGCGTCCCGCCGCTGCCCGACACTCCCGTCGCCCGCCGCGCGCTGGCCCTGGTACGGGAGACGGAGTCCACCGCGACCGCCAACCACAGTGTCCGCAGCGCGCTGTTCGCCCGCCTGCGCGCCGAACACCAGGGGGCCGAGCCGGGGCGTGACTACGACCCGGAGCTGTTGTTCCTGGCCTGCGTCCTGCACGACATCGGCCTGACCCGGGCGGGCGACCGCCACCAGCGGTTCGAGGTGGACGGCGCCGACACGGCCGCGGAGTTCCTCACCGCGCAGGGTGTGCCCACCGCCGACGTCGACGCCGTGTGGGAGGCCATCGCCCTGCACACGACGCCGGGCATCGCCGAGCGTCGCGGCATCCTGTGCGCCCTGGTGCACCAGGGAACCGGCATGGATTTCGGCTGGGACACCGACTGCGTCGACGACGCCACCGGGCCGCGATCCACGCCGCCTATCCGCGGCTGTCCATGGCGACCACGCTCACCGACGAGATCGTCGCCCAGGCACGGCACCGCCCGGAGAAGGCCCCGCCTTTCTCCGTCGCGGCCGAACTCCTGCGGGAGAGGTCCGTGCCGCCGCACAGAACGCGGATGGAGACGATGGCCGAGGCCGCGCGCTGGGGCAACTGAGCCTCCTCGCCGCCGAGCTCTCCGCGCCCGGCCGGTGCCGACGAGCCTCTCCCGCACCCGCACCCGTGACCGATCGAATCGAACCGATCGCACCGATCGCACCGATCGAGAAATGGAGTACCGACCGAGATGAACCGCCGTACGCTCCTGCACGCCACCAGCGCACTCGGCGCCGCGGCGCTGACGGTCGGCGCCGCCGGCCGGGCCGACGCCGCCACCCGGGCCGATGCCGCGGCCCCCGCGGCTCCCCGGCGCGACCGTCCCTTACGCGTACACGTCGTCATGTTCGACGGCGTGGAGGAACTCGACTTCTCCGCCCCGTACGAGGTGTTCTCCGCCTCCGGCCACTTCGCCGACCGGGAGGTCGAGGTCCGCTATGTCACGCTCGACGGTCCGCGTACCGTCGAGGCCGCCTACGGCACCAGGCTGCGCGTCGGCCACGGATGGGCGCCCGAGGAGGCGGACCTCCTCGTCGTCCCCGGCGGCGGCTACGCGCGCCGCGAGGACCCCGGTGTGTGGGCCGAGATCCGGCGAGGGTCCCTGCCCCGGGCCCTGGCCGCCGCGACCCGCCCGGGCCTGACCGTCAGCGCCCTGTGCACGGGCGTGATGCTGCTCTCCGCCGCCGGGCTGACCCGGGGGCGCCCCTGCACCACCCACCACCGGGCGCGGGCCGACCTGGAGCGGCAGGGCGGCGTGCTGAAGAGCGCCCGCGTGGTCGACGACGGTGACCTGGTCACCGCCGGAGGGGTGACCTCCGGGCTGGATCTCGCCCTGTGGCTGGTCCGCCGGGAACTCGGCGCGGACGCCGCGGTCGGTCTGGAAGAGATGCTGGAGTACGAGGCCCGCGGCACGGTGTGGACAGCCCGAAGCGGCCGGTGAGCGGCTTCTGATCCATGGCGGTGTGCCGCCGGCGAGGCGAGAGAAGCGACGTTCCGATGCCGTATGCGGTTCAGGCCGCATCCAGTGAGGCGTGGATCCGGCCGACGGCACGCAGGATCTCGGCTCGGTTCTTCCCTCGTTTGATCCATGCGGGAAGGCGGGCCACCAACGTCATCTTCCGCCCGATGTCGTACCACGGTGCTCGTTCCCGCAGTGGCGCCTGGACGAAACGGCGGATCAGGTCGAGATGTTCGAGGTTGTACGCCCACAACCACCCATGCCGAGTCTCGACCTGAAGCCACAGCGGCATACCGAAATACGGATCCGTCGCGGGTTGAGCTGTGCCGCCGCAGAGCGCGACACGACGGCCGCTCCACACCCGCGACAGTCCGCAACTACGGCAGACCAGACGCCGCGGCCTGAACAACAGCCGCCCCCCGGAGCCGGAATCTCCGGGCGCGGGAACGACACGAGCGGCCCTCGCACAACCGGGGCATCGCACAAGGATCGAGCCGATGAAGTCGTACTCCGTACTGCGCGGATCCCGGAAGCGATTGGAGAGCGATGCCATGCGCCGAGTGTGCATCTGCCCCGCAGGGCGGCGCATCCCGATTCGAACGACGATTGGAGCTCTGAACGCCTTCTGCAGTTTCTCGCTCATCTGCCCGTCGATTTCGGGACGGTCGCGGTGTTCTTCTGCCAGAACGACCCCGGCATGTGCGACGACTGGGACGCCACCGGCGGCGCGAACGGCGCCTTCGTGTTCAGTGGTCACCTGACGGCGGCCACCGTCCCCGCCGAAGGCGAGACGCTGCTCGGTGCGGTCACCGCTTTGCGTCCGCACCCAGCCGACGTCCCGACCGCGGAGCCCGTTCTGGGGCGGCTGGGTGGTGAACCCGACTGGATGCAAGGTGACGAGACGCCTGACTGTTCCTCCTGCATGGCCCGTATGACATTCACGGCCGAGCTGGAAGAGGGAACCGACTTCGCAACCTCCGCCAACTTCGGCGGAGGTGGCCGCGGTTACATCTTTCACTGCCGGCCCTGCAGCGAGGCAGCCTTCCTCTGGCAGCGCTGAAGACGTGAGGCGTCTCCTGCGTCCGCCAGACATCGACCAGGTCATCGCGAGGCGTTCACCGGGCGCGGAACGAGATGCTGCCGTTTTCGTCGACGTGGACAGCCCAGTCAGCCCACTCGAAGCAGTCACGATCCTGCCACGGGCGTCGTCGAACGCCGCGGCGCCGACGGCCGGGGCGCAGTCTGCGGGGCGGCTCGCTCGGCCTGCGTACGGCGATCGGCCTGGCCGGCGTACTCCCGTCGGCCACTCCACTGCCGTGCCCCCGGAGAAGCGGACAGGGCCCGCCTTGGAGGGGGGGCCTCGCCGGAGCGGTTCGGTCATGCGCCGGGCCGCCGCCTCGGCTCCCGAGGCACCTGGCGGGCCTGCCTCATGGCTGCCGCGCCTCTCTCCGGCTGGTCGCCTTCAGGGCGTCGCGCAGCCGTCGGAGTTCGTCGGCGGGCCGTCCGAGGCCGTTGAGCTGGAGCCGGGCCGCCTCGGTGCGCGCGTCGGGATGCACGGTGTAGGCCACGTTCAGGGCCTGCTGCACCATCCACTGGTCGTAGGCCAGGAGCCGGCCCGCGTACGCCCTGACGTCCACGAGGTCGGGCTCGGTGATCGGCAGCTCTGCCAGCCGGACGCGCAAGCGGTGAAACCCCGAGAGGGCGCGTGCGCACTCCCGGGCGGTCTGCCCGGCGGCGCCGTCCGGCGCACCGCACGCCGCGACCGCCGTGTCCGCGGACCTCAGCGAGGCCACGCTCTCGTCCAGCACCGTCAGCAGCACCTGCACCTGGGCGGAGCGCGGTATCCGGGCGTCACGTGCGCGATCACCGCGCCGGAGGTGGTGCACGACGCGGCGGCAGCGGGCGGTCGTCGCCACACGACCGGACCGGACGAGCGCACCGAACGCTGACATGGCCCCTCCACACGACCGCACACCGGCACGGCGTTCGTCCTTCAGTGTGCGCCTCGACGAGCCTCGGGGCGAGGTGGTCGTGTCGCCGTCCCGTGCAGGAGTACGGCCCTGTCCAGGCCCTCAGCCGTGGACGGGGCGAAAAGGGGCGTTCGCAGGGTGTCGGCCAGGCCGCTGGTTCCGAGCACTCGTCGGTGGGTTTCCGCCGCTTCGGGCTTCGGGGCTGGCGTGGTCGTCCTCCTGTACGTCGCGGTAGTTTGCTGACCAGGAACCCCTCCATGCGGAGGCTCTTCTCCACGATGCCCGCGTGGTCGAAGCGCGGCGGCGGCGCGTCGGGGTTGTTGTACTGGCTGACGGTGCCGATGCGGAGGATGCGGCCGAACTCGCGCAGTGCTCCCACCGCGGCGGCCAGTCGGGGCCCGCCGACGTTGTCGACGAACACGTCGATGCCGTGCGGTGCGGCCGAGACGAACAGGTCCTCACCCTTCTGGAGGCGACCGTCGAGGCCGAGGACGACGGAGCGGTGCTCTCGTTGGTGAGCGGGGGTCACGGAATGGCCACCAGGCCCGCGCTCTCCTTGATCGGAGCACCGGACGCGGTCGGGATCGCCGATCTCGGCCCCCGTCGCCCCACACGGCCAGGTCGGCTACGTCACCACGTCCCAGCCGGCCGGCTCCGCTGTCGTGCGTGCCTTCGTGGGGGCGGCGGTGCGGGCAACGGTCGCGGGGGAGATGAGCTTCCTGGCTGCGAACCTCGATGAGGTCGAGGGCCTGACCCGGGTGCGGAGTGCCTGACCTGGGTGTGCTCCGTGGCGGACCGCTGCGGCACGGTCGGCCCGTCCGGCCACGACCGGCAGGAAATTCATTCGACGCCGGACGGGGCGTCGGCGATGATCGACGGCATGTTCCGGTACGCCTTCCTCCTCGCAGCATCCGCGGTCGCGGATGCGCCGAAGGCTGCCGTGCCCGTCTTCCTGGCCGCCGTCGACGGCGCCCGAAGCTGACCCTCCCCGGATCGTCCGGCGGACCCCGCAGGGGGAGGGTCGGCAGGTCCCTGGGGTCCTCCTCCCGCTTCCCGCCGGCTGTCCGGCGCAGCGGAGACTTCTTCGCAACAGACTTCGAGGTACCGCCATGTCCAAGACGGCGTACGTCCGCACCAAACCGCATCTCAACATCGGCACCATGGGTCATGTCGACCACGGCAAGACCACCCTGACCGCCGCCATTACCAAGGTCCTCGCCGAGCGCGGCACCGGCACCTTCGTGCCGTTCGACCGCATCGACCGCGCCCCGGAGGAGGCCGCGCGCGGCATCACCATCAACATCGCGCACGTCGAGTACGAGACCGACACCCGGCACTACGCGCACGTCGACATGCCCGGCCACGCCGACTACGTGAAGAACATGGTCACCGGCGCCGCGCAGCTCGACGGGGCGATCCTCGTCGTCTCCGCGCTCGACGGGATCATGCCGCAGACCGCCGAGCACGTGCTGCTCGCCCGTCAGGTGGGCGTCGACCACGTGGTGGTGGCGCTGAACAAGGCGGACGCGGCCGACGAGGAGCTGGTGGAACTCGTCGAGCTGGAGGTCCGCGACCTGCTCACCGCGCACGGCTACGGCGGCGACGCCGTCCCCGTCGTCCGTGTCTCGGGTCTGCGGGCCCTGGAGGGCGACCCGCGGTGGACGGCGTCCATCGAGGCGCTGCTCGACGCGGTGGACACCTATGTGCCCATGCCGGAGCGGTATCTGGACGCGCCGTTCCTGCTGCCGGTGGAGAACGTGCTGACCATCACCGGTCGCGGCACCGTCGTCACCGGCGCCGTCGAGCGCGGCACCGTCCGCCTCGGCGACCGGGTCGAGGTGCTGGGCGCCGGACTGGAGTCCGTCGTCACCGGTCTCGAGACCTTCGGCAAGCCGATGGAGGAGGCGCAAGCCGGTGACAACGTGGCACTGCTGCTGCGCGGGGTGCCGCGCGACGCGGTACGCCGCGGCCATGTCGTCGCGGCGCCCGGCAGCGTCACGCCCAGCAGCCGCTTCACGGCCCAGGTGTACGTGCTGTCGGCCCGCGAGGGCGGCCGTGCGACACCGGTGGCGACCGGGTACCGCCCGCAGTTCTACATCCGTACGGCGGACGTGGTCGGCGCCGTCGACCTCGGTACGGCGGCCGTCGCCCGGCCCGGCGACACCGTCACCATGACCGTCGAGCTGGGCCGCGAGGTGCCGCTCGAGCCCGGCCTCGGCTTCGCGATCCGCGAGGGCGGACGCACGGTCGGCGCGGGCACGGTGACCTCGGTCGGCTGAGGGGCGGGGCCCGGCTCCCGCGCTCGGGGTCTCGGTGAGGCCCCGGGAGGGGAGACGGGCCCCTGGTCCGTAGCAACCGGCCACGCCCGGGTACCCGTACCGGCGCACGCGGAGGAGGTCGCTCGGGTGCGGGACCGCCGACGACCGAGTCGCCCGGGTTCCCCCTGGTGCGCCTGATCTGCGCCCTTGTGAGGGCTTTGGGCATCGCCGACCGTGGTGTACAGGCGGGTTGCACAAGCCATGACAGGGGGCGACATGGGGCGCGGGGGCCGAGGGGCGGCGGGCCGGCTGCTGCTGGAGGCGGCGGTCGTGATGGAACGCACGGTGGCGGGCAGGCGGGCGGCGGCCCGCTGGCATCGGCGCCGGAACGCGGTACTGCGCACCGCCGGCCGCCTGGGCGTACCGGTCGAGATGCTGGCGGCGCGGCTGGGTCTCTCGGAACGGCGGGTACGGAAGGCGCTGCACGAGCGGAGGCCGCCCGCCCCGGAGAAGGCCTCGGGGGAGCGGGCGGCGAGGGGGACGGCCTCGGCGGGTCAGGCGTTGCCGGAGTCGGCCTCGGCCGGGCCGGACTCAGCGCAGGAAGCATCGGCGCAGGCGGCTTCCGCGCCGGAGGACTCCGCGGGGCAGGCCGCGTGAGCGTGGGCGGGCGGCGGGCCGGTCCGTCCGGCACGGGCACAATGGAGCCGTGAACGAGCCCATACCCGTCAGCCGGTCCGTCGACCAGGGAACCGCCAAGCTGATGCCCGACGTGGACCGGGAGCGGGCCTGGCTGCTCACCGTGGACGGGGCACCGCAGTCGTACGTCGACCTCGACGAGCCGACCCATCTGGAGTTCGAGTACGCACGGCGCCTCGGGCATGTGCTGGACACCGTCGCCGAGCCGGGGCTGCCGCTGGACGTGCTGCACCTCGGCGGCGGGGCGCTGACGCTGCCGCGCTATCTGGCGGCGACCCGGCCTGGCTCCCGGCAGGACGTCGTCGAGGCCGACCGGGTGCTGCTCGACCTGGTCGTCGAGCAGCTGCCGCTCCCGGCCGGCGCCGGCATCGCGCTGCACGCGGGGGACGCGCGCGCCTGGCTGGCGGACGCCCCCGACGACAGCGCGGACGTCCTCGTGGCCGACGTCTTCGGCGGCTCACGGGTACCCGCGCACCTGACGTCCCTGACCTACGCCCGCGAGGCCGAGCGGGTGCTGCGCGAGGTCGGTGTCTATGTGGCGAACCTCGCCGACGCCGCGCCGTTCGCCTTCCTCCGCTCCCAACTCGCCACGTTCGCCGAGCTGTTCGAGGAGCTGGTGCTCATCGCGGAACCGGCCGTGCTGCGTGGCCGTCGCTTCGGCAACGCCGTGCTCGTCGCCGCCCACCGACCGGTGGACATCGCCGCGCTGGCCCGGCTCACCGCCGCGGACGTCTTCCCCGCCCGGGTCGAACACGGGCCCGCGCTGCGGGCGTTCATCGGCGATGCCCGACCGGTGCGGGACGAGGAGGCCGTTCCGTCACCCGTGCCCCCCGACGGGGCGTTCGGCATCGGCTGAGCCGCTGTCCGCGCCGGGCACGGTCACCGGGGCCTGGGCCGCGACCTCCTTGGTGCGGCGCCGCAGGTTGCGCACGTCCGGGACGAGCAGCACCGCCGCCGTGACCACCACGACCAGCGTCGCGCACCCCCACAGCGCCGGGGTGCGCCCGAACGTCTGCTCCGCGGGCCCGGCCAGCGCCATCGCCAGCGGCATCAGCGCCACCGAGCCGAACCAGTCGTAGGCCGAGACCCGGGAGAGCTTGTCCTCGGGGATCTCCTGGTGCAGGGCGGTCATCCAGGAGACGCCGAACACCTCCAGCGTCACCCCGGTCACGAACATCACCGCGCACAGCACCCCGGCCGGCACCGGCACGGCGAGCGCCGCGGACGGCAGGGCCAGCGGGAAGACGCACAGTGTGCCCGCGAGCAGTAGCCGACGTGGCTTCCAGCGGGTCATCAGCAGCGCGCCGACGACCGTGCCCGCGCCGAAGAAGCCGAGCGCCAGGCCCCAGGGGGCGGGGCCGCCGAGGTGGTCGCGGGCGACCAGCGGGCCGTAGACCGCGTCGGCGGCGCCGACCACCGCGTTGGCGATCGAGAACTGCACGACGATGCCCCACAGCCACGGCCGGCCGGCGAACTCCCGCCAGCCCTCGCGCAGATCGGCGAGCAGCCCGCCGCCCGGCGCGCGCGGCGGGACACCGCTGACGTCGAGGAAGGAGCGCAGCGCGGCGGCGACGGCGAAGGCCGCCGCGTCCGCGGCGAGCACCCAGCCCGGTCCGATCGCGGCGACCATCGCGCCGCCCAGGGCCGCGCCGCCGAGCGCAGCGCCCTGCATGGCCATCCGGAACACCGCGAACGCCCGCCCGGCCTGTTCGCCCCGCACGGAGGAGAGCAGCATGCCCTCGGCCGCCGGGCTGAAGAACGCCTGGCCGGTGCCGTTCAGGGCGGTGAGCAGCATCATCTGCCACAACTGCGGATCGCCGGTGAGCACGAGCAGGGCGAACAGGCCCTGCGAGACGCAGTTGAGGACGTTCGCCGCGACCATCACCCGGTGGCGCGGCAGCCGGTCCGCGAGCGCGCCGCCGATCAGCAGGAAGAGCACCAGCGGCAGGGTGCGCGCGGCGGCGACCAGTCCCACGTCGCCGCCGTCGCCACCGGCCTCGAGCACGGCGAACGCGGCGGCGATCAGGGCGCCGTGGCTGCCGAGGTGGGTGACGACCGCGGCGGCGGTCAGCAGGCTGTAGTTGCGGCCCGCCCAAGCGGGCCTGCGCGGGGCGGGTCTGCGCGGGGCGGGTCTGCGCCCGGAGGGCTTGCGCCCGGCGGGTCTGTCCGGGCGGCGCCCGGGGGCGGCGGGATCGGCGGCGGAGTTCACCGGGTGACTATCACCGCCCGGGGCCCGACTTGCCAAACCGGATTTCCGCCGCCCATCGGCGCAGGTCAGCTCTCCGCCGGCGCCCCGTCAGCTCTCCGTGGGCTCACCGTGCAGCCGGACGGTGCCGGCGATCTTCAGGATCGTCTCCTTCGAGACCTCCTTCTTCACGCCCTTGGCGCCGAAGAAGTTCCACGACACGTAGTTGCCCGCCGAGTTCTGGAAGCCGAATGTCATCGCCTTGCCGTCGGTCGCGCACTTGCTCTTGCCCTTGCGGGGCGAGTCCTTGGACTCGGCCCAGGCGATGCTGCCCTCGATGCCGGAGGCCGTCGTGAAGGGCTCGGCCTTCTCCTCGAAGACCACGCTCTTCTTGTCCGGCTGGGTGTAGCCGCCGTAGATCCACCAGGCGACGGTGTTGATCGCCACCTCGTCGGTGTTCTTCGCGCCGTCGGCGCCCTTGGTGCCCACCGCCGCGAGCGAGGTGTCCTCGGTGCGGCCGTCCTTGTTGGAGTCCGACGTGCACCACTTGGACTGGTAGACGGCGGTGCCGGTCATGGTGACGAGCGGCTTCAGCTCATCCGAGTTCTCCTCCTCGAACGCGATGAGCATCCCCGGGTTCTGCACCTCCCAGTCGGCCGGCACGTCGAACGCGACGCCCCACTTAGGGTTGACGACGACCTTCCAGCCCGCGATCGTCGGCTTTTCGGCCTCGCCGTCACGCGGGTTGTCGTCGGTCCCGGAGGCCGTGGCGGTGGGTTCCGCGGTCGGCGTGGGCGACTGGCTGGTCTTCGCCTTCGAGCCGCCGTCGGCCTGGTCGTCCTTGTCCCCGCCGAGGACCAGGAATCCGGTCACGCCGGCCGCGATGACCACGGCCGTGGCCGCCACGATCGCGACCAGTTTCGTGCGGTTGCCGCCGCCACCGCCGCCGCCCGCGACGGTCGCCGGCTGCGGGGCGCCCACGGGTGCGGGGGTGTTCCACTGCGGCTGCTGCTGGTACGGGTTGGGGTGCTGGTAGCCGGGCTGCTGGTAAGGATTCGGCTGCTGCTGGTACCCCGGCTGCTGGTACGGGTTGTTCTGCCCCTGCGGGTTCTGCTCGCCCCCGGGCTGCTGCTGTCCTGGCCACATGAGCGGTAACCCTAGTGGTGTCCACGACACGATTCGGTCACCACCCCTCGTCAGGGCCGTCGCGAAACCGTACGTCGGTTCAGGAGGCCGAGGGGTCGGCGTACAGCCGTACCGTGCGGGCGATCTCGCGCACCGCCGCGTCCGGGACCTCCTCGCGCACGCCGTCCGCGCCGACGAAGGACCACGACACCACGTCACCGTCCGGTGTCTCGAAGGCGAAGGTGGTGGCCTTGCCGTCCGAGTCGCACTTGTCGCGCCGTTGGACCCCGGAGGAGGACGAGGTGACCAGGCTGCCGGTGAGACCGGAGTCGGTGGTGAACGAGGTGACCGGACCCGTGGCGACCTTCTTCCGGTCCGGCTGGGTGTAGAGGCCGTAGACCCAGTTCGCCGAGTCCGCGCGGGCGGCCTCCGCGGGGCTGCGGGCCCCGTTGTTGCCGCGGGTGCCCGCGCTCGCCAGCGGGGTGTCGTCCACGGTGCCGTCCCGGTCGTCGTCGGACGAGCACCACTTCTCCTTCAGTACGGCCGGCGCCTTCATCGCGACCAGCGGGGTGTCCGCCGGATCGTCGTCCTCGGCGACGTAACTCACCCAGTCCGGCGACTCGAGCGCCCACTCGGCCGGGACGTCGAAGGCGATGCCGAGGTCCGGGTTGACCACGGCCTTCCAGCCCGCGACGGTCGGTTCCGGGCCGTCCCCGGTACGCGGATTGGCGGTCGCGGAGGGGGCGGTGGGGGAGACGGCCGGGGAGGAGGCCGCCGGGGCGGAGCCGGCCGACGCCGACGGGGGCGTCCGCTCGCCGTCGCGGCCGAGCAGTACGGCCCCGGTCACCGCCGCCGCCACCACGACGACCGCCGCCGCGCCGATCGCCACCGCCTTGGTGTGCGCGGTCCGCCGATCCTGCGGGTTCGGGCCGCTCGCCGGCGGCTGTGCTCCATGCCCCATGGGCGGCAAGGATACGGCGATCATCACACCGGCCTGGCCAGCGGAGGCTACTCGTGGGTAACCTTCGGGCATGAGCGCAGATCAGATGTCGATCGGCGAGTTGCTCGCCGCCACGGTGCCGATGGTTCGCACCCTGAACCTGGAGTACCTGGAGACCACTCCGGAGAAGGCCGTGCTGGCCCTCCCGGACCAGAGCGAGTACCGCAACCACGTCGGCGGGCCGCACGCGGGGGCCATGTTCACCCTCGGCGAGTCGGCCAGCGGCGCGATCGTCCTCGCCGCCTTCGGCGACCAGCTCTCCCGCGCGGTGCCGCTCCCGGTCCACGCCGAGATCGCGTTCAAGAAGATCGCCCTGGGCCCGGTCAAGGCCACCGCGACCCTCGGCCGCCCGATCGCCGACGTCATCGCCGAACTCGACGAGGGCAAGCGCCCCGAGTTCCCGGTGAGCGTCGCGATCCAGCGCGAGGACGGCGCCGTCACCAGCGAGATGACCGTCGTCTGGACCCTGCGCCCCAACGGCTGAGGCAGGCGCACCGCACAGGCCCCGGCCTTCCCGGCCGGGGCCTTTGGCGTGTTCCCGGACGTCCGCGCGGTCGCCTCGTGGGACACAGTGGTGTCACGGGGACCGGTAGGCTTCACCGGCATGCGCCCGCCCGGGCGCATGCCGGCCACGCGACGAGAGGGGAGCTGCGGTGCACGTCCAGGAATGGCTCGAGACCGTACCCGCGGTCAGCATCTACGCGCTGGTGGGAGTGGTCATCGGTCTGGAGAGCCTGGGCATCCCGCTGCCGGGTGAGATCATCCTGGTCTCCTCCGCGCTGCTCGCCTCCCAGCACGGCGACATCGACCCGGTGATCCTCGGCGCCTGCGCCACCGCCGGCGCGATCATCGGCGACTCCATCGGTTACGCCATCGGCCGCAGGGGCGGACGCCCGCTGCTGGCCTGGCTCGGCCGGAGGTTCCCCCGCCACTTCAGCGAGGGGCACATCGCGACCGCCGAGCGGTCCTTCGAGAAGTGGGGCATGTGGGCCGTCTTCTTCGGCCGGTTCGTCGCCCTGCTGCGCATCTTCGCGGGCCCGCTCGCGGGCGTCCTGCGCATGCCGTACTGGAAGTTCCTGATCGCCAACGTCCTCGGCGGCATCCTCTGGGCCGGCGGCACCACCGCGGTCATCTACTACGTCGGCGTGGTCGCCGAGGCCTGGCTCAAGCGCTTCTCCTGGGTCGGCCTGGTGCTGGCCGTGTGCGTCGGCCTCACCTCGATGCTGATCATCAAGCGCAAGGCGAAGAAGGCGACGGCCGCGGCACCGCAGCAGCCGGCCGAGCCGGTGCCGGCCGCGGCCGACTGAGCCTCGGCGGGACGGTCGGCTAGCCCTCGGCGTGCACCTCGCGGTGCGCCTTCGCCAGCTCCGCGTACATCGTTCCGTTCAGCGTGATGCCCTCGCGCTCCTCCGCGGTCAGCTCCCGCCTGACCTTCGCGGGTACGCCCGCGACGAGCGAGCCCGGGGGCACGCGCATGCCCTGCGGCACCAGCGCCTGCGCGGCGACCAGCGAACCGGCGCCGACGACCGCGCCGTTCAGCACGGTGGCGCCCATGCCGATCAGACAGTCGTCCTCCACCGTCGCGCCGTGCACCACGGCGTTGTGCCCGACGGAGACGCGCTCGCCGACGGTGACGGGGAAACCGGGGTCGGCGTGCAGCGTGCAGTTGTCCTGCACATTGCTGTCCGCGCCCACCGAGATCCGCTCGACGTCGCCGCGCAGCACCGCCCCGTACCAGACGCTCGCGCCCGCCCCCAGCGTCACGTCCCCGATCACGGTGCAGCCCGGCGCCACGAAGGCCTCCGGGTCGACCGCCGGTTCCTTGCCACCGATCGCCCTGATCAGCGCCTGGTGAGTCATCGTCGCCTCCTCGTCGTCGAGTACCCCCGCACCGTACGCCACCCGGTAGGGCGAAGATCACAGGGCTCCGGTCCCATCGGGCACCCGCGCCGTGAGTACCGTGAGCGGGTGCCGAAGCCCAAGAACACGTTCTCGTCCTGGCGGCGCCGCCTGGCGCAGCGCGCGGTCCACGCGGGCTGGGCCTGGGTGCAGCGCACCGGCTCGGTCACCGCCGAACACCCCGGCCGGTTCCGCTTCGGCGCGATGGGCGCCGGCACCCGGCTGGCCTTCCCGCTCGGCACGGTCTTCGGCGAGCCCTGGATCCACCTCGGCGCGCACTGCATCGTCGCCGAGCAGGTCACCCTGACCGCCGGTCTCATGCCCGACCTGGACCTCGGCCCGGAGCCGATCCTGCGCATCGGCGACGGCGTCGTCCTGGGCCGCGGCAGCCACGTCATCGCGGACACGACGGTCAGCATCGGCAGCGACTGCTACTTCGGCCCGTACGTCTACGTCACGTCCACCAACCACTCCTACGACGACCCGCACCAGCCGATCGGCAAGCAGTGGCCGCGCATGGAGCCGGTGGAGATCGGGCCCGGCTGCTGGATCGGCACCGGCGCGGTGATCCTGCCGGGGGCGCGGATCGGGCGGAACGTGGTGGTCGCGGCCGGCGCGGTGGTGCGGGGCGCGGTCCCCGACCACGCCGTGGTCGCGGGGGCGCCCGCCCGGGTCGTACGGCGCTGGACGCCCGCGGAGGGCTGGCAGCCGCCGCTGCGCACCCCGCCGCCGGTGCCGATACCGGACGGCGTGACCTCCGATCAGCTGCTGAAGCTGGCCGGACTGGACGAGGACGCGGTGGCCCGGCTGGCGGAGCTGGACGACGTGGACGCGGTCGACGCCGTCGACGCGGAGTCCTGACCCGCCCGGTGGCCGCCGGCGGCGAGCCGGTGACCGGCCGTCACCCGGTGGCCAGCAGCAGGGAACCGGCGAGGGCCAGTCCCGCGCCCGCGGCCTGGACCGCGCGCAGCCGTTCGCTGAGGAAGCCGCGCGCGGCCAGGGCGGTCACCACCGGGTAGAGGGAGGCCAGTACGGCGGCCACGGTGACCGGCCCGTGCTGGGCGGCGATCGCGTAGGTGCCGTTGGCCGCGACGTCGGCGAGCCCGACGAAGGCGAGCGCGGGCAGCGCGCGCCAGGGGAAACCCTCCGCCGGGAGGGCGGGGGAGCCGCGCCGCACGGACGCGTAGAGGGCGGCGCCGCCGGCGACGACGTTGGTGACCCGCTGCACGAACAGCGCGAGGAACAGGCCGGTGACCGTGCTCGACGCCTCGGCGATCAGCGCCATCACCGCGCCGAACCCGAACGCCGCGAGCAGGGTCAGCAGGACGGCCTGCCGCTGCACGGGCGCGCCCCGCAGTTCCGGCCCGCCCGCGAGCACCACCCCGGCCACGGCCACCACGATCCCCGCGAGCTGGAGCAGCCCCGGCCGCTCGCCCAGGACGACGCCCACGCCCACGGGCACCGCCACGCCCAGCGAGCCGAGCGGCGAGACCACGCCCATCGGCCCCAGCGCGAGCGCCTTGTAGAAGGCGAGCATGGCCACCGGGCCCACCAGACCGGCGCCGACGGCGAACCACAGCTGCGGGCCGGCCTCGCTCCAGGCGCCGGTCGCGATCACGAGGGCGCCGAGCACGACCACGGCGATCGACTGCGAGATCACGACGACGGTGAGCGCGGGCGTGCGCCGGGTCAGCAGTCCGCCGCCGAAGTCGGCCAGACCCCACAGGAGGCTGGTGGCCAGGGCGAAGAGTGCTGTCACGGGGCGCCTCGCAGTACAGTTCGGTGAACGATCGGGTGCACCCCACCGTAGTGCAGTGAACTGAACTCTGTCATCCAGAATATTGGACGGAATGTGTCGGACCTCGACCTGCTGACCCAGTCCCTGGCCCGCAACGTCAAGCGCTGGCGTGCCGAGCGGGGGTTCACCCTCGACACGCTCGCCGCCCGGGCCGGCGTCAGCCGGGGCATGCTCATCCAGATCGAGCAGGCCCGCACCAACCCCAGCCTCGGCACCGTCGTCAAGATCGGCGACGCGCTCGGCGTCAGCATCACCACCCTGCTCGATTACGAGCAGGGCCCCAAGGTCCGGGTCGTCCCCGCCGACCAGGCCGTCCGGATGTGGCACACCGAGGCGGGCAGCTACAACCGGCTGCTCGCCGGCACCGAGGCCCCCGGTCCGCTGGAGCTGTGGGACTGGCGGCTGATGCCGGGCGAGTCCAGCTCCTCCGACCCGCACCCGGCGGGCACCGTCGAACTCGTCCACGTCACGGCCGGCGAACTCACCCTCACCGTCGACGGCACCGAGTACCGCGTCCCGGCCGGCGCCAGCGCCTCCTTCGAGGCCGCCGCCCCGCACACGTACGGCAACGACGGCGACGTACCGATGGAGATGGTCCTCGCCGTCTCCGTCCCGCCCGTCGGCTGAGGCGCCCGTCGAGACGTGAGACGCCCGAACGACCGCCGCCGTGCGGCTGTTAGCGTGCGGCCATGCGCGCACCCATCGGAGACTTCGACCAGGCCACCCCCGCCCCCGACTGCCTCGACGAACTGACCCGCCCGGTCGCCGACGCCGTACGCCGGTGGACCGGCGCCGTCCCCGCCGAGCAGATCCTCTACGTCGACACCGACCCGCGGTGGGCCGACACCGCCGTCTTCGTGGAGCACTACGGCCGGGAGCTGCTGGAGCAGTCCGCGAACTGCGTGGTCGTCGCCGGGAAGCGCGGCGGCGAGAGCACACTCGCCGCCTGTGTGGTGCTCTCCACCACCCGGGTCGACGTCAACGGCGTGGTCCGCCGCCATCTCGGCGCCCGCAAGGCCTCCTTCGCGTCCATGGACACGGCCACGGGGGAGACCGGCATGGAGTACGGCGGCATCACGCCGATCGGACTGCCCGCCGACTGGCCGGTGCTGGTCGACTCCGCGGTCGTCGACCTGCCGTACGTCCTCGTCGGCAGCGGGCGGCGGCGCGGCAAGCTGCTCGTGCCCGGCAAGGCGTTCGCCGAACTCCCGGGTGCCGTGGTGCTGGAGGGGCTGGGCCAGCCCGTCTGACGCCTGGTCGCCGGAGGCCGTGACCGACCCGGCCACCGGAGGCCGGGCGACCCTGCGGGGTCAGGCCGGCGCGTGGTGGGCCAGCGGCAGATGCGGGTCCGCCTCGCCCGGCACCGGCGCCGGATCGGCGTGGACCAGGGCGGCGGTCAGCCGCGGTACGGCGTGCAGCAGGGCGTGTTCGGCGTCCACCGCGATCGCGTGGGCCTGGCGGACCGTCGCCTCGCCGTCCACGACCACCGCCACCTCGGCCCGCAGCCGGTGCCCTATCCAGCGCAGCCGCAGCTCGCCCACCCCGCGCACGCCCGGCACCGCGCGCAGCGCCCGCTCGGCCCGGTCCACCAGCGCCGGGTCGACGGCGTCCATCACCCGCCGCACCACCTCGCGCGCCGCGTCCCGCAGCACCAGCACGATCGCCGCGGTGATCGCCAGTCCGACGACCGGGTCGGCCAGATGCAGGCCGAGCGCCGAGCCGCCGGCGCCCAGCAGCACCGCGAGCGAGGTGAACCCGTCGGTGCGGGCGTGCAGTCCGTCGGCGACCAGCGCGGCCGAGCCGATCTCCCGGCCGACGCGGATCCGGTACCGGGCCACCCACTCGTTCCCCACGAAACCGACCAGCGCGGCCACCGCCACCGCCGGGACATGGGCGACCGGACGCGGATCGAGCAGCCGATCGACCGCCGTCCACCCGGCGAACGCGGCGGACGCGGCGATGGTCAGCACGATCACGATCCCCGCCAGATCCTCGGCGCGGCCGTAGCCGTACGTGAAGCGCCGCGTCGCCGCGCGGCGGCCGAGCACGAACGCGATGCCGAGCGGTACGGCGGTCAGCGCGTCCGCGGTGTTGTGCACCGTGTCGCCGAGCAGCGCCACCGACCCGGACAGCGCCACCACGACCGCCTGCGCCAGCGCCGTCGCCCCGAGGACCGCCAGGGAGACCCAGAGGGCGTGCATGCCGCGGGCGGAGGACTCCAGGGCGGAGTCGACCTTGTCGGCGCTGTCGTGGGAGTGGGGGCTGAGGAGGTGGGCGAGGCGGTGGCGGATGCCCTGACGGCGGGAGTGGGAGTGGGGGTGAGGGTGCTCGTGGCCGTGCGGGTGCGGGTGCGGGTGCGGGTGCGGGTGCGGGTGGTCATGGCCGTGGCCGTGGCCGCTGTCGTGGGGGTGGTCGCTCACGAGGTGCTCCTTCCGGTGCGCGGCGGAGGGCGGGTGCGCGGCGCCCTCCGCCATTATGTGCGCAAGAGCGCACGCATGCACCTGTTACCTGCGCACGCTGCGCAGCCGCGCATCCCGCGCCGGACCGCGCGGGCGCCGTGTCACCAGGAGGTGAGCGTGGTGATGCCCAGGTACTGCTCCGCGAACGCGGTCGCCGCGCGCGGGGAGTCGAACAGGCGGCGCAGCCGCGCGAGCGTGGTCCCCGCGCGGTAGGGATCGCCCGAGGCGGTGCCGTGGTACACCTCGGACAGCCACTGCGAGAACTCCTGGTAGTCCCAGACGCGCCCCAGGCAGGCCGCCGAGTACCCGGCCAGTCCGGTGCCGTCGCCGCGGGTCAGGTGCGCGACGAGCGCGTCGCCGAGCAGGAACGCGTCGTGCAGGGCGAGGTTCATGCCCTTGGCGGCGATCGGCGCGGTCAGGTGCGCCGCGTCCCCGGCGAGGAACAGGCGGCCGTACGCCATGGGCTCCACGACGTAGTTGTGCATGTCCAGCACCCGCTTCTCGATCAGCCGCCCCTCGGTCGGCGGCGGGGCGTCCGCCGCGCCGAGCCGCAGCCGCAGCTCGGCCCAGACCCGTTCGTGCGGCCAGTTCGCCGGGTCGTCGCCGGGCGGGCACTGGAGGTAGTAGCGGGTGACCTCGGGGCTGCGGGCCATGTGCCCGGCGAACCCGTGTGGGTGGACGCCGAACACCACGCAGTCGGAGGACGGCGGCGCCTCGGCGAGCAGGGCCAGCCAGCCCACGCCGTAGTCGTGCCGGGCGATCCGGATCCGGTCGGGGGGCAGCGCGGTGCGCGTCACCCCGCGCGCCCCGTCGCAGCCCGCGACGAAGTCGCAGCGGATCAGCTGCCGTTCACCGCTCTCCGGGCAGAGATACGACACCGACGGACGGTCCGTGTCCAGGTCGTGCAGCCGTACGTCCCGCACCCCGAAGCGGATGTCGCCGCCGCGCACGTCCGCGTACTCCCGCACCAGGTCCGTCACGAGCAACGGCTGCGGATAGACGAAGTGATGATGACCCGTCAGCTCGGTGTACGACACCCGGTGCCGCCGGCCGCCCACGCGGAACTCGCACTGGGTGTGCCGCTGCGCCCGCGCGAGCAGGTTGCCCGCCAGTCCGCGCCGCTCCAGCCCGCGTACGGCCCACTCCTCCAGCACCCCGGCCCGGGGCCGGCGCTCGATGGACTCCCTGCTCTCCGCCTCCAGCACCACGCAGTCCACCGAGGCGGCCCGCAGGATGTTGCCGAGGGTGAGCCCGGCGGGCCCGGCGCCGACGATGACGACCGGAAAGCCTTGCGGGACGGGCGAGTCGGGGTGGGGAGCTATGGCCACCCGCACATTATGGCGGTCAGTCGAGCTGCGGGATCTCGATGGCCGGGCACCGGTCCATCACCATGTCGAGACCGGCCGCGCGGGTGCGCTCGTACGCCGCCTCGTCGATGACGTCCAGCTGGAACCAGACCGCCTTCGCGCCCTTCGCGACCGCCTCGTCGGCCACGGCTCCGGCGAGGTGGCTGTTGACGAAGACGTCCACCACGTCCACGTCGAAGGGGATGTCGGCGAGCGAGGCGTACCCCTGCTCCCCGTGCACCGTCTCCGCCTTCGGGTGGACGGGCACGACGCGCTTGCCGAAGCGCTGGAGCACGCGGGCGACGCCGTACGCCGCGCGTCGCTCGTTGTTCGACAGGCCCACCACGGCCCAGGTGTCGCCGCTCTCGGTGAGGATCTTGCGGACGGTGGCTGCGTCGCCGTACACGGGGGCCTCCCGGGCCTCGGGGCTTCTCCTGGTGCTTCGAGCTTCGCGTCCTCGAAGTGCTTCGAGCAGGACAACGGCCGACGGCGGACGAAGATTCCCGGCCCGCGCACCTGCGCCCGGGCGGTGACGGGCCTACGCTCGCACCGTGCTGCGCATCATCGACGCCGGAACCGGCGAACCCGTCGAGGCCGCCCCCGCCCGCCGCGGCCTCACCCGTGTCGAGGCGCACGCGCCGGGCCTCGACCCCACCGCCCTGCGCGTGCTGCTGGTCGCCGACGTCCTGGTACGGGCCCTGGAACTCGGCGGGACACCGGTGTGGGGACTGCTCGCCGGGGAGCGGCAGCGGACGGAGCTGCGGGCGGCGGCCACCGCGCTCGGCGTGCGCCCGCTGGAGGACCGTACGACCGCGGGGCCGGGCCTCGGGGAGCGGCAGGTCCTGCACGTGGTCGCGGAGGGGGTCGCGGCACCCGAGGGCGTGCGGGTGGCAGTGGCGGCGGTGGAGGCGCCGGGGGAGCGGGAGGTACCGGGGGAGCGGGAGGTGCCGGACTCGCCCCTGGGGCCGTCGCTGGGCCCGCTGCTGGACGGTGACCCGGCCGTGCTGCGGCTCGCGCTGCTGTCCCGGCGCAGGAGCGAGCCCGTCCGGCTGGAGGCCGGGGGCCTCGACGAGGCCCGCCGGACGCTGGACCGGTGGCGGCGGGCCGTCGCCGAGTGGGCGCGGCAGCCGTCGCGGCCGGTGCCCGACGAGGTCCGCGCACGGCTCCGCGCGGCCTGGGAGGACGACCTGGACGTGCCCGGGGTGCTGCGCGTCCTGCGGTGGGTGGAGGGCGAGCCGGAGCTGCCGGACGGGGCCCGCTTCGAGACGTACGTCCACGCGGACCGGCTCCTCGGCCTCGACCTCGCTCGCGACCTGGGAGCCCTGCCGTGATCACGCGCGCGGCCGCGGGCCCGCTGCGCCGCCTGGTCGTGTTGCGGCACGCCAAGTCCGCGCGGCCGCCCGACGTGCCCGACCACGACCGGCCGCTCGCCCCGCGCGGGCGCCGCGACGCCCCGGCCACCGGGCGGGCCCTCGCCGCGGCCGACTGCCTGCCGGACCTCGCCGTGTGCTCCACCGCCGTCCGCGCGCGGCAGACCTGGGAGCTGGCCGCCGCCCAGTGGGGCACTCCGCCGCCGGTCCGGCACGACCCGCGGCTGTACGCCGCCGACGCGTCCGGACTGCTCGCCGTCGTGCGCGAGACACCGCCCGAGGTGGGCACCCTGCTGCTGGTCGGCCACAACCCCGGGCTGGAGGACCTGGTGCTCGACCTGGCCGGGGACGGCCTCGACGACACCATCGAGCGGGTCCGCGCGAAGTTCCCGACCTCGGCGCTCGCCGTCCTCTCCTGGCGCGGCACCGGCTGGCCGGAGCTCGCCCCCGGCGCGGCGCTGCTGACCTGGGTGACGGTACCGAGGGGGAGGAAGAAGTAGCCGCCGCATAGGCTGGCCGGATGCAGGACGAGTACCGCACGGTCGCCCGCGCGGGCGTGCACGAGACCGAGGTCAACCGCTCCCGCTTCCTGTGCGCCCTGGCGCCGGCGGCCACCGAGCGGGAGGCCCAGGACTTCATCGCCGCCGTGCGCAAGGAGCACGCCGACGCCACCCACAACTGCTGGGCGTACGTCATCGGCGCGGACGCCGCGATCCAGAAGGCCAGCGACGACGGCGAGCCCGGCGGCACCGCCGGCGTCCCCATGCTCCAGATGCTGCTGCGCCGCGACATGCGGTACGTCGTCGCCGTCGTCACCCGGTACTACGGCGGCGTCAAGCTCGGCGCGGGCGGACTCATCCGCGCCTACGGCGGAGCGGTCGGGGAGGCCCTGGACGCGCTCGGCACGATCACCCGGCGGCGGTTCCGGCTGGCCACGGTGACCGTCGACCACCACCGCGCGGGCAAGGTGCAGAACGACCTGCGCGCGACCGGGCGGGAGGTGCGGGACGTGCGCTACGGGGAGGTGGTCACCATCGAGATCGGGCTGCCCGACGCCGACGTGGACGCCTTCCGCGCCTGGCTCGCGGACGCGACGGCCGGGACGGCGGGGTTCGAACTGGGCGGGGAGGCCTACGGCGACGCATGACAATCCGGACAAAGCAGCCGTAATTCCCTTGTTTTCCTGCACGCATGACGGGCGATACAGGAGTAACCGGCCGTGATGTCAGACCCGGCCGTTAGTCTCGGGGATCATGCGACTGCTGCACACTTCCGACTGGCATCTCGGCCGGGCGTTCCACCGGGTGAACATGCTCGGGGCCCAGGCCGAGTTCATCGGCCACCTCGTCGACACCGTGCGCGAGCGCGCGGTGGACGCGGTGGTCGTGTCGGGTGATGTGTACGACCGCGCGGTGCCGCCGCTCGCCGCCGTCGAGCTCTTCGACGACGCCCTGCACCGGCTCGCCGCCCTCGGCGTGCCCACGGTGATGATCTCCGGCAACCACGACTCGGCGCGCCGCCTCGGCGTCGGCGCCGGTCTGATCGACCGGGCCGGCATCCACCTGCGGACGGACCCGGCGGCGTGCGGCACGCCGGTCGTGCTGCGGGACGCCCACGGGGACGTGGCCTTCTACGGACTGCCGTATCTCGAACCCGCCCTGGTGAAGGACGAGTTCGCAGTGGACAAGGCCGGGCACGAGGCGGTGCTGGCCGCCGCCATGGACCGGGTCCGCGCGGACCTCGCCACCCGCGCGCCGGGCACCCGGTCCGTCGTCCTCGCCCACGCCTTCGTCACCGGCGGCGAGGCCAGCGACAGCGAGCGGGACATCACCGTCGGCGGCGTCGCCGCCGTCCCGGCCGGCGTCTTCGACGGCGTCGACTACGCCGCGCTGGGGCATCTGCACGGCTGCCAGACCATCACCGAGCGCGTGCGCTACTCCGGCTCCCCGCTGCCCTACTCCTTCTCCGAGGCCGAGCACCGCAAGAGCATGTGGCTCGTCGACCTCGACGCCGACGGCGCGGTCACCGCCGAGCGCGTCGACTGCCCGGTGCCGCGCCCCCTGGCCCGTATCCGCGGCACCCTGGAGGACCTGCTCGCCGACCCCGAGCTGGCGCGGCACGAGGACGCGTGGGTCGAGGCGACCCTCACCGACGCGGTCCGCCCCGCCGAACCCATGGCCCGCCTCACCGAGCGCTTCCCGCACACCCTCAGCCTCGTCTTCGCCCCCGAACGAGCCCCCGACGACCCCGACGTCTCCTACGCCCGCCGCCTGGCCGGCCGCAGCGACCAGCAGATCGCCGAGGACTTCGTCGCCCACGTCCGCGGCGCGGGACCCGACGACCGGGAGCGCGCGGTGCTCCGCGAGGCCTTCGACGCCGTCCGCGCGGACCGGGCGGTGCGGGAGGTGACCCGGTGACGGCCCAGCCCGCGCACGGCGTGCGGCGCCCCCGCCGTGCGTTCGCCGGCCTCTGCGTGTCCGACATCCGCCGGGTGCCTGGCGCCCGCCGCGTGTCCCGCACCTGCCGCAGGCCCGGCGCCCGCCCCGTGTCCCGCACCTGCCGCGGGCCCGGCGTGCGCTGCGTGTCCTGCGCCTGCCGGATGCCGGGCGCGCGCCACCTGCCTCACCCCTGCCGCAGGCCCGGTGCGCGCCGCGTGTCCCGCGCCTGCCGGATGGCGGGCGCGCGATGCCTGTCCCGCACCCGCCGCGACCCCGCGGCCCGCCCCATGGCGCGCGCCGGTCACGTGTCCCACGTCCGTCGGGTGCCCCTCCACCCGCGTGTCCGCGATGCCTGCCACGCGCCCCGTCCCCGCCGTGTCCGCGGCCCGCGCACCCCGGAGGCCGTCCGATGAGGCTTCACCGGCTCGACATCACCGCCTTCGGGCCCTTCGGCGGGTCCCAGAGCGTCGACTTCGACGCGCTCTCCGCCGCCGGGCTGTTCCTGCTGCACGGGCCGACCGGCGCGGGCAAGACGTCCGTGCTGGACGCGGTGTGCTACGCGCTCTACGGCTCCGTACCGGGTGCGCGGCAGAGCGGCCAGGGCACCGGTCTGCGCAGTGACCACGCGGCGCCGGGCACCCGTACCTCGGTGACGCTGGAGCTGACCGTCGCCGGCCGCCGCCTGGAGATCACCCGGCAGCCGCCCTGGGAACGCCCCAAGAAGCGCGGCACGGGGACGACGGTCGACAAGGCCCAGACCTGGCTGCGCGAGTACGACGCGGCGGCCGGGAGCTGGCGGGACCGCAGCCGCTCGCACCAGGAGATCGGCGAGGAGATCACCCAGCTGCTCGGCATGAGCCGGGAGCAGTTCTGCCAAGTGGTGCTGTTGCCGCAGGGCGACTTCGCGCGCTTCCTGCGCGCCGACGCCGAGGCCCGCGGCAAGCTGCTCGGCCGGCTCTTCGACACCCAGCGCTTCGCCGACGTCGAGAAGCGGCTCGCCGACCGCCGCCGCGCCACCGAGGCCGACGTCCGCGACGGCGACGCGGCCCTGCTCGCCGACGCCCACCGCATGCAGCAGGCGGCGGGCGGCGCCCTGGACCTGCCCGAGCTGGCCCCCGGCGACCCCGGCCTCGCCGACGCCGTGCTGAGCGCCGCCGCCGTCGCCCGCAGCACCGCCCGCGAGGAGCTGGCCATCGCGCAGTCGCGGCTCGCCGCCGCCGAGTCCGCACGGGCCGCCGCCGACCGCACCCTGGACGACGTACGCGAACTGGCCCGCCTGCAACGGCGGTTCGCCGAGGCCCGGCAGCGGGCGGTGCGGCTCCAGGAGCGGGCCGACGCCCACCGCGAGGCCCAGACCCGGATGGAACGGGGCCGCAAGGCCGAGGCCGTGGCGCCCGCCCTGGAGCTGCGGGACTCCGCCGACGCCGAGCACCGCCGCGCGGCCGACGCCGAGGCCCGCGCGCGGGCCGCGCTGCCCGAGCGGTACGCCGACGCCTCAGCCGCCGGACTCGCCGCCGACGCCCGCCGGGCCGCCGAGGAACTGGGCGGACTGGAATCGGCCCGCCGCGCGGAGCGCCGCCTCGCCGACCTCGTCGCCGAACGCGACGGCCTCGACCGCCAGGAACGCGCCGACGAGGACATCCTCCAGGAGGCCGACGCCTGGCTCGCCGGATGGGAGACCACCCGCGCGCAACTGCGGTCCCGTATCGAGTCCGCGCAGGAGGCAGCGGGGCGGGCGGAACAGCTCGCCGAGCGGCGCGAGCCCGCCCGCCGGCGGCTGGCCGCGGCCCGCGAACGCGACCGGCTCGCCGCGCAGGCGGACACCGCCGAGCGGCAGGCCCTCGCCGCCGCCCACGACGCCGTCGAGGCCCGCGCCCACTGGCTCGACCTCAAGGAACAGCGGCTGAACGGCATCGCCGCCGAACTCGCCGCGAACCTCGTCGCCGGCGAGCCCTGCGCCGTCTGCGGTGCCACCGACCACCCCGCCCCGGCCCGCAAGGACGCCGCGCACGTCGACCGGGAGACCGAGGAACGCGCCCTCGCCGCCTGCCAGCGCGCCGAGGAACAGCGCGCCGAGCACGAACGGCGCCTGGCCGCCGTACGGGAGGCGCTGGCCGGCGCCACCGCCGAGGCCGGGGACGCCCCGGCCGACGACCTCGCCCGCGAGGCCGAGGAGCTGGAGCGGCGGTACCAGCAGGCGCGCGCCGCCGCCTCAGCGCTGCACGCCGCCCAAGAGGAGCTGCGCCACGCCGAGCAGGAGCACGAGCGGCGCACCGCCGCCCGCCAGCAGGCCGCCGTCCGGGCCGCCGCACGCGTCGGCCACCGGGAACGACTGGAGAGCGAACGCGCCGCGCTGGAGGAGGAGCTGGCCACCGCGCGGGGCAGGGCCGAGAGCGTGGCCGCGCGCGCCGCCCAGCTGGAGCTGATGGCCGCCCGGCTCACCGAGGCGGCCGAGGCCGCCCGCACTGCCGAGGACACCGCCCAGCGCCTGAAGACCGCCGACGCGCGGCTCGCCGACGCCGCCTTCCGGGCCGGTTTCGACACCCCGCAGGCCGCGGCCGACGCCCTCCTCGACGACGCCGCCCACCGCGAGCTGCAACACCGGCTGGACGCCTGGCAGACCGAGGAGGCCGCCGTCCGCGCGGTGCTCGCCGAGGCCGACACCGCCGCCGCGGCCGGGCAGCCGCCCGCCGACCTCGGCGCCGCCGAACAGGCCGCCGCCGAGGCGGAACGCCGGGTGCGCGAGGCCGCCTCCGCGCGGGACGCCGCCGAGCGCCGGTGCGCCGAACTCGACCGGCTCTCCGCCCGCGCGGCCACCGCCGTGCGCCGCCTCGCGCCGCTGCGCGAGGAGTACGACCGGGTGGCCCGGCTCGCCGCACTCGCGGCCGGCACCTCCGCCGACAACGAGCGCCGGATGCGCCTGGAGGCCTACGTCCTCGCCGCCCGCCTGGAGCAGGTCGCCGCCGCCGCGACCGTACGGCTGCAACGCATGTCGTCCGGCCGCTACACCCTGGTGCACTCCGACGACCGGGCCGGACGCGGGCGCAGCGGACTCGGACTGCACGTCGTCGACGCCTGGACCGGACGCGAGCGGGACACGGCGACCCTGTCCGGCGGCGAGACCTTCTTCGCCTCGCTCGCCCTCGCCCTCGGCCTCGCCGACGTCGTCACCGACGAGGCCGGCGGGGTCCGCCTCGACACCCTCTTCATCGACGAGGGTTTCGGCAGCCTCGACGACCAGACCCTCGACGAGGTGCTGGACGTGCTCGACTCACTGCGCGAGCGCGACCGCAGCGTCGGCATCGTCAGCCACGTCCCCGACCTGCGGCGGCGGATCCACGCGCAGCTGGAGGTCGTCAAGGGCAGAACCGGTTCGACGCTGCGGCAGCGCGGTCACTGACCGAGGGGGCGGCGGGGCAGCGGGGAGGAGTAGACGACGCTGGTGGTCACCGAGCCCAGCGTCCCGATCCGCCCCGACACCTCCTCCAGGTGCCGCATCGAACGGGCGGCCACCTTGATGACGAAACAGTCGTCGCCGGTGACGTGGTGCGCCTCCAGGATCTCCGGAGTCACGGCGACCAGGTCGTGGAACGGCTTGTAGTTGCCGTTGGGGTAGCGCAGCCGGACGAACGCGAGGATCGGCAGGCCCAGCCGCTCGGGGTCCACCACCGCCGCGTACCCCTGGATGACACCCGCCTCCTCCATCCGGCGCACCCGCTCGGTCACGGCGCTCGGGGACATGGAGACGGCCCGCGCCAGCTCGGCGAAACTGGCGCGGCCCTCCCGCTGGAGGACGTCGAGGATGCGCCAGTCGGTGGCGTCCGGGGAAAACGTGGTCATCCCCGAGGGATAGCAGGGGAATCCCCGGCCGGGCAAGGGCCGGACCGTGGAACGGCCCTTCAGGGAGATGATCACCGGCCGTAGATTTCTGGTCATCGGACAGCAGAGAGGACACCTCGCGATGACCGCCACCGCCACGGCCACCGCCGCCACGGCCCCCGCCTCCACAAACCCCGTCCTGCGCGTCGCCCCCGCCGCGCCCGCCGAGGCCGCCGCCTACTTCCGGGCCAGTCTCGTCTTCCACGCGGACGTCTCCGACGTGGCCGCGGCGCTGGCCGCCGGCGGGGATCCGGGGTTCGTGGTGCTGGACTCGCGTTCCACCGCGGCGTGGGACCAGGGGCACGTGCCCGGTGCCGTGCACCTGCCGACCGCGCTGATCCCCTCGCAGGCCGAGGAGTTGCTCGACAAGTCGGTGCCCGTCGTGACGTACTGCTGGGGGCCCGGCTGCAACGGCGCCACGCGGGCCGCGCTCGCCCTCGCCGAACTCGGGTACCGGGTCAAGGAGATGCTGGGGGGATTCGAGTACTGGGCGCGGGAGGGGTTCGAGTTCGAGACGTGGGAGGGGCGGGAGCGGCGGGCCGCGGACGCGTTGACGGCGCCTGTGGGCTCGGAGGAGTGCGGTTGCTGAAGGTCGCGTGAGGAGCCGCGGGGTGCGGTCGGTCGGCGGGTGCGGGTCGGGGTCGGCCGGTCGCGCAGTTCCCCGCGCCCCTCAAGGGCGGGAGTCCCGGACCTCGTCGGCAAGGAGCCCGAGGGAAAACGGGATGCCGGTGGCCTTGCCCGCCGCGCATCATGATCCGTATGCCTCGACTTCCGCATCCCACCCCCGAAGAGCTGCGCCGTGACCCGTTGCCGTTGCGTGGGCGGACCGCGCTCGTCACCGGGGCCAGCCGGCGTGGTGGCATCGGGTACGCCGTGGCCCGGCGGCTCGCGGCGTACGGCGCGAGTGTCTATCTGCACCACCACGTGCCGCACGACGCCGCCCAGCCCTGGGGCGCCGACCGGCCCGAGGAGGTGGCCGCCTCCGTGCGCGCCGCCCTCGGCGATCCGGACGCGCGGATCGTACACGGGCCCGGCGACCTCGCCGACCCTGCCGCCCCCGCCGAGCTGATCGCCACCGCCGCCGACGCGCTCGGCGGACGGCTCGACATCCTCGTCGCCAACCACGCCCTCAGCGGCACCGACGGCAGCCTGGACGCCATCGACGCGGCCATGCTCGACGCGCACTGGGCCATCGACACCCGCTCGGTGCTCCTGCTGGTGCAGGCGTACGCCCGGCTGCGCGCCGAACTGCCGCCGCGCACCCCGGGCGGCCGGGTGGTGATGATGACCTCCGGGCAGGACCACGGCGGCGGTATGCCCGGCGAGATCGCCTACGCCCTCCAGAAGGGCGCCCTCGCCTCCATCACCCGCTCCCTCGCGACCACCCTCGCCGAGCACGCGGTCACCGTGAACACCGTCAACCCCGGCCCGGTCGACACCGACTACATGACCGGCGAGGCCTACGACTGGGTCGCCTCCCGCTTCCCCGCCGGGCGCTGGGGCATGCCCGACGACCCGGCCCGCCTCATCGCCTGGCTGGCGACGGACGAGGCGGACTGGGTCACCGGTCAGGTGATCGACTCCGAGGGCGGCTTCCGCAGATGAGCGGCGCCCGCGGACCCGTGGCCGGTCAGAGCCGGGACAGCTCGTCCACCAGGTCGTCCAGGCCCAGCGACCCCTGGGACAGGGCCGCCATGTGCCAGGCCTTGAGGTCGAAGGCGTCGCCGTGCCGCTCGCGCGCCTTCTGCCGGCCCAGCAGCCAGGCCCGCTCGCCCAGTTTGTAGCCGATGGCCTGGCCGGGGATCGTCAGGTAGCGGGTCAGCTCACTGGAGACGTAGTCCTTCGGGCGGCTGCTGTGCGCGCCGCAGAACTCCTCGGCCAGCTCGGGTGTCCACCGCTCGCCCGGGTGGAACGGCGAGTCCGCGGGGATCTCCAGCTCCAGGTGCATGCCGATGTCGACGATCACCCGCAGGGCCCGCATCATCTGCGCGTCCAGGTACCCGAGCCGCACCTCGGCGTCCGTGAGGAAGCCCAGCTCGTCCATCAGCCGCTCCGCGTAGAGGGCCCAGCCCTCGGCGTTGGCGCTGACCATGCCGACGGATGCCTGGTAGCGCGACAGGTCGTCGGCGACGTGCGCCCACTGCGCGAGCTGGAGGTGATGGCCGGGCACGCCCTCGTGGTACCAGGTGGACACCAGGTCGTAGACCGGGAACCGGGTCTGGCCCATCGTGGGCAGCCAGGTGCGGCCCGGGCGGGAGAAGTCCTCCGACGGCGGGGTGTAGTAGGGGGCGGCGGCGCTGCCGGGCGGGGCGATGCGCGACTCCACCTTCCGCACTCGCTCGGCGAGTTCGAAGTGGGTGCCGTCCAGCTTCTCGATCGCCTCGTCCATCAGGCCCTGGAGCCACTCCCGGGTCTCGT
Organism: Streptomyces sp. NPDC052773; assembly: GCF_044547145.1. Taxonomy (NCBI): domain Bacteria; kingdom Bacillati; phylum Actinomycetota; class Actinomycetes; order Kitasatosporales; family Streptomycetaceae; genus Streptomyces; species Streptomyces sp. NPDC052773. The sequence continues at coordinate 267,331 of NZ_JBITZX010000008.1, read as the reverse complement.
CGACGCCCTCGATGTGCCGGCCGTGCTCGTCGAGGTGCGCCAGCGCCACCCACGGGGTCTCGGCGCCCGGCAGGATCTTCTCGGCCTCCTCGCGCATCTCGCCGAGGATGCGGTGGAACTCCGCCCAGCCGTAGGCGTACGCCTCGTCCAGGTCGAGGTCGGTGCCGTTGTAGTAGCGCGACCAGCGGGCGTAGCGCTCGCGGCCCACCGTGTTCGGGGCGCCCTCGACGGCCGGCGCGTACACCTCGCGCATCCAGTCCCGCAGCTCGGCCACGGCCGCCGTCGCCGCCCGGGCGGCCTCGTCCAGCTCGGTGCGCAGCGCGTCGGGGCCGGCGGCGGCGAAGTCCTCGAACCAGCCGCGGCCCGAGCCGGTGTCCGCCCACTCGGCGAGCTGCTCGATGAAGACGGCGGTCGGGCGCGGCGGCCCGTACAGCTTGCGGTCCAGGCCGAGCGCCAGGGACCCGCGGTAGCCCGCGAGCGCGGACGGTACGGCCCGCAGCCGCTCGGCGATCGCCGCCCAGTCCTCCTCGGTGTCCGCCGGGGTCACCGTGAACACCTCGCGCACGTGGTGGACGGGCATGCCGAGGTTGCCGACCGCGCGCAGCCCCTCGTCCGCCTCGTGCACGGCGAGTTCGGCGGTCAGCCGCTCCCGCAGCAGCCGGGCGCAGCGCCGCTCGATGTCGCTGTCCGCGCCGGGCCGGCGCTCGGCCTCGTCGAGCCGCGCCAGCGTCCGGCGGGCCAGCTCCGCGAGGGCTTCCTGGCCCGCGGGCGAGAGGTCGGGCAGGCGGCTCGAACTCTCCTTCGCGCCCAGGTAGGTTCCGGTCACGGGGTCGAGGGCGATCAACTCGTCGACGTAGCCGTCGGCGATCTCGCGGGGCAGCGCGCTGTTGGTGTCTGACATGCGGACCATCCTCGTACGGCGGCCCGGCGCCGTCACCCGGTTTGCGCCGACGGCGAAGGCGGCAGCAGCGGGCCGCAGTCCCACTGCTGGAAGATCAGCCGGGTCTCGACCCGGGCCACCTCGCGGCGGGCCGTGAACTCGTCCAGGACCAGCCGTTGCAGGTCCGCCATGTCGGCGACCGCGACATGGACGAGATAGTCGTCCGGGCCGGTGAGATGGAAGACGGTCCGGGACTCCGGCAGCGCCCGGATGCGTTCCACGAACGGTCCGACCAGCTCCCGCCGGTGCGGTCTGACCTGCACCGACAGCAGGGCCTCCAGGCCGCGCCCCAGCTTGGCCGGGTCCAGCCGCAGCTGGTGCCCGAGGATCACGCCCGCGCGGCGCAGCCGGGTCACCCGGTCCAGACAGGTCGACGGCGCGACCCCCACCTGCGCGGCGAGGTCCCGGTACGTGGTCCGGGCGTCGTTCTGCAACAGCCGCAGCAGATGGAGATCCACCGGATCCAGTACGACAGATTCCGCCATCGGCCGAACGTAACACGGAAAGGAACGATCCGACCCCGGCCGGTGTTCACCCTCTGCGCCATGGAGTCAGCGCGCACACAGACACGCACCCGTACCCGGGCCCTGGCCACCGAGGCCGTGCACGCCGGCCGCGACGACCTCGCCGGTCTCGGCCTGCACGTCCCCCCGATCGACCTGTCGACCACCTACCCCTCCGCCGACAGCCGCGCCGAGGCCGCCCGCATCGACGCGTTCGCCGCGACCGGCGCCGAACCGGACGGCCCGCCCGTCTACGGCCGCCTCGGCAACCCCACCGTCGCCCGCTTCGAGACCGCCCTCGCCCGCCTGGAGGGCACCGAGGCCGCCGTCGCGTTCGCCAGCGGCATGGCCGCGCTCAGCGCGGTCCTCCTCGTCCGGGCCTCCCTCGGCCTGCGGCACGTCGTCGCCGTACGCCCCCTCTACGGGTGCAGCGACCATCTGCTCACCGCCGGTCTCCTCGGCACCGAGGTCACCTGGACCGACCCGGCCGGCATAGCGGAGGCGCTGCGCCCCGACACCGGACTGGTCCTCGTCGAGTCCCCGGCCAATCCGACGCTCGCCGAACTCGATCTGCGGGCCGTCGCCCACGCCTGCGGCTCGGTGCCGCTGCTGGCGGACAACACCTTCGCCACGCCCGTGCTCCAGCGCCCCGTCGAGCACGGCGCGCGGCTGGTGCTGCACAGCGCCACCAAGTACCTCGGCGGCCACGGCGACGTGCTCGCCGGAGTCGTCGCCTGCGACGAGGAGTTCGCGGGCCGGCTGCGTCAGGTCCGGTTCGCCACCGGCGGGGTCCTGCATCCGCTCGCCGGTTATCTGCTGCTGCGCGGTCTCGCCACCCTGCCCGTGCGGGTGAAGGCCGCCTCGGAGACGGCCGCCGAACTCGCCCGCCGCCTCGCCGCCGACCCGCGGGTCGAGCGGGTGCACTACCCGCGCATCGGCGGCGCGATGATCGCCTTCGAGACGTACGGCGACCCGCACGCCGTCATCGGCGGTGTCCGGCTGATCACCCCGGCCGTCAGCCTCGGCAGCGTCGACACCCTCATCCAGCACCCGGCGTCCATCAGCCACCGCATCGTCGACGCCGACGACCGCCGGGGCGCCGGGGTCAGCGACCGGCTGCTGCGGCTGTCGGTGGGCCTGGAGGACGTCGACGACCTGTGGGCCGACCTGGACCGGGCCCTGGGGTGAACGCGTGAACGGCCCGGCGCAGCCGGGCCGTTCACCACGGGACGCGTCAGTCGCCGACGGCGGGCCGGCCGGCCACCGCGGCCGTCTCCAGCCGGGCCGTGATCACCAGGGTGCCCTCCTCGATCTGGTAGTCGAGGGGCAGGCCCAGACCGCGCATCGCGGCGACCATGCCGGTGTTGGAGGCCTGGGTGACGGCGTACACGCTCGCGCAGCCCGCCTCGGCGGCCATCCCGGCCAGCCGGCCCAGCAGTTCGGAGCCGATGCCGCGCCCCTGCCAGGCGTCCTCCACGAGCAGCGCCACCTCCGTCTCGTCCCCGTCCCACAGCAGATGGCCGAGGGCGACGATCCGCCCGGAGGCGGTCTCCACGGCGAGCGTACGGCCGTAGCGCGGGGAGAGCAGATGGTTGAGGTAGCGGTCCGCGTCCCCGACCGGCCCGTGGTAGCGCAGCGACAGGGTGCGCGACGAGCAGCGCCCGTGCATCTCCTTCGCCGCCGCCACGTCGCCGGTGTCGGCCCGGCGCACGGTGATCGCCTCACCCTCCGGCAGGGTCAGCACGTCCTCGCCGCGCGGAACCCGCGGACCCAGCCGGGAGTCCAGCTCCACCAGCGCCCGCGCCCGCGCGAACTCGGTCGGGGTGAACGGCAGATACGGCCGCTCCACGGTGATCACGCCGCCCTCCGGGGCGCGCAGCCGCAGCACGGTGTCCTCCAGGACGCCCTCCGCCGGGACGGCGTCCTCCGCGCCTCCCGCGGGGGCGGCGGGAAGCTGGCGGATCGTGCAGCGGCCCAGCAACTGGCGCAGCGCGAGCGGCAGTTCGGCCGCGTCCAGGGCGGTGCGGGTGGCGAGGCCCAGGATCCGGGTCGGGGCGTCCACCAGGTCGTGGGCGTCGGCCCGCTCGATCCAGGTGCCGGTGCCGCCGGCCAGCGCCACCGCGCGGGTGATCTCGCCGGCCGAGAGCGCCCGCGGGGCGCGCAGCAGGAACTCGTCCACCGTGCCGTGGCCCAGCGGGTGCGTCTGGAGGCTCAGGATGTCCACCCGGTGACCGGCGAGGGCCGTGCACAGCGCGGCCAGCGACCCCGGCTCGTCCCGCACGGTCGTCCGCAGCCGCCACAGCGTGCTCTGCCCGGAGGCGCCCTCGGGCGTGCCCGCCGGGCCCTCGGTGCCCTGCGGATCTCCGGTCCCGGTGCCCTCGGCCGGCCCGGCCCGTCGCTCGGATGAGCCGGGCCGGGCGCCGGTATCGGAGGTCGGCGGTGCGTGGCCGTGGTGCCGTCCCCACCAGGTGTGGAACGCCGCGGTGGCGAGCAGCAGGACCGCGGAGACCAGCAGCAGCGCCGGGCCGTCGGGGCCGTGGCCGATCAGGTTGGCCACGGCGTCGGCGACCGCCACGGCGGTGAAGAGGGCGGCGAGTTCGACGACGTCCCGGCGCCAGTGGTGCACGGGACGCCCGTTCTTCGCGCGCGTCACATCAGTCATCTTCCGATTCATGCACCCACTGTGAGGGAACGGTGTTGCGTGATCACGAACGGTGTGTGACTGATGGGTAAAGCGGGCTTCTGTCCGTTTTGCGTTCAAGTAATGACGCGCCCTCGAGCGATCCCGCGCACGTGGACGATGTCCCGCACGCGAACGATGTCGCGCACCACGGGATGACGGCGGTGCGCGACACGGCACGAGGGTACGGGATCTCCCGGCCGTCCCGGGGCTACTGCCCGACGAGACCCGGCTGGAGCACCTTCGTGAACAGCACGGTCCCGTCCTGCTCCCGCAGCCGGACCGTCAGTTCCGCGGTGTCGCCGTCGATGTCGACCTCGCCGAAGAACTGGTAGCCCTCCGCGGGGGACACGTTCGCCCTCGTCGGCGCCTTCACGAAGACCCGCTCCGGACCGAACGTGCCGTCGAGGGCGTTCGCCGGGAAGGCGCCGGCGTTGAGCGGTCCGGAGACGAACTCCCAGAACGGCTCGAAGTCGGTGAACGCGGCCCGCGACGGCTGGTAGTGCTGCGCGGAGGTGTAGTGCACGTCCGCCGTGACCCAGACCGTGCCGGTGATCCGGCGGTGCTTGACGAACCGCAGCAGCTCGGCGATCTGGAGTTCCCGGCCGAGCGGGGCACCCGGGTCGCCCTGCGCGACCGCCTCGATGTTCGGCCTGCCGTCCCCGGTGTCCGGCACGACCAGGCCGAGCGGCATGTCGGAGGCGATCACCTTCCACACCGCGCGCGACCGCGACAGCTCCTTCTTCAGCCACTCCAGCTGCTCCCGGCCGAGGATGCCCTGCGGGTCGGTGCTCTGGCCGCCCGGCGAGTTCGCGTTGCGGTAGGTGCGCATGTCGAGCACGAAGACGTCCAGCAGCGGGCCGTGCCGCTGCACCCGGTAGACGCGGCCGTCGGGGCGGCGCAGCGTGGAGATCGGGAAGTACTCGGAGAACGCCTGCCGGGCCCGCGCGGCCAGCACGTCGACGTTCTTCTCCGTGTACCGGCCGTCGGCGAGGATCTCGCCCGGGTACCAGTTGTTGGTGACCTCGTGGTCGTCCCACTGGATGATCGACGGCACCCGGGCGTTGAACGCGCGCAGGTTCTCGTCCAGCAGGTTGTACCGGAAGTTGCCGCGGAACTCGGCCAGCGTCTCGGCGACCTTGGACTTCTCCTCGGTGGTGACGTTCCGCCAGATCCGCCCGTCGGGCAGGGTGACGGTCTCGCCGATCGGCCCGTCGGCGTAGACGTTGTCGCCGGAGCAGAGGAAGAAGTCCGGGTCCAGGGCGGCCATCGCGTCGTAGATGCGGTAGCCGCCGAGGTCCGGGTTGATGCCCCAGCCCTGACCTGCCAGGTCGCCGGACCAGACGAACCGCACCCCGTCGCGGCGCCGGACGGACGCGGTGCGGAACGTGCCGGTCACCGGCTCGCCGGTGCGGCGCGGGTCGTCAGGGTCGGCCAGGAGCACCCGGTAGTGGATCTGCTCGCCGGGCGGCAGACCGCGCAGCCGGGTGGTGCCGGTGAAGTCGGTGTCCGCGCCCAGCAGCGGCCCGTGCCATCGGCGCGGATTGCGGAACGACTCGGTGGCGGACGTCTCGACGATCATCCGGGCCGGCCGGTCCGAGCGCACCCACACCAGCCCGGAGTCCGTCGTCACATCACCGGTCTGCACACCCCAGCCCGCGCGCGGGCGCCCCGACAGGGCGAGCGCGGGGGCCGCGCCGAGACCGGCGGCGGGCAGGGTCAGGGCGGCGGACGCGGCGAGCGAGCCGCGCAGCACGGTACGGCGGTCGGGGAGCGGGCGCTGGGACATGAAGGGGCCTCCAGGACGGAATCCGGCCAGTGTGTGGAGCCACACCTACGCGGACATCACGGCGCACACGGAAACCACAAGTGAACAGCCGGTCCCGCCGGCCGGGGAACCGCCGTGCCGGTCACATCGCCTCGGCCATCAGCCGTACGCCCTCCCGGATCCGCCCCGGCGGCAGATGCGCGTACCCCAGCACCAGCCGCACCCCCGGATCGCGCGGCCCCGCCCCGGTGCCCGCGTGCGCGCAGTCCGACAGCGGCCGGACGGCGACACCCGCCGCGGCCACGCGCGCGAGAAAGGCCTGCTCGGGGCCGTACCGCTCCGGCAGCGTCGCGATGACGTGCAGCCCGGCCGCGATCCCGGACACCTCCGCACCGGGGAAGAACTCCGCGAGCGCGGCGACGAGCGTGTCGCGCCGCTCCCGGTAGGCGCGCTGGCAGCGGCGCAGCTGACGGTCGTAGTCGCCGCGCTCCACGAAGTCGGCGAACACCGCCTGGTCGACGCTGGGATGGCCGAGATCCGTCGTCCGCTTGCGGGCCACGACCTCCTCCGCCAGCCACTCGGGGACCAGCAGCCAGCCCAGCCGCAGTCCGGGCGCCAGGGACTTGCTCACCGACCCGGTGTAGGCCACCCGCTCCGGGTCGAGGCCCTGGAGCGCGCCGACGGGGGCACGGTCGTAGCGGAAGTCGCCGTCGTAGTCGTCCTCCAGGACGATCCCGTCCACCGACCGCGCCCAGTCGAGGAGTTCGGCGCGGCGCCGCGCCGAGTAGGCGATGCCGGTCGGGTACTGGTGCGCCGGGGTCGTCACCACCGCCCGCACGCCCGACGCGCGCAGCGGGCCGGGCGCGAGGCCGTCGTCGTCCAGCGGCAGCGGCACGGTGGCGACCCCGGCCGAGGCGTACACGTCGTCGTGCTGGGGGCTGCCCGGGTCCTCGACGCCGACCGCGCGGACGCCCCGCGCGCGCAGCGCGAACCCCAGCAGCGCCATCGCCTGCGTCACCCCGGAGACCACCACGATCCGCTCCGGGTCCGCGACGACGCCCCGCCGCCGGGCCAGCAGTCCGGCCAGGGCGGTGCGCAGCCGGGGCAGGCCGCGCGGGTCCGGATAGCCGAGGCCGTGGTGCGGCAGCTCGGCCAGCACCCGGCGCTGCGCCACGGTCCACGCCGCGCGCGGGAACAGCGACAGATCCGGGGTGCCCGGCACGAAGTCGGCGCGCGCGCCCAGGGCGCGCGGCGCGAGGTCCCGCACGCCCGGCCGGGCGGCCCGCACGGCGTCCCCCACCCACGTCCCCGCGCCCCGCCCGCTGCGCAGATAACCCTCCGCCGTCAGCTGCTCGTACGCCTCCGTGACCAGCCCCCGCGACACCCCCAGGTCCGCGGCGAGATCCCGGCTCGACGGCAGCCGCGTGCCCGCCGCCAGCCGCCCCGTGCGCACCGCCTCCCGCAGCGCCGCCTGCAACGCCCGCCCCCGCGACCGCGCCGGCGCGGAGGCGGCCGGCAGCAGCACCTCCCAGGCGACCGAGCCGCCGTCCCGGCCGCCCGCGGACCTGCCGTCCGGGGAGCCGCCGTCCGGGGAGTCGCCGTTCGTAAAGCTGTCGTCCCGGCCGTCCGGGGAACCGCCGTTCGTAGAGCCGTCGTCCCGGCCGCCCGTGGATCTGCCGTCCGGGGAGCCGTCGTCCCGGCCGTCCGGGGAGCCGCCGTCCGGAGAGCCGTCGTCCCGGCCGTCCGAGAAACCGCCGTCCGGGGAGCCGCCGTCCCGGCCGCCCGCTGACCTGCCGTCCGGGGAGCCGCCGTCCGGGGAAAGGGAATTGGTCCGGGACACCGTCATGGAAGTGGACCTTAAACCGGGCCGCCACGCTTCCTAGCGTCGGCCCCATGAACGCCACCACCACCCGCGGCTCCCTCCTCGCCGCGCTCGCCTGCGTCCTCGTCGGAGGATCCTTCACCGCCAACAGCCTCCTCGGCGACTACCCGTACGCGGGCGGCCAGTTCCTGCGCTACGCCCTCGCCTGCCTGCTGCTGATCCCGCTCGCCCGAGCGGGCGCCGTCGCCCGGCTGCGGGCCCTCACCGCCCGGCAGTGGGCGCGGCTCGCCCTGCTCGCGGCCGTCGGCATGGTCGGCTTCAACCTGGCGGTCCTGGCCGCGGAGCGCACCGCCGAACCCGCCGTGCCGGGCGTCCTCGTGGGCTGCGCGCCGGTCGTCGTCGCGGTCGTCGTCCCGCTCATGGACGGGCGGCGGCCCCGCCGCACCGTGCTGTACGGGGCCTCGCTGGTGGCCGTCGGCGCCTTCACCGTCCAGGGCTGGGGCCGCACCGACGCCGCCGGACTCGCCTGGTCGGCGGGCGCGCTCGCCGGCGAGGTCGGCTTCGCGGTGCTCGCCGTCCCGGTGCTGCGCCCGCTCGGCCCGCGCCTGCTGTCCGCCACCGTGTGCGGGGTCGCCGCACTGGAGTCCGCGGCGGCCGGGCTCCTCCTCGACGGCACCGCCTGGCTGCGCCGCCCCGACCCCACCGAGACGGCCGCCCTGCTGTGGCAGGCGGCGATCGTCACCGTCATCGGCTTCGTCTGCTGGTACATGGGCATGCAGCGGATCGGCGCCGAGCGCGCCACCCTCTTCTCCGGGCTCATCCCCGTGGCCGCCGCCTGCACCGCCCCCCTCGTCGGCACCGGCTCCTACGGCTCCGCCCAGGCCGTCGGCAGCGCCCTGGTCGGCGCCGGGGTCGCCCTTGGGTCCGGCGCGCTGAAGCGGGCCCCGCGGTCACGCCCCGCCCGTTCCCGGGATCTGCCCGGCGTCCCCGGGGCAGCCGGGGTTACCGACGGCCACGACGGGTCGCCGCCGCTCGCGCGTAAGCAGAGGTGAAAGACCACAGTGAGGGGGCAGGCCGACCGTGGACGCCAAGAACCGGTTCGAGACCAGGACCACCTTCGCGCGTGAAGTACACGGTGATCGCGACCCGGTACGACGACGTGGTCACGCCGTACGAGTCGTGCGCCCTGACGGAGACCGAGGGCCACCAGGTGCGGAACCTGGTCCTCCAGGACATCGACCCGGAGGACCACACGCCGCACGTGCGCATGCCGTATAACCCGACCGTCCTCCAGGAGGTCCTGAAGGCGCTGGCCGAGTGACCCGCGGGCGCGCTCAGCGGCTGCCGTCGAGCAGCACGCGCGCCACCAGCGCCGGGTCGTCGTTCATCGGGACGTGACCGCAGCCGGGCAGCCGGACCAGCCGGGCGCGGGGGATGACGGTCTTGGCGCGCACGCCCTGCCGGGGCACCAGCAGCCGGTCCCGGGTGCCCCAGGCCACGGTGACCGGCAGCCCCGGCACGTCGTCGGTGAACCGCACGGTCCGGCCCGAGCGCAGGGTCTCGGCGAACCCCCGCGCGGTGGCCAGCGCCCGCGTCTCGGCGACCACGGCCTCCGGCGCGCGCCGGGCCGGGCGGGCGTAGATGGTGCTGGTCAGCAGCGTCCGGCCGACCGCGGACGGCGCCAGCCGCTCCACCACCGACGGGGGCGGGGGGGGGGGGGGGGGGGGGCGCCCCCCGCCCCCCCCCCCCCCCCCCCCCCCCCCCCCCCCCACCCCCCTCGGCCTGAACGGCCTCGTCCTCAAGCGCCGGACTGGCTGATGGCACGCACCCTCAGCCTCGGCGGCGGGCCCTTGCCGCCACCGCCGCTCCCGCCGCCAGCAGCGCTACCGCCCCTGCCGCCAGGTACGGCGTCGTCGAGTTGCCGCCGGTCTCGGCGAGGTCCGCCTGGGCGGGGCCGCCCTGGGGTTTGACGTCCGGGGCGGGGCTCGGGGTGGTGGTGGTCCGCGGGGTCTCGCAGGTTGCCTTGGCGAGGGTGACCGTGCCCTGGACCTCCGCCACGTTGAGTTTCAGCGGGTTGACCGAGACCGAGAGTTCGAGGGCGGTGGCGGCGGCCGTGCGGGAGGTGGTCTCGCGGTGCGAGAGGTCGAGGCGGACCTCGCCCACGCCCGGGACCTGGACGTTCGTGGTGCCGCCGGCGGTGAGGGTGACGCGCTTGCCGAGGACCGTGACGGCGCCCGGCAGGTTGGACTCGGCCACGGGAGTCCGTCCCGTCTCACATGTCGCCGTGGCGGTGACCTGTTCGACCTCGATGAGGGACAGCAGGGGCAGGCCCGGCACGTGCACCTTCGCGTGGGCGAGGCGGGTGCTGCCCTGTGCCTTGCCGTCCGTCACGGTCGCCTTGGCCTGGGCCGCCTCCGCGCTGAGCACGCTGAACGGCTTGCCGCCGTCCACGCCGTCCAGGCGTACGGTCAGCGCGGTCTTCTCCGCGCTCTGCGGCGCCCGGACGTCATTGAGGGAGACCGCGAGGGGGACGTTCACGGTCTTGTTCAGCAACGAGACGTCGAGGCCGGTGCGCAGCACCACCGCGGTGGCCTGGCCCTCGCCGCCGGGGGCGGGGGTCGCGTGGGCGAGGGCCGCGGGTCCGGCGGCGGCCAGGGCGGTGGCGGTCGCCACGGTGACGAGTCTGCGTGCGGGCATGCGGAAGCGGGGGGTGCCGTTCAAGGTGGGACTCCCTGAGGACCTGAAGAGACGTGCTCGGGACGCGGAAAGAATGTCGTACCGCGCCCCGGCCGTCAGCGATCCGACGGGAGTTCACCCCAACGGGGGTTCGGCGTATGCCCTTTCGAATCCCGAGGGGTCTCAGCCGACGATGCGGCCGTTGAGCACCACGCGTCGCGGCGCCGTCAGCACCCGTACGTCCGCGCGCGGGTCCTCCTCGTAGACCACCAGGTCGGCGGGGGCGCCCTCGACCAGGCCGGGGCGGCCGAGCCAGGCGCGGGCCGCCCAGGTGCCGGCGGAGATCGCCTCCACGGCCGGGATGCCGGCCGTGACCAGTTCCGCGATCTCGGCGCCCGCGAGGCCGTGGGCGAGGGAGCCGCCGGCGTCGGTGCCGACGAAGACGGGGATGCCGGCGTCGTGGGCGGAGCGGACGGTGTCGTAGCGGCGGGCGTGCAGGCGGCGCATGTGGTCGGCCCAGCGCGGGAACCTGGCCTCGCCGCCCTCGGCGAGCTTGGGGAAGGTGGCGATGTTGACGAGGGTGGGGACGATCGCGACGCCCCGCTCGGCGAAGAGCGGGATCAGGTCCTCGGTGAGGCCCGTGGCGTGTTCGATGCAGTCGATGCCCGCCTCGACCAGGTCGCGCAGCGAGTCCTCCGCGAAGCAGTGCGCCGTCACCCGCGCGCCCAGGCGGTGGGCCTCGGCGATCGCCGCCTCGGCCGCCTCGCGGGGCCAGCACGCCGACAGGTCGCCGAGGTCGCGGTCGATCCAGTCGCCGACCAGCTTGACCCAGCCGTCGCCGCGCCGGGCCTCCTGGGCGACGTAGGCGACGAGGTCGTCCGGTTCGATCTCCCAGGCGTAGTTGCGGATGTAGCGGCGGGTGCGGGCGATGTGCCGCCCGGCGCGGATGATCTTCGGGAGGTCGTCGCGGTCGTCGACCCAGCGGGTGTCGGCGGGCGAGCCCGCGTCGCGGATCAGCAGGGTGCCCGCGTCGCGGTCGGTCAGCGCCTGTTTCTCGGCGACGTCCGCCGGGACCGCGCCGTGCGCGTCGAGGCCCACATGGCAGTGGGCGTCGACCAGGCCGGGCAGCGCCCAGCCGGTCACCGTGCGCACCTCGCGGGCGCCGGCGGGACGGTCGTAGGAGATCCGCCCGCCGACGACCCAGAGTTCGTCGCGGATGTCGTCGGGTGAGACGAGCACCCGCCCCTTCACGTGCAGCACCGCTCCATCGCTCATGCACCGCACCCTAGGGGGTGTCTAGTCGGACTTCCCCACCTGGTCCGAGATCTCCTCCTCGACGTCCGCCATCGCCGGGTCGAGCAGGCGGGAGAGGAAGTGGCGGGTGCGTTCGTGGGCGGGGCGGGTGATGACCTGTTCGGGGTCGCCGTCCTCGACGATCACGCCGCCGTCCATGAAGACGACCCGGTCGGCGACCTCGCGGGCGAAGGTCATCTCGTGGGTGACGACCATCATGGTCATGCCCTCCTGGGCGAGCATCCGCATCACCGCGAGGACGTCGCCGACCAGCTCCGGGTCGAGCGCGGAGGTCGGCTCGTCGAACAGCATCACCTCGGGGCCCATGGCGAGGGCGCGGGCGATGGCGACGCGCTGCTGCTGGCCGCCGGAGAGGGAGGACGGGTAGGCGTCCGCCTTCTCCGCGAGGCCGACGCGGGCCAGGTTCTCGGCGGCGACGCGGGCGGCCTGCGCCTTGTCCCGCTTGAGCACCCGGCGCTGCGGCAGCGTCAGGTTCTCGGTCACCGTGAGGTGCGGGAACAGGTTGAACTGCTGGAAGACCATGCCGATGCGGCGGCGTACGGCGTCGATGTCGACGTCCGGGTCGGTGACCTCCGTGCCGCCGACGAACACCTGGCCCTTGGTGGGCTCCTCCAGCAGGTTCACGCACCGCAGCAGCGTGGACTTGCCGGAGCCGGAGGGGCCGATGACGCAGACGACCTCGCCCTGGCCGATCTCCAGGTCGATGCCGCGCAGCACCCGGTTGTCGCCGAAGGACTTGTGCAGATCGCGGATCTCGATCTCGGGGCGGCTCATTTCACGGCCTCCTGGGCCTTCGCCTCCATACGGCGTACGACGAAGCCGAGCGGGATCGTGACCAGCAGGTAGCACAGGCCGGCGACGAGGATCGGCGTGGAGTTGGCGGTCTGGCTGGCCAGGTCGCGGCCGAACTTGGACAGTTCCCGCTCCTCCAGGGTGACACCGAGGAACAGCACCAGCGAGGAGTCCTTGAAGAGCAGGACGAGTTCGTTGGTGAGCGGCGGCAGGATGACCCGGAAGGACTGCGGGAGGATGATCGAGATCATGGCCCGGGCGTGGGAGAAGCCCAGCGAGCGGGCGGCTTCCATCTGGCCCTTCGGGATGGCCTGGATGCCCGCGCGGAAGGTCTCCGCCATGTAGGCGGCGGCGACCAGGCCGAGCGCGAGGGCCACCTTGCCGTAGGTGCCGCCGACGATCTCCGTGCCGGGGAAGGCCAGCGGGACGGCCACCCCGATGAAGATGAAGATCAGCAGGGCGGGCAGGCCGCGGAAGATCTCGATGTAGACGCCGGCGAGCCACCGGTACGGGCCGACGGACGACAGCCGCATCAGCGCGATGACCATGCCGAGCACCAGGCCGACGGCGAAGCCGGACAGGGTGTACAGCACGGTGTTCTTCAGCGCCAGCGTGATGACCTCGGGGAACATCTGCTCCGCGATGTCGGCCTGCGCGAACTGGTTGGCCAGCCGGTCCCAGTCGGCCGTGACCGCGAAGGCGATCACGGCCGCGACGAAGACGACGTACTGCGCGCCGCGCGAGAGGCTGCGCCTCTGGCGCCGGGTCAGGCCCTTCCTCTTCGGCTGGAGAGCGGTGTCCGGGGTGTCCGGGCTCGTCATGAGGCGGACGGGGAGGCCGCGGTCGCACCTTCCGTCGCGGGAGCGACGTACGGGCCGATCCACTGCTCGTACAGCTTCTTGTACGTGCCGTCGGCCTTGGCGTCGGCGATGGCCTTGTTGATGGCCTCGCGCAGCTTGTCGTTGCCCTTCTTCACCGTGAAGCCGTACTGCTCGCCGGTGTTGATCTGCTCCGCGACCTCGAAGGCGTCGGCGTTGGCCTTGTCCTTCAGCCAGCCCTGGACCACCGGGTAGTCGATGACGACCGCCTGGACCTGGCCGGTGCGCAGGCCGTTGAGGACGGCGTCGGAGGACTCGAAGGAGACCGGGTCGAGGCCCTTGCTCTTGGCGTAGTCCTCGCCGGTGGTCTGCGCCTGGGCGCCGACCTTCTTGCCCTTGAGGTCGGCGAAGGAGGAGATGCCGCTCTTCTTGTCGGCGAGGACGGCCTGGGTGGCGTCGAAGTACGGGTCCGAGAAGTCGACGTTCTTCTTGCGCTCCTCGGTGATGGTCATGCCGGCGGCGGCGAGGTCGCACTGGCCGGCGTTGAGGGAGCCACCCGTCTTGAAGTTCTCGAAGGGCTGGTCGAGGATCTGCTGCTTCACGCCCAGGTCCTCGGCGACCAGGTCGATCAGCGCGACGTCGAAGCCCTGCACCTTGCCGTCGATCTCCGACTGGAACGGCGGGTACGGCAGGTGGGTGCAGGTGGTGAGCTGTCCGGCCTTGACCAGCTCGACACCACCGGCGGCGGTCTTCTCGCCGCCGTCGCCGTCGTCGCTGGAGGTGCAGCCGGCTACGAGGACCAGCCCGGCCGTCGCGGTGGCGGCGACCAGGACACGGGCCCGGCGCCCGAGGACGGTGTTCACGGGGGACCTCCTAAGGGAACAGTGAGTTCCGATTATAAGGAAATGTTTGGGTCACTCAAATAGAAGTGATGCCTGTGGGGCGGTTCGGCCTAAGAAGTCGCGCCGCCGAGGGGGCAGTGGAGGCTGCCGGGCGGTGGACGGGGGCCCACCGGACGGTGGACCCCGGGCCGCTACCCTCGACCTCGTCCGCCCCGTGAGCGAAGAGAGCACCGCAGTGACCCACCCCCTCCTCGACCTGCCCCCGCTGACCGCCGCGCGCTTCGCCGCGATCGAGGACCGGGTCGCCCGGCTGCTGGACACCCGGCAGGACGTCGTGATCATGCAGGGCGAGGCGCTGCTGCCGTTGGAGGGGGCGATCCGGGCCACCGCCGGGCCGGGCACGGTCGCGCTGAACGTGATCACGGGGCCGTACGGGCAGACCTTCGGGGGCTGGCTGCGGGACTGCGGTGCGACGGTGTACGACCTCGCCGTGCCGTTCCACACGGCGGTGACCGCCGAGCAGATCCGGGAGGCGTTCGCCGAGCACCCGGAGATCGACTTCGTGTCCCTGGTGCACGCCGAGGCGGCCACCGGCAACACCAACCCGGTCGCGGGGATCGGCGAGGTGGTCCGCGAGCACGGCGCGCTGTTCTACCTGGACGCGGTCGCCTCCGTCGGCGCGGAGCCGGTGCTGCCGGACGCCTGGGGCGTCGACCTGTGTGTGATCGGCGCGCAGAAGGCGATGGGCGGCCCGGCGGGCGTGTCCGCGGTGTCGGTGAGCGAGCGGGCATGGGCGCGGATGGCCGCGAACCCCGCGGCGCCGCGCCGCTCGTATCTCTCCCTCCTGGACTGGAAGGAGCGCTGGGTCGACGGCGGTCGCAAGGCGCTGCTGCACGCGCCGGCGCAGCTGGAGATGCTGGCGCTGGAGGCGTGTGTCGAGCGGATCGAGGCGGAGGGCCTGGAGACGGTGATGGGTCGCCACCGCTCCGCCGCGGCGGCGACCCGCGCGGGCGCGGTGGCACTCGGCGGGGGCCTGGAGCCGTATGTCCACGACGCGGCGGAGGCGGCTCCGGTGGCGACGACGCTGCGCGCCCCGGCGGGGGTGACCGCCTCGGAACTGGTCGCCCGCGCCCTGGCGAGCGACCCGGCACTGCCGCTCGCCGCGGGCGGCGGCTCCCTGGCCAAGGAGATGATCCGCGTCAACCACTACGGCCCCGACGCCACCCCGGGGGCCGTCCAGGCAAGCCTCGCCGCCCTGGGCGCCGCGCTGGCCGAGCAGGGAGCGACGGTGGACCTGGAGGCGGCACGGCGCGCCGCCGAGGCCGCCTGGAACTGACGACCGCCGAGAGCGGGGGCGGCAGGACCGCGCACTGTCGCCCGCGCCCCGGCGGCGCGGGCGCGTGCCGCCGAACCACTGAAGTGCCGGGGACTGGACGACGCCGGGCGGATCGACGGGGGCCCGATGCGGGGGCTCGAAATCGGTCTGCGCTGGGTGCTCATTCATCTCATTGAGGAGTACGCGCGGCACAACGGCCATGCGACATCCTTCGGGAACGTATTGACGGGGTTACCGGAACCTGAATTCGGAACTCTTATATAAAGAGATTCCACGGCAGCTTCCCGTATTCTTCTGCCCCGTTTCCCCAACGCTAAACGCGAAGATTCTGCAAACGCCAATCGGCGTAATTCGGGCGGATCTCACAGGGGTTACATGGCTGTGACGCGTTACACATCGCGTCCGTTTTGTGCTGGATATTCCGGGCAAATCCCCACAAGCCACCTCGCACGCGCCCGCGTGATAACACAGGACGCCTTCCCACCCAACCCCCAGCGGCCATGCAATTTCGAATTCCGCTCGCTAAATTCAATCCGCATGACTGCCGCACCCGCAGACACACCAGCAGACGCATCAGCAGACCTGTACATCGACCGCCCGTCGGTGGCGGACGGGGCCGCTTTCTGGCGGCTCGCCAAGGAATCCGGAACGCTCGACCTGAACTCCTCCTACAGCTATCTGCTGTGGTGCCGGGACTTCGCCGCGACCTCCGCGGTGGCGCGCGACGGCGACGGGGAGGCCGTCGGGTTCGTCACCGGGTACCTGCGGCCCGACCGTCCGCGGACCCTGCTCGTGTGGCAGGTGGCCGTCGACGCCGCCCACCGCGGTCGCGGCATCGCGGCCCGGCTGCTGGACGGGCTGGCCGCCCGGGTGGCGGCCGAGCTCGAGGTGATCTGCGTGGAGACGACGATCACCCCGGGCAACACCGCGTCGGAGCGGCTGTTCGCCTCGTTCGCCGCCCGGCACGGCGCCCGCGTCGAGCGGGAGGTCCTGTTCGACACCCCGCTGTTCCCGGACGGCCCGCACGACCCCGAAGTCCTGTACCGCATCGGCCCGTTGACCCCCCACCTCTCGCACTGAGGAGCGATTCGTCGTGACCATCACCCAGCCCGACCTGAGCGTCTTCGAGACCGTGGAGTCCGAGGTGCGCAGCTACTGCCGCGGCTGGCCCACCGTCTTCGACCGGGCGCACGGCAGCCGTATGTACGACGAGGACGGCCACGAGTACCTCGACTTCTTCGCCGGGGCCGGTTCGCTGAACTACGGCCACAACAACCCCGTGCTGAAACGGGCCCTGCTCGACTATCTGGAGCGGGACGGCGTCACCCACGGTCTCGACATGTCGACGACGGCCAAGCGCCGCTTCCTGCAGACCTTCCAGGACCTGGTGCTGCGCCCGCGCGACCTGCCGTACAAGGTCATGTTCCCGGGCCCGACGGGCACCAACGCCGTGGAGGCCGCGCTGAAGCTGGCGCGGAAGGTGAAGGGGCGCGAGGCGATCGTGTCGTTCACCAACGCCTTCCACGGGATGTCGCTCGGCTCGCTCGCCGTCACCGGCAACGCCTTCAAGCGGGCCGGCGCCGGAATCCCGCTGGTGCACGGCACGCCGATGCCGTTCGACAACTACTTCGACGGCACGGTGCCGGACTTCCTGTGGTTCGAGCGGCTGCTGGAGGACCAGGGCTCCGGGCTGAACAAGCCTGCCGCCGTGATCGTGGAGACCGTGCAGGGCGAGGGCGGCGTCAACGTGGCCCGCGCGGAGTGGCTGCGGGCGCTCGCCGATCTGTGCGCGCGCCAGGACATGCTGCTGATCGTCGACGACATCCAGATGGGCTGCGGCCGTACCGGCGCCTTCTTCTCCTTCGAGGAGGCGGGCATCACCCCGGACATCGTCACCGTCTCCAAGTCCATCAGCGGCTACGGCCTGCCGATGTCGCTGTGCCTGTTCAAGCCGGAGCTGGACGTGTGGGAGCCGGGCGAGCACAACGGCACCTTCCGCGGCAACAACCCGGCGTTCGTCACGGCCAGCGCCGCGCTGGAGATGTACTGGACCGACGGCTCCGCCATGGAGAAGCAGACCCGGACGCGCGGCGAGCAGGTCGAGCAGGCGCTGATCGCCGTCACCGAGGAGAACCTGGCCGACGTCAAGGAGTACCGGGGCCGCGGCCTGGTGTGGGGCCTGGAGTTCCACGACAAGGGCCGGGCCGAGCGGGTCGCGCGCCGCGCCTTCGAGCTGGGGCTGCTGATCGAGACCTCCGGCCCGGAGAGCGAGGTCGTCAAGCTGCTGCCCGCCCTCACCATCACCCCCGACGAGTTGGACGAGGGCCTGACCACGCTCGCCCGCGCCATCCGCGAAACCGCCTGACGGCCCGACCGCCCGACGGCCGGAGCGCCCGACGGCCTGATCGTCCGGCCCCCGGCCGCCCCGACCGCCCGACCGCCCGACCGCCCGACCGCCCGACCGCTATCTAGGAGGCATCGCTCCACCGTGATCGTCCGTTCGTTCAAGGACATCGAAGGCACCGACCGGCATGTGAAGGCCGCGTCCGGGACGTGGGAGAGCAAACGCATCGTCCTCGCCCGGGAGAGGGTCGGCTTCTCGCTGCACGAGACGATCCTCTACGCGGGCACGGAGACGTCGATGTGGTACGCCAACCACATCGAGGCCGTGGTCTGTGTCGAGGGCGAGGCCGAGCTGACCGACCACGAGACCGGGCGGACGTACACCATCACGCCCGGGACCATGTACCTCCTCGACGGGCACGAGCGGCACACGCTGCGCGTCAAGGAGGACTTCCGCTGCATCTGCGTGTTCAACCCGCCGGTGACCGGCCGGGAGGACCACGACGAGAACGGCGTCTACCCGCTGCTCACCGAACCCGAGGAGGTGTGAGAACCCCATGACCACCACCACGCACACAACCGTCACCGATCTCTACCCGACCCGAGGCACCAGCGAGGTACTGATCCCGCGCCAGGACCCGGTCGTCTGGGGCGCGCCCGACGCGCCCGGTCCGTTCGGTCCGGCCGACCTCCAGGCGTTCGAGCGCGACGGCTTCCTCGCCATCGACCAGCTGATCACCGAGGACGAGGTCACCGTCTACCGGCAGGAGCTGGAGCGGCTGGTCACCGACCCGCAGATCCGCGCCGACGAGCGCTCGATCGTCGAGCCGAAGTCCAACGAGATCCGCTCCGTCTTCGAAGTGCACCGGATCAGCGAGGTGTTCGCGAACCTGGTGCGCGACGAGCGGGTGGTCGGCCGCGCCCGGCAGATCCTCGGCTCCGACGTGTACGTCCACCAGTCGCGGATCAACGTCAAGCCCGGTTTCGGCGCGAGCGGCTTCTACTGGCACTCCGACTTCGAGACCTGGCACGCCGAGGACGGTCTGCCGAACATGCGGACGGTGTCCGTCTCGATCGCGCTGACCGAGAACTACGACACCAACGGCGGGCTGATGATCATGCCCGGCTCGCACAAGACCTTCCTGGGCTGCGCGGGCGCCACGCCGAAGGACAACTACAAGAAGTCGCTCCAGATGCAGGACGCGGGCACCCCGTCCGACGAGGCGCTGACCAAGCTGGCCTCCGAGTACGGCATCCGGCTGTTCACCGGCAAGGCCGGTTCGGCGACCTGGTTCGACTGCAACGCCATGCACGGCTCCGGCGACAACATCACGCCGTTCCCGCGCAGCAACGTCTTCATCGTGTTCAACAGTGTGGAGAACGCGGCGGTCGAGCCGTTCGCGGCGCCGGTGCGGCGGCCCGAGTTCATCGGGGCGCGGGACTTCACGCCGGTGCGGTGACCGCGCGGGTGCGCTGAGGTGGCACAGGGGAGCGGGGGGGGGGGGGGGGGGGGGCCCCCCCCCCCCCCCCGCGCCCGCCCGGCCGGCCGGCCCCCCCCCCGCCCCCCCGCCGCCCCCCCGCCGCGCCGGGGGGGGGGGGGGGGGGGGGGGGGGGCGGCGGGCGCGGGGGGGGGGGGGGGGCCCCCCCCCCCCCCCCCCCCCGCTCCCCTGTCCGGCCGTCCGGTCAGCCGGCCAGCGCGTCCAGCAGACGGTCCACGTCCGCGGCCGTGTTGTGCAGGTGGAACGCGGCGCGCAGGTTGCCCGCGCGGTCGGACACCTCGATGCCGGCCTCGCTCAGTTCCGGCTGGCGGGAGCCGAGACCGGGCACGGAGACGATCGCCGACCCGGGGGCGGGCACCGGCTCGTGGCCGAGCGTGGCGAGCCCGGCCCTGAACCGGTCGGCGAGCGCCACGTCGTGGGCGTGCACGGCGGCCACGCCGACCTCCTCGATCAGGTCGAGCGAGCGGCGCAGCCCGGCGAAGGTGAACAGGGCGTGGCTCAGGTCGAACCGCCGGGCGCTGTGGGCGTACTCGGTCACCGGCCCGTAGGTGCTGTCCCACGGCCGCTCCCCGGCGACCCAGCCGGCCAGCAGCGGGGTGAGCCCGCCGAAGTCCTCGGGGACGACGAGGAAGGCGGCGCCGTGCGGGCCGAGCAGCCACTTGAAGGAGACGGCGGCGCTGAAGTCGTCGGCGGCGGCGTCCATCGGCAGCCAGCCGGCGGCCTGGGAGTGGTCGACGTAGGTGCGCGCCCCGTGGGCGCGGGCGGCCTCCCGCAGGGCGGTGAGGTCGGCGATCCGTCCGTCGGCCGACTGGACGGCGCTGACCGCGACGAGCGCGGTGCCGGGGCGGACGGACTCGGCGATCCGTTCCAGCGGGACCGTGCGGACCTTGAGGTCGCCGCGGACGTGGAAGGCGTTCAGCACGGAGGTGAAATCGCCCTCCGCGGTGAGGACTTCGGCGCCCGCGGGCAGGGAGGCGGCGATCAGCCCGGTGTGCGCGGCGACCGACGCGCCCAGCGCGACCCGGGTCACCGGGACGCCGGCCAGCCGGGCGTAGGCGGCCCGGCACGCCTCGACGTCCTCGTACAGCGGGGTCAGCGGCCGGCCCTCGGCCCGCAGCAGCGCCGCCTCCCGGAGGGCGGTGACCGCGCGGGCGGGCAGCAGGCCGTTGCTCGCGGTGTTCAGGAAGGTGGACACGGGGCTGAACTCGGCACGGACGAGGGCGTCGAGGGCGCTGGTGGTCTCCATGGGTCCACTCTGGGCCCCCGGCCTTCCCTCGTCCATTGCGTATTTTTACGCGGATTCTCTAAGAGTTGCTTATGAGTCCGCCCCGACCTGCGGATTCGTACCGGCTACGACGGCTGGGGCACCGCGCATCCGTCGGGGCCGCACGCGTCGGCGTCCCCCTGGTCCAGCAGGGTGAGCGGCGACCGCTCGCCCCAGGCCTGCCGGAGCGCCTGGGCGAAGACCTCGGCGGGCTGCGCGCCGGAGATGCCGTACTTCCGGTCGAGCACGAAGAACGGCACCCCGGTGGCGCCCAGCTCGGCGGCCTGCTGCTCGTCGGCGCGGACCTCGGCGGCGTAGGCGTCGGGGTCGGCGAGCACGGTACGGGCCTCGGCGGCGTCGAGCCCGGCCTCGGCGGCGATCTCGACGAGCCGCTCGATGCCGTCGAAGACGGACCGCTCCTCGGCGAAGTTCGCCTCGTACAGCCGCTGGATCAGCTCGCCCTGGCGGCCGTACTGCTTGGCGTGGTGGAGCAGCCGGTGCATGTCGAAGGTGTTGCCGTGGTCCCGGCCGCGGGTGCGGTAGGCCAGGCCCTCGGCGGCGGCCTGCGCGCCCAGGTTGTCCTCGGCGGCCTGCGCCTGCTCCTCCGAGATGCCGTACTTGCGCGCCAGCATCGGCACGACCGGGCCGGTGTCGCCCTTGGCGCGGCCCGGGTCCAGCTCGAAGGAGCGGTGCACCACCTCGACCTCGTCACGGTGCGGGAAGTCCGCCAGCGCCTTCTCGAAGCGGGCCTTGCCCACGTAGCACCAGGGACAGGCGATGTCGCTCCAGATCTCGACGCGCATGCTCACGGCTCTCCAGCTCAGTAGATCCCAGGGGACGGAGACTCCCTCCGTCCGAGATACGTGAACATTCAACCGGCGAGTTCCATTCCCCACCTGGGGGCGCGGGGCTGTATCGATATGCGGCTCCGCCGCGTGGGCGCGAGCGACCAACGGACACCCCGCACCCCGCAGCGCACCGCACCCCCACGGCGCTACCGCTCCAGCACCCCGTTGAACCGCCGGGGCAGCCCGAGCGGATTCTCGTCCCGCAGCTCCGGCGGCAGCAACGCCTCGGGCGCCCCCTGATAGACGACGGGCCGCAGCCACCGCTCGATCGCGGTCCCGCCCACCGACGTGGACGTCGACGTCGTGGCGGGGTACGGCCCCCCGTGGTGCTGCGCCGGCGCGACGGCGACCCCGGTCGGCCACCCGTTCACCAGCACGCGCCCGGCCAGCGGCGTCAGCTCGGCCAGGATCTCCGGCCCCCGCCCCTCCCCGGCGGCCTCCGCCGAGGACAGGTGCACGGTCGCCGTGAGATTCCCCGGCAGCCGCGACAGCACGGCCTTCGCCTCGTCCTCGTCCCGGTAGCGGGCGACGACGGTCACCGGCCCGAAGCACTCCTCCAGCAGCAGATCGTGCTCCCCCTCCGCGGCCAGCCGGTTCGCCGGCACGGTCAGGAAGCCGGGGCTGACGGTGTGCTCGCCGCCCTCGCCCGGCGTCACCGGCGCCTCCACGTCCGGCAGCTGCGCGCGCTCGGCGACGCCCGCGACGAAGTTGTCCCGCATCCGGTGGTCGAGCAGCACCCCGGCGTCGACGGCGGCGACGCCCTCGGTGAGCGACTTGACCAGCTGGTCGCCCGCCTCGCCGGCCGGTGCCAGCACCAGCCCCGGCTTCACGCAGAACTGGCCGACGCCCAGCGTCATCGACCCGGCGAGCCCGGTGCCGATCGCCTCGGCGCGCTCGGCCGCGGCGGCCTGGGTGACGAGGACGGGGTTGAGGGAGCCCAGCTCGCCGTGGAAGGGGATGGGCACGGGGCGCGCGGCGGCCGCGTCGAAGAGGGCACGGCCGCCCCGTACGGATCCGGTGAACCCGGCGGCGGCGACCAGCGGGTGCTTGATCAGCTCGACGCCCGCCTCGAAGCCGTGCACCAGGCCGACGACCCCGGCGGGGATGCCGTGTTCGGCGGCGGCCTCCCGCAGCACTCCGGCGACCTGCTCGGACAGCGCGGGGTGGTCGGGGTGGGCCTTGACGACGACCGGGCAGCCCGCGGCGAGCGCGCTCGCGGTGTCGCCGCCGGCGACGGAGAAGGCGAAGGGGAAGTTGGAGGCGGAGTAGACGGCGACGGCACCGAGGGGGACCTTGTAGCGGCGCAGGTCCGGGATGGGCGGGGTGGCGGTGTCGTCGGGGTGGTTGATGACGACGTCGAGGTAGGCGCCCTCGTCGACGATGTCCGCGAACGCGCGCAGCTGGTAGCAGGTGCGGGCGAGTTCGCCGGTGAGGCGGACGGGGCCGAGCGCGGTCTCGGCGTCGGCGGTCTCGACGAGCCGGCCCTTGGCGGCGTCGAGGCGGTCGGCGGCGGTGCGCAGGAAGGCGGCGCGGACCGTGCGGTCGGTCAGGGCGCCGCGGGCCTCGTGCGCTGCGCGGACGGCGGCGTCCACCTCCTGGGCTGTGGCCTCCACCGCAACCTGTTCCCGCTGCTTCCCGGTACGGGGGTCGACACTCCAGACTGGTGCTGCTGCCACCACGGGTCCCTCCCAGTATGTCTCCCGCCCGGCAGGGGCGTTCGATATACTGAACACTGTCTCTGATGATGAACGATCGAGAGACTATTTCCCGTCCAACGAAGGGGTCAAGGGCGATGTCGGCAGGCGAGACGGGCGGCGGAGCGCAGGTCAAGTCGGCGGTGCGGACGGTGGAGCTGCTGGAATACTTCGCGGCCCGCCCCGGTATGCACTCCCTCGCGTCGGTCCAGGAGGCCGTCGGGTACCCGAAGTCCAGCCTGTACATGCTGCTGCGCACCCTCGTCGACCTCGGCTGGGTGGAGACCGACGCGACCGGCACCCGGTACGGCATCGGGGTGCGGGCGCTGCTGGTCGGCACCTCCTACATCGACGGCGACGAGGTCGTCGCGGTCGCCCGGCCGACCCTGGACCGGCTCTCCGACGACACCACGGAGACCATCCACCTGGCCCGCCTCGACGGCACCAACGTGGTCTATCTGGCGACCCGTCAGTCCCAGCACTACCTGCGCCCGTTCACCCGGGTCGGCCGGCGGCTGCCCGCCCACTCGACCTCCCTGGGCAAGGCCCTGCTGAGCACCTACAGCGACGAGCAGGTCCGCAAGATGCTCCCGGAGACGCTGCCCGCGCTCACCGAGCACACCATCACCGACCGGGAGAAGCTCATCGAGGAGCTGCACCAGGTGCGGGAGCAGGGGTACGCGGTCGACCGCGAGGAGAACACCCTGGGGCTGCGCTGCTTCGGCGTGGCGATCCCCTACCGCACCCCGGCCCGCGACGCGATCAGCTGCTCGATCCCGGTGGCCCGGCTCACACCCGCGCACGAACAGATGGTGAAGGACGCGTTGTTCGACGCGCGCGACCGGCTGACCCTGGCGACCCGGAGGCTCTGACCGTGCAGGTGGCGCTCCGCCCCGTCCACGACAGCGACCTGCCGGTCTTCTACCGGCAGCTCAACGACCCCGAATCCCTGCGGATGGCCGCGTTCACCCCGCCGGACCCGGCCGACTGGTCCGCCTTCGAGGACCACTGGCGGCGGCTGCGTGCCTCCGCGGACGTACACGCCCGCACGGTGCTGCTCGACGGTGACGTGGTGGGCAGCGCGGCGGTCTACGGCGTGCCCGGCGAACGCGAGGTCACCTACTGGGTGGACCGCGCCTACTGGGGCCGCGGCGTGGCCACCGCCGCGCTGCGCGCCCTGCTCACCGAGGTCCCCGAACGCCCGCTGTACGCCCGCGCGGCGGCCGACAACGCGGGATCGCTGCGGGTGCTGGCCCGCTGCGGCTTCCACGAGACCGCCCGGGACCGGGGGTACGCGCCCGCGCGGGGCGCGGAGATCGAGGAAGTGGTGCTCCGGCTGGAGGAGTGACCCCGCGGCCCCTCCCCCGCGCGGCGGAGACGGATCGTCGTGGGGCAGGACGTGAGGGGTGCGGTCCGCGCGGGAGCGTGAGGGCATGACGCAGACAGCCGCCGCCTCCGCTCGCACCACCGGCTCCCCCGCCGCCCTCGACCGGCCGCGCAGGATCCTGCGCGCCGTCGCCGTCGTCTCGTGCCTGCCGTATCTGAGCCTCAAGATCGCCTGGCTCGCCGGGAGTCACATCGGGATCCCGGACGGCAGCGTCCTGCTGGAAGACCGCACCGCCGTGACCGTCGCGAACGGCGTCACCGTCCTGATGGACGCGTGCGTGATCGTGCTGGCGCTGGTGCTGACCCGGCCGTGGGGCCTGCGGCTGCCCGGGTGGCTGCTGACGGTCCCCATGTGGGTGGCGACCGGGCTGCTCACGCCGATCATGACGGGCTTCCCGGTGCAGCTCCTCGTCACCGCGTTCGGGGGCACCGTCAGCACCGCGGACGACGACGGCCGGACGTTCCTGGAGTCCTGGGTGTTCGTCGTGGTCTACGGCGGTTTCATCGTGCAGGGCCTCGCCCTCGGGACGCTGTTCGCGCTGTACGCCCGCGACCGCTGGGGCCGGCTGTGGCGGGGCCGGGTGTGGGACCTGCCGTGCGCGCTCCTCGGCACCGCCGCCCAGAAGACGGTGGCCGTCGCCGCGGCCGTCCTCGCCCTGCCGCCGCTGACCGCGCACCTGTCATGGGCCTGCGGCGCCACCACCGGGCTCAACGCCGACCGGATCGCCGACCGGACCAGTGACTTCCACGTCGTGGAGGCCCAGTCCGCGGTCTTCCTCGCCGTGGCCGTCGCCGCCGGTCTGATGCTCGCCTTCCGCCGCGGCCGGGCGCTGCCGGTGAAGGTGCCGCTGGCCCTCGCCTGGACCGCCTCCGCCGCCGCGGCCTGCTGGGCGGGCTGGCAGGCGGTGGCCTCGCTGGCCGTCACGGAGGGCGCCGCGGAACGGCCCACGCCGCTGATGAACCTCACCTACGCTTGCGGCATGATCGTCGGCTTCCTCGTCGCGGGCCTGGCCGTCCGCCTCCTCGTGGCTCGCGCGGCGGGCCGGCGTACGGCGTGAGCGCGTTCATCCGGGCGCTGTTCGGACGGCGGGCGCGCCGGCGCTGGATCCATCTGATCCTCGGCGGCGCGCTCGCCATGCCGTACGTCTTCGTCGGACAGCTGATCGTCGGGCCCGCCACCGACTCGCGGTACGTCTTCCAGGACCTGTCCCTGCAACTGGCCTCGTTCGCCGTCGGGTTGCCGCTGGCCGCCGTCACCGCCCTGTTCCCGCTGACCCGGCCCCTGGAGTCGGGCGCGGTGCGCTGGCTGTGCGGGGTGGAGGAGGACCGGCTGGCCTACGGGCCCGCCCGTGGCCGCGCCGCGAAGGGCCGTACGGCGGCCTGGTTCACGCTGCATCTCGGGCTGGGCGGGATCGTCTCCGGGATGTCGCTGGCGGTGCCGCCGTTCGCGGTGTTCCTGATCCTGCTGCCCGCGCTCGCCCGGTTCCGCGCGGACCTGGTGGAGCTGCCCGAACCCCTCGGTGAGACCTGGGCGTTGGCCCTTTCCCCGCTCGCGGGCGTGGGGTGTCTGGTGGCGCTGGCGGCCTGCGCGGCCGGGTGCGGCGCGCTGCTCGCCCGCTGGGCGCCCGCGCTGCTCGGACCGGCGCCCGAGGACCGGCTGGCCGCGGCCGAGCGGCGCGCCGCCGACCTCGCCGTGCGCAACCGGCTCGCGCGCGAGCTGCACGACTCCGTCGGTCACGCGCTCAGCGCGGTCACCCTCCAGGCGAGCGCCGCCCGCCGGGTGCTGGACAGCGACCCGGAGTTCGTCCGCGAGGCGCTGGCCGCGATCGAGGACACCACCCGGCGCACGGTCGGCGAACTGGACGCCGTACTGGGCGTGCTGCGGGACGGCGACGCCCCCGGTACGGCGCCCGCGCCCACCCTCGACGCCGATCTCGACGGGCTGCTGCGCCGTACCCAGGCGGCCGGGCTGCGGGTGGACTGCGAGCTGGGCGTCGACCCGGCCGCGCTGCCGCCGCTGGTGTCGCGCGAGGCGTACCGCATCGTGCAGGAGGGGCTGAGCAACGCCCTGCGGCACGGCGGCGCGGGCGCGCGGGTGACGCTGCGGATCGCGCGGACCGGCGACCGGCTGGAGATCACCGTCGAGAACCCGCTGACCGGCCCCGCGCCGTGCCGCCCCGGCGGCGGGCACGGCCTGCGCGGCATCGCCGACCGGGCCCGGCTGCTGGGCGGCACGTCCGAGGCCGGCCCGTCGGACGGGCGGTGGCGGTTGTGCGTACGTCTGCCGATGAAGGGACCCGTATGAGCGAGACCACCCACAGGACGGCCGGCGGGACGCCCGCCCCCGTGCGGATCGTCCTCGCCGACGACGAGCGCATGGTGCGCACCGCGCTGCGCGCGATCCTCTCCGCCGAACCGGACCTGGAGGTCGTCGGCGAGGCGGCGACCGGCGCGGAGGCGGTGTCGGTGGTCCGGGAGCTGCGGCCCGACGTCGTGCTGATGGACGTGCGGATGCCCGAGACCGACGGCATCCGCGCCACCGAGCGGATCCTCGGCACGATGGAGGCGCCGCCCCGGATCGTGGTCGTGACCACGTTCGAGAACGACTCCTATGTGTACGACGCGCTGCGCGCCGGTGCCGCCGGGTTCCTGCTGAAGCGGGCGGACGCGGACGCGCTGGTGCAGGCGGTGCGGCTGGTCGCGCGCAGCGACACCCTGCTGTTCCCGTCGGCCGTGCGGGCGCTGGCCGTGCGGCACGCGCGGCCCGAGCCCGCCCCGTGGGTGGCGAGGCTCACGGCCCGCGAGAGCGAGGTGCTGCGGCTCATGGCGACCGGGCTCACCAACGCGGAGATCGCCCGGCGGATGGAGGTCGGCCCGGCGACGGTGAAGTCCCATGTGGCGGCCGTTCTGGCGAAGACGGGGGCCCGGGACCGTACGCAGGCCGTGATCGCGGCGTACGAGGCGGGGTTCCTGCGGGGCGAGGCCTGACGCCGTCTTCCGCGCCCGGGTCGTCAGCCCGGGGTCTTTCTGAGGAGAGGATGAGAAAACGGGCGGAAGGGAACGTTCCGGCCGGTCCCGCTCGTCTGTCCGAGCGGAATGAACAAGACGATCAGGCGCGCGTCGGTCTTCACTCTGCTTCTGGTGCTCGCCCTGCTGGTCAGGGCGACGTGGGTGCAGTTCTACGAGGGCAAGGCGCTGGCGGAGGACAAGCACAACCGGCGGAACGCGATCGAGCTGTACAGCGAGCCGCTGGGCAACATCGTCGTGGCCGGGGAGGCGGTCACCGGTTCGGCGCGGACGAAGAGCGGCGACCTCAGATACAAGCGGACGTACAAGCAGGGCCCGCTGTACGCGGCGGTGACCGGCTACAGCTCGCAGGTCTACGGCGCCACCCAGCTCGAGGGCATCTACCAGGACCTCCTGGACGGCACGGACACCCGGCTGAAGACCGTGATGGACACGGTCACCGGCAAGCGCGCCGAACCCGGTGACGTGATCACGACGATCGACCCGGACACCCAGAAGGCGGCGCACGAGGCGCTGGGCGACAAGAAGGGCGCCGCCGTCGCCATCGACCCGAGGAGCGGGCGGATCCTCGCGGTCGTCTCCACCCCGTCGTACGACCCCACGAAGATCACCGCGGGTGACTCGGAGGCCTGGACCGGGCTCACCAAGGACCCCGACAAGCCCATGACGAACCGGGCGCTGCGCCAGCCGCTGCCGCCGGGCTCCACCTTCAAGCTGGTCGTCGCGGCGGCGGCCCTGGATGACGGGCTGTACGGGTCGGTGGACGAGCGGACGGACAGCCCCGACCCGTACGACCTGCCGCTGTCCTCCGACGACCTCACCAACGAGAACCCGGACGCGCCCTGCGAGAACGCCTCGATCCGGGTGGCGCTCCAGTACTCCTGCAACAACGTCTTCGGCAAGATGGCCGTCGACCTCGGCCAGGACAAGGTGCGGGCGATGGCGGAGAAGTTCGGCTTCAACGACTCCGAGCAGGACGTCCCGGTGCGCGCGTACGAGAGCGTGTACCCGAAGGGCATGGACGAGCCGCAGACGGCGCTGTCCGGCATCGGCCAGTTCTCCGTGACCGCGACGCCGCTGCAGATCGCCATGGTGTCCGCGGCCCTTTCAAACGGCGGCAAGCTGGTGCAGCCGCACATGGTCTCGCAGATCACCGACCACAGCGGCGATGTGCTGGAGGACTACGACGACAACGCCTCCACCGAGCAGATCGTCAGCCCCGAGACGGCCGAGCAGCTCCAGTCGGCGATGCGGACGGTCGTCGACGAGGGCACCGGCTCCAACGCCCGGATCCCCGGGGCGACGGTCGGCGGCAAGACGGGTACGGCCCAGCACGGCGAGAACAACAGCAAGACGCCGTACGCCTGGTTCACCTCGTACGCCAAGTCCGGCAGCTCGGACAAGGAGGTCGCGGTGGCGGTCGTGGTCGAGCAGTCGGACGCGGCCCGCTCCGAGGTGAGCGGCAACGGGCTGGCCGCGCCGGTGGCCAAGGCCGTGATGGAGGCGGCGCTGCGGGACTGAGCGGGCCTCACTTCACGCCGAGCAGCTGCTCGACCGGGTCGATCGCGAAGTACACCAGGAACAGCGCCGAGGTCCCCCACAGCAGCCAGTGGACCTCCCTGGCCCTGCCGAGCACCGTCTTGATCACGACGTAGGCGAGGAAGCCGGCGCCGATGCCGTTGGTGATGGAGTACGTGAACGGCATCACGGCGATGGTGAGGAACGCGGGGATGGCGATCTCGTACCGGTCCCAGTCGATGTGCTTGACCTGCGTCATCATCAGGAACCCGACGGCCACCAGGGCGGGGGCCGCGGCCTGGAGCGGGACGATGGTGAGCAGCGGGGTGAGGAACAGGGCGAGGGCGAACAGGCCACCGGTGACGAGGTTGGCGAAGCCGGTGCGCGCGCCCTCGCCGACGCCGGCCGCCGACTCGATGTAGGAGGTGGCGGAGGAGGCGGAGGCCGCGCCGCCCGCGGCTGCCGCGGCGCCGTCGATGAGCAGGACGCGGCCGAGGCCGGGCACCTTGCCGTTCTCGTCCAGCAGTCCGGCCTCCGCGCTGACGCCGACGACCGTGCCCATGGTGTCGAAGAAGTCGGACAGGATCAGCGTGAAGACCAGCAGGACGACGGTGACGACACCGACCTCGGGCGCGGTGAACGCGCCGAACAGGCTGAAGTCGCCGACGAGTCCGAAGTCGGGGGCGTCGACGATCCGGCCGGGCCACTCGGGTGTGGTCAGGCCCCAGCTCTCGATGTCGGCGAGGGCGTTGACGGCGATCGCGACGACCGTCATGGTCACGATGCTGATGAGGATCGCGCCCTTCACCTTGCGGGCGAGCAGTGCGATGGTCAGCAGCACGCCGAGGCAGAAGACGAGAATCGGCCACCCGGTGAGGGTGCCGGAGCCGCCGAGCTGAACCGGCACGGTGGTGTTCGCGGCGTCGGGGATGCGGCTGACGAACCCGGCGTCGACGAAGCCGATGAAGGCGATGAACAGGCCGATGCCGACGCTGATGGCCTGCTTGAGCGGTTGCGGGATGGCGTGCATGACGGCCTCGCGCACCCCGGTCAGCACCAGCACGCAGATCAGCAGGCCTTCGAGGACGACCAGGCCCATCGCGTCGTCCCAGCTCATCAGCGGGGCGATCTGGAAGGCGACGACGGCGTTGAGGCCGAGTCCGGCGGCGAGGGCGAGCGGCAGATTGCCGCCGACGCCCATGACGACCGTCATCACGGCGGCGACCAGGGCGGTGGCGGTGGTGAGCTGGACCGGGTCGAGCTGTTCGCCGTTCGCGTCCTTCGCGCTGCCCAGGATGAGCGGGTTGAGGACGAGGATGTAGGCCATGGTGAAGAACGTGGCGAATCCGCCGCGTATCTCCCGGCCGATGGTGGATCCCCGTTCGGAGATCCGGAAGTACCTGTCGAGCATGCGGACGACTCCTCGGTGCCTGCGTGGTGACGGTGTGGCGGATGCCGGCTGGATTGTTCCCGTGCCGAACCGGTTTCAGGTTTTCTCCGTGTTACGGAATCGAGTTCGGTCCGCCATACGTCATTCGAAACCCCGTACGACCCGCTGGTACAGTTCCGGATCTCGTCCCGGCGTACGGCTGTTCGACGCCGGGGAATCGCTGCGAGGAGAGACCGCCCGTGGGCACAGTCGTCGACGACGCCGCCTCCGTGGAGTTCCATGCCTTCTTCGAGCGCCACTACGCCGAACTCGGCCGCCTCGCCCACCTGTTGACCGGTGAGGCGGACGCCGCCGACGACCTCGCGGCGGACGCGCTGCTGGCGCTGTGGCACCGCTGGGACCGGGTACGCGCGGCCGACCATCCGGTGGCGTACGCGCGCGGGGTGGTCGCCAACCTGGCCCGCACCCGGATCCGCAGCGCGGTGCGCGAGCGGCGCCGCATCGCCCTGTTCTGGTCGCCGCGCGAGGAGCGGACCGAGAACCCGGACGTGGCGGGCGTCGTCGACGTCCAGGAGGCGCTGCGCCGGCTGCCGTTCCGCAAGCGGGCCTGTGTGGTGCTGCGGTACGCCTTCGACCTGTCGGAGAAGGACACGGCGCTCGCCCTCGGTGTGTCGGTGGGTACGGTGAAGAGCCAGACCTCGAAGGGAATGGCCGAGCTCCAGAGACTGCTCGGCACACGGCAGGCCTCGCAGCAGGTGCACGCCGTGATGGCGCGGACCGGCCAGGCCGCGGGAAGGGACCGATGATGCGGCGGGACGTGCACGAGGAGCTGCGCGCCCGGCTGCGGGAGGCGGCCGAGGCGCATCAGCCGGACCGGGCGCGGATGCTGGCCCGGATCGAGCGCGGCATGGCCGAGGAGGCCCGTCCGGCCGGTCACCGGGCCGTACGGCCGCCGGTGTCCGGCTGGCTGCGGGTGGCCGGGGCGACGGCGGCGGTCGCGGGCGTGCTCGCCGTCGGCGGGCTGGCGGTGGCGTCCGCGGTGAAGTCGGACGGCGCTCCCCCGCAGGGCACGGTCGCGGCCACCGCGACGCCCACGCCGTCGCGGGAGGCGACCGGCACGCCGCCCGCCCTCCCGGCGGACCCGTCGCCGAGCGCCCCGCCCACCCGGCGCGAGGAGTCCGGCGCGCCGCCCTCCTCGCGACCGCCGGCCGGTCCGTCGTCGTCGGCGCCCGCGCAGCCGCCCGCCGGTGCCGGTGCCGGGGTCGAGGACGGTCCGCTGTGGTCGGACGGCTCGGTGGACCCGCACAGCAACGAGTTCTGGGCGCAGAGCAACGTCACCGTGAAGACCTCGGAGCGACTGACCGCGCTGACCGTGGAGTTGCGGGTGGCGCAGACCGGCGGGGTGTCCTCGACGGGCGCCTGGCGCTCGCTGCCCGAGGACGACTTCGAGCTGACGGTCGGCGAGCGGGACGGCTTCCTCGTCTACACCTGGCGGCTGAAGGAGGGCCGTACGGTCCCGGCGGGCGAGTGGGTGTTCGCTGGGCAGTACGACCATGAGCGCGGCGGCCGGGACGCGAAGGACGACCGCTACACGGCGACGGCCCGGGCCGGGTCCGAAGACCTGGCCGTGGCGGGCGACTTCGCGCCGCGGGGCGACGACGAGGACGAGGACGAGTAGCCCGCCGCGGGCGCCTGCGGACCGCCTCCCGCGGACGTCGTGAAAAAAATCCGAAGACGCGGCAACCCTTTCCTCACCGGTGGCGACCAGGAGACGCAAGAATCCCCCACCACGCAAGGAATGGCATGACAGCACGAGCCGAACAGCGCGTCCGCCACCGCCGCCGCGTCACCACACGACGGGCGGCGATCGCCGGCGCCACCGCTCTCGGCATCACCGGGGCGGCGATCGTCACCACGACGATGCTGTCCCCCGCGGGCGCGGCCTCCTCCTGGCCGACCGCCCAGGGCACCAAGCCCGTCAGCAGCACCATCCCCGTCTCCGGCACCTACGACGGCGGCTACAAGCGCTTCCACGGCGCCGGCGAACTCGGCGGCACCGGCCAGGACGAGGGCCAGGACCCGATCTTCAAGCTCGCCGACGGCGCGGTCCTGAAGAACGTCATCCTGGGCGCCCCGGCCGCCGACGGCATCCACTGCATGGGCAGCTGCACCCTGCAGAACGTCTGGTGGGAGGACGTCGGCGAGGACGCCGCCACCTTCAAGGGCAAGTCCTCCTCGGCCGTCTACACCGTGCACGGCGGTGGCGCGCGCAAGGCCGACGACAAGGTCTTCCAGTTCAACGGCGCGGGCAAGCTGGTCGTGACCGAGTTCCAGGTCTCCGACTTCGGCAAGCTGGTGCGCACCTGCGGCAACTGCTCGACGCAGTACAAGAACCGCCAGGTGATCATCAACGACGTCGACGTCACCGCGCCCGGCAAGTCGATCGTCGGCATCAACGCCAACTTCGGCGAGACGGCCGCCCTGCGCAACGTGCGCATCCACGGCGACAGCGGCAAGAAGATCAAGCCGTGCACCCGCTTCCAGGGCAACAACACGGGCAAGGAGCCCAAGGAGCTGGGCACCGGCCCGGACGGCACGCACTGCCTCTACACGGCCTCCGACCTCATCTACAAGTAGGCCCCCAGCCGCCGGTCCGAGCCCCCCTCGGCCCGGCCCCGGTGCCGGTGCGAGCCCCCCTCGCCCGGCACCCGTCACGCCCCCGCCGGTGACGACCGGCGGGGGCGTTCCCGCGTCCAAGGGCCGCGAAAACGTCGGAAACTTTCGCTCCCGCCGGTCCCGCCCGCACCGATTGACCCTCTCTCCCCCACCGGCGACACTCCGAAAGGCACCGCCTTCCAACAGAAACCCCCACACTCACACAAGGAGTGCCATGAGCCGCCCCCGCCTGCTCCTGCTTCCCTTCCTGGCCCTCCTCCTAGCCCTGCTCACCGCCCCGCCGGGCGCCGCCGACTCTGGAGCACCACCCGTGAAAGCCCCGAAGTACGCCGGCTACCTCTTCGCCTACTTCACCGGCGAGGGCACCGCCGACGGCGAACAGATCCGCTACGCCCTCAGCCGCGGCAACGACCCCCTGCACTGGCGTGAACTGAACGCGGGCAAGCCGGTCCTGACCTCCACGATCGGCGAGAAGGGCCTGCGCGACCCGTTCGTGATCCGCTCCCCCGAGGGCGACCGGTTCTACATGATCGCCACCGATCTGCGGATGTACCGCAATTCCAGCGGCAGCTGGGATCACGTCCAGCGGCACGGCAGCAAGTCGATCATGGTGTGGGAGTCGACGGACCTGGTCCACTGGACCGACCAGCGCCTGGTGCGGGTCTCCCCCGACACCGCGGGCAACACCTGGGCGCCGGAGGCCTACTGGGACGAGACGCTCGGCGCGTACGTCGTCTTCTGGGCGTCGAAGCTGTACGCCGAGGACGACCCCGAGCACAAGGGCTCGACGTACAACAGGATGCTGTACGCCACCACCCAGGACTTCCGCACCTTCAGCGAGCCGAAGATCTGGCACGACCCCGGCTACTCGGTGATCGACTCCACGGTGGTCGAGCACGAGGGCACCTACTACCGCTACACCAAGGACGAACGCGACCCGAGCAGCTCCAGCCCGTGCTCGAAGTTCATCACCGCCGAGAAGTCGACGAGCCTGACCGACACCTCCTACGACTTCGTCGCGGACTGCATCGGCAGCGGCGCGATGGACCGCGGCGAGGGCCCGACGGTCTTCAAGTCGAACACCGAGGAGAAGTGGTACCTGTTCATCGACGAGTACGGCGGCCGCGGCTACCTCCCGTTCGAGACCACCGACCTCGACTCCGGCCGGTGGACGCCGTCGACGGACCACCGGCTCCCGGCGAGCCCCCGGCACGGCACCGTCATCCCGGTGACACGGGGGGAGTACAACCGGCTGCTGGCCGAGTATCCGGTGTCCCGCACGGCCAAGCCGGTGGTGCCCACGCCGGAGTCGGTCCGCCCGGCGCGGCGGTGAGTCTCACAGCATGCGGTCGAGCCAGGCGAAGACCTCGTCCTGCATCCGCTCGGTGAAGACGTGGCCGGTGTCCGGCCACGTCGTCAGCCGCAGTCGCTCCTCCGCGCCGCACGACCGCCACACGGCGCGCAGCCTGTCGTGGGCGACGCGTACACCCTCGGCGGTGAAGAGGGGGTCCAGGGCGCCGTGGAAGAAGAGCATGGGCCGCGGTGCGGCGATGCTCGCCACGTCCGGGATGTCCAGGTGCCGGGCCAGCCCCGGATGGAGCATGTAGTACGCGGACTGCCCGCGCAGCGCGTTGTCGCCGGGCACCAGCATCTCCTTCAGACCGGTCATCCAGCACACGCTCGCCGCGGCGGCGATGTCGTCGCTGAGCGCGGCCGTCTGCCAGGCCCGGTAGCCGCCCATGGAGAACCCGAGGGCGGCCACCCGGCGGGAGTCCACCCCGTCGAGCCCGGCGAGGAACCCCGCGGCGCGGACGTCCTCCCGCGCCATGAGCCCGGCCAGGGAGGAGCCGAGGTGGAAGAAGTGGCAGGCCAGGGCCTGCTGCTCCACGTAGGCGAGCGGCCCGCGGTCGCCCCAGCCGGGCGCGTCCAGGCAGAGCACGACACAGCCGCGCCGGGCCAGTTCGTCACCGACGAACCGCCCGCCGTAACACCGCTGCGCCCAGGCCGACGCGGAGTCCAGCCGGGTCTCGTCGTACCAGGGCCGGACCAGCTTCTCCTTGCCGATGTCGAACCGGGACCCGTGGTCGTGCAGCAGCAGCACCGCGGGGAACGGCCCGGGCCCGTGCGGGGTGAGCAGGACACCGCGGACGCGTTCGTAGCGGGTGAGGGAGAGGGTGACCACCTCGCGCGTCACGCCGTCGTCCCCGCGGAGCCGCAGGCCGTACTCGGGGGCGTACGGCGTCCCCTCCTGCCGGTCGACCAGCAGCCGCTCCTCCACCACCGCGCGGGCCGCCCGCCGCCAGGCCGGGAAGTCGCGGACGGGCGAGGTGCCCCAGGCGAGCGGGAAGGTCAGCTCGTCCTCGAGGCCGGCCGGCGGCTCAGTCATACGGCCGCCAGTCGCCGAGATACGCCGCTCGCGTCGCCGACTCGGCCTGCTCGTCGGTGAGCTGGGGCCGGTTCTCGGGGACGGTGACGCGGGCGCCGGGGCCCAGGTTGCGGTACTCGGCGAACCGCTGGTCCTGCCAGGGAAAGGCGTTCGACATGTTCGTGTAGGGGGCGACCGCGTCGAATCCGGTGCCGAGCCAGCTGTCCCGGACGACGAGGGAGGGCCGCGCGGTGGGGTCCGAGCTGGGCACCCAGGGGCGGGCCAGTTTGTAGTACGCGTCGGGGGCCTCGCTGGTGATCCGGCTGCGGGTCACCAGGTAGCCGCGCGGGTTGGCGCCCGCCGTCGAGGGGGCGAAGACGAAGCCGTACGGGGCTCCGGCCAGGTCGGTGCGGTCCAGGGTGCGGAAGTGGCAGTGCTCGAAGACGGCGGTGGCGCGGCCGAAGACGAAGTCGACATCGCCCTCGGCGTAGCAGTGGGAGAAGTACTGGCGGGCGAAGACGTTGAGGGCGGTCGTGTCGGCGTAGAGGGTGTCCTGGTGGCCGAGGAAGCGGCAGTGGTGGAAGGCGGAGCGGTCGCCCATGACCTTGAGGGCGACGGCCTGGGTGCCGGTGATGTCGGGGTGGTCGGCGCGCAGCCAGTCGTTGGCGAAGGTGATCCGGTGGGCGGTGAAGCCGTCGGCGCGGATCGTGGTGGTGGCCGAGCCGGTGGTGCCGTGGGTGCCGCCGCCGGGCTTGGGGGTGCCGGCCGCGTTGTCGTACACGATGACGACGGCGCGCGGGTCGCCGGCGGCGCCGATCCAGGTCATCTCCGTGCGCGTGGCGTCGACGGTGACGGTCTCCCGGTAGACACCGGGTGCGAGGACGAGGGTGCGACCGCTGCCCTCGGCGGCGTTCACGGCGGCCTGGACGGTGGTGAAGTCGCCCCGGCCGTGCGGGTCGACGTACAGGGTGCCGGGGGTGCGGCGGGCGGCCGGGGAGCCGTACCGGCCGAACGGGCGCGGCTCGTGCGCGGCATGCGTGGGGAGGGCGGTCAGGCCGAGCGCGGCGCTCGCGCCGGCGCTCGCCAGCAGGAACCCCCGCCGGGACAGGGGGGAGCGGAGGTGGGGCGAGGACATGCGGGTGCTCCTTCGGAGGGCTGCTGCTCGGTGCGGCTGCGGAGTGCGGCTGCTCGGTGCGGCTGCTCTGGGGCGGGGCCGGGACGGTGGTGGTCCCGGCCCCGCGCCGGTGAGCGAAAGGCCGGACGGTCGTGCGGTCCCTGAGCGGGAGGCGTCAGCAGACGCGGCCGGCGCCCGCGCGGTGGTCGACGATGCCGGGGACGGCGCGGGGGTGGTCGACCCGGGTGCGCAGGGTGGGCGTCCAGCCGGCGCCGGACTGGAGGGTCTCGGCGGGGATCTCCGCGTTGTGCACGGCGATCAGATCGGTGAGCTTGCCGTTGACGTAGTTGTTCTCGGCGGTGACGGGCGCCTCGTTCCACTTCTTCAGCACCTTGGCGGTGCTCACGCCGGCCGCGAGGGAGAAGGCGTTGTCGGTGGCGTGCAGCCGGGAGTTCGCGCCGATGCCGAAGACGTAGCCGAACTTCTGGTCCTTGGTCACCACGAAGTGGTTGTTGTACGAGTCGACCTGACCGAACCGGACGCGCGGGGCCCGCTCGACGATGCCCTCGAAGCGGTTGTGGTGGAGGGTGACCCGCAGCTTGCCGGAG
Organism: Streptomyces sp. NPDC052773; assembly: GCF_044547145.1. Taxonomy (NCBI): domain Bacteria; kingdom Bacillati; phylum Actinomycetota; class Actinomycetes; order Kitasatosporales; family Streptomycetaceae; genus Streptomyces; species Streptomyces sp. NPDC052773. Next base: position 230,108 of record NZ_JBITZX010000008.1, on the reverse strand, counting down.
TCGGTGGCGCCCGCCCCGTCGCTGTTGCCGATGAGCATGGTCTTGTCGTGGTCCTTGAAGGAGTTCCACGACACGGTGACGAGGTCGCCGCCGCGCACCACGTCGACCAGTCCGTCGTGCTGCTGGTAGACCTTGCCGAAGTAGGTCGGCAGGGAGCTGTCGGGGTAGCGGCCGTCGGTGAGCGTGTTGTGGTCGATCCACACATGGGTGGATCCGTACACCACGACACCGTCGTACTCGGAGTTCCAGGCGCCGGTCTTGTTGTCGTCGGTGGGGTCCCACTGGGGGAAGCAGTCGATCGGGGCCTCGATGGTGAGGTTGCGGATGATGACGTTGTCGACGCCGCGGATCTGGAGGCTGCCGCCGCGGATCCCGGCGTCCCTGCCGACGCCGACGATGGTGGTGTTCGCGGGGATGTTCGCCTTGATGACCTTGTCCTGGTTGGCGGCGGACGCGGCCCGCAGGTCTTCCTGTTCCCCGCTGACCGGCTTGTCGTGGCCCCAGACGGCCGGGTCGTAGTCGGCCAGGTACTGCCGGAAGTCGTAGCCCTCGGCGGCGAAGGCGGCACAGCCCTCGGACACCGCGTCGATCACACCCTTGACCTTGATGATCTTGGGCGCGCTCCCGCCGTCCGCCAGGGCGGCCTTGAACTCCGCCCAGGTGGTCACCGTGTAGACGTGCTCGGCGTCGGCCGCCGACCCTCCGGTGGTGCCCGTGCCGTGGGAGGCCCACCCGTCCCCGGCGGCCGGCACCTCGCGGCCCAGGTCCCGGGACCCGGCGTGGGCGGTGGCGGTCCCGGTGACACCGAGGACCAGCGCGGCGCACCCGCTGAGCGCGACGCCCTTCACGGCCTTTCCCATGCCATGCTCATGCCATCTCTGTGCTTCCATGCTGCGGCTCTCTCTTCTGCCATCTGACGGTCGGACGGATCACACGGCGGCCGGCGGCCAGCTGATCCAGGACTCGGGGATCTCCTCGTCGAGCCGGCGCACATCCCGCGGGCCCAGCACCCGCGTGCGCAGCAGCTCCCGCACCACCAGCCGCGCCACGGCGATCGCGCCCGGCGGGTTGAAGTGCGTGTTGTCCTGCTCGGTCGCCGTCCAGTTGAAGTACTTCTTGCTCTCCTCGCCGCCCAGCTCCTGCCACAGCGCCAGCGACAGCGCCTGCACGTCGAGCAGCGCCACCCCCTCCTCCCGGGCGAGCGCCCGCATCGCCGCCGGATACTCGCCATGGCTCGGCAGCGCCCGGCCCTCCGCGTCGAACCGACGCCGCTCCACCGCGGTCGCCAGCACGGGCCGGGCTCCCCGGGCGCGCGCCCCGTCGACGTACAGCCGCAGATGGTCCTGGTACGTCGTCCAGGGCTCGGTGTACCGGGCGGGATCACCGCTCTTCTCGTCGTTGTGGGCGAACTGAACGATCAGAACGTCACCCGGCCGGATCTCCCCGAGTATGACATCGAGCCGGCCCTCGTCCACGAAACTCTTCGAACTCCGCCCGTTCACCGCGTGATTCGCGACGGGCAGATCCTTGCGCAGAAAGAAGGGGAACGCCATTCCCCATCCGGTCTCGGGCGCCGCGTCCGCGTACTTCTGCGCGGCGGTGGAATCCCCGGCGATATAGATCGTCCGACGCCGCCCGGAAGAGGCCTGCGCGACACCGTTCGCGGCAAAGGCGAGCGGAACGGCGGCGAGCGCAGCGGAAGCGACCTTTCTACGAGTCATGGACACGGGGGCACCTTTCAGTACATGGGGTGAGTGGTCCAGGGGCGCGGGGAACTGCGCGACCAGCCAGGGACGGCCCGCAGCCCGAAATCGACAGGCCGCCCCACGGCGAATCCGGACTCCTTACTGATTCCGCTGCTTCCACTCCGCCTGAGCCTCGTTCAACTGCTCGGCCAGCGTGTCCAGGAACTCCTTGGCACTCATGTCACCCAGCAGCACCTTCTGGAAGTTCGGCTCGTTCTCCGCCTTGGAGATCGTGTTCCAGTCCGGCAGGTAGTACGGCAGCTGAACAATCGTCGTCGACCCGTCACTCAACGCCTCAGCCGCCAGTTTCGTCGGCTCCGCCTCGGCGACCCACGCGTCCTTCGCCGCGTCCGTGTTCGCCGGCACCTGCCCCGCCGACTCGTTGAACTTCGAGTTCTCCTCGTGCGACAGCGCGAACTCGATGAACTTCCAGGCGGCTTCCTTGTTCTTGGAGCTCTTGAACAGACCCAGCCCGTCCACCGGGTTGGACACCTGCACCCGCTTGCCACCGGGCCCGGTCGGCTGCGGAATGCCGCGGAACTTGTCGACCCCGAGCGCCTTCACATGGTCCTGGTACGAACCCAGGTTGTGGTTGAGCATGCCGATCGTGCCGGAGTCCCACTGCGCGACCATCTTGGTGAAGTCGTTGTTGAGGTCGGCGGACGGTGTGACCTTCTTGTAGAGCGCCGCGTACTTCTCCAGCGCCTCGACGTTCTTCGGGTCGTTGACCGTGGTCTTGTCGCCGTTCCAGAACGAGGTGATCCCGCTCTGCCCGTACATCGCGTCCAGGGCCTGCGCGATGGACCCGGCACCGCCCCGGATGGTGTACCCGAACTCGTTCTTCTTGGCGTTCGTCAGCTTATCGGCGGCCTTGAAGAACCGGTCCCAGGTGGTCGGCTCCTCGAGGCCCGCCTTCTTGAACAGGTCGGTGCGGTAGTACAGGACACCGTTGTTCGCGGAGGTCGGGATCGAGTACAGGGTGCCGTCGCCGCCGCCCGCGGCCTTCATCGACTCGACCATGTCCTCGTTGAGCTTGCCGTTCAGCGAGGACCCCGCCAGCCGCTCGTCCAGCGGCTCCAGCGCGCCCTGCGCGGAGAACCCGGCGAGCATCGCCGCGCCGACACCGCCGACGTCCGGCAGCCCGCCGCCCTGGATGGCGGTGTCGACCTTGGACTGGTACTCGGTGGACGAGATGCCGACGTACTCGACGTCGATGTCCGGGTGGGCCTTCTCGAAGTCGGCGATGATCTGCTTCCAGATGTCGGTGCGGACACCGCCGTTGTTGTCCCAGAAGACGATCTTGCCCTTGCCGCTGCCCTCGGAGCCCTCGCCGCCGCCCCCACCGCTGCCGTCGTCGCCGCAGGCGGTGGCGGTGAGCGCGAGAACGGAGCCCAGGGCGACGGCGATGGCAGCGCGCCTGCTTCTGCGGATGTTGATCTTCATTGATCGGCTCTCTTCTTCCGGTTCCGGCGAGATATGAAGTTGTGGGGGGTCAGTGACGGGCGTACGGCGCCCAGCCGTCCGTGCCCCGGAGGTAGTGGGCGACGGTGTGCGTCGCGGCCTCCGCGTCGCTCAACTGCGGCCGGTCGGCGGTCACGGCCGCGCCGGGCCCGGTGTTCCGGTACTCGGCGAACCGCGCGTCCTTCCACGAGAAGCCGCCCATGTCGGTCCACGGGGAGGCCTTGATCGCGGCGGGCAGCTCGGTGTTCCGGATCAGCACCTGGCCGATCGCGTCGGGCTCCCCGCCGGGGTGCCAGGGCCGCCCCAGGTGGAAGGTCCCGGCCGGCGCGTCGCTCACGACCTTCGAGTCGGTGATCAGGAACCCGTAGGGGTTGCCCTTCCAGGTCGAGGCGGCCGTGATGTACCCGTTGTTGGTCGCGGACCCGCGGCTGAGCGCGCGGATCACGGACCGTTCGATCACCGTGGTCGCCCGCCCGTAGACGAAGTCGACGTCGCCCTCGATGTAGGAGTCGCGGATGTACACCCGGCTGACGGTGGTCAGCTTGGGGCTGTCGGTCATCAGGGTGTCCTGGTTGCCCAGGAAGGCGGTGTCCTCGAAGACGATCCGGTCGCCGGTCGTCTTCACCGCCAGCGCCTGCTCGCCGTTCAGCTCGTGCGCGGCCTCGTCGAAGTCGTTGGCGAAGGTGAGGTTGCGCGCCGTGACGTCACTGGCGGAGATCCGCACGGTGGCGCTGCCGTTGGAGCCGCCGTACGCGGCGGGCGTGTCGTAGACGATGACGGTGTCGGAGCGGTCCTGTCCAGTCCCCTGCAGCACGATGTTCGGCTTGGTCGCGGGGATGTGGACCTTGGCGCGGTAGGTGCCGGGCGCGACGGCGATCGTGACCGGCACGTCGTTGCAGTCCGGCACGGCGTCCACGGCGGCCTGCACGGCCGGGTGGTCGGCGGGCACGTGCAGCACCACGCCGATGCGCTCCTGCGGCCCGGAGAAACGCTTCACGAGGGCCGGCACGGCGGCAGCGGGGTCCAGCCGGTAGGCGTAGAAGTCACGGGGGTCGAAGGCGGTGCCCCAGGCGTCGTGCCGCCCGCTCGTGTTCCTCAGGATCGACCCGCGCTGCACCAACTCCGCGGTCGTGTCGGCCTGATAGGGGTGCTGGACGTCCTCGTAGTACGAGTTCTCGATGACCATCTTCGTCCTGCCCCGTGACCAGTTGCCGTACGTCCACACGGGATCGCCCGGGTCCGCCTGGGCCGTCAGGTAGTTGTTGTACAGATGGGCGTACGCGGCGTTGTCGATCGACGGGTTGCGCTGCTTGGTGTCCCGGAACCAGTTGTGGTCGACGGTGATCTGTGTCTTGACGTCGGACGTCCAGCCCACGCCGAAGGTCTTGTTGTTGTTCTCGAACCGGTTGTAGGAGACGGTGACGTACTCGCTGTTCTTGCGGATGTCGAGCTGCCCGTCGCAGATGTTCGAGAAGCGGTTGTGGTCGACCCAGACGTGGTGGACGGTGTCCATCTGGATGCCGTCGAAGTCGGTGTCCTTGCAGTCCCAGTTGCCCTCGACGGCCGAGTCCCGGATCGTCATGTTCCGGATGATCACGTTGTGGGTGCCGGGGCTCAGATGGAGTTCGCCCTGCACCAGCTCACCGGTCGTCCCGACGCCGACGATGGTCTTGTCGGAGGCGACCTCGATGCTCGCGCCGAACGGCTGCGCGGTGATGCTGCCCTTGACCCGGATGACGTACGGCTCGGGCGCGGCGGCGTACTTCGCGAGCGCGGCCTGGTCGGTGACGGTGACGACCTTGCCGCCGGCGCCTCCGGTGGTGCCGCCGGCGAGGGAGGCGAAGCCGTGCGGGCGGTCGGCCCAGCGGTCCGGGACCCCGGACTCGGCCGCGGACTCGGCCGCGGACTCGGTCATGACCGGGCCGGCGGGCGAGGCGTGGGCCTCCCCGAGGGACCCGAGGCCCAGCGCGGTGACGAGGCCGACGACGGCGGCCACCACCTTGCCGTGCCCCGGTCTCGACAAGCGCTTGCCAGGGGGGTACGTCATTGCGGCTCCCAACAGGCGTACGAATGAGGTGGATCAGAGCGTGGTGATGCGGAACTGCGTGAACGTGGCGGTGCCCGCGTGTCCCTGTCCGTCCTCGCCGGGGGCGAGCGCGAACAGGCCCAGCAGGGCGCCGACCCAGCGCCACGGGGTGGCGGCGAAGACCTGACCGGAGGGGCGGAAGCCGTCCCCGGTGTCGGCGAGGAAGCTGCAGCGGGCGCCGGGCCGGATCTCGATCCGCAGCGTGGCCCGCCCGTCCGGGGCGAGCCGGGCGTGCTCGGCGTCCCGTTCCCTCCCCCACTGCCCGAAAGGCGTGGGAGGTGCCCCCACGGCGACCGCCTCGGCGAACCGGTGCACCAGGTGGACCGTCCGGTCGGCCCCGCGCTGGAGTCCGATCCAGGCGAACGCGTCCCCGAGCACGGCGAGTCCGGCCCGCGCGCCCGGTTCCTCGCTGTCGAGGCGCAGGGTGACCTCGGCGGCGCAGGGGATGCCGGGCAGCCGCTGGGTGAGGATGTTCGGCAGTCGGCGCAGGTCGTGCGCGTCGGCCGAGCGGACGCAGGTGAGCCGCAGCCCGTCGCCGGAGTGCTGGGTGGCCCAGCCGTCGCGGGGGTTGGCGGTCCACTGCCACTGGCGGCCGTACCGTCCGCCGGGGAAGTCGTCGTCGGTGGCGGGCGCGGCCGGCGGCTGGGGCGGCAGGTCGGGCCTCTTGTGTACGGCGACGGGGGCGCCGTCGTCGCCCAGCACCGGCCAGCCGTCGGCGCCCCAGCGCATGGGCTGGAGGTGGACGACCCGGCCGTAGGCGCCGCGCTGCTGGAAGTGCAGGAACCAGTCCTCGCCGGACGGGGTGCGCACCCAGCCGCCCTGGTGGGGGCCGTTGACGTCGGTGTCCTTCTGCTCGAGGACGACCCTCTCCTCGTACGGCCCGAAGAAGCCGCGGGAGCGGAAGGCGCCCTGCCAGCCGGTCTCCACTCCCCCGGCGGGGGCGAGGATCCAGAACCAGCCGTCGTGCCGGTAGAGCTTGGGGCCCTCCAGGGTGAACCAGCCGGGGATGCGGTCGGCGTCGACGATCACCTTGCCCTCGTCGAGCAGGGAGGTGCCGTCGGGGTGCATACGGTGGCCGGTGAGGCGGTTCTTGACGCCGGAGCGGGACTTGGCCCAGGCGTGCACCAGGTAGGCCTCGCCGGTCTCGTCGTCCCAGAGGGGGCAGGGGTCGATCAGGCCCTTGCCCTCCTTCAGCAGGTGCGGGCTGGTCCACGGCCCGCGGATCTCGGGGGCGTTGACCTGGAAGACGCCCTGGTCGGGGTCGCCCCAGAAGATCCAGAAGCGCTCGTCGTGGTACCTCAGCGACGGCGCCCAGACACCGCAGTCGTGGCGCGGCTTCGCGAACTCCTCCGCCGACTCCAGGCGGTCGAGGGCGTGGCCGACCAGGGTCCAGTTCACCAGGTCGCGGGAGTGCAGCAGCGGCAGTCCGGGGACGCGGCCGAAGCTGGAGGCGGTGAGGTAGAAGTCGTCGCCGACGCGGATCACGTCGGGGTCGGACCAGTCGGCGTTCAGGACCGGGTTCGTATAGGTCTCCTGGGTCTCGCCGGTCACGTCGGTCACGTCGGTCATGGGGTGACCGCCTTCCGGATCAGGGCCGCGGCCTCGCCGCGGTCGAGGCGGCCGTCGGCGACGACGGTGACGACGCGGCGGACCAGGGTGTCGCCGGGCGCGACCGGCAGCCGCGCGTCATGGGCCAGGGAGGAGCCGACACCCGGGTACTCGGCGGTGCGCACGAACCACGGGTCGCGGCGGGTGGCGTCGGTGGCTCCGGCGAAGACCAGCGTCCAGGAGGAGCCGGCCAGCGCCAGCCAGTCGGCGGCCCGGCCGTGCACCGCCGCCTCGCCCTCGGCGCCGGGGGTGAAGACGTCCGGGGCGGTCGCCTCCTTGCGGGCCCGCCAGAAGAAACCCCCGTACGCGGCGCCGGGGCGTCCGTTGGTGGCGGGGCTGCCGATGGTCAGCGGGGTGGCGGTGGGGTTGGTGAGGGCGAAGGTGAAGTCCAGCGCCCAGGCGGTGTCGGTGAGCGCCGTGGCGGCGACGGTACGGCGCTCGCGGAGCACCTCGGTGCCGCCGGCCACCCAGCGCAGCTCCTCGACGAAGCCGTCCGGGTCGCGCAGCTGGAAGGCCACGTGCCGCTGGGCGCCGTGGTTGGCCAGCTCGGTGGGGCCCTGGTCGCGGACGAAGGTACGGCCGCCCCAGAAGTTGTGCCCCTCGACGTCGGGAACGGCGACACCGACGCCGAGGTGGTGCGGGTGGTCGGCGGGGCTCAGTTCGGTGACCGAGACGCCGGACAGGGTGGTGACGGGGTGCAGATAGGGGCGCGGGGAGAGCCGGGCGGACAGTTCGGGCCGGGTGACGTACCGGGCGACGGGTCGGCCCGCGACCCGCAGGACGGTGGTGTCCGCGCTGGTCATCGGGTGCTCACCTCTTCGTGGGCGGCCCAGGGCGCCGCCAGTTCGGAGTACAGGGCGAGGGTGTCGGCGGCGGCCGCGACCAGCCCGTCCACGCCGGTGACGACCCGGCGGTCCTCGCCCGGCGGCCGGTGCCAGGCGGACTCCGGCAGCGGGGCGGGGTCGGGGGCGAGCCGGACGGCCTCGACGACCTTCATGAAGGCGCCGGTGCTCTCCGGCGGCACGAGCAGGCCGGCGCCGTTCGTGAGGTGGGCGGCCAGGTTCTCCAGCAGGTCGGTGCGGCCGTACTCGATTTCCTCGGGGCCGTGGTCGGCGCGCTGGAGCAGCACGCGGTCCTGCTTGTACCAGAAGGTGATCCGGCCGCGGCTGCCGTGCACCAGGACGTACGGCTCGTCCGGGTGCTCGGCGCACAGGGTGGCGGCGACGGTGACCGGGCGGCCCTGCGCGGTGGTGATCCGGACGCAGGAGGTGTCGTCGGACTCGATCGCGTTGGCCCGCCACAGCTCGGTCTCGATCGCGGTGACGTCCTCGGCGCGGGCGCTGCCGGCCAGGGCGAGGGCGGTGGCGACGGCGTGCGCGAGGGGGTTGGTGAGCGCCCCGTCGACCACGTCGGCGCCGTTCAGCCGCCGTTTGCCCGCCCAGGGCGCGCGGCGGTAGTACGCCTCGTCGCGCACCCAGGCGCCGGCCCCGCCGACACCGGTGACCGTGCCGATCGCCCCGTCGGCGATCAGTTCGCGGATCGCGGGCACGGCGTGCGAGCCCAGCGACTGGAACCCGATCTGGCAGGCCACGCCTGCCTCGGCGACCCCGTCCGCCATCCGCCGGAACTCGGCGTAGGACGGTGCGGGCGGCTTCTCCAGCAGCAGGTGCACGCCCCGGCGCGCGGCGGCCAGCGCCAGGTCGGTGTGGGTGGGGATCGGGGTGCAGATCACCGCGGCGCGGGCGCCGGTGGCATCGAGCAGGGCACCGAAGTCGGCGGACTGGGCCGGGAGTTCGCCGCCGAACTCCTCCTCGGTGAGCGGGGTCAGCTCGCAGATCCCGACGAGCCGTACGACGCCCATGGCCTCGAGGCGGCGGATGTTCGCCACATGCCAGCGGCCGTGGCCGCGGGCGCCGGCGAGGACGATCGGCAGGGGTTCGGCCAGGGGGCCGGTCCGGGGTTCGGTCATCGGATCCTCCCCGCTCCCGCGCCGCGCGCCACCGCCCGGTCGGCCGCCGCCGCGCTGTCGACCGGGCCGTGCAGGACGGGGGTCCAGCCGGTGTCGGCGGTCAGATCGCGCTCGCTGCCCGAGTTGTAGGCGTTGTAGAGGGTGAGCAGGTCGACGGGGTAGTCGTTGAAGACGTTGCCCTCCGTGCGCAGGGCGCTGCCGTTCCAGCTCTTGACCAGGTCGGCGGCCTCGACGTGCGCCGGGGTGTGGAAGGCGTTGTGCTCGGCATGGATCGCCGACTCGGTGCCGGCGCCGATCGAGTAGCGGTAGTCGTGGGCGTCGTCGGGGACGACGTACCGGTTGTTGTAGAGGTGCACCTGCCCGAAGCGGACTCGCGGCGCCCGCTGGACGACGGACTCGAACTCGTTGTGGTGCAGGGTGACGCGGAGCTTGCCCCGGTCGCCGGTGGCGGTGTCGCCGTTGCCGATGAGCATCGCCTTGTCGTGGTCGGCGAACCGGCTCCAGGAGACGGTGACGAGGTCGGACCCGTTGGTGATGTCCAGCAGACCGTCGTGGCGGAGATGGTTGCGGGCGAAGTACGTCGGCTCGTCCTCGTCGGGGTGCCCCTTGTCGCTCAGGGTCACGTGGTCGATCCAGACGTGGCTCGCGCCGCGCAGCCAGATGGTGTCGTAGGCCGCCTTCCAGTCCCCGATGCCACCGGAGTTGGGTTGCCAGACGGGGAAGCAGTCGTAGGCGTCGCGGATCTCCAGGTTGCGGACGATGACGTTGTCCGCGTCACTGATCTGGAGGGCGGCGCCTTTCAGCAGCGCGTCGTCGCCGAGGCCGACGATCGTGGTGTTGGAGCCGACGCGCAGCTCGACCCGTTCGGCCTGCCGCGCCGCCGACGCCTTGCGGGCCTCCTCCTGGGGGCCGTTCGGCTTGGCGGAGCCCCAGGTGCGGGGGTCGTAGGCGGCGAGGTACTTCTTCAGGCTGTAACCGCCGGTGGTGTAGTCGGCGCAGTCGAGGCGGCGGCCCTCGTCGTCGGTGTTGGCGTCGATGGTCCCGGCGATCCGGATGATCTTCGGAGTGGCGCTGCCGCCGTCGAGGGCGCGGACCAGCCCGGCGCGGTCCGTGACGGTGAAGACGTGGGCGTCGTCGGCCGCCGCGCCGCCGGTGGTGCCGCTGTCGGCGGACGCCCAGCCGTCGTCCGCGGGCAGGGTCTCGCGGCTGATGTCACGGGTGGCGCGGGCGTCGTGGCCGATGTCGCGGGTGTCGTCGCGGGCGTCGTCGGCGTGCGCGGGGACGCAGAGGACGGCCGGCAGTAGGGCGGCCAGGGCCGCGTGCCTGAGTCTCATCCCTTGACCGCCCCTGCGCTGAAGCCGGTGATCAGCCACTTCTGGATGAAGGCGAAGACGAGGACGACCGGGACGGCGGCGATGATGCCGCCCGCCGCGAGCGCGCCCAGGTCGACGCTGTCCGAGCTCATCAGGGTGTTCAGGCCGACCGGGATGGTCTGCTTGGCCTGGTTGTTGAGGAACATCAGGGCGAACAGGAAGTGGTTCCAGGAGTGCACGAAGGCGAAGGAACCGACCGCGATCAGCCCGGGGCGCAGCAGCGGCAGCACGATGACCCGGAAGGCGGTGAACCGGTTGCAGCCGTCGACCCAGGCCGCCTCCTCCAGGGAGTACGGCACGTTCTTGATGAAGTTGCTGATGAGGATCATCGACAGCGGAAGCTGGAAGACCGTCTCGGCGAGGATGACGCTGCCGAGCGAGTTGATCATCTGCAGCTCGGCGAAGATCTCGAACAGCGGGACCAGCAGCAGCGCTCCGGGCACGAACTGGGAGCACAGCAGGGCGAGCATGAAGCCCCGCTTGATCCTGAAGTCGAAGCGGGCCAGGGCGTAGCCGCCGGCCAGGGCGACGACCGTGGTCAGCACCAGGGTGGCGAGGCCGACGAGCACGCTGTTCTGGAAGTAGGTGCCGAAGTCCCGCTCGGTCCATACCTTCTGGAAGTGGTCGAAGGTGATGGGCCAGGGCACCAGCGAGGTGGAGCCGGCCGGGCGCAGGGCGAAGAGCAGGATCCAGTAGAACGGGATCAGGGTGAAGACCAGGTAGATCGACAGGGGGAGATAGATCTGCCAGCGGGGGACCTCGTCCCAGCTCCGGTGCCTGGTCACCGGGCGCTGCGGCTCGGGCCGGGTGCGGCGGGGCGCGGGGAGGACCGGGGCCTCCTTGATGGTGCTCACTTGGACTCGCCTCCGAACTTGCTCAGCCGCAGATAGACGATCGAGCAGAAGAGCAGGATCACGAACGCGACCGTGGTCAGGGCCGACGCGTAGCCGAAGTCGTGGGCGTCGACGCTGGTGTTGGCGATGTACAGCGGCAGGGTGGTGGTCTCGCCGGCCGGTCCGCCGCCGGTCAGGGTGTAGAGCAGGTCGACGTTGTTGAACTCCCACACCGCGCGCAGCAGCGTGGACAGGACGATGGCGTCCTTCAGGTGGGGCAGGGTGATGTGCCAGAACTGCTTGATGCGGCTCGCGCCGTCGACCTCGGCGGCCTCGTAGAGGTCCTTCGAGACGGACTGGAGGTCGGCGAGGATGAGGATGGCGAAGAAGGGCACGCCGCGCCACAGGTCGGCGACGATGGCCGCCGGGAACACGGTCTCGGTGTCCGAGAGCCAGCTGGTGCCGTAGGAGCCGATGCCGATGTCGGCGAGGTAGCGGGTGATGCCGGTCTGGGAGTTGTAGAGCAGCACCCAGATCGCGGAGGTCAGTACGCCGGAGACGGCCCACGGGGAGAAGACCAGGGCGCGTCCGAGGGCCCGGCCGACGAAGGTCTGGTTGACGATCAGGGCGAGCGCGAGGCCGAACAGCAGCTGGAGTCCGACCTCGACGACGACCCACTTGGCGCTGAAGACGAGGGTGTCCCAGAAGATGGGGTCCTCGGTGAAGGCGTGGACGAAGTTGTCGAAGCCCGCGAAACCGTTCCGCCACGGTTTGGTGGGGTTGTAGTCCTGCAGGCTGTAGTAGAAGACGCTGATCACGGGGTAGGCGATGAAGCCCAGCATGAGCAGGGCCGCCGGTGCGATCAGCAGGTATGGGAGCCTGCGCGGCGTGGCGGAGGCACGGCGCCGCCGGGGTGGCGCGGGCGGTTTCGCCACGGCTGCGGCTTGGGCCATGACTGTTCTCCGTTCGCTTGCGGTGGGTCGTGTTCGGGTGTGCGAGGGAAGCGCTTTCTCGATGTGCGCGGAGGTGGAGCGGTCGTGCACGGGTGCGGGGAGGGCTCAGCCCGCGTAGGGATCCGCGACCTTGCCCGGGCGCGCCAGGAACTCGAAGTCGCAGCCGGTGTCGGCCTGGGTGATCTGCTCGTTGTAGAGCGCGCCGTAGCCGCGCTCGTAGCGGGTGGGCGGCGGGGTCCACTCGGCGCGGCGCCGCCGGAGTTCCTCGTCGTCCACGTTCAGGTGCAGGGTGCGCGCCTCGACGTCCAGGGTGATCAGGTCGCCGGTGCGCACGAGGGCGAGCGGTCCGCCGATGTACGACTCCGGCGCCACGTGCAGGACGCAGGCGCCGTAACTGGTGCCGCTCATCCGGGCGTCGGAGATCCGCACCATGTCCCGCACCCCTTGCTTGAGCAGGTGGTCGGGGATGGGCAGCATGCCGTACTCGGGCATGCCGGGGCCGCCCTTGGGGCCGGCGTTGCGCAGCACCAGCACACTGTCGGCGGTGATGTTCAGCGCCGGGTCGTTGATGGTGCGCTGCATGGTCCTGTAGTCGTCGAAGACGACCGCGGGCCCGGTGTGCTTGAGCAGGTGGGGTTCGGCGGCGATGTGCTTGATGACCGCGCCGTCCGGGCAGAGGTTGCCGCGCAGCACGGCGACCCCGCCCTCCGTGGCCACCGGGTTGTCGCGGGGCCGGATGACGTCGTCGTCGTACACCTGGGCGCCCGCGATCTGCTCGCGCATCGTGTCGTGCGACACCGTGGGCCGGTCCAGGTGGAGCAGGTCCGGGATGCGGGAGAGGAAGCCGGGCAGGCCGCCCGCGAAGTGGAAGTCCTCCATGAGGTACGTCCGGCCGCCGGGCCGGACGTTGGCGAGGACCGGGACGGTGCGGGCGATGCGGTCGAAGTCGTCGAGGGTGAGCCTGACGCCCGCGCGGCCGGCCATGGCGATGAGGTGGATGACGGCGTTGGTGGAGCCGCCGAGGCCGAGCACAGTGGTGACGGCGTCCTCGAAGGCGTCACGGGTGAGGATCTGGCCGATCCTGCGGTCCTTGTGGACCAGGTCGACGATGGTCATGCCCGCCCTGGCGGCCATCCGGTCGTGCCCGGAGTCGACGGCCGGGATGCTGGAGGCGCCGGGCACGGTGACGCCCAGGGCCTCGGCGGCGGCGGTCAGCGTGGACGCCGTACCCATGGTCATGCAGTGGCCGGGCGAGCGGGCCAGGCCGCTCTCCAGTTCCTGCATCTCGCAGTCGCCGATGAGGCCGGCGCGCTTGTCGTCCCAGTACTTCCACATGTCGGTGCCGGAGCCGAGGACCTCGTTGCGCCAGTGACCGGGCAGCATGGGACCGGCCGGGACGAAGACCGCCGGCAGGTCGGCGCTCGCGGCGCCCATGAGGAGGGCGGGCGTGGACTTGTCGCAGCCGCCCATCAGCACCGCGCCGTCGACCGGGTAGGAGCGCAGCAGCTCCTCGGTCTCCATGGCGAGCAGGTTGCGGTAGAGCATCGGGGTCGGCTTCTGGAAGGTCTCGCTGAGGGTGGAGACCGGGAACTCCAGCGGGAAGCCGCCCGCCTGCCACACCCCGCGCTTGACCGCCTGGGCGCGGTCGCGCAGGTGGACGTGGCAGGGGTTGATGTCGGACCAGGTGTTGAGGATCGCGATGACCGGCTTGCCCAGGTGCTCCTCGGGCAGGTAGCCGAGCTGGCGGGTGCGGGCGCGGTGGCTGAAGGAGCGCAGTCCGTCCGTGCCGTACCACTGGTGGCTTCGGAGGTCTTCCGGGCGGCGCGTCATATGGACCACCCGGCGGCGATGGCGGCGACCTCGGCGCGCTCGTGCTCCGGCAGCGGCTTGCTCGGCGGGCGCACCTCGCGGCGGCACAGGCCGAGCGAGGCGAGGGCCTCCTTGACGACGGTGACGTTGTTGGCGGAGCCGTTGGCGGCGCGCAGCTCCTCGAAGCGGCGGATCTGCTCCCATACCTTCATCGCGGCCGGGTAGTCGCCCGCGCGCAGCGCCTCGATCATGTTCAGCGAGACGGCCGGGGCGACGTTCACCAGCCCGGAGGTGAAGCCGGTGGCGCCCGCGGAGAAGTAGGAGGGGGCGTACGGCTCGGCGAGCCCGGCCACCCACACGAACCGGTCCAGGCCGGCGTCGCGGGCGAACGCGGCGAAGCGGGCGGCGTCCGGGACGGCGTACTTCACGCCGATCACGTTCGGGCAGGCGTCGGCCAGTTCGGCGAGGCGGTCGCCGTGCAGCTGCGCGTTGCGGATGTACGGGACGACGCCCAGCTCGGGCACGGCCTCGGCGATCGCCCGGTGGTAGTCGACCCAGCCGCTCTGCGAGACGTACGGGTGGACGGGCTGGTGCACCATCACCATCCGGGCGCCGTGTTCGCGGGCGTGCCGGGCGGAGGCGACGGCGGTCGGCACGTCGTGGCCGACGCCGACGAGGATCACCGCGCGGTCGCCGGCCTCCTCGATGGTGATCTCGGTGACGAGCTGCCGCTCGGGCGGCGTCAGGGCGTAGAACTCCCCGGTGTTGCCGTTGGGGGTGAGGGTGGTGACACCCCCGTCGAGCAGACGACGCAGCAGGGCCCGGTGGGTGTCCTGGTCGACGGAGCCGTCCTCGGCGAACGGTGTCACCGGGATCGCGACCACGTCGGCCAGGGCCGCCCGCTGGGTCTCGAACGTCGTTGTCATGCCTGACCGTCCTCTCCCTGGGCCTCGACCTGCGTGTCGGGGAAGGCCCGTTCGACGAAGGACGCGATGTGCGCGTGGAGGGCGCGCGCCGCGCCGTCGGCGTCACCGGCGACGGCGAGCCGCAGGATCTCGCGGTGCTCGCTGGCCTCCCGCTCCCAGGAGGGGTCGGCGGCCCAGGCCACGGCGGAGACGAGGGCCGCCTGGTCACGGACCTCGTCCAGCATCCGGCCGAGCAGCGGGTTGCCGCACGGCACGTACAGGGCGCGGTGGAACTCCCGGTTGGCGAGGGACCGTTCGGCGGTGTCCGTGGCGTCGTCCGCCCGGGTCAGCGCGTCCCGGGCGGCCTCCAGGGAGGCGCCGCGGCGCACGGTGCGGCGCAGTGCCTCGGGTTCCAGGAGCAGCCGCACGTCGTAGACCTCGCGCGCCATGTCCGCGTCGACCATGCGCACCGTGACGCCCTTGTACTGGCTCATCACCACCAGCCCGGTCCCGGCCAGGGTCTTCAGCGCCTCGCGCACCGGGGTCTTGGAGACCCCGAACTGCGCGGCCAGCTCGGTCTCGACCAGCGCCTGACCCGGCGTCAGCTGTCCGGTGAGGATGCGGTGTTTGATCCCCTCCAGCACATATTGCGTGCGGGAGGGGATCGGCGTGGGCACAGAGGTCATGCGCGCCTCTCGGATATCGCGTATCGCGTCTCATATATGACGTACGAAGTACGACGCGTTGAAGCTAGGGGCGCCCCCGTGTTTCGTCAATGCTTCTGACAAAGGAAGTCGAGGTTGCCTTCAGAGGCGGTGGACGGCGCCCTCCCGCGCGGTCCGGGTGGGACCGCCGAACGCGGCGGCGGCGCGGGCGGTCGCGGACTCCGGGGTGAGCGTGGGGCCGACATGGGTGACGAGCAGCCCCCCGGCGCCGGCCGCGCGGGCGGCGGCACCGGCGTCCTCGGGAGTCAGGTGCACCTGTTCGCCTTCGCGATGCGCGTCGATGTCGGCCTCGCAGAGGAAGAGGTCGGCGCCGCGGGCGAGTTCGGCGAGGGCCGGGCAGGGACCGCTGTCACCGGAGTAGGCGAGGACGCGCCCGCCGGACTCGGCGCGCAGCCCGTAGGCCTCGACGTCGTGCGTGACCGCGCGCGAGGTGAGGAGCAGGTCGCCGTGACGGGCGGTGTGGCCGTCGGACAGGGGACGGAAGTCGAGGACGCCGCCGAGGAAGCCGGGGTCCGGGCGGCCGAGGAACCCCGCCAGCCGCTCGGCGCAGCCCTGCGGGGCGTACACCGGGACGGGGGCGGGCGGGGTCAGGCCCCCGTACGCGAAGGCGTAGAAGGCGGCGAGCAGATCGGCGGTGTGGTCCGCGTGCAGATGGGAGATCCAGATCGCGCTCAGCCGTGCCGGATCTGTGTGCCGCTGCAACTCCGCGAAGGTCCCGGTCCCGGCGTCCACCCACACCTCGGCGCCCGGAGCGCTCAGCAGATGGCCCGAACAGGGGCGGCCGGGGGCGGGGTGCGGGGAGGCGGTACCGAGGACGGTGAGCGTGAGAGACATGCGGGGAGGCTACGCATCCGGCCTCCGGGGCGCTCGGGGATCAGTGGACGCGCGGCGCCCTCCGGGGGTCTCGGGGCGCTGGGGATTGCCCGGGCTGGGGATCGTGGCACGCGAGGCGGCGCGCTAGGGATGAGGTCGCGCGGTGGTGTGGTCGGGGCCCGGGAGGGCGCGCCGGCTGCCGGGTGACCGCTCGCGGCGTCCGCCCGGCAGCCGTCCGGGGCCCCCGGCCCGGGACCCGACCTACAGCGCCCCAGCCCAGGCCCTCCCCCCCCCAGCCCGGGACCCGACCCTTCAGGGCCTCCAGCCCGGATCCCGCCCGCTGAGCCCCACCGCGCGGTCCAGCAGCGGGGCGTCCTCGGGGACGTCGACGACAGGGCCGAAGATGTCGCCCCGGCCGGGGTCGTCCACGGCCTCGGTGAGGAAGGCGTGGCAGGTCCGGAGTGCGGCGGGGTCGGGGTCGTAGTCCTGGCCGGTGGCGCGGGCCAGGTCCCAGCCGTGGATCACCAGCTCATCGACGGCGACGAGGCCGGCGACCGCGCCGGGCAGGTCCACTCCCCCGGCGCGGGTCGTACCGGTCCAGGCGGCCGGGTCCCGCCACGCCTCGGCGAGTTCGCCGAGCACCGCGGGGAGCCGCGTGCGCCAGTCGGCCTCCAGGGTGGGCAGCCCGGCGTCCGGGTTGGTGTCGGTCGTGACGCCCAGGTCCTTGCGGCCCGCGTCGCGAAAGGCGACGGCGAGCCCGCTCAGGTGGGCGAGCAGGTCGCCCACCGTGTACTTCGGGCACGGTGTGGCGTCCGCCAGCTGTCCGTCGCGGACGCCGCCGACGAGGCGGGCCACGAGCGCCGTCTGGGGGCCGAGGTCGAGGGTCGTGCCGGTCGGTTCGGTCATGCGCTGCTCCTCCGGGAGTGGTCCTGGAAGGTGGACCGGCGGCGACGGCGGAACTCATCGCCCGGCGCCGTTCCCGCGACGGCGACGGCAACGGCAACCGCACCGCACCGCACCGCACCGGCAACCGCACCGCACCGGCACCGGCACCGGCACCGGCACCGGCAGAGCACGGGAGGCGGCGGCGCTCAGCCGATGCCGACCCTCCGGTACGCGTCGTCGACGGCGGCCAGCGTGGCCGTCCGCGCGGCTTCGCTCCCGGCCAGATAGGTCTGGGTGACATCGCGCAGCGCCTGCCGCATGTCCGCGAAGTCGGACGTCTGCATCAGCCGCACCAGAGCGAGGTAGATCAGCAGCGCCCACTCCTCGACCCGCAGGACGGGGTTGCCCGCCTCGTCCACCGAGGTGAGCAGGTGGTGCATCGCCTTGTTGTGGATGTTGCTGTTGGTGTGCACGCCGCCGTTGTCCTCCTCGGTGTGGAGGTAGTCCCGCATATGGGCGGGGTCACCGGTCCGGGTGGGGTCGCTCATGTCCCGCAGCGGCCGGCCCCGGCCGCCGAGACCGGCTCCGATCTCCCAGTTCCAGGTGCGCACGTCGGAGCGGTGGGGCGCCTGGTACCAGTTGGCGATGATGACGCCCATGGTGTCGGCCAGCGACTCGTTGAGGGCTCCGGACTGGTCCTGGTAGACGAGGTTGCCGGAGTTCTCGATCACTCCGTGGGTCAGCTCGTGCGCGATGACGTCGAGGTGGCGGGCCAGGCTGACCAGCCGGGTGCCGTCGGAGACCTGGCCGTACCACATCCGCCCGTTCCACCAGACGGCGTTGCGCCACTGCGGCCCCGGCCCGTGGCTCCGGTAGATGCAGTTCACCGTGGAGACGAGGGCCATGTCGGCGTCGTCGATGCCGTCCCGGTAGAGCTGGTCGCGGTAGAAGCTCTCCACCCGCTCCGCGTTGACGTGGGCCGAGACCCCGGCCCGGTGACCGGTGCCGAAGTCCGCGTCCGCCGAGCCGATCGCCGAGGCGGGCAGCCGGGTCCGCGTGAAGTCGGAGAAGCCGAGGTCGTAGGTGGCGATGTCGCGCCATCTGTCGTGCAGGAGGAAGGAGCCGTCCTGCCGGCTGCCCTGGAACCGGTGGTGCACGTCGACCTCGTCGGCGCCCTCCAGCCGGGTGGGCACGGCGATCGTCGGGGTCATCCCGTACGACCGGAGGATGTCTCCGGAGTACGCGTCGACGAGATAGCCGGTCAGCGGGAAGTCCTCGCGCGGGGACGGGTCCAGGCCGTGGCCGGGCAGGTTCCGGCGGCGCGTCTGCGGCAGTTGGGCCGGGACGCCGCGCAGATGCCAGGCGAGGTGCCAGCCGTCGTCCCGGCTGACGTACGTCAGCGCCGGCGGCGGCAGTTCCTCTGCGGTGACCGTGGCACCGGTCGCCTCCTTCACCCGGTCCAGCGCCTCGGTGCCGGTCAGTTCGGGTACGGAGCCGACGTCGGTCACCTCGCCGAGCCGGCAGTCCATCGACACGAGCTGGTTGTCCTCGTCGACCTCGACCAGGGCCTCGGCGCCGAAGACGGGGATCTCCTTGCGGGTCTGCTCGAAGCGGACCAGGGTCGTGCCCGTGCCGGCCTGGTGGCGCGTTCCGCGCAGCGCGAGGTCCGGGACCTTCTCGGGACGGTCCTCCCGGACGGCCGCGCGCAGTGCGGGCGCGTCCTCGTGGACGAGCTTCTCCTCCAGGTAGAAACGGGCCGCGGACTCCGGGGAGTTGAACGGGTCGAAGCCGCCGGCCCCTTCGGCGCCCTGGAGTTCCCGGACCTCCGCCGGCCCCAGGTGCGCGCCGTGCGCCTGCGGGTCCTCCGCCGTGTGGTAGTGGAAGCGTTCCAGCCGTGACATGGCCATACCCTCTCGTCGCGCCCCCGTGTCTCTCGTCGCTTCCCCTCCATGGCCGGCCCCGTCCTCGCGCGCGTACGCCCCTCTTCGATCGTCACGCCGGGTAGCGGGCGCTGCAACCGGGCCCTTCCAGGGCATCCGCCGGTGGCGCGGCACGCCCCGAACCGGGCGGCACCGGCGACGACCGCACCGGGCGGCACCGGCGTCCACCGACGGCGCCCCGACCGCACCCAGGCGGGCACGGCACTCCCGCACCGGGCGGGCACGGCACGCCTGCACCAGGCACGGCGCCCCAGCGCCAGGCGGGCACGCCACCCCGCACCGCCGGGGGCGGCACCCGCCAGGGTGCCGCGGGCACCGCCCCCATCTCACACCCTCGCAAGCGCCGACCGCACCGCCTCCAAGTCGCCGTCCGACGCCAGTCCCGCGTGGTACAGCCGGAGTTCCGTCGCGCCGAGGTCGCGGGCGCGGGCCGCGTCCGTCGCGAGGGTGGCGGGGCTGCCGCCCATGCCGGAGACGACGGTGAGGTTGGCGGCGAGGACGGCGTCCGCGCGGCCGTGCTCCACGAAGGGGACGAGCAGGTCCGCGCCGCCCGTGCAGGGGACCACCACGCCGTCCGCGACGGACAGGATGTGCGCGGGGTCGACGCCCGCGTTGGCGCCGCAGTGGTAGGAGACCGGGTCGGCGTGCAGGAGGACCTGGAAGCCGTCGGGGGCCTCCGCGCGGACCGCGGCGACGGCCGCCTCCTGGAGGGTGCGGGCGGTCTCGTCGCGCCACGCGCGCGTGGCGGTCGCGGTGGCGTCCCCGAGCAGCTTCTCGACCGCCGCCCAGCCGCCGTCGGAGGGCGCCCCCCGCCACAGCGGCTCCAGCGCGGCGCGTACGGTGGCGGCCAGCTCGTCGGCGTCGAGGCCGTGGGCGGCGTAGCCCGCGCGGCAGTCGGGGCAGAAGCACAGCGACATCAGGTACTGTCCGGCGTCGCCGAGGCCGACCCCGCCGGTCTTGTCGTGGGCGTGCAGATGGGCGAGGCCGTACCAGCCGAGGGACTCCAGTTCGGTGCCGCGCGCCCCGGGCCGTACGGCGGCCTCGGCGGCCAGGTCGACGAGGTACGCGCGCGTGGCGGGCTGCGCGACGCACGGCGCCCACGGGTAGCGGTCGCCGTAGGCGTTGACGACCGAGGTGTCCGGGTGTTCGGCGCCGAGGCGGGAGTTGTGGGCGAGGACGACCCAGGTGTGCGTCTCCAGACCGGCGTCGGCGAGCGCGGCGGCGGCCTCGCCGTACGCGTCCGCCTCGGGCGCCCAGGCGCCTGCCGGATACGGCCGCAGGGTGCGGCCCTCCCAGCGGGCGCCGAGGGGGTAGAGCACGGCGGCGTGTTCGGCGGTGACGATCCGGCGGGCGGGGTGGCGGGGGGTCAGCGCTCGGGTGGAGTGGTAGGCGGAGGCCAGCGTCACCTGCCGTATGCCGAGGTCCGCGAGGCGCGCCGGGGCGTCGGGGTCCCCGTTGACGTCCCAGGGGTAGACGAACGCCGATGCCTTCACTTGGTCTCCTCCAGCAGCGCGTACCCACGCTCGATCAGCTGAGCGAGCTGCTTGACATGATCCTCGCTCGGCTCGTGCAGCGGGGGCCGCACCTCTCCCACGTCCAGCCCGCGCAGCCGTACCCCGGCCTTGACGAGGGCGACGGCGTAGCCGCGGCCCTGGGCGCGCAGTTCCACGAAGGGCCGGTAGAAGCCGTCGAGGAGGCGGTGCGCGGTGGTGTCGTCGCCGGTGCGCAGGGCCTGGTGGAAGGCGAGGGCCACCTCGGGCACGAAGCAGAAGACGGCGGAGGAGTAGAGGGTGACGCCGATGCCGCGGTAGGCGAGCTGGGTCTGCTCGGCGGTCGGCAGGCCGTTGAAGTAGAGGAAGTCGCCGGGGACTTCGGTGCGCACGGCGCTGACGGTCCGCTGGAGGAGGTCGAGGTCGCCGAGGCCGTCCTTGAGGCCGACGATGCCGTCGGTGCGGGCCAGTTCGACGACGGTGTCGGGGGTGAGGACGACGTTGTCGCGCTGGTAGACGATGACGGGCAGCGTGGCCGCCGCCGCGAGTTCCCGGTAGTGGCGCAGCAGCCCCTCCTGCCCGGCGACCACGAGGTACGGCGGCATGGCGAGCAGTCCGTCGGCGCCCGCCTCCTCGGCGAGCCGCGCGTACCGCACGGCGAGCGCGGTGCCGTAGCCCGCCCCGGCGACGACCGGGACCCGCCCGGCGGTCTCCTCGACCGCCGCGCGCACGCAGAGCCGGAACTCCTCGGGGGTGAGGGCGTGGAACTCCCCGGTGCCGCAGCAGGCGAAGACCGCGGCGGCGCCGGCCTCCACGCCGCGGCGCACATGCGCGCGGTAGACGTCGAGGTCGACGGAGCCGTCCGGGCCGAAGGCCGTGACGGGGAAGAACAGCGGCCCGCTGGGGACGGTGAGGCGGGCGGCGAGAGGGGCTGACGTCACGGGCGCTCCCGAAGGTCCGAGGGGTCCATATTCATAATCCACGTCCACATTTCTGAACGCGTCCACGCTAAGGCGCCCCCAGGAGGCGGGTCAAGCACCCCAACCCCCGCCATACCAGCGGATTCACCGGATTCCGCAGCCCCGACGGATACTTGACGGGCGCGGCGCCGACTTTTAGCGTGTCCACGCATATGAATGCCGTGTGTCCATATGCACACCTCTACGCCCGTGCGCATCGCGCACCCGGCTCGTTCCTCTGCACGGCCGCCGATCCAAGGAGACCCGAGGATGCCCGCTCCCCGCACCGTTCTGCTCACCGGCGCCGCCGGCGGACTCGGCACCCTGATGCGCGGCCTTCTCCCCGACTACGGCTACGAGCTGCGCCTGCTCGACCTGCGCCCCATCGAGGACGCGCCGGACGCGATCGTCGCGGACCTCGCCGACAAGGACGCGGTCCGGGAGGCCGTGCGCGGCGTCGACGCGATCGTCCACCTCGCGGGCATCTCCCTGGAAGCCCCCTTCGAGAAGATCGTCAAGGCGAACATCGAGGGGACCTACCACCTGTACGAGGCCGCCCGCGCGGAGGGCGTCCGGCGGATCGTGTTCGCCTCCTCCAACCACGCGGTCGGCTACACCCCGCGCCCTCAGGGCGACGACCCGCTCATCCCGGTCGACACCCCGCGCCGCCCGGACACCTTCTACGGCCTGTCCAAGTCCTTCGGTGAGGACCTGGCGCAGTTCTACTGGGACAAGCACGGCCTGGAGACCGTCTCCGTGCGGATCGGCTCCTGCTTCCCGGAGCCGACCAGCGTGCGCATGCTCTCCGTGTGGATGAGCCCGGCCGACGGCGCCCGTCTCTTCCACGCCGCCCTGACCGCCGAGAACGTCGGCCACACCGTCGTCTACGGCTCCTCCGCCAACACCCGCCTGTGGTGGGACCTGTCCACCGCGCGGGCCCTCGGCTACGACCCGCAGGACGACTCCGAGCCGTACGCCGAGAAGCTCATCACCGAACAGGGCGAGCTGGACCCGGACAACCCGGCGCACGCCTGCCTGGGCGGGCACTTCGTCACCGATCCGCCGGTCTGGCCCTACTGAATCCGGCCACTCACGGCGGCGGGGGGGGGCCGCCCCCGCCCCCCCCCCCCCCCCCGCCCGCCCCCCCCCCCCCCCCCCCCCCCACCCCCCCCCCCCCCCCCCCCCCCAGCCCGCCGGCGCCGGGGGGCGCGCCCGCGCCCCCCACCCCGCCCGCGCCGCGGCCGGCCCCCCCCCCCCCGGCGGGGGGGGCGGCGGCCCCCCCCCCCCCCCCCCCCCCCCCCCCGCCGCGTTCGGGCACCCCGGGCGCCCGATCCCACATCCGCAGCCGCGATCCCGCAGGTCCGCGACGGGCACCGGCCGCACCGAACGGGCACACCCGGGCAGCATCTCCTCCGTAACAGACCTGGTCAGCGCCCCGCAGTCGCTGTAGAACTTCCCCACGGCCCCCCCCGAGGGCCCGAACGGGCAGCACGGCGAGAAGGCGGGTGACCACAGTGGACCGGACCGCGGAGGAACGGCGGCGCGAGATCGTACGGATGGCCCGCGCCACCGGTTCGGTGGACGTCACCGCCCTCGCCGCCGAGCTGAGCGTGGCCAAGGAGACCGTACGACGGGACCTGCGCGTCCTGGAGGACCACGGCCTGGTGCGCCGTACGCACGGCGGGGCCTACCCCGTGGAGAGCGCCGGGTTCGAGACGACGCTGTCCTACCGCGCCACCAGCCGCGTCCCCGAGAAACGCCGGATCGCCGCCGCCGCGGCCGGGCTGCTCGGGGACGCCGAGACGGTCTTCGTCGACGAGGGCTTCACCCCGCAGCTCATCGCCGAGGCCCTGCCCCGGGACCGGCCGCTGACCGTGGTCACCGCGTCCCTGCCGGTCGCGGGCGCGCTCGCCGGGGCGGAGAACGTCTCGGTGCTGCTGCTCGGCGGCCGGGTCCGGGCCGGCACCCTCGCCACCGTCGACCACTGGACGACGAAAATGCTGGCCGGGTTCGTCCTCGACCTCGCCTACCTCGGCGCCAACGGCATCTCCCGCGAACACGGCCTGACCACCCCCGATCCGGCCGTGGGCGAGGTCAAGGCACAGGCGGTGCGGGCCGCGCGGCGCACCGTCTTCGCCGGGGTGCACACCAAGTTCGGCGCGGTGAGCTTCTGCCGGTTCGCGGAGATCGGCGCGCTCGAGGCGATCGTGACGAGCACCCTGCTGCCGGCGTCCGAGGCGCACCGCTACGCGCTGCTGGGCCCCCAGGTCATCCGCGTCTGACTTTCCAACCCACTCCCCTGTAGGGCACCTCCCAGGGCCTCCCTCTCCCCTCCGGCGCCCTTTATCTCCCCATACGTCCACTCCAGGAGCGATCCATGCGAACCCCGAGCCGACGACGGCCCCCGCGAGCCCTGCTCGCCACGGCCGCCGCAGGGACGCTGCTCGCCCCGCTGCTCTCCGGCTGCTGGGTCGGAGCGGGCGGGGCCGGGTCAGGCGGCGACGCCATCAGCGTCCTCATGGTCAACAACCCGCAGATGGTGGAGTTGCAGAAGCTCACCGCCGCCCACTTCACCGAGGAGACGGGCATCGAGGTCAACTTCACCGTCCTCCCCGAGAACGACGTCCGCGACAAGATCAGCCAGGACTTCGCCAACCAGGCCGGCCAGTACGACGTCGCCACCCTCTCCAACTACGAGATACCGATCTACGCCCGCAACGGCTGGCTCAAGGAGCTGGACCCATACGTCGCGAAGGATCCTTCGTACGACGAACAGGACATCCTGAAGCCGATGCGCCAGTCCCTGACCGGCGACGACGGCAAGCTCTACGGCCAGCCCTTCTACGGCGAGTCGTCCTTCCTGATGTACCGCAAGGACGTGTTCGCCCGCGCGGGCCTCACCATGCCCGAGCGCCCCACCTGGCGGCAGGTCGCCGAGCTGGCCGCGAAGGCGGACGGCGCCGAGCCCGGCATGAAGGGCATCTGCCTGCGCGGACTGCCCGGCTGGGGCGAGGTCATGGCCCCGCTGACGACCGTGGTGAACACCTTCGGCGGCACCTGGTTCGACCGGGACTGGAAGGCCCGCCTCGACAGCCCCGAGTGGGAGAAGGCGACGAAGTTCTACGTCGGCCTGGTCCGCGAACACGGCCAGTCCGGCGCCGCCCAGTCCGGCTTCGCCGAGTGCCTGAACAACATGACCCAGGGCAAGGTCGCCATGTGGTACGACGCCACCTCCGCGGCCGGCGCCCTGGAGGCGGCGGGCTCCCCGGTCAAGGGCAAGGTCGGCTACGCCCCCGCGCCCGTGGAGAGGACCGACTCCTCCGGTTGGCTCTACACCTGGGCCTGGGGCATCCAGGACGCCTCCCGCAACCCCGACAAGGCGTGGAAGTTCGTCTCCTGGGCCTCCGGCAAGGAGTACGAACGGCTGGTCGGCGAGGAGATCGGCTGGTCCAACGTCCCGGCGGGCAAGCGTGCGTCGACGTACGCGAACCCCGCCTACCGCGCGGAGGCCGCCGCCTTCCAGGAGATGACCCGCGCGGCCATCGAGAACGCCCGCCCCGACGACCCCGGCGTCCAGCCGCGCCCCGCGCCCGGCATCCAGTTCGTCGGCATCCCCGAGTTCACCGACCTCGGCACCCAGGTCTCCCAGGAGATCAGCGCGGCCATCGCCGGACGCCAGTCCGTCGAGACGGCCCTGAGGAAGTCCCAGCAGCTCGCCGAGCGCGTCTCCGAGGAGTACGAGGGCCGATGACCGCGACGACGACGGCCCCCGTGGCCACGACCCCCGTACGCGCCCCGGGCGCACCGCACGCCCGGCTGCGCGCCTGGGCCACCCGGGCGCCCCTGCTGCCCGCCCTGGTCTTCATGATCGTGGTGACCCAGCTGCCCTTCGTGGCCACGCTGGTGATCTCCTTCTTCGACTGGAACGCGCTCTACCCCGACGCCCGCCGCTTCACGGGCCTCGACAACTACCGCCAGGTGCTCACCGACGCCGACCTGCGCCACTCGGTCGGCACGACGATCCTGCTGACGGCGACCGTCGTGCTGGTCAGCCTGGTGCTGGGCCTGGTCCTGGCCCTCCTCCTCGACCGCCGCTTCCCGGGCCGGGGCGTGGTCCGCACCCTGCTGATCGCCCCGTTCCTGGTGGTCCCGGTCGCGGCGGCGCTGCTGTGGAAGCACGTCCTCTACAACCCCGAGTACGGCCTGCTGAACGGCCTGCTGAGCTACGTCGGCGGCCCCCAGCCGGACTGGATCTCGAGCACCCCGCTGCTCGCCGTGGAGGCCGCGCTGATCTGGCAGTGGACGCCGTTCATGATGCTGATCGTGCTGGCCGGGCTGCAGAGCCGCGACCCGCAGCAGCTGGAGGCCGCGCGGGTGGACGGCGCGAGCGGCCGGCAGATCTTCGTCCACCTGACGCTCCCCCACCTGCGCCGCTACCTGGAGCTGGGCGCCCTGCTCGGCTCGATCTACATCGTCCAGAACTTCGACGCGGTCTTCACGATCACGTCCGGCGGCCTGGGCACGGCCAACCTCCCGTACACCGTCTACCAGAGCTTCTACCAGGCCCACGAGAACGGCCTCGCCTCGGCCGCGGGCGTCCTGGTGGTGCTCGGATCGATCGTCATCGCGACCTTCGCGCTGCGGGTCGTGTCGTCCCTCTTCCGCGAGGAGGTGTCCCGCGCATGAGCACCCCGCGCGTGAACGCCCTGCGCCGCACCGGACCGGGCCTGCTGGCCTGGCTCGCCGGGATCGCGTTCTTCCTGCCCATCGCCTGGATGGCGCTGACGTCCCTGCACTCGGAGGCCGACGCCGCGACCAACCCGCCGTCCTTCACCGCGCCGCTCACGCTCGACGGCTACCGCGAGTTCTTCGGCCTGACGGGCGGCGCGAGCCCCTGGCCCGCGCTGATCAACTCGACGGTGGCGTCGCTGACGTCGACGCTCCTGGTCCTGGCGCTGGCCCTGCCCGCCGCCTACGCCCTGTCGATCAACCGTGTCCGCAAGTGGACGGACGTCCTGTTCTTCTTCCTGTCGACGAAGATGCTTCCGGTCGTCGCGGGCCTGCTGCCGATCTACCTGTTCGCGAAGAACACGGACCTGCTGGACAACATCTGGCTGCTGGTCGTCCTGCACACCTCCATGAACCTGCCGATCGCGGTGTGGATGATGCAGTCGTTCCTCGCCGAGATCCCGGTCGCGGTCATCGAGGCGGCCCGCGTGGACGGCGCCCGCCTGCCCACGATCCTCACGCGGGTGATCGCCCCCATCGCCCTGCCCGGCATGGCGGCGACGGCCCTGATCTGCTTCATCTTCAGCTGGAACGAGCTGCTGTTCGCCCGCGTGCTGACCGGCGTGGTGGCCGAGACGGCCCCCGTCTTCCTGACCGGCTTCATCACCAGCCAGGGCCTGTTCCTGGCGAAGGTGTGCGCCGCGTCGCTCGTCATCTCCCTGCCGGTGCTCGCCGCGGGGTTCGCCGCCCAGGACAAACTCGTCCAGGGCCTGTCGTTGGGAGCCGTGAAATGAAGGCCGCCGTCATCGAGTCCGTGGGCAAGGCAGTGGTGTCCGAGGTCCCGGACCCGACGCCCGGCCCCCGCGAGGTCGTCGTGGAGGTCGCCGCGTGCGGCCTGTGCGGCACCGACCTCCACATCCTCCAGGGCGAGTTCGCCCCGAAACTGCCGATCGTGCCCGGACACGAGTTCGCGGGCACGGTGGTCGCCGTCGGCACCCAGGTCACGGAACTGTCGACGGGCGACAGGGTCGCGGTCGACCCCTCCCTCTACTGCCACGAGTGCCGCTACTGCCGCAGCGGCCACAACAACCTCTGCGAACGCTGGGCGGCCATCGGCGTGACCACGGCCGGCGGCGCGGCACGCTACGCGGTGGCCCCGGTGGCGAACTGCGTACGGCTCCCCGAGCACATCCGCACCGAGGACGCCGCCCTGATCGAGCCCCTGTCCTGCGCGGTCCGCGGCTACGACGTCCTGCGCTCGCGCCTCGGCGCCCACGTCCTGATCTACGGCTCCGGAACCATGGGCCTGATGATGCTCGAACTCGCCAAGCGCACCGGCGCGGCGAGCGTCGACGTCGTCGACCTCAACCCCTCCCGCCTGGAAACGGCCCGCCACCTGGGCGTCTCCGCCTCCGCGGCGACCCCCGACGAACTGGACCGCCCCCAGGGCTGGGACGTGGTCATCGACGCCACGGGCAACGCGGCGGCGATCCAGGACGGCCTCGACCGCGTCGCCAAGGCGGGCACCTTCCTCCAGTTCGGCGTGGCCGACTACGCGACCCGCGTCACCATCGACCCGTACCGCATCTACAACCAGGAGATCACCATCACCGGCTCGATGGCCGTCCTCCACAGCTTCGAACGAGCAGCCGAACTCTTCGCGAACGGCGTCCTCGACCCCGACATCTTCATCAGCGACCGCCTCCCCCTGGACCGCTACCCCGAGGCCCTAGCCCAGTTCGCGGCGGGGGTGGGCCGCAAGATCGTGGTGGTGCCGTAGGGAGGTTCGTCCGCGGGACAAAGGGACGGGTAGGGGCGGCGGGGGCGAAAACCCCTGGGCCCCCGCCCCCACCGCCCCTAGCATCCCCGCATGCCCGGACCTCAAGGCTTCACCTACGACACACACCACGACGGCACAGTCCGCATCACCCACCACGGCCGCCCCGCCACCACCCTCCGCGGCCCCCGCGCCGAAGCCTTCCTCACCGAGGTGACGACCGGCGACCCCCAGCTCGTGATGGCCCGCTGGACCGGAAACTACCGCCGGGGCAACGAGCGCCAGGCCCGCGACCACCCCCGCAACCGCCGCTGACCCGATCGGCGGGTCGGTAAGGGAACGGCAAAACGACCTCGCTCGTTCAACGTGGCATGACAGCTATGACCCCCGGCTCGAACATCCCGCTCCCCGCCCCGCGCGTGACGGTGGACGTCACCGCCCCCGTGCGGCTGGACGTTTCGGGCCTGCTGCTCACCGCCGACGGCAAGGTGCGCTCCGACGACGACTTCATCTTCTACAACCAGCCCACGGGCCCGGGCGTGACGTACCGCTCCGGCGGCGGCACCACCCCCGACGCGATCACGGTCGACACCACCGCCGTCCCGCCCGGCATCGAGAAGATCGTCGTCACCGCGAGCCCCGACGCGGCCGGCCAGACCTTCCAGGGCATCGAACCGACGGCGACCATCCGCAACGCGGACGACAACACCGTCCTGGCCACCTTCACACCCCCGCAGCTCGGCACCGAGACCGCCCTGGTGATCGTGGAGATCTACCTCCGCAACGGCCAGTGGAAGGCCCGCGCCGTCGGCCAGGGCTACGCCAACGGCCTGGCCGGCATCGCCACCGACTTCGGCGTCACGGTCGAGGAGCCCGCCCCGGCCGCCGCCCCCGCCCAGCCGGTCACCCCGCCGCCCGCCCCCGCGCAGCCCCCTGCGGCCCCGCCCGCCCCGGCCGCCCCCGCGGCGGACCCGCGCCTGGCCACTCCCCCGGCCCCGGCCGCCCCTCCGGCACCGCCCGCCCCGGGCACCGGGAAGATCAACCTGGACAAGGGCCGCGTCAGCCTCCAGAAGAACCAGACCGTCTCCCTGGTGAAGGGCGGCCGTCCGCTGCTGTCCCAGGTCAAGATGGGCCTCGGCTGGGAGCCGGCGTACCGCGGGAGGGACATCGACCTGGACGCCTCGGTCATCGCCTACGGCCCCCAGCGCAACCACATCGACAGCTGCTACTTCGGCAAGCTGACCATCGTCGGCGGCGCCATCCGCCACTCCGGCGACAACCTCACCGGGGAGGGCGGCGGCGACGACGAGGTCATCACCGTCGACCTGGGCCGCCTCCCGCAGGAGGTCACGGGCCTGGTCTTCACCGTGAACTCCTTCTCCGGCCAGAAGTTCACCGAGGTCGCCAAGGCCTACTGCCGTCTGATCGACGCCGCCACCAACGAGGAACTCGTCCGCTTCGACCTCACCAACGCCGAGCCGCAGACCGGCGTGATGATGGCCAAGCTGATCCGCCAGTTCTCCGGCGAGTGGGAGATGACCGCCATGGGCGACTTCGTGAAGGCCCGCACGGTCCGCCACATGGTCAAGCCGGCGGCGCAGGCGCTGTAGCGACGCACCCGAGCCGGGGGCGCCCCCGCGGAAGGGGCGCCCGGCCGGCTCACGCCGCCCAGGGCCAGTGGGCGTCGCGCCCGGCCTCCAGCAGCGGCACCATCCGGAACGCCGCGTCCGACAGCCCCCCGAAGGTGTGCCGGTTGCCGTTCCCGGACGGGCCGTGGCCCGCGCGGTAACCGGCGAGGTTCCAGGTGTAGACCGGGACGTCCGCCGGGATCTGCTCGGTGGGACCGCCGTGCCGGCTGTGGGTGTACTGCTCGTCGGTGACGATCAGCACCCGGTCGTGCCCGCGGTAGTGGCGCCGTACCGCCTCGGTGGTGTCCGTGCCTCCCAGGCTGCCGAAGCGCTCCAGGATCCGCAGCACCGACTCGCCCTGCCGGAACGGCACCTCGCGGCTGCCGGTGCCGAACTCGACGAGGTCCGCGTTCGCCGCCCGCAGCGCGAGCGCCGTACCGAAGATCGCCGCCGCGTCGGCGCGGTTCAGCTCCGAGCGGTTGGACAGGGGCGCCCACATGGAGCCGGAGCGGTCGACGAGCACCAGGGTGCGCCCGGGCAGCGCGGGCACGTTGGCCAGCGAGTGGCCGAGCGCCTGCTCCAGCGGGTAGGCCCAGCGCAGCGACGGCGCGTGCTGGTAGGCGGCCAGGTAGCGGAAGGGGAACTGCCGCGAGCGGCGCACCTCCTCCGGGTCGCTGATCCGCGCGGCGACCCGCGCCGCGACCTCGTCGGAGACGCCCGCCTCGTCGAAGTTCCGCAGGTTGCGCACCAGTGCCATGGTGCCCATGGACGGGATGACGGCCTCCCAGGCCGCCTTGTCCATCGGCCCCTGGAGCCAGCCGGCCAGCGCCTCCCAGGTCATCCCGGCCGCCGCCAGCCGTTCGGCGCCGCCGGGCGCCGTCACGACGGCCCGCCGCTCCTCGACCGGCACCGCCATCAGCTCGCGGTGCGCGGTCAGCGTCCGGTTCGACGCGGGCGGCACCGCCGTCTCCGGGCGGTGCCGGCGGTCGAGGGCGTACCGGAACAGCTCGCCCTGCCACGGCTTGTCCGGGTCGGGCGCCGCGTGCACCAGGTTGAGGACGTCGCCGAAGCGGTAGCCCTTGGACGCGGTGTCGTACTTCAGCAGCGCCTTGCCGGTGTAGAGGCGGCGTACGGCGTCGGCGACGCCCCGCTTGACCGGCTTGGGGAGGGCGCGGCCGTACGTCGCCGTCCAGTACGCGAGCAGTTCGCCGGGCTCGTCGGGCCGCCGCAGCACGGAGTCGACCACCTGGCGGTTGGAGGGTCCGTCGGTCGCGCCCGCGTCGAGCCGTGCCTTCACGTACTCGGCGGCGCCGACCAGGGAGGCCGTCCGCAGGTTGCCCTCGCCGCGCAGCCAGCCGAGCAGACCGGCCGTCCAGCCGGAGTCGGTGACGGCCAGCTCGCGCACGAGGGTCGCGAACCGGTCGTCGCGGGCGGCGCCGGACTCGTAGAAGGTCTCCTGCGTCACGAAGTTGGCGACGGCGAGCAGGAACAGCTCGGAGCGGGCGTCCCGCTCGTGGCCCTGGCCGCCCTGGTGGGTGCGCAGGGTCCGCCCGGTCGTGGTGACCGGCGAGACGGGCTGCGCCTTCGCGCGCCGTACGTTGAATCGCGCCATGGTGAATTCCCCCGAATTCGCTGCTGTTTCGGAGGGAGGCGCGGCAAGAGGAGGGTGTCCGAGGTCAGGGTCGGCGGCGGGCGCTGTTCACCTGACGCGTCTTCCGCTTCCGCCACATCGGCCGGAGCCGACGACGGGATTCGAACCCGTACGGTGCCTCGGCACCATCAGACCCCGAAGTATCCGCTGCCTGCGCACCGGACACCCACCAGGAGCCGCGCCTCCCGAGATCAGGTTCGGCCGGCGGCATCGGATTCTCTTGCAAAGAAGTAGCCGCACTGCCCGCGCACCGGGAGGTGCGTGAGGATCACTCTAGAAGGGCGCCTTCGACCAGGCGAACGAATAAACGGCGTGCGGCAAAACCGCCTTCGAGGGGCGCGGGGAGCTGCGCGACAAGCCCCCGCGGCCCCGCACCCGCCGTCGGCCGAAGCTCAACCCCCGTGCTGCGACCGCGCCTTGAACGCCGCCTTCCGCGCCTCCTTGGCGACCTTCTTGTCGGGGTGGATCCGCCCCATCGCCTCCAGCACGTCCGCGGTGGCCGGGTGGTCCACCCGCCAGACCGCGGAGAAGAAGCCGCTGTGCTGCTCGGCCAGGCCCTCGACCAGGGCGCGCAGCTCCGCCGAGTTCCCCTCGGCGGCGAGCTGCGCTGCGACCGTGTCGATGGTCAGCCAGAAGACCATCGCCTCGGACGGCGGCGGCACGTCCGCGGCGCCGCGCTCGCTGAGCCACACCCGGGCGAGCCCGCCCAGTTCGGCGTCGTCGAGCACCTCCCGCAGCGCGGGTTCCGCCTCGGCGCCGACCAGGGACAGCGCCTGCTGGCAGCGCAGCCGGCGCAGCGGCGCCCCGGCGTCGGCGCCGCGCGCGGCGGCCAGCAGCTCCCGGGCCGCGGCGAGCGGTTCGCGCCGGGCGAGCCACTGCTCGGTCTCGGCCTGCGCGGCGCGCGGCCCGAAGCCGGAGGTGCCGTCGAGGAGGGCGTCGGCGCCCTTGTCGGCGAGGTCGCCGACGGCGGGCGCGTCGAACCCGGCCTCCAGCAGCCGGGCCCGCAGCCCGTACCGGCCGAGCGGGGTGAGCCGGACCAGGCCGTAGCGCGCGACATCGGCGTCATCGACGGGCACCCCGGACGCCCCGCCGGCAGACTCCCCCTCGCCGGACGCACCCGGCTCCCCGCCGCCGGGCACCTCCGACCGCCCGTCGCCGGACGCCCCCGCCCCGTCCTCCCCGTCGGCCATCAGGGCCTCGTCCACCGGCCGGTACTCGACGAGCCCGATCGGCTCCAGCAGCCGGAACTGGTCGTCGAGCCGCATCATCGCGTCGGAGACCTGCTCCAGGACGTCGTTGGTGGGCTCCCCCATGTCGTCGGGGACGATGACGGACGCGGCGAGCGCGGGCAGCGGCACCGGGCCGTCGCCGGGGCCGTCCTCGCTGACGCTGAGCACATAGAGGTTGGCGAGCACGCCGTCGAGGAACTCCGCCTCGGCCTCGGGGTCCCAGTCGAGCGCGGAGAAGTCGACCTGGCCGCCCTCGTCCAGGGCGTCGACGAGATCGTCGAGGTCGGGCACGCTCGCGTCGGCGAGCACGGTCTCCAGGGCGCCCAGCCAGACGCCGAGGACGTCCTGTGGGGAGCCGCCGGTGAGCAGCGCCAGGTCCTCGCCGGCCGCGACGGTGCCCTCCTCCTCGTCGACGATCTCGACGAGCCCGGTGTCCACGGCCACCCGCCAGGCCTCGCTCGCGTAGGCGGCGGCGTCGTCCCCGGTGAGACCCAGCGCCTCGGCCGCGGCGGGCAGCTGCTCCTCGACCAGTCCGCCCCCGGCGTCGACCCGGGTCGCGGGTCCGGCCCAGCGGGCGAGCCGGGCGGCACGGGACAGCAGCGGCGTGGAGAGCGCGTCACGCGCCAGTTCCGCGTCGGAGGTCAGCCGTACCGGCGGCAAGGGGGGGCTGTCTGACATCGGCTGATTCTCCTAGGGGCGCCTGGGCGGCGTACGGCCAGGCGTACGACGGGTGGTTCAACCGCTCAGCCTAGACGGATTTCCACCCATGCCGCCCGGTTCATCTCCTCGTCGCCCGCCGTACATGGCCGAAACCTTGACAACTGGCCGGACCAGGCAGGAGATTGACGCGCGTAGAAGTCGGCGGACACCTGTTCACCGATCGGGGGGCGACACAACTCCCTTTCCGGACATACCGCTCCCCGTTCTCTACGCGCGTCGCACCGCCCCACCGGTCGCGGCTCCGACCTTCCGTTCCACCCTCGTCCCGGCGCTCATGTACGTCCCCGGAGGGATCCCGTTGCCGAGCAAGAATTCCGCGCGTCTCGCCGCGCTCACCGTCGCCGCCGCGTGCTCCGCGGCGTCCACCGTCGTCCTCACCTCCCCGGCCCACGCGGACAGCGTGCGCATCTCGGACATCCAGGGCACGACCCGGATGTCGCCGTACGCCGGCAAGCAGGTCACGGACGTGGCCGGAATCGTCACCGGCATCCGGACCTACGGCTCGTCGCGCGGCTTCTGGATCCAGGACCCGCAGGCGGACGCCGACCCGGCCACCAGCGAGGGCGTCTTCGTCTTCACCAGCTCCACGCCCAAGGGCGTGGCCGTCGGTGACGCGGTGACGGTGTCCGGCACGGTCTCCGAGTACGTCCCCGGCGGCACCTCCTCCGGCAACCAGGCCATCACCGAGATCACCCGGCCGACCGTGAAGGTCGTCTCCAGCGGCAACCCGGTGCCCGCCCCGGTGGTCATCGACGCCGACTCGGTGCCGGACGCGTACACCCCCGAGGGCGACCCCGCCGCGAACGGCTCGGTCAACGGCCTGCCGCTCCAGCCCGCGCGCTACGCCCTGGACCTGTACGAGTCCCTGGAGGGCATGAACGTCCGGGTCGCCGACGCCCGCGTGGTCGGCGCCACCGACCCGTACACCGAGCTGTGGGTGACGGTGAAGCCGGACGAGAACGCCAACCGCCGCGGCGGCACGGTCTACGGCTCCTACACCGCCCAGAACACCGGCCGCCTCATGATCCAGTCCCTCGGCAAGGCGGCCGACTTCCCGGACGCGAACGTCGGCGACACCCTCACCGGCACCACCACCGGCCCGCTCGACTACAACCAGTACGGCGGCTACACGCTCGTCGCGAACGAGCTGGGCGCCCTGGAGAGCGCCGGTCTGGAGCGGGAGACCACCCGCAAGCAGAAGAACGGCGAGCTGGCGGTCGCGACGTACAACGTCGAGAACCTGGACCCGTCCGACGACACCTTCGCCGCGCACGCCGCCGCGATCGTGAACAACCTGCGCTCCCCCGACATCGTGTCCCTGGAGGAGATCCAGGACAACAACGGCGCGACGAACGACGGCACGGTCGCCGCCGACCGGACGGTGACCAAGCTGATCGACGCGATCGTCGCGGCGGGCGGCCCGCGCTACGACTGGCGCGCGATCGACCCGGTGAACGGCGCGGACGGCGGCGAGCCCGGCGGCAACATCCGCCAGGTGTTCCTGTTCAACCCCGAGCGGGTCTCCTTCACCGACCGCGCGGGCGGCGACGCCACCACCGCCACCGCAGTGGTCCGGGAACGCGGCAAGGCGGCGCTGACCGTGTCCCCCGGCCGCGTCGACCCGGCGAACGAGGCCTGGAAGAACAGCCGCAAGCCGCTGGTCGGCGAGTTCGTCTTCCGCGGTCGCACGGTCTTCGTCATCGCCAACCACTTCAACTCCAAGGGCGGCGACCAGGGCCTGACCTCGCAGTACCAGCCGCCGGCGCGCAGCTCCGAGACCCAGCGCCACCTCCAGGCGACGGCGGTGAACACCTTCGTCAAGGAGATCCTGGCCGTGCAGAAGAACGCGGACGTGGTCGCCCTCGGCGACATCAACGACTTCGAGTTCTCCGGCACGACCAAGGCGCTGGAGGGCGACGGAGAGCTGTGGTCGGCGGTCAAGTCGCTGCCCCGCGGCGAGCGTTACTCGTACGTCTACCAGGGCAACAGCCAGGTCCTGGACCAGATCCTGATCAGCCCGTCGATCCGGCGCGGCTGCGACTTCGAGTACGACAGCGTGCACGTCAACGCCGAGTTCCACGACCAGATCAGCGACCACGACCCGCAGGTGCTGCGGTTCCGCCCGTAATCGCGGGCCGGTTCCGGCTCAAGCAGGCACCAGGCCCACGGCGTGCCGGTAGCGGGTGCCGGTGAACCCCTTCACTCCGGGGTACGTCCGCACCCGCTCCCACTGCTCGCCGCCGTCGCCGATGCCCTCGCCGGGCGCGGCGAGGACGGCGTCGTAGGCCTGCTCGCTCTCCCACTCGGCGTAGTTGAGGACGTGGGTGCCGTCCGTGCTGAGGTGGAAGTGGGCGGAGATCAGGCCGCGGTGGTCGTCCGGGGTGCCGGCCAGGGCCCGCAGCACCTCGTCGATCCAGTCGGTGCGCCGTTCGGTGGCGTCCGGTTCGAAGTCGATCCGCACGATCACGACGAGACCGGGCACCCGGGTGTCGTCGGCGGCGCGCTCGCGGCTGCGGTACCGCCGATAGCGGTCGAGCCCGAGCCGCTCGATACCGGGCACGAAGGTGTCGATCTCGTCGACGCGCTCCTGCCGCTGCGTCTTGAAGAACGCCTCGTAGGCCGCCTCGCTCACCCACTGCGAGTGGTGCATCAGGGTGGAGCCGTCGAGGCCGGTGTAGACGTGGTAGGCGAGCAGCCCGTCGGCCGGCCACGGGCGGCGCTCCCAGGTCCCCGCGATCGCCTCGACGGTCGCCTCCTGCCGCTCGGGGGTGCCGACGCGCCAGGTGCTGAAGAAGGGTGCTCCGGCGTCCGGGCGGGTGAGGTCGGGGTGGGCGTCGGTACGGCGGGTCGTGCGGTGAGTCGTCGGGCGAGCCGTGTGGCGCGTCATGTCGGCCTCCGGAAAAGGCTGGTCGGTGCGTACGCCGACCAGCCTCCGACCTCAACCGGACTTCAGGTCAAGCCCGTTCCGGAACCGGGATCACCGGCCGCCGCGCCTGCGCATCATCCCGGCCGCGACCACCGCCGCGCCCGCCGCCCCGGCGACCAGCACCGGCCGCGGGTTGCGCAGCGCGGCCTCGGCGACCCGGCGCACCGGCTGCGGCGCCCGGTGCTCCACGGCGTGGCCCGCGCGGGCGGCGCCACCCTGGACGGCCTGCCCGGCCTGGGCCGCGCTGCTGCGCAGCTGGACGGTCATCGCACCGGCCTTGTCCCTCAGGTCCGCGGCGCGGGCGCGGGCGCGTCCGCTCACGTCCGCCCGGGCCGCCGCCTCCCCGACGGTGGCGCCGATTCCCTTGCGTGTGCCCTTTCCGGTCACGGTGTTCCGCCTCCTCATACGTTCGGAGGCACCCGGGTACCCGGCCCCGCGACCGCTATCCCCGCGCCGCGACCGCTGTCCCCGCGCCGCGACCGCTGTCCCCGCCCCGTGACCGCTGTCCCCGCCCCGTGACCGCTATCCCCGCCCCGCGACCGCTATCCCCGCCCCGCGACCGCTATCCCCGCCCCGCGCCGCCTCCGCCGCTCCCGCGCTCGCCCAGCTCGGCCAGCCGGGTCTGGAACCAGTCGAGGCGGGCCTGCAACAGGGCGGCCTCGGCAAGGAGTTCGGGCAGCCCCGGCTCCCCCGGGACCCCAGTCACCGGACCGCCGTCCGGACCGCCGTCCGGCGCTCCGCCACCCCCGGCGATCACCCGCAGCCCGCCCCCGGCCAGCCGGGCGAAGGAGGCGAGCGAGACGGACGTACGGCCGCGCAGACAGCCCGCGCAAGCGGGGGCGAGCGCCCGCCACCCCGGCCGCCCCCAGCCGGCGTCGGCGAGGGCGACGGCGGACGCACCGCACCCGCAGGCCCCGGCGGTCGCGGTACGCACCCGCTGACGCGCGGAGCGGAAGCCGTGCTCGAAGCGGATGTACCGCCCGAGGACCAGGACCTCCAGGAGCAGCGCGCCCCGGTGTTCGGCGGTGCACAGCAGCGCCTCGGCCGTGGAGCGGTCGTGCACGCAGTGGAAGCCGCAGTCGCAGCGGCGGTGCGGTGGGGCGTGCCGTAGCCCGTAGACGCAGGACGCGTCGGCCAGGACGCCGTACGGCAGCGCGCCGCCCAGCGACACACCGGTGAACCCGGCCCGGGTGCCGTCCTGGGACAGCACCGCGTGCGCGATCTTGTATCCGGTCGGCGGCTCCGTCGGGCGTTCCTCCGGAAGCCGCAGCCTCATCGGACGGCGGGCACCTCTTCGGCGGCGGACGCTTCGGACGGGAGTGGAGACAAGTCCGCGGCCTCCACGGGCACTTCCGTGATGTCGTCCTGGATCCGCGGCTGTTCCTCGGCGACTCCGGTGGCCAGTGCCTTGCCGAGCTTCATGACGCCTCCCTGAGGTGAGGGTGCAGGACGTTCTCCGCCATGGTGACCCATGAAGGGCCGAGTTGGACATAGGGCCCGCATCTCACAGCACCGCTTAGGGGTACCTGGTAGCAGATTTAAGTGGAGCTTCACAGTCCGGCGGCCGAGACTACTGGCATGACGTACGCAGCTCCCACGCCCCCGCCCTTCGGCCGCGCCCTGTGCGCGATGGTCACCCCCTTCACCGCCTCCGGCACCCTCGACCTCGACGGCGCCCAGCGGCTGGCGGACCGTCTGGTGGCGGAGGGCTGCGACGGTCTGGTGCTGAACGGCACGACGGGCGAGTCGCCGACCACGACCGACGAGGAGAAGGCGTCCCTGATCCGGGCCGTCCGTGAGGCGGTGGACGGCCGGGCCTCGATCGTCGCGGGCGTCGGCACCGCCGACACCCTGCACACCACCGAACTCGCCCGGCAGGCCGAGAAGGCGGGCGCGGACGGCGTCCTGGTGGTCACGCCGTACTACAGCAAGCCCCCGCAGGACGCCCTGGAGGCCCACTTCCGCGAGGTCGCGGACGCCTCCGGCCTGCCGGTAGCGCTCTACGACATCCCCGCCCGCACCGGCACCCGCATCGAGCCGGAGACGGTGCTCCGTCTCGCCGACCACCCGAGGATCGTGGCCGTCAAGGACTGCTCCTACGACTTCCTCGCCGCCCAGAAGATCCTCGCCCGCACCGGTCTCGCGTACTACGCGGGCTGCGACGAGCACAACCTCGCCCTGTACGCGGTGGGCGGCGCGGGCTACGTCAGCACGGTCGCGAACGTGATCCCCCGTCATCTGCGGGCCGTACTGGACGCCTTCGACGCGGGCGACACGGCCGGCGCGGCCCGCCTCCAGCAGCGGGCGACTCCCCTCATCGAGGCGGTGATGTCGGCGGGCCTGCCCGGCGCGGTCACCGTGAAGGCCCTGCTGTCCGCACTGGACCTGCCCGGCGGCGGCCCGCTCCGCCCACCGCTGCGGCCCGCCGGCCGGGAGGCGGTCGACGGGCTGCTGGCGGCATACGCGGAGGCCGTGACGGAGACCTGACCGACGGACGCGGCGGTCGCGGGCATCAGCGCTCGGCGACGGACGCGGCGGGCGCGGGCGTCAGCGCTTGGCGACGGACGCGGCGGGCGCGGGCGTCAGCGCTCGGCGAAGACCGGCTCCCACTCCGTACGGGCGAGGGTCTGGTTGGGCTCG
This sequence comes from Streptomyces sp. NPDC052773, assembly GCF_044547145.1. Lineage (NCBI taxonomy): Bacteria > Bacillati > Actinomycetota > Actinomycetes > Kitasatosporales > Streptomycetaceae > Streptomyces > Streptomyces sp. NPDC052773. Next base: position 191,255 of record NZ_JBITZX010000008.1, on the reverse strand, counting down.
CGTACACCGGTGAGCGGAACGACCTTCTCGCTGCCGACCGTGACCAGGACCATCCGGGGCCGGTAGGTGTCCGTGCCCGAGCCCGGCAGGCGCTCCCAGGTGATCAGCCGCCGCTCGTCGGCCCAGGCCATCGCTCCGCTGCCGCGCACCTCGGCGACCCGCTTCCCGCTCCGCGGATCGAGCAGGTCGGTGTACGCCTTCTCCCCCGCCTCGCGGCCCAGCCCGCCCGCGGCGAGCGCCCCGTCGGGCGAGAGCCCCGCGAGCGCGTCCCACACCAGATGCCGCTCCGCGGCCGGGGCGGGGATCTCCTTGCCCGTCAGATCGTGGTACTGCCGCACGGAGTCGCCCCGGACCACGCGCGACCACACGGTCGTACCGTCGGCGCCGAAGGCGAAGTCCTCCCGGAAGTTGATGTCGTCACGGGCCTCGACCGGGCTCCAGGTGCTCTTCCCGGAGGACAGCTCCACCAGGTGGAACCCGAGCCGGTTGGGCTCGCCGAAGCGACCCATCCAGTCCTTCCCCTTCTCCCCCTCGACCGGTTCCCGCAGATCGGGATTCTCGGCGTACGCCGTGGCGACCAGCCGCTTCCCGTCCGGCGAGAAGGCGAGCCCGCCGACCCCGTGCTCGACCGGGATCCAGGTCTCCACCTCGCCGGTCGCGAGGTCGAGCAGCCCGATCCGCCGCGCGGGCAGCTCCCGCTCCAGCACGGCCGCCGTCTTGAGCCCCGGCGCGACGGCGACGAACGACCACCGGTCGTCCTCCTCGTACCGCCCGCTCCGGGGGTCGAGCAGGTGATAAGTCCGCTCGGCGACCCCGACCGACTCCGACCGCTCCACGACCTCGCTCGTGTAGTAGGCGGCGAGCGCGACGTCCCCCGCGGCGACCATGTCCCGCGGCGGCGACTGATCCGGATGAGCGTGCACGTCCCGCCGCTCGACAACTCCGGCGGGCCGCACATCCCCCTCACCGGAGTCGACGATCGGCACCGCCACCGAGACACCGACGACGACGGCCGCGGTGGCCACGGCCACGGACACGACCCTGCGGGCACGGCGGCGGCGCCGCGCGGCCAGCACCCTCTCGGCGAACCCCGGCCCCGCCGGCGGCTGCCCCTCGGCCTGCTCCCGCAGCACGTCCCGCACCACTTCCTCGACGTTCACGGACGTACCTCCACGGTCTCGACGGGTGCGAAGTCACGGGACGGCGGGGGCTCGGTCTCCCGGCCGAGCGCGGCCAGCTCGGGCGCGAGCACGCGCAGCCGGGCGAGCGCACGGTGCGTGGTGGACCGTACGGTCCCCACCGAGCACCCCAGGATGCGGGCCACCTCCCCCTCGGGCAGGTCCTCGTAGTACCGCAGCACGAGCACGGTCCGCTGCCGCGCGGTCAGCCGGACCAGCGCGTCCCGCATCACCAGCCGCAGCTCGGCGGCGGCCGAGGAATCACTCACCCCGGCCCCCGGATCGGGCGGCGCGGCGACACTCACCTCCCGCCGGGGCCACTTCAGCCGCCACCGGCTGACCTGCTGCCGGTACAGCACCTGCCGGACGTACGCCTCCGGCTCCTCGATCCGCCGCCACCGCCCCGCCGCCTTGATCAGCGCGTTCTGCAGCAGATCCTCGGCCGCGTGCCGGTCACCACCGCTGAGCAGCACCGCCGTCCTCAGCAGCGCGGACGACCGGTTGGCCACGAATTCCCGGAAGTCCTCCAGCCCCTCGGCATCCATCGTCACCTTCTCTTCCCCGGGCCGGACCCGTTGTCCGCCCCCTGTGCCCTCAGTGACGCGCCCGGGACCGGCCCACTATGCCTCCTCCTCCCGAAAACTCATGCGCCGACGAAAAGCGGCCGGGGCCGCACCGCACAGACATCGCCTGCGGCACGGCCCCGGCCGGAACCCCTGGGAGCTCGCCTCCGCCCTACTCCCCAGCGGGCTCCGTGGTGTGCCCTCCCCCCAACTGCAGGAAGTGCTGGAGCACATCCTCCAGCGGATCATCGACCTGCCCGACGTTCACGAGCCCGATCCGCGGCCCGTTGTGCGAAGCGGTGTTGGTCTCATCGGCCTGAGCGACCCCACCGGCCGCCCCCCACCACACAGCCACAAGAACCCCCACCCCAACCAGCCGACGCCCCGCACCCCTGGCCCGCACATTCCTCATCACTGAGCCCTCGCCTCCCCGTCAGATCACCACGTCAGGCGGCCCATGCCGCCCGTCCGTCGGTCCACTTCACCCGCTTCATCTGCCGAAACGGCCCGGAGGACACGGCCGGTAATCCGTTTAAGTGATCGTCGCGAGGACGGGAAGGCCGTCGGTGCACTAGCTTCTGAGTGTTCCGGGGCCACGAACGGCACAGACGGGGGCTGGGGGGCTGCCTTTCCATGCGATTCGACCAAAGCCTGGCGGACAAGCTCGACGCCACGATGTCCGAACGTCCGCTGCCGGAAGACGCCGTGACGTCACGGGCAACCGTGAGCCGGGCCGACGTCGTGACCGCGGTCAGGGCCGCGAGCCGCACGGAGAGCTGGGCCGAAGCCTTCGTGGCCTCCCAGGTATGGGGCTACGGCCTGACGGGCTACGGCCCGATCCGCACCCACCGCGTCCTCGCCCGGCCACGCGCCGAAGCCGTCATCGGGGAAGCCGTGTCCCTGCTCCTGACCCACGGTGCGCTCGCGGCATACGAAAGGCTGTCCACCCTGCACGGCCTCGGTCCAGCCTTCTCCACCAAGTTCCTCCACTTCGCCGACCTGGCGCTGCCCGGAGTACCGTGCCCCGCCCGCTGATCCTCGACAGCGTCCTGGCCGGCGTTCTCCGCCGCCACGCCATCGTCACCGGGCGTGCCGCGGGCTACGAGTGGGCGGAGAGAGCCGCCCACCGAATCTGGCGCTCCGGCAACTGGACTCGTCACCGTTACGACGTCTACCTCCGCTGGATGCACGCCGCCAACACCCAACTGGCCACCGCGTCGAAGAACTGGCCCAAGGCCACACCGGACCTCTTGGAACTGGCTCTCTTCAGCCGCGCCTGGGCCCCCGCGTCACCACCCCCGTAAGGTTCATTTCATGGTGATGGCAACGGTCCGCGAATGGCACGAAGAGGAAGGCTGGGGCGTCCTCGACTCCCCCGAGACTCCCGGCGGTTGCTGGGGCCACTTCTCCAACATCCGGATGGACGGCTACCGCACGCTCTCCCCGGGCCAAGAAGTGGACCTCGAGTGGGAGGCCCCCGGCTTCAAGCAGGACGGGTATCCGTACCGAGCGGTGCACATCGTGCCGCGGTCCGCCTGACACCAGGCAGGTCAAGCGCCACACCGACGCGGCGCGCGGGTACGCCTCGCACCCACCGAAGCAAGGCGACCCGGCGGCGTACCCCTGGGAGAAGGCAATCGCCGGGGTACGACGCCAGGTCGGTGCCTGAACGAGCACGGTTGTGTGCGGTCCCAAATTACGCGGTCGGTGACGGATTCTTGAGGATTTCTGTCAGCGCGGAGATGCTCTGGTCACCGTAACCGGCGTCGACGGCCCGCTTCAGCAAGTCGTGGAAGGGCTTGTGCCATTCCATGTCGAGGTTCGCCTCCCTGGCGAGTTCCACGTCGTGGGAGACTCGGGCCAGGAACAGGTTGACCGAGGACGCGGGCTTGCTGTAGTCGCAGCGGTCGATCTCCTCCGCGAAGACCGGCAGCACCGAGTTGATCATCTCGAACCACTTGACGCTGAAGCGCACCATCGAGGCCGCCTCGAGTCCCCGTGCCTGCAGTGCTGCCGCGCCCTGGAAGAAGCCGACGAGCGCGGGCAGCAGGGTGCCGCCCACCGCCATCTCGTACAGGGCGGCGAGATCGGCATCGGCACCGAGGTAGACGGTGTCGCCGCCCAACACCCGTAACGTCGGGGCGAACTGGTCGAAGACGGTCTTGTCGCCGCCGTAGTAGAGAAGGGTGTCGTCGGCGCCGACAGCGGACGGTACGTTCTTGATCGCTCCGCCGAGGTAACGCGCGCCGTGCCCGCGCGCCCATTCGGCCATCCGACGGGCACCGGCCGGCGAACCGCTGTTCAGAGTTACCAGAGCCCGGCCCTTGAGTGTGGCGGTGGCCGGTTCCAGGGCCTCGATGGTGCTCTGGTACGTGGTCAGGCAGGCGATGATCAGCGGACTCGCCGCGGTTGCCTCGTCGATCGTCTGGGCGTGTACGGCCCCCTTGGACACGAGCGGTGCGACCTTCGCCGCCGTCCGGTTCCATACGATGGTCCGGTGCCCGGCGTCGATGAACGCCTCGGCCAATGCCCTGCCCATCGAGCCCAGCCCGACGACGCTCACGGGAGTGCGGTGGTGCCCGGTCATTTCTTTTTCTCCTGCCTGATGCCGACGCATCCCAAAGCGTGAAAACGGATCGAAACAGCGGTCACAGCACGGAGTTGTTGCCCTCTCGGTGCGACGCCTGATCCATGCTGCGGCGGCACCAACACATCCACAAGTACCTACAATTCTGTCGGGTACCAACATTTTTGTCAGGGGGAATGTCCTGTGGGGAAGCGGAGTTACACCTGCGGCCTGGACGCTGCCATCGACGTCATGGGAGGGAAATGGAAGGGATTGATCCTTTTCTGGCTCGGCGAGGGCCCGCTGCGTTTCGGCGAGTTACGCCGAACGGTGGCCGGCATCAGTGAGCGGATGCTGATCCTGCAACTGCGGGAGCTGGAAGCCGGCGGCCTGGTGCACCGCGAGGTCCATCACCAGGTGCCACCGAAGGTGGAGTACTCACTGACCGAATTCGGTCGCTCGCTCCTCAGCGCACTCACCCCGCTCGCCCAGTGGGGCGAGGACCACATGGAGCGTCTCGAAGCGATCCCGTGAACAGGGCACGCGGGAAGGCAGCCGAGAACACCGCAACGACGCCTCGATCTCGTGGCTGCGGCTTGTGCAGGCCGCTTCCCGCACGTCGGCGCTGACCTGGCGACCTGGCGACCTGGCGACCTGGCGACCTGGCGAAGGGTTGTCGCGAATCCGTGACTGGGGCTGGTCGTTGTGCCGGTCATGGTGGTGCGCACAGCTACTGACGCCGGTAAAGCACGTTAAGGGTTGTCCCGTAACTACTGACCGACGTGGCTGCCTCGGACACGTGTGATCAGGTCTGGTTCTCCGAGGCCGGCGCGATTGATCCGTCCCCGGCCTCGGACGATGCCTTCTGCGGCGAATCGCTTGCGTAGCTCACGGGGTGCGAGCGTGTCTTCGAAGCCCTCGGTGAGGCCCCGGCCTGTATCGGCGAACTCGTAGCGGACCGCGTACGTCTTTCCACCGTGCTGCCATTCGCAGCGGATCAGAGGGCGCGCAAGGATCGCCTGGAACCAAGCAGCTGTCCGTTCCGCCAGCTCTGTCGGGCTTCCGACCGCAGTGAAGGTGAGCTCAGTTGCCTCTTCGGGCAGCGAGAAGTGCTGGTTGTGGAGCCTGTCCGCGTGGATGGCGGTGCCGTTGAAGTGGGCACCCACGGTCAGGATTCCCTGGTTGTGTTGCGGATCGACGATGTCCAACCAGACGATCAGCTCTGGTCCGGAGGTGTCCGCCGGAGGTACAACGACTGTGTCGAGAGGGTCCACCAGCCAAGACCTCGCACGTTCGGCGAGAACGTCCACGAACGCCCGTTGGGCGACGTTCAGGTCGTCTTCGTCGTACTCGAACCAGGGGATCTCTTCCATGACTCAACACTATGGGCGTCCCACGACAGCCCCGTTCGGCGGGCCGAGCCCGAGGCAGTTCGGGGAGCTGGTGACCGTTCCGCGGCGCGGGGTGCGGATACCGACGACAGAAGCCCACGGCGTCTGAACTGGTCAGAGCCGTGGGCTTCGTCGGTCCCGCTGGTCAGCGTGAGCGGTGACCGGTAACTCCGTCGACAGCTCGGCAGCAGGTGAGGACGTCGATCGACAAGGCGGCCGCAGCTCACGGCCGCCCCCGATTCAGTTGTGGCTGTGCAGGATCTCGTTCAGGCCGCCCCACTCCGCGTTGTTCGGCCGCGCCTCGACCGTGCCCGTGACCGAGTTGCGGCGGAAGAGGATGTTGGACGCGCCGGAGAGTTCGCGGGCCTTGACGATCTGGCCGTCGGGGAGGGTGACGCGGGTGCCGGCGGTGAGGTAGAGGCCGGCCTCGACGACGCAGTCGTCGCCGAGGGCGATGCCGATGCCGGCCTCGGCGCCGATGAGGGAGCGCTCGCCGATGGCGACGCGCTCCTTGCCGCCGCCGGAGAGGGTGCCCATGGTGGAGGCGCCGCCGCCGATGTCCGAGCCGTCGCCGACGACGACGCCCTGGGAGATACGGCCCTCGACCATGGAGGTGCCGAGGGTGCCGGCGTTGAAGTTGACGAAGCCCTCGTGCATGACGGTGGTGCCCGAGGCGAGGTGGGCGCCGAGGCGGACGCGGTCGGCGTCGGCGATGCGGACGCCTGCGGGAGCGACGTAGTCCGTCATGCGCGGGAACTTGTCCACGCCGAACACGCTGAGGTGCAGACCGCGCGCGCGGGCGGCCAGGCGGACCGTCTCCAGGGTGTCGACGGCGACCGGGCCGAGCGACGTCCAGGCGACGTTGGCCAGCAGGCCGAAGATGCCGTCGAGGTTCGGCTCGTTCGGCTTGACCAGGCGGTGCGAGAGCAGGTGCAGCCGCAGGTACGCGTCGTGGGTGTCGAGCGGCTTGTCGTCCAGGGAGGAGATGACCGTGCGGACCGCCACGATCTCCACGCCGCGTACGTCGTCCTTGCCGAGGGCCGCGACACCGTGCTCGCCGAGCAGCTCGGCGGTGCGGTCGGCGTCCAGGCGCTCGGTGCCGGCCGGGCCGGGCTCAGCGGTCAGCTCGGGCGCGGGGAACCAGGTGTCGAGAACGGTGCCGTCGGCGGCGATCGTGGCGAGGCCGGCGGCCACGGCGCCGGTGGTGCGGGGAGCAGTCGTGTCGGTCATGAGGGAAACCTAACGTGGCCCCGCCCGACCGTGCGAACCGGCCCGGCCTCCGTCTCACGTGCCGGGCGACCGGTCGGGGGCCCGTCGAGGGGCCCGTCGGGGAGCCCGTCGGGGAGCCCGTCGGGCGACCCTCCGCGGGTGCCTCACCACCGGTGCCTACCCGGTGCCTACCCGGTGCCTACCCGGTGGCTCACGGATGTCTCACGGGCGCTCGCCCTTGCCGTCCACCACCCCTGCGTCGAGGCGGGCGCCGCTGATGATCACCTCGCCGTCGTCCAGGTAGCGGTGCCCCCTGTAGAGCCACGTCGCCGGGTCGAGGAGGACTTCCTCCCGGGGACCGTCGCCCTCGAGGTACAGGGCGATCGCGTCGCGTCCGGCCGCGTCCTGGACGTCCGCCGCCCGGACGCCGGGGATGGTGGCGAGCGCGCGGTAGACCTTGGCCAGGCCCTCGGGGTCGTAGACGTACGACCTGCTGATGACCGCGGTCAACGCGCGGTACTCGTGTTCCGTGCGGGACTCGGAGAAGTGGGTGGCGGAGAAGAAGGCGCGGGCCTTCGCCCTGACCTGCGCCGAGTCGTCGGGCAGGCTCCGGAGGAAGGCGTACTGCTCGCGCGGCGAGTGGTCGTCGCCCGCCCTGCCGTCCTCCATGGCCGGGTCGGCGTACCGGGTCCAGCGTTCGTCGGTGTACGGCCCCGGGCGCTCGTCGTCCGTCACATTCGTCTCCACCGTCTTGGTGTAGACCCACTGGCCGTCGCGGGCCGTGACCGCGGGGCCGGCGGCGATGGTGTCCGCGGCCTCGTTCAGCAGTTCCTTCGCGCTGCCCAGCTCGATGGTGTAGCCGGGACGGGCGCCCGGGCCCGCGTCGCCGCCGCCGACCACCTGGGGGGCGACCAGGGCTGCCGCCGTGATCGCCGCCGCCGCGCCGAGCGAGGCGAGCCGCCAGTCGGAGCGCAGCCGCCGGGCACGTGAGCCCTTTCGCGCCTCACGGAGCAGACGGTCGCGACCGGCCACCAGGTCGGCGCGCCGCGCGGTGGGGGCCTCGGCGCGCAGTTCCCGCACCGCCGTCATCTCGTCCATCGTCAGACCACCTCCGGGGTGTCGAGCGTGAATGCGGGGTCGGCGCCGAGCGCGCTGCGTACCTTGCGGCGGGCCCGGTTGAGCCGGGAGCGGACGGTGCCGACGGGGATGCCCAGGGCCTCGGCGACCTCCGGGTACGTCAGGTCGGCCCAGGCGACGAGGAGCAGTACGTGCCGGTCTCCGGCGGACAGGCCGGCCAGGGCTCCGGCGAGCGGCGCGTGCGCGGACTGTGCGGTGACGCGGTCGTCGGCGCGCTCCGACCAGGACTCGGCGACCGGGTCGTGCCCCGTGCGCGCCAGCGCCCGCAGGGCCCGCACCTCGGTGCGGCGCTGCTTGCCGATCAGGTTGGCGGCGATGCCGTAGAGCCACGGGCGGGCGTGGGCGCGTTCGGTGTCGTAGCGCGATCGCGTGCGGAAGGCGATCAGGAACGTCTCGGCGGTGATGTCGTCCGCCGCGCCCGCGCCCAGCCTGCGCTGTACGTAGCGGTGGATGTCGGCCGCGTACCGGTCGTAGAGGTGCGCGAACAGTTCCGGCTCCGTCAGGGACCGGCCGACGATCTCGGCGTCCTGGAGCGACGGGGGTGGTCCGGTCACGGGGCCTCCGGGAGAGTGGTTCGGGGTGAGCATGTCACCCCGCTGTTCCCCGGAGCCCGCCCAGGGGTTCACGCGGGCGTGGCGTGGTCAGTGCGCCCCGCCCATGTTCAGCACCACCACCCCGACGATGATCAGCCCGATCCCGGCCGCCTTGGCGACCGTCATCCCCTCCCCAGGAAGACCACCCCGATGGTGGCGATCCAGGGGCGAGCCGGGCCCAGCCATGGGCGAGCCGAGCCCAGCCATGGGCGAGCCGGGCCCAGCCATGGGCGGGCACGGCAAAGCCATGGGCGGGCACAGCGCAGTGGCCCCCGGCAACACGCCGGGGGCCACTGCGACGGCCGTACGAAGGGAGGAGCCTCAGACGTTGAACCCGAGCGCCCGCAGCTGCTCGCGCCCATCGTCCGTGATCTTGTCCGGGCCCCACGGCGGCATCCAGACCCAGTTGATGCGCAGCTCGTTGACGAGGCCGTCCGTGGCGGACTTGGCCTGGTCCTCGATGACGTCGGTCAGCGGGCAGGCCGCCGAGGTCAGGGTCATGTCGACGGTGGCCACGTTCGAGTCGTCGATGTGGATGCCGTAGATCAGGCCGAGGTTGACGACGTCGATGCCCAGCTCGGGGTCGACGACGTCCATCAGGGCCTCGCGGAGTTCCTCCTCCGAGGCCGGCTTCATCTCCGCGGTCTCGCTCATGCCGTGTTCCTTTCGGCGTCGGCGCCCAGCGCCTGGGCCGTCGCGTCCTTCCACGCCATCCAGCTCAGGAGGGCGCACTTGACCCGGGCGGGGTACTTGGAGACGCCGGCGAACGCGACCGCGTCCTCCAGCACCTCCTCCATCGCGTCGTCCGGTTCGATCTTCCCCTTGGACTGCATCAGCTCCAGGAAAGTCTCCTGGATCTTCCGCGCCTCGGCGAGATCCTTGCCGACCAGCAGTTCGTTCAGCACGGAGGCCGAAGCCTGGCTGATCGAGCAGCCCTGGCCCTCGTACGAGACGTCGCTGACGGTCGTGCCGTCGTACTTCACGCGCAGCGTGATCTCGTCGCCGCACGTGGGGTTCACGTGGTGCACCTCGGCGTCGCCATCCCGCAAGCCCCGCCCGTGCGGGTTCTTGTAGTGGTCCAGGATGACGTCCTGGTACATGGAGTCCAGCTTCACCGTTTCAGCACGCCCCTCAGCCGAAGAAGTTCCGTACGTGCTCCAGGCCGTCCACCAGAGCGTCGATCTCGGCCGGCGTGGAGTACAGATAGAACGACGCTCGCGTGGTCGCAGGAATTCCGTACCGGAGGCAGACCGGGCGGGCGCAGTGGTGCCCGACACGGACGGCGATGCCCTGCTCGTCGAGGACCTGGCCCACGTCGTGCGGGTGGATGTCGCCGAGCGTGAAGGAGATGGCCGCGCCGCGGTCCTCGGCCGTGGTCGGACCGATGATCCGCAGGCCGGGGACCTCCGCCAGGCGCTGGACGGCGTACTCCGTCAGCGCGTGCTCGTGGGCGAGGATCCTGTCCATGCCGATCGAGTTCAGGTAGTCGATCGCCGCGCCCAGGCCGACCGCCTGGGCGATCGGCGGGGTGCCCGCCTCGAACTTGTGCGGGGCGGGCGCGTAGGTCGACGAGTGCATCGACACCGTCTCGATCATCTCGCCGCCGCCGAGGAACGGAGGCAGGTCCTCCAGGAGTTCCTGGCGGCCCCACAGGACGCCGATGCCGGTCGGGCCGCACATCTTGTGGCCGGTGAAGGCCACGAAGTCGGCCTGGAGGGCCTGCACGTCCAGCGGCATGTGCGGGGCGGCCTGGGAGGCGTCGACGCAGACCAGCGCGCCGACTTCCTGGGCGCGGCGCACGATCGCCTCGACCGGGTTGAGCGTGCCGAGGATGTTCGACACCAGCACGAAGGAGACGATCTTCGTCTTCTCCGTGATGATCTCGTCGATGTTGGAGAGGTCGAGGCGGCCGTCGTCGGTGAGGCCGAACCACTTCAGCTTCGCGCCCGTGCGCTGCGCGAGCAGCTGCCACGGCACGATGTTGGAGTGGTGCTCCATCTCCGTGATGACGATCTCGGTGTCCGCGTCCACCCGGTAGGGCTCGTCGGCCCAGCCGAGCATGTTCGCCACGAGGTTCAGCGACTCCGAGGCGTTCTTGGTGAAGATCACCTCGTCGCGGCTGGGCGCGTTGATGAACTCCGCGACCTTGTCCCGCGCGCCCTCGTACAGCGCCGTGGCCTCCTCGGCGAGCACATGCACACCGCGGTGGACGTTGGCGTTGTAGCGCTCGTAGTACTCGCTCAGGGCGTCCAGCACCTGGCGCGGCTTCTGCGAGGTCGCCGCGTTGTCCAGGTACACGAGCTTCCGGTCGTCGTGGATCACGCGGTCCAGGATGGGGAAGTCCTTGCGGATCGCCTCGGTGTCGAGGAGGCCCGGCAGCTGTGTCACGCGGATACGCCACCCTTCGTGTATGCCTCGTAACCCTCGTTCTCCAGCTTGTCGGCGAGCTCGGCGCCGCCGGACTCGACGATGCGACCGCCGGAGAAGACGTGGACGAAGTCCGGCTTGATGTAGCGGAGGATGCGCGTGTAGTGCGTGATCAGCAGGGTGCCGACCTCGCCGGTCTCGCGGACGCGGTTGACGCCCTCGGAGACGATGCGCAGCGCGTCGACGTCCAGACCGGAGTCGGTCTCGTCGAGGATCGCGACCTTCGGCTTCAGCAGCTCCAGCTGGAGGATCTCGTGGCGCTTCTTCTCACCGCCGGAGAAGCCCTCGTTGACGTTGCGCTCGGCGAAGGACGGGTCCATGTTGAGGCGCTCCATGGCCTCCTTGACCTCCTTCACCCAGGTGCGCAGCTTGGGGGCCTCGCCGCGGATGGCGGTGGCGGAGGTGCGCAGGAAGTTGGAGACCGAGACGCCGGGGACCTCGACCGGGTACTGCATCGCCAGGAACAGGCCCGCGCGGGCGCGCTCGTCGACGGACATCTCCAGGACGTCCTCGCCGTCGAGCAGCACGGTGCCGCCGGTGATCGTGTACTTCGGGTGACCCGCGAGCGAGTAGGCGAGGGTCGACTTGCCCGAGCCGTTGGGGCCCATGATGGCGTGCGTCTCGCCCTGCTTCACGGTGAGGTCGACGCCCTTGAGGATCTCCTTCGTGGCGTTGTCGGCCTCGACGGTGACGTGCAGGTCTCGGATTTCAAGCGTTGCCATGGGTGCCTCAGGACTCCTGGGTGAGGGAGACGAGCACGTCGTCCCCTTCGATCTTTACGGGGTATACGGGGACGGGGCGCGTCGCGGGAAGGCCGGACGGCTTGCCGGTGCGGAGGTCGAACGCGGAGCCGTGCAGCCAGCACTCGATCTGGCAGTCCTCCACCTCGCCCTCGGAGAGCGAGACGTTCGCGTGGGAGCAGATGTCGTGGATCGCGAACACCTCCCCCTCGGTACGGACGACCGAGACCGGCGTGCCGTCGAGTTCCACCCGCTTCGGGGTGTCCTCCTCCAGCTCGCTCAGCCCACAGGCGCGTACGAACGTCATGCGACCGACGCCTCCAGCTCCTCTTCGATCTTCGCGATCAGACGCTCCTCGATGTCCGCCACGCCGATCTGCTGGACCAGCTCGGCGAAGAAGCCGCGGACGACGAGGCGGCGCGCCTCGTGCTCCGGGATACCGCGGGCCATCAGGTAGAAGAGCTGCTCGTCGTCGAAGCGGCCGGTGGCGCTCGCGTGGCCGGCGCCGACGATCTCGCCGGTCTCGATCTCCAGGTTCGGCACCGAGTCGACCCGCGCGCCGTCCGTGAGGACGAGGTTGCGGTTCATCTCGTAGGTGTCGGTGCCCTCGGCCGCGGCCTCGATCAGCACGTCGCCGATCCACACGGCGTGCGCGTCCTCGCCCTGGAGCGCGCCCTTGTAGACGACGTTCGACTTGCAGTGCGGCACGTTGTGGGTGACCAGCAGGCGGTGCTCCTGGTGCTGGCCGGCGTCGGTGAAGTACAGGCCGAACAGCTCGGCCTCGCCGCCGGGGCCCGCGTACGTCACGCGCGGGTGGAGGCGGACGACGTCGCCGCCGAAGGTGACGACGACCGACTTGAAGGAGGCGTCGCGGCCGATCAGCGTGTTGTGCTGGCCGACGTGGACGGCCTTGTCGTCCCAGTCCTGGACGGAGACGACGGTCAGCTTAGCGCCGTCACCGAGGACGTAGTCGACGTTGGCGGCGAGCACCGCGTCACCGGTGTGGTCGATGACGACGACGGCCTCGGCGAAGGCGCCCAGCTCGATCACCTGGTGGCCGAAGGCGACCCCGCCCTGGCCGTGCACGGCGATCCGGATCGGCTCGGTGAGGACGGTCTCCTTGGGGACGGTCACGACCGAGGCCTTCTCGAAGGCGGAGTACGCCTGGGCGGCGACGCGGTCGACCGGGGTGCCCGCCTTGCCGAGCCGCGCGTCGTCGCGGCCGACGGTCTCGACGACGACGCCCTCGGGGGCGTCGACGGTGACCTTGACGCCCTCGTCGGTGGCGACGGCCGTGCCGTCGTGCAGTCCGCGCAGGCGCTCCAGCGGGGTGAACCGCCACTCCTCCTCGCGGCCGTGCGGGACCGGGAAGTCCGCCACGTCGAAGGACGGGGGCGCGCTCATGCGCGAGACGACGGTGGACTCGGCGGCCACCGCGATCGAGCCGGCGGTGGTGGAGCCCACCGGAATGTTCTGAGCCTCAGCCATGGCTGTCGTTGTGCTCTCTTTCCTACGTCTAGAAATCGGGAGGCTGCTCGGCGGGCGGTCTCAGCCGACCGCGCCTTCCATCTGCAGCTCGATCAGCCGGTTGAGCTCGAGGGCGTACTCCATGGGCAGCTCCTTGGCGATCGGCTCGACGAAGCCGCGCACGATCATCGCCATCGCCTCGTCCTCGGAGAGACCACGGCTCATCAGGTAGAAGAGCTGGTCCTCGGAGACCTTGGAGACGGTCGCCTCGTGACCCATGGACACGTCGTCCTCGCGGACGTCGACGTACGGGTAGGTGTCCGAGCGGGAGATCGTGTCGACCAGCAGCGCGTCGCAGAGCACGTTGGACTTGGAGCCCGGGGCGCCCTCGCCGATCTCGATCAGACCGCGGTAGGAGGTACGGCCACCGCCGCGCGCCACCGACTTGGAGACGATGTTGGAGGACGTGTTCGGGGCCATGTGGACCATCTTGGCGCCCGCGTCCTGGTGCTGGCCCTCGCCGGCGAAGGCGATGGACAGGGTCTCACCCTTGGCGTGCTCGCCCATCAGGTAGACGGCCGGGTACTTCATCGTCACCTTGGAGCCGATGTTGCCGTCGATCCACTCCATGGTCGCGCCCTCGTACGCCACGGCGCGCTTGGTGACCAGGTTGTAGACGTTGTTCGACCAGTTCTGGATGGTCGTGTAACGGCAGCGGGCGTTCTTCTTGACGATGATCTCGACGACCGCGGAGTGCAGCGAGTCCGACTTGTAGATCGGGGCGGTGCAGCCCTCGACGTAGTGCACGTAGGCACCCTCGTCGACGATGATCAGGGTCCGCTCGAACTGGCCCATGTTCTCGGTGTTGATCCGGAAGTAGGCCTGGAGCGGGATCTCGACGTGCACGCCCTTGGGGACGTAGATGAAGGAGCCGCCGGACCACACGGCGGTGTTCAGCGCGGCGAACTTGTTGTCACCGGCCGGGATGACCGTGCCGAAGTACTCCTTGAACAGCTCCGGGTGCTCCTTGAGCGCCGTGTCGGTGTCCAGGAAGATGACGCCCTGCTCCTCCAGGTCCTCGCGGATCTGGTGGTAGACGACCTCCGACTCGTACTGGGCGGCGACACCGGCGACGAGGCGCTGCTTCTCGGCCTCCGGGATGCCCAGCTTGTCGTAGGTGTTCTTGATGTCCTCGGGCAGTTCCTCCCAGGAAGCGGCCTGCTTCTCGGTGGAGCGCACGAAGTACTTGATGTTGTCGAAGTCGATGCCCGACAGGTCCGAGCCCCAGTTCGGCATGGGCTTCTTCTCGAAGAGCTTCAGGCCCTTCAGGCGCAGCTTGGTCATCCACTCCGGCTCGGACTTCTTGCCCGAGATGTCGCGGACGACGTCCTCGTTCAGACCGCGCCGTGCAGCGGCACCGGCCTCGTCGGAGTCGGCCCAGCCGTATTCGTACTTGCCCAGGCCCTCGAGCTCAGGGTGGGCAGTCTCCGTGGGGAGAGTCATGCGGGGTTCCTCCCGGCCGTGCTTGCAGATGCGTTCTGAGTGGTTTTGGAAGTCTTCGGGATAAACGTGGTGCAGACGCCGTCGCCGTGAGCGATCGTGGCCAGCCGCTGTACGTGTGTACCGAGCAGCTCGGCGAAAAATTCCGTCTCCGCTTCGCACAGCTGCGGGAACTGCTCGGCGACGTGGGCGACCGGGCAGTGGTGCTGGCACAGCTGCTCGCCGGTGGGCGCGCTGCGCGCGGTAGCAGCGTACCCGTCCGCGCTCAAGGCCTTGGCCAGGGCTTCGGTCCGCTCCTCGGGGTCCGCCTGCTCGACCGCCGCGCGGTAGGCGGCGGACTGGGCGGCGATCCGGGCGCGGGCGAACGCGGCGACCGCCTCGCCGCCGCCCTCGCGCTCGGCGATCCAGCGCAGGGCGTCCATGGCCAGCTTGTCGTACGACTGGTCGAAGGCGTCCCGGCCGCAGTCGGTGAGCGCGAACACCTTGGCGGGGCGGCCCCGGGTGCGGGCGCCGTACACCCGCCGCTCGCGGGCCTCGACGACGCCGTCGGCGACCAGCGCGTCCAGGTGCCGGCGGACGGCGGCCTGGGTGAGGCCCAGCCGGCCGGCGAGTTCGGCGACGGTCGACTGACCGTGGTCCAGGATCGACCGCGCGACCCGGTTGCGCGTCGAGCGCTCCCCGGTCGCGAGTTCCTCCTGCGGGGTTCCCGTGGGGGTCTCCCGAGCCGCGCCGACGTTTTTCACAACGCCATTGTTGCGTAATTCCTCGGAGCGTGACAAGCGGCGTCCGGACCGCCGGACGGTGCCCTACGTCACTTAGGTAAACCTAAGGTGACCTGCGGAAACGATCTTTGATCGATCAGATCGCCGCCCGCCCGCACCCCCTCCGACCGGCCCTGTTGCCATCCGTGACAGCCTCCGCGCCCCGACCCCGTGCGGAGGACTTCCCGCACCCCCCGCTCGGGGCCCCCGCTCCCGTACCTAGACTCTTGAGCCATGCGAAACGAGCCCGTGCTCCAGGTCCAGGCCTTGGTGAAGCGGTACGGCGACAAGACCGCGGTGGACGGCCTCGACCTGGTGGCCCGGGCGGGCGTCACCGCCGTCCTCGGCCCCAACGGGGCGGGCAAGACGACCACGGTCGAGACCTGCGAGGGGTACCGGAAGCCGGACTCCGGCACGGTGCGCGTCCTGGGCCTCGACCCGGTCCGCCAGTCCCGCGAGCTGCGCCCGCGCATCGGCGTGATGCTCCAGTCCGGCGGCGTCTACTCCGGCGCCCGGGCCGACGAGATGCTGCGCCATGTCGCCCGGCTGCACGCCCACCCGCTCGACGTGGACGCGCTGATCGAACGGCTCGGGCTCGGCTCCTGCGGCCGTACGACGTACCGGCGGCTGTCCGGCGGGCAGCAGCAGCGGCTCGCGCTGGCCATGGCCGTCGTGGGCCGCCCCGAGCTGGTGTTCCTCGACGAGCCGACCGCCGGACTCGACCCGCAGGCCCGCCGCGCCACCTGGGACCTAGTCCGCGACCTGCGCGCCGACGGCGTCTCCGTCATCCTCACCACGCACTACATGGACGAGGCCGAACAGCTCGCCGACGACGTCGCGATCATCGACGCGGGCAAGGTCATCGCCCAGGGCTCGCCCGAGGAGCTGTGCCGCGGCGGCGCCGAGAACACGCTGCGCTTCACCGGCCGGCCCGGACTCGACGTCGCCTCGCTGCTCAAGGCGCTCCCCGCGGACTGCGCGGCCGCCGAGCTGACACCGGGCTCCTACCGGGTCGTCGGCAAGGTCGACCCGCAGCTGCTGGCCACGGTCACCTCCTGGTGCGCCCAGCACGGGGTGATGCCGGACAAGATCTCTGTCGAGCGGCACACCCTCGAAGACGTTTTTCTTGAGCTGACGGGCAAGGAGCTGCGCTCATGAACGGACCCCGCGAGAAGACCGGCCGGGGGTCCGGAGGTTGTCCCCCGGAAAGGCACAGCCTGGAGCTGACGGGCAAGGAGCTGCGCTCGTGACCACGTCCACCGGGACCTACACCCCCAAGCCGGGCGCCGCACCGCTCCCCCGCATGATCGCCGCGCAGGCCGCGCTGGAGACGAAGATGCTCCTGCGCAACGGCGAGCAGCTGCTGCTGACGGTGATCATCCCGACGCTGCTGCTGGTGCTGTTCGGCACCGTCGACATCGTCGACACCGGGGAGGGCGAGGCCGTCGACTTCCTCACCCCCGGCATCCTGGCGCTCGCCGTGATGTCGACCGCGTTCACCGGCCAGGCCATCGCCACCGGCTTCGAGCGCCGCTACGGCGTGCTGAAGCGGCTCGCCTCCTCCCCGCTGCCGCGCTGGGGCCTGATGACCGCCAAGACGGTTTCCGTGCTGGTCACCGAGGTCCTTCAGGTGATCCTCGTGACCGTCATCGCCTTCGCGCTGGGCTGGTCCCCGCACGGCAACCCGTTCGCCGTCCTGCTGCTGCTCGTCCTCGGCACGGCCGCCTTCTCGGGGCTGGGCCTGCTGATGGCGGGCACGCTCAAGGCCGAGGCGACGCTGGCCGCCGCCAACCTGGTGTTCCTGCTGCTGCTCGTCGGCGGCGGGGTGATCGTGCCCCTCGACAAGTTCCCGCCGGCCGTACAGGACGTCCTCGCGGTGCTGCCCATCTCCGCCCTGTCGGACGGGCTGCGGGACGTCCTCCAGCACGGCGCCGGCATGCCCTGGGGGAACCTGGGGATCCTCGCGGTGTGGGCGGTCGCGGGCCTGGCGGCGGCGGGGAAGCTCTTCCGCTGGGAGTAGCCGGAAGTGGGCGGCGCGGTCTGTTTCGCACCCCTCGTGAACGTGTGCACAAGCGGCCCCCTACGATGGTGCGCGTGCCAAAGCTGACCCGCGCCGACGCCCGAGCGGCGTTGCGCAACCCGCTCGCCTTCATCGCCGCGCGCTGGACCCCGGATCCCCGGACGGTTCAGCGGGCCGCCCTCGCCGCGCTCGTCATGTCGGTGGTCATCGTGGTCACCGGCGGCGCGGTCCGGCTCACCGGTTCCGGGCTGGGCTGCCCGACCTGGCCGAAGTGCACGGACGACTCCCTGACCGCCACCAGCGAGATGGGCGTGCACGGCGTCATCGAGTTCGGCAACCGCATGCTGACCTACGTCCTGTGCGCCGCCGTCGGCTGGGCGATCATCGCCGCGCGCTCGGAGAAGCCGTACCGGCGCAGCCTGACCCGGCTCGGCTGGGCGCAGTTCTGGATCGTGATGAGCAACGCGGTCCTCGGCGGCATCGTGGTGCTGGTCGGTCTGAACCCGTACACGGTCGCGGCCCACTTCCTGCTGTCCAGCGCCCTCATCGCGGTGGCCACGGTCATGTGGCAGCGCACCCGCGAGGGTGACGGGGAGCCGCGCCCGCTGGCCGGGAAGTCCGTACAGCAGCTGGTGTGGGCGCTGGTCGCCGTCACCGTCCTGCTGATCGCGGTCGGCACGGTCGTCACCGGTGCGGGCCCGCACGCGGGCGACTCCAGCGAGGTCGAGCGCATGCCGCTGAACTGGGAGGACGTCAGCAGGCTGCACGCCGTCCTGGCCTGGATCACGGTGACGCTGACCTTCGCCCTGTGGTTCGTGCTCAAGGCGGTCGACGCCCCGAAGGGCCCGCTGGACCGCACCCGCGACCTGTTCGTCGTCCTGCTCGCGCAGGGCGTGATCGGCTATGTGCAGTACTTCACCGAGCTGCCCGAGGTCCTGGTCGGCGCCCACATGTTCGGCTCCTGCCTGGTGTGGATCGCCACCCTGCGCGTCCTGCTGGCGCTGCGCGAACGCACCGAGACCACCGTGCCCGACCTGCCGGTTCAGTCGTACGAGGCGACGAGCGCGTCGATCGCCGGGCCGAGGTAGTCCCGGGTCAGCCCCGCCCGGCGTGCCGTCCACTCCTCGGTGAGCGGCAAGGGGACGTCGTACCGGCGCCTGCGGATGTCCTCGACGACCTCGCCGGGCGCCCCGAGGCCGGGCAGCAGGTCCAGCGCCTCCCGTTTGGAGATCAGCCGCCCTTCGCGCAGGGTGGCGCTCGCCCGGGCGAAGGTGAGCAGGCCGAGATCGACCCAGACGTCGCGAGTCCACAGGGACGCGTTGTCGAGGGCCGGGCGCCAGTAGTCCCGCTGGTCGCGTACGACGAACTCCGCGAGCTGCCCCTTCGGCACCGGCGGCAGCAGACCGGCGGGCGGCCTGCCGTGCAGCACCCGCCCGAAGGCGTGCAGCTCGGTCCGGGTCACCGGGGTCACCGGCCGCCGGAACAGCTCCTCGTGCGCCCAGGTCAGGTGGCGCCGGGCGGGGTCGTCCGCGGTGCCCGGGGTCAGATAGGTGCAGTGCAGCAGCGGGGCGAGCGGCTCGGCGCGCAGCCGGGCATGCAGCAGCGCCAGCCGCCAGGCGGTGCGCGGACCGACGTCGTCCAGTACGGCGATCAGATCCAGGTCGCTGCGGCCTTCCTGGTAGTCGCCGCCGGCGAGGGAGCCGTGGGCCCAGACGGCGAGGGGCTTCAGCCGGACCAGTTCGGCGAGGAAGCGGTCGAGTAAGGCGTCGGTCTGCATCCGCCCAGTGTGGACAGCTCAGTCCAGTCCGTACACCCGGCGCGCGTTCCCCGCCGCGATCATGCCCGCGACCCGCTGGGCGTCCGTGAGGGACCACGCGCCCTCGGCCACCCAGCCGCCCAGCACCCGGGCCAGCGCCTCGCGGAACAGCCGGGCGCCGACGACGTGCAGCTCGGGCAGGCCCTTGCCGCCGCTGGAGAAGAGGATCTTGCCGAAGGGGGCGAGTTCGAGGATCTCCGCGAGGACGGTGGCCGCGCGGGCGCCGGTGCGGACCAGGGCGGCGCCGGAGTCGGCGTAGACGTGCGGGAAGACCCCGGCGAGATGGGCGGCGTGCCGGTGGTACGGGTAGCCGTGCAGCAGGACGAGGTCGGTGCCCAGGCCCGCGGTCGCCCGGACGAAGTCGGTGAGCAGCACCGGGTCCGTGCGGTCGATCCGCAGTCCGGGTTCGCCGAGCCCGGCGTGCAGCTGGAGCGGGCGGCCGGTGGCGACCGCGCTCCACAGCAGATGCCGCAGCAGCACCGGGTCGCTCAGCTCCCCGCCGACCGGCCGGGCGGCCAGCCAGCGTCCCGCCGCGCCGCGCACCTCCCCCGGGCCGGGTGGCTCGGGCGCGAGCGCGAGGCCGTGCCGTACGCCGGCCACGGAGGTGAAGGCGACGGCGCTCGCGGCGGCGGCGTGCACCGACTCGGCGAGGTTGGCGAGAAACGACTCGACGGTGCCGGAGGTGTCCGCGACCTGCTCGGCCAGCAGCTCCAGCCGGACGATCTCGCGGGCCTCGGCGGCGGAGGCGGAGGCCAGTTCGTCGGGGCCGGTGAGGTCGCCGGGCAGCCCGGTGTCGACGAGGTAGGTGGTGATGCCGCTGCCGCGCAGGAGCCGCCGGCCGGCCTCCAAGACGCCCAGTTCCCGGCGGCGGGCGAGATAGCGGGCGGGCGGGCAGTGGGGTTCCAGGCCGAGCAGCGGCGGGCACCAGCGCCGTACCGCGAATCCGGTCTGGGTGTCGAAGAGGGTCGTGCCCGGGGCGGGCGGCCCTTCGGTGCGGGCCAGCTGGGCCTCGAAGGTGCCGAGGCCCAGCTCCGTTCTCAGTACGCCGTGGCAGTACTGGTCCACGAGGGACGGCGTTTCGATCATCCGGGACTCCCGTGACTGGACCGCGTACTCCTACGAGTCCTAACGGGTGAACCGGGTGTCAGGTACTGCGCCCGCACACCCCGTGCGAACGACACACGACCGAGGACCGCGCGCAGCCCGTCCCCCGAGCCGCCCGCGGGCCGTCCGTCAGCCGTTCGAGGGGCCGCCGACCTGGATGCCCGCCATCCGGGACCATTCGTACGGGCCGGTCTTCACCTTGGCGGCGAACTCGCCGTCGAAGGCCTCGTGGACGGTGATCCCGGCCTTCGTCACGGCCTTCTCGGCGATGTCGTACGAGGGGGCGACCAGGTCGCCCCAGCCGCCGTCCTCACCGACGAGGACGATGCGGGCGCCGCGCTGGCCGAGGTAGGCCACCTGGCCCTCGGCGCCGCCGTGTTCCTTGGAGAAGGCGGTGATGCGCCGGGCCAGCTTCGCCACCGTGCGCTCGGCCTTCGCGTCAACCTGCTGCGTGTCTGCCATGGCCAGGATGCTACTCAGCGGTAGATCGACTGGCGAGAGCAGGTCGCTGTGACGTACGTCAGCGCGAGAAGGTGACGTACCTCAGCGCAGGAAGGGGTCCACCGCCACCGCGACGAAGAGCAGCGAGACATAGGTGATGGACCAGTGGAACAGCCGCATCTCCTTCAGCTTCGCGCCCGTGACCTCGGCCTTCGCCCGGTTCTGCAGCGCGTGCGCCTCCCACAGCCACCAGCCGCCCGCGGCCAGCGCGACCGCCGTGTAGAACCAGCCGGTGTAGCCGAGCGGGGTGAGCAGGAGCGAGACGGCGACCATGACCCAGCTGTAGATCACGATCTGCTTGGCGACGACCTTGTTCGAGGCGATGACCGGCAGCATCGGCACGCCGACGCGCGCGTAGTCCTCCCTGACCTTCATGGACAGCGGCCAGTAGTGCGGCGGCGTCCAGAAGAAGATGACCATGAAGAGGATGACGGGCGCCCAGGACAGGGAGTCCTTCACGGCCGTCCAGCCGATCAGCACCGGCATGCAGCCGGCGATGCCGCCCCAGACGATGTTCTGCGCGGTGCGGCGCTTGAGGATCATCGTGTAGACGACGACGTAGAAGAGGAGCGCGCCGAGGGAGAGCCAGGCCGACAGCCAGTTGACGGTGAGGCCGAACAACAGGGTGGAGACGACCGCGAGGGTGATGCCGAAGGCCAGGCACTCGCGCGGGCTGACCATGCCGGTGACCAGCGGACGCTGCGAGGTGCGGTCCATCAGCGCGTCGATGTCGCGGTCGATGTACATGTTCAGCGCGTTGGCGCCGCCGGCCGAGAGGTACCCGCCGACACAGGTCAGCAGCACCAGACCCATGTCCGGTACGCCCTGCTCGGCGAGGAACATCACCGGCACCGTGGTGATGAGCAGCAGCTCGATGATCCGCGGCTTGGTCAGCGCCACGAACGCCTTCACACGGGCCCCGAACGGCCGGTGGGTCGGGCTCTGGCTCGTCCCGATAACCCCCGCAGGACGGGATTCAACGGCCGTCACGCACACCCCTGACAGAGACATCCCAGCAAGCCTCCCCGTGTGAAGTCGCGGTAAAGGCTCGCGCGTACCACGCCACTGTAGACGTTGCCCATACCCCGCTCTTCGCGGGGGTGGGGTCGTGTTGGGCGGCGTGCTCCGAGACGGGGACGGGCGTCCCGTCGCGGGGTGGTCCGGCCCGCGGACCGGGCGGCCGGGAGGAGGCGTCGGGGGAACGCTCGGAGGAACGCTCGGACGAGCGCTCGTAGACATGCTCGGATGAGCGCCGGGTTACTCCGAAATGAGCAGCGATTGAGCCGTCAGATGAGCACCCTCGTATTCACTTGGCGAAGCCGGTCCGGCCTAGTCAGGAGGCGGATCCCCGCGAGTCCCGGCAGTCTGTAATGACTCGAAAAAATGGACGTTCCTGCGGGGGTAGGCTCGACAGCGGCCGGTGGGCGCGGAGTGCACCGGCGGTCGGTGTACGCCCACACCGGCATTCGACATGTGGAGAGGAGCCCTGACCCAGGGTGAGCACCAAGCCGACCACCACAGACCTCGAGTGGACCGAGCTGGACCAGCGGGCCGTTGACACCGCCCGCGTCCTGGCCGCCGACGCCGTACAGAAGGTTGGCAACGGCCATCCGGGTACGGCGATGAGCCTGGCGCCGGCCGCCTACACCCTCTTCCAGAAGGTGATGCGGCATGACCCGGCGGACGCCGACTGGGTCGCCCGCGACCGGTTCGTGCTGTCCGCGGGCCACTCGTCCCTGACCCTGTACACCCAGCTGTACCTGGCCGGCTTCGGCCTGGAGCTGGACGACCTGAAGGCCTTCCGGACCTGGGGCTCCAAGACCCCGGGCCACCCCGAGTACGGCCACACGACGGGCGTGGAGACGACGACCGGCCCGCTGGGCCAGGGTGTCGCCAACGCCGTCGGCATGGCCATGGCCGCCCGCTACGAGCGCGGTCTGTTCGACCCGGAGGCCCCCGCCGGGGAGTCCCCCTTCGACCACTACGTCTACTGCATCGCCGGTGACGGCTGCCTCCAGGAGGGCATCTCCGCCGAGGCGTCCTCGCTGGCCGGCCACCAGAAGCTCGGCAACCTGATCCTGCTGTGGGACGACAACCACATCTCGATCGAGGGCGACACCGAGACGGCCGTCTCCGAGGACACCGTCAAGCGCTACGAGGCCTACGGCTGGCACGTCCAGCGCGTCGAGCCCCAGGCCAACGGCGACCTGGACCCGAAGGCGATCTACGCCGCGATCCAGGAGGCCAAGAAGGTCACGGACAGGCCGTCCTTCATCGCCATGCGCTCGATCATCGCCTGGCCGGCCCCGAACGCGCAGAACACCGAGGCCGCGCACGGCTCGGCGCTGGGCGACGAGGAGGTCGCGGCCACCAAGCGCGTCCTCGGCTTCGACCCGGAGAAGACCTTCGAGGTCGCCGACGAGGTCATCGAGCACACCCGCAAGGCGCTGGAGCGGGGCCGCCAGGCCAAGGCCGAGTGGGAGAAGTCCTTCCAGGAGTGGCGCAACAACAACCCGGAGCGCGCGGCCGAGTTCGACCGCATCGCCAAGGGTGAGCTGCCGGCCGGCTGGGAGGAGAAGATCCCGGTCTTCGAGCCCGGCAAGGGCGTCGCCACGCGTGCCGCGTCCGGCAAGGTGCTCCAGGCGCTCGGCGAGGTCATCCCCGAGCTGTGGGGCGGCTCCGCCGACCTGGCCGGTTCGAACAACACGACCATCGACAAGACGTCGTCGTTCCTCCCGGAGGGCAACCCGCTGCCGGAGGCGAACCCCTACGGCCGCACGATCCACTTCGGCATCCGCGAGCACGCCATGGCCGCGGAGATGAACGGCATCGCGCTGCACGGCAACACCCGTGTCTACGGCGGCACCTTCCTCGTCTTCTCCGACTACATGCGCAACGCGGTGCGCCTGTCGGCCCTGATGCACCTTCCGGTCACGTACGTGTGGACGCACGACTCCATCGGCCTCGGCGAGGACGGCCCGACCCACCAGCCGGTCGAGCACCTGGCCTCGCTGCGCGCCATCCCGGGCCTGAACGTGGTCCGCCCGGCCGACGCCAACGAGACCGCCATCGCCTGGCGCGAGATCCTCAAGCGCCACACCAAGGAGTTCGGCAAGGGGCAGCCGCACGGTCTCGCGCTGACCCGTCAGGGCGTGCCGACGTTCGAGCCGAACGAGGGCGCGGCCAAGGGCGGCTATGTGCTGTTCGAGGCCGAGGGTGGCGAGCCGCAGGTCATCCTGATCGCGACCGGTTCCGAGGTGCACGTGGCCGTCGAGGCGCGTGAGGCGCTCCAGGCCGAGGGCGTGCCGACCCGCGTGGTGTCGATGCCGTCGGTGGAGTGGTTCGAGGAGCAGGACCAGGGGTACCGGGACAGCGTCCTTCCGCCGCACGTGAAGGCGCGTGTCGCGGTCGAGGCCGGTATCGGTCTGACCTGGCACAAGTACGTCGGGGACGCGGGCCGCATCGTTTCGCTGGAGCACTTCGGCGCGTCCGCGGACGGCAAGGTCCTCTTCCGCGAGTACGGCTTCACCGCTCAGAACGTGGCCGCCGTGGCCCGGGAATCGCTCGCCGCCGCCCAGCGCTGACGCTCATACACGACACGTAGGAGATGCAATTTCCATGACGGACGCACTCAAGCGCCTCTCCGAGGAAGGCGTCGCGATCTGGCTGGACGACCTGTCGCGCAAGCGGATCACCTCGGGCAACCTCGCCGAGCTGATCGACCAGCAGCACGTCGTGGGCGTCACCACCAACCCGACCATCTTCCAGAAGGCGATCAGCAGCGGCGACGGCTACGACCAGCAGCTGTCCGACCTCGCCGCGCGCAAGGTGACGGTCGAAGAGGCCATCCGCATGATCACCACGGCGGACGTCCGTGACGCCGCCGACATCCTGCGCCCGGTCTTCGACGCGACCGGCGGGCAGGACGGCCGGGTGTCGATCGAGGTCGACCCGCGCCTCGCGCACAACACCAAGGCGACCGTCGCCGAGGCCAAGCAGCTGGCCTGGCTGGTGGACCGCCCCAACACGCTGATCAAGATCCCGGCGACCAAGGCGGGCCTGCCCGCGATCACCGAGGTCATCGGCAACGGCATCAGCGTCAACGTCACGCTGATCTTCTCGCTGGAGCGTTACCGCGAGGTCATGGACGCCTACCTCGCCGGTCTGGAGAAGGCGAAGGAGAAGGGCCTGGACCTCTCCCTGATCCACTCGGTGGCGTCGTTCTTCGTGTCCCGCGTGGACACCGAGATCGACAAGCGGCTGGACGCGCTCGGCACCGACGAGGCCAAGGCGCTGCGCGGCAAGGCCGCCCTCGCCAACGCCCGGCTCGCCTACCAGGCGTACGAGGAGGTCTTCTCCTCTGACCGCTGGAGCAAGCTGGAGAGCGCCGGCGCCAACAAGCAGCGTCCGCTGTGGGCGTCGACCGGTGTGAAGGACCCGGCGTACAAGGACACGCTGTACGTGGACGACCTGGTCGCCCCGAACACCGTGAACACCATGCCGGAGGCCACGCTGCTGGCCACCGAGGACCACGGGCAGATCACCGGCAACACCGTCGCCGGCACCTACGAGCAGGCCCGCGCCGACCTCGACGCGATCGCCAAGCTGGGGATCTCGTACGACGACGTGGTGCAGCTGCTGGAGGACGAGGGCGTCGAGAAGTTCGAGGCGTCCTGGAACGACCTGCTGGCGTCGACCGAGGCCGAGCTGAAGCGCCTCGCCCCCTCGGAGGGCTGACACCTTGTCTCCCTCTGTCACAGGAGCGAACCCGCTTCGTGACCCCGCAGACCGACGGCTCCCGCGTATCGCGGGGCCGTCGGGCCTGGTCATCTTCGGCGTCACGGGCGATCTGTCGCGCAAGAAGCTGATGCCCGCGGTGTACGACCTCGCCAACCGCGGTCTGCTGCCGCCGGGCTTCTCGCTGGTCGGCTTCGCCCGCCGCGAGTGGCAGCACGAGGACTTCGCCCAGGAGGTCCACGACGCCGTCAAGGCGCACGCCCGTACCCCCTTCCGCGAGGAGGTCTGGCAGCAGCTCATCCAGGGCATGCGGTTCGTCCAGGGCACCTTCGACGACGACGAGGCGTTCGAGAAGCTGCGCGCCACGATCGAGGAGCTGGACAAGGCGCAGGGCACCGGCGGCAACTTCGCCTTCTACCTGTCCGTGCCGCCGCGCTCGTTCCCGGTGGTCATCCAGCAGCTGAAGAAGCACGGGCTGGCCGACCAGACGGGCGGCTCGTGGCGGCGTGCGGTGATCGAGAAGCCGTTCGGCCACGACCTGAAGTCGGCCGAGGAGCTGAACGCGATCGTCCACGAGGTGTTCGCCCCGGACCAGGTGTTCCGGATCGACCACTACCTGGGCAAGGAGACCGTCCAGAACATCCTGGCGCTGCGGTTCGCCAACACGATGTTCGAGCCGATCTGGAACCGGTCCTTCGTGGACCATGTGCAGATCACCATGGCCGAGGACATCGGCATCGGCGGCCGGGCCGGCTACTACGACGGCATCGGCGCCGCCCGTGACGTCATCCAGAACCACCTGCTCCAGCTGCTCGCGCTCACCGCGATGGAGGAGCCCGCTTCCTTCGACGCGGACGCGCTGGCCGCGGAGAAGACGAAGGTGCTCGGCGCCGTGCGGCTGCCGAAGGACCTGGGCCGCGACACCGTGCGCGCCCAGTACTCGGCGGGCTGGCAGGGCGGCGCGCAGGTGCGCGGCTATCTGGAGGAGGAGGGCATCGACCCGGACTCCAAGACCGACACCTACGCCGCGATCAAGCTGGGCATCGACAACCGCCGCTGGGCGGGCGTCCCGTTCTACCTGCGCACCGGCAAGCGGCTCGGCCGCCGGGTCACGGAGATCGCGGTCGTCTTCCAGCGCGCCCCGCACTCCCCCTTCGACACGACGGCGACGGAGGAGCTGGGCCAGAACGCGATCGTGATCCGGGTGCAGCCGGACGAGGGCGTGACGGTCCGGTTCGGCTCGAAGGTCCCGGGCACCTCGATGGAGATCCGGGACGTGTCGATGGACTTCGCGTACGGCGAGTCCTTCACCGAGTCCAGCCCGGAGGCGTACGAACGGCTGATCCTGGACGTGCTGCTCGGCGACTCGAACCTCTTCCCGCGCACCGAGGAGGTCGAGCTGTCCTGGAAGATCCTCGACCCGATCGAGGAGTACTGGGACACGCACGGCAAGCCGGCCCAGTACCCGGCGGGTACCTGGGGTCCCGTCGAGGCGGACGAAATGCTCGAGCGAGACGGACGGAGCTGGCGCCGGCCATGAAGATAGACCTCACGGACACCACCGCCAGCAAGATCAACAAGGCGCTGGTGCAGGGGCGCCGGGCGATCGGCACCCCCGCCGTCGGCATGGTGCTCACGCTGGTCATCGTCACGGACGAGGAGAACGCGTACGACGCCCTGAAGGCCGCGAACGAGGCCTCGCGCGAGCACCCCTCGCGCACCCTCGTGGTCATCAAGCGCGTCTCGCGCACCCCGCGCGACCGCACCCAGTCCCGCCTGGACGCCGAGGTGCGGGTGGGCGCGGACGCCGGCACGGGCGAGACGGTGGTGCTCCGTCTGTACGGCGACGTGGTCGACCACGCCCAGTCGGTGGTGCTGCCGCTGCTGCTGCCCGACGCCCCCGTGGTGGTGTGGTGGCCGGTGAACGCGCCGCTGGACCCGGCGAACGACCCGCTGGGCGCGCTGGCCCAGCGGCGGGTGACCGACACCTACGCGGCCGAGGACCCGGTGCGCGACCTCACGGCCCGCGCCGAGACGTACACCCCCGGCGACACGGACCTGTCGTGGACCCGCATCACGCCGTGGCGTTCGATGCTGGCCGCGGCGCTGGACCAGGTCGTGTGCGAGGTGAAGGGCGTCGAGGTCGAGGGCGAGGAGTTCAACCCGAGCTGCGAGCTGCTGGCGATGTGGCTCGCGGACCGGCTGGGCGTGCCGGTGCGGCGCTCGGTGTCGGCCGGCCCCGGTCTGACCGCGGTCCGCATGGACACCGACTGCGGCCCGATCGTCCTGGACCGTGCCGACGGCTCGCTGGCGACCCTGTCCATTCAGGGCCAGCCGGCCCGGGCGGTGGCGCTGAAGCGGCGTGAGACGGCCGAGCTGATCGCGGAGGAGCTGCGGCGGCTGGACCCGGACGACACGTACGCGTCGGCGCTGCGGTTCGGTGTGGAGCGGCTGAAGGCGGCACAGCCGGAGGCGGCGGCGGATCCGGAGCGGCAGGAGCCGGCGAAGGATGCGGAGCCGGACGGGGAGGCCGCGGCCGACCCGGTCGCGACCGACGAACCAGTGGCGGTCCCGGAGCCCGTCGAGGAGGCCGCGAAGGCACCCGCGAAGAAGGCCACCCGCAAGGCCCCGGTGAAGAAGGCGGCGGCGAAGTGAGCACTCCGCAGCTGGTCGTGCACCACGACAAGGAGCTGATGGCGCAGGCCGCGGCGGCCCGGCTGATCACGAAGATCGTGGACGCGCAGGCCTCGCGCGGCTCGGCGTCGGTGGTCCTCACCGGCGGGCGCAACGGCAACGGCGTACTGGCCGCCCTGGCCGCCGCGCCCGCGCGGGACGCGATCGACTGGTCCCGGCTGGACCTGTGGTGGGGTGACGAGCGGTTCCTGCCCGAGGGCGACCCGGACCGCAATGTCACCCAGGCCCGCGAGGCCCTGCTGGACTCCGTGCCGCTGAACCCGGAGCGGGTGCACGCGATGCCCGCCTCGGACGGCCCGTACGGCTCCGACGTGGACGCGGCGGCCGCCGCCTACGCCGAGGAGCTGGCCCGGGCGGCCGGTCCCGAGAACCACGGCGGGGTTCCGACGTTCGACGTCCTGATGCTGGGTGTCGGCCCGGACACGCACGTGGCCTCGCTCTTCCCGGAGCTGCCCGCGGTGCGCGAGACCGAGCGCACGGTGGTCGGCGTCCACGGCGCGCCCAAGCCCCCGCCGACGCGGGTCACCCTCACCCTCCCGGCGATCCGGTCGGCCCGTGAGGTGTGGCTGCTGGCGGCCGGCGAGGACAAGGCGCAGGCCGCGGCGATCGCTCTGTCCGGCGCGGGCGAGGTCCAGGCCCCGGCGGCGGGCGCCCGGGGCCGTTCCCGCACCCTGTGGCTGCTGGACGCGGCGGCGGCCTCCGCGCTGCCGCGCACGCTGTATCCCCCGGCGACGCCGTGACCGGCTGAACGGAGCCGGCACGGAAAGGGGCGGCGGAGATCCTGGATCTCCGCCGCCCCTTTCCGTGCCGGGCTATTTCACCGACCCGGCCATCACGCCCTGCACGAAGTGCCGCTGGAAGGCGAAGAAGACCGCCACCGGCACGACCAGGGAGAGGAAGGCGCCGGGGGCCAGGACGTCGATGTTGCTGCCGAACTGGCGTATCTGGGACTGGAGTTCCACGGTGAGCGGCTGGGCGGTGCTGTCGGCGAAGAGGAGGGCGACGAGCATGTCGTTCCACACCCACAGGAACTGGAAGATGGCGAGGCTGGCGATGGCCGGCCGGCCGACGGGCAGGACGAGGCGGGTGAAGATGCGCCACTCGCTGCCGCCGTCCATGCGGGCGGCCTCCAGCATCTCCTTGGGGATCTCCGCGAAGTAGTTCCGCAGCAGGAACACGGCGAACGGCAGGCCGTAGGCGACGTGGAAGAGGACGACGCCGGGGATCGTGCCGAACAGGCCGAGCTGGCCGAAGAGTTTGGCGACCGGGAGCAGGCCGATCTGGACGGGGACCACCAGCAGGGCCACCACCAGGAGGAACAGCGGCTCGCGCAGCGGGAAGTCCAGCCAGGCGAAGGCGTATCCGGCGAGCGCCGCGATGACGACGACCAGGGCCGTCGTCGGCACGGAGATCAGGACCGTGTTCCAGAAGGCCTGGGTGATGCCCGAGTTGTCCAGCAGCGCCGCGTAGTTGTCGAAGGACAGCTGCCCGGGGCTGGTGAACACGGTCCACCAGCCGCCCTTCGCGGTGTCCTCGGCGGAGCGCAGCGAGGACAGGAACAGTCCGGCCAGCGGCGTCATCCAGACCAGGCCGGTCACCACGAGGAAGGCCTGGACGAGCCCGTTGCCCAGCCCGCGCCGGATGGCGTTCATCGCTGACTCCTTCGGAAACGGCGGACGTTGAAGACCATCGCCGGGACGACCAGCAGCAGGAGCAGGACGCCCAGCGCGCTGCCGAGGCCCTGGTTGTTGCCGCCGCCGAACGACACCAGCCACATCTGCGTCGCGAGCACGGTCGCGTCCTCCTGAACCGGGCCGGGCGCGATGATGTAGACGAGGTCGAAGACCTTCATCACGTTGATCACCAGGGTCACGAAGACGACGGTGAGCACGGGTGCGAGCAGCGGGACCGTGATGCGGCGGAAGATCTGCCACTCGTTGGCACCGTCCATCCGCGCCGCCTCCAGCGCGTCCCGGGGCAGCGTGGACAGGCCCGCGCCGATCAGCACCATCGCGAAGCCGGTCCAGATCCACAGGTACGCCCCGATGATCGCGGGGGTGACGAGCGCCGGGCCGAGCCAGGAGACGCCCTCGTAGGGCGGGGCGAAGTTCGACGCGGGGAGCTTGACGGTGTACGAGCCGTCGGCGAGGCCGTCGAAGCGGAACGAGCCGTCGGACGCCGTGGTCGTCGAGGCCACCACCTCTCCGCCGCGCACCGCCTCGACCTTCATCTCGGGCAGGCCGCTCTCCCGGGGGTCGACCGTGCCCGGCTTCCCTCCCCCGCCGGGTGTGAAGTCCAGGTGGACGACGCCGCGCAGTTCGCCGGGCCCGGCGGTGCGGCCGGCCGCGGCGCGGGCGGGTTCGGCGCCGCCGGGCAGGTCCTTGGGCTGGACGCCGACCAAACCGAGCGTCACCGTGTCCCCCGGTGCCACGGCGGTGCTCGTGCGGTAGGCCCCGTCCGCCTCCTTGGTCAGGCCCTGGCCGTCGCGGGCGCGGGCCGTGGGGTAGGAGGAGGTGCCGGTGAAGGCGTCGTGGACGGAGACCACGGCCGCGTTCAGCACGCCCTTGTCGGGGTCCTCGTCGTAGGCGAGCCGGAAGATGATGCCGGCGGCGAGGAAGGAGACCGCCATCGGCATGAAGAGCAGCAGCTTGAACGCGGTGGCCCAGCGGATCTTCTCGACGAGGACGGCGAGGATCAGGCCGAGGCCGGTGAGCAGGGTGGGCGCGACCACGACCCAGATGGCCGTGTTGCGGATGGCCTTGAGGGTGGCGGGGTCGCGGAACATCTCGGCGTAGTTCTCGCCGCCGACGAACCGGGTCCCGCCGGCGTCGAAGAAGCTGCGGCCGATCGAGAACAGCACCGGGTAGACGACGAGGGCGCCCAGCAGGAGCAGCGCGGGGAAGACGAACAGCAGGGCGATGATCCGGCCCCGGCGCCGCGGGCGCCGACGGGTGTCGGCGACCGCGGCGGCCGGCGGGCTCGCCTCTTTCACGAGGGTGGCGGTCATGTCAGCCCCGGTACGCCTTCGCCGCCGCGGCCTCCAGCCGCTCCGCGGTGGCCTTCGGGTCCGACGGGTCGCGCAGGAAGTCCTGGAGGATCTTCCACTCGCCGGCGCCCTTGGTGCCGCCGAAGGCCGCGGGGGCCTGGTCGGACATGTCGAAGCGGACCGAGTCCCCGGCGGCGACG
Organism: Streptomyces sp. NPDC052773; assembly: GCF_044547145.1. Lineage (NCBI taxonomy): Bacteria > Bacillati > Actinomycetota > Actinomycetes > Kitasatosporales > Streptomycetaceae > Streptomyces > Streptomyces sp. NPDC052773. Next base: position 159,665 of record NZ_JBITZX010000008.1, on the reverse strand, counting down.
AGGGACTGGGCGGTGGCGCGGGTGACGTCGTCGCCGTAGGAGGCGAGGTCGAGCTTCTTGTTCGGGGAGAGGAAGCCGCCGGCCTCGGCCCACACGGCCGCGGCCTCCGGGGTGGCCAGGTACTCCAGGAGCGCCATGGCGGCCTTCTGGTTCTTGCCGTCCTTCAGGACGACGGCCGCGTCACCGCCGCTGACGACCGGCGCCTTGCCGTCGCCGACCGCCGGGAACGGGAAGAAGTCCGCGTCCTCGCCGATCGACCTGCCGAACTGGTCCTTGGCGACGCCGGCGACGAAGTCGCCCTCGTAGACCATGCCGGCCTCGGGCTTCGGGCCGAACACCTTCTCCACCGAGCCGGGGAAGTCGGTGTTGAGGGCGCCCTTCTGGCCGCCCGCGATGAGCTGCTTGTCCTTGAAGAGCTTGCCCAGCGTCTCCAGGGCCTTCACGACGCTCGCGTCGGTCCACTTCAGCTCGTGCGCGGCGAGGGCGTCGTACTTCTCGGGTCCGGCCTGGGAGAGGTAGACGTTCTCGAACCAGTCGGTGAGGGTCCAGCCGTCCTGTCCGGCGACCGAGAAGGCGGCGAGCCCGGAGTCGGAGACGGTCCGCCCGGCCTTCAGCATCTCGTCGTACGTCTTCGGCGGCTTGACGCCCGCCTGGGCGAGGGCGTCGGGGCTGTACCAGACGGTCGACTTGTGGGCGGCCTTGAAGTAGAGGCCGTAGAGCTTGCCGTCGACGCTGCCGTACTTCTTCCACACGGGGGCGAAGCCTGCGTCGACGGCCTTCTCGGTCTTCTCCGACAGCGGCGTGAGCCAGCCCTGCTCGGCGAACTGCTGGAGCACGCCGACCTGAGGGACCATCACGACGTCGGGGGCGTTGCCGCCCTCGATCTTGCTGCCGACGACGGTGGAGACGTTGTCGCCGGTGGACACGAACTGGGTCTTGGCGCCGGTCTTCTCGGTGAAGGCGTCCAGCACCTTCTGGAAGTTCTTCTGCTCGGTGCCGGACCAGACACCGGCCACGGTGACGGTCTGGCCGCTCAGCGCCTGGTCGCCGCCGCCGGCCGTGACGGGGCCGCCGCCGCAGGCGGTCGCGCCGAGGGCCAGCGCGAGGGCGGTACAGGTGGTGAGCAGGGTGGTACGTCGTCGCATCATCGTCGATGTCCCTTCGCAGGTTGTCTCGGGAGGAGACGGGGGGTCTCGGGGGAGACCCGGGGGGTCGGGAGAAGACCGGGGTCTCGGGGGGAGACCGGGGTCTCGGGGGGCGACCGGGTCTCAGGAGGCGACCGGGGCCTCAGGAGAGATCGGGAGGTCGCTGATCCACCAGGCCGCCGTCGAGCCGGGCAGCTCGCCGGGCGGGCAGGGGCCGCTGGACAGCAGCGGGGTGCCGGGGACCGGCGCGGGCACGGGTGCCGTACCGAAGTTCACGGCGCAGACGAGGTCGTCGCCGCGGACGAAGGCCAGGACGCCGGGCGGGGTGTCCAGCCAGCGCAGGGTGCCCTCGCCGAGCTGGGGCAGGGCGGCGCGCAGTTGCAGGCCGTCGCGGTACAGGTGCCAGAAGGAGCGGGTGTCGGCGAGGGCGCGGTCGGTGGCGTACTCGGCGAACCACTCGGGCTGCGGCAGCCACGGCTTGGCGGTCTCGGCGCCGGAGGTGAAGCCGAACGGCGAGGCCTGTCCGGACCACGGCAGCGGCACGCGGCAGCCGTCGCGGATCCGGGCGCGGCTGCCGGTGCGGCGGAAGATCGGGTCGGTGAGCACGTCGTCGGGCAGGTCGACGACCTCGGGCAGGCCCAGCTCCTCGCCCTGGTAGATGTACGCCGCGCCGGGCAGCGCCAGCATGAGCAGCGCGGCGGCGCGGGCGCGGGCGGCGCCGAGGCCGCTGCCATGCGGGGTGGGTTCGCCGTAGCGGGTGACGGTGCGGACCTGGTCGTGGTTGTTGAGGACCCAGGTGACGGTGGAGCCGGTGCCGGCGATGTCCGCCATGGCCTCGGAGATCACCTTGCGGAAGGCGTCGGGGTCCCAGGGCGCGCCGAGCAGGTCGAAGAAGAAGGCCTGGTGGAGTTCGTCGGGGCGGACGTAGAGGGCGTGTTCGCGGGCGGTGGGCACGGAGACCTCGCCGACGAGGAGGCGTTCGCGGCCGTCGCGGGCGGCGTACTCCTCGCAGACCGCCCGCCAGTGGCGCCATACGTCGTGCACCTCGGGCTGGTTCCAGGCGAGCGGGTTGACCGAGTCGCGGGTGCGGGCGTCGGCCTCGGGGTCGTCGGAGTCGGGCAGTTCGGGGTGCTTGAAGAGGCCGGCGGCGACGTCGATGCGGAAGCCGTCGACGCCCCGGTCGAGCCAGAAGCGCAGGATCCGGTCGAACTCGGCGCGGATCTCGGGGTTGCGCCAGTTCCAGTCGGGCTGCTCGGGCGTGAACATGTGCAGGTACCACTGGCCGTCCTCGACCCGGGTCCAGGCCGGGCCGCCGAACATGGCGTGCCAGTTGTTGGGTGGCTCGCTGCCGTCGGGGCCGCGGCCGTCGGCGAAGTGGAAGCGGGCGCGGGCCGCGCTGCCGGGCGGCGAGGCGAGCGCCTCGCGGAACCACGGGTGCGCGCTGGAGCAGTGGTTGGGGACGATGTCGAGCAGCACCTTGATGCCGAGCCGCCGGGCGGCCCGCACCAGCTCGTCGAACTCGGCGAGGTCGCCGAAGAGCGGGTCGACGTCGCAGTAGTCGGCCACGTCGTAGCCGTGGTCGTGCTGCGGCGAGGGGTAGAAGGGGCTCAACCAGATCCCGTCGACGCCGAGCTTCTTCAGATACGGCAGTCCCGCCCGGACGCCGGCGAGATCGCCGACTCCGTCACCGGTGCTGTCCAGAAAGCTGCGGACGTACACCTGGTAGATCACGGCGTCCCGCCACCAGTGGCGCTTACTCAACATGCATGCATGTTAGGTAGGCGTGTCGTAAGCGTGTCAACGAAAAGAACGCAGGATACTGGCCAGTTGGGGCGACAAAGCAGGAGTAAATGGGACAGACTGACGCCAGTTGAGATATCCGCGTTACCTAACAGGTAACTATCGACTGGAGATGGCCGCCAGCTCGCGCGCCAGTCGGCGCACCGCCGCCTCGGGCGTCTGCCGCCCGGTCATCGCGTCCTGCACGGCCGCCTGCACCACCAGGCTGACCTGGTCGTAGTGCGGGCTCTTGGGGCGCGGCGCGGCCCGCAGCACGCTCTCGCGCAGGGTCGGCAGATACGGGTAGGCGCGGATCAGCCCGGGATCGTCGTAGAGCGCGGCCCGTACGGGCGGCAGCGCGCCTCGGGTGAGGACCTGGCGCTGCACGGGCTCGCCGGTGAGGTACGCGATCAGGCGCGCGGCGGTGTCGGGATGCCGGGCATGGCTGCTCACGGCCAGGTTGGAGCCGCCGAGAACGCTGGTCCCCGGCCCGTCGGGGCCGGGCAGCGGTACGGCGCCGACCTTCCCGGCGACCCGGGAGCCCTCGGCGGAGGCGGCGACGTAGGCGTACGGCCAGTTGCGCAGGAAGAGCAGCCGGCCGTCCTGGAAGGCCTGCTTGGACTCCTCCTCCTTGTACGCGAGCGCCGCCTTCGGTATCCAGCCGTCGCGCACCCCGCGCGCGAGGAAGCCGATGCCCTCGCGGGCCGCCGCGGAGTCCACGGTGACGCGTGCGCCCTCGTCGCCGAGGATCGTGCCGCCCGCCGAGTAGACGGCCTCGGCCGCGTTCACGGTCAGGCCCTCGTAGGGCAGGAACTGCCCGGCGTAGCCGTCGAGCCCGTGCTTCGGCGCGAGGGTCTTCGCGTACCGCTCCAGCTCGGCCCAGGTGCGCGGCGGGGGGACGCCCTCCGCGGCGAGGACGTCCTTGCGGTAGAGCAGCAGGCCGGCGTTGGTGACGTACGGGACGGCGTACAGCCGCCCGTCGTAGGTCGCGGTGCCGACCACCGGCCGCAGGAAGGCGTCCAGGTCGAAGCGGTCGCGGGGCAGCGGGCGTATCCAGCCCGCCGCGGCGAACTCGGACGTCCAGTTGACGTCGATGTTGAGGACGTCGAACCGGCCGCGACCGCCCGCGCGCAGGTCGGTGGCCATCTGGGCGCGGGTCTCGTCGGCCGAGTCGGGCAGCTCGACGAGGGTCACCCGCTCCCCGGGGTGGGCGCGGTTCCAGCCCTCCAGCAGGGGGCCGAGATAGCCGGTGAGGTCGCCCGCGGTGGCCAGGGTGAGCGGGCCGCGCCCGCCGTCGTCGCGCGCCTGGCCCGCCTGGGCGCCGGAGGCGACGTAACCGGTCAGCAGGACCACGAGAACGAGAAGGCCCCTACCCGCGGCACTCATCCACCGCATAGGTTCCTCCCTGTACACCGGCCACGGGCACCCTCGCCCGGGTCAGAGGCCATGTATACCTGTTAGGTATGGGCGATACTAGGGCCTGGCCCACATTACGCACATGGCGAGGACAGGAGGACTGCACGAGTGCGCCTGCCCCTCCTGGCACTCCTCGCACGCGGCCCGGCCCACGGCTACGAGCTGAAGCAGGACCTTGAGCAACTGCTGGGGTCCGCGTACCCTCAGCCGAACGTCGGCCAGATCTACGTCACCCTCGGCCGCCTCGAGAAGCAGGGACTGATCGAGGGCGAGGACGTCGAGCAGTCGAGCCGGCCCAACAAGAAGGTCTACCACCTCACCGAGACCGGGCGGGAGGAGCTGCGCGCCTGGTTCGAGGAGCCCGAGGACGAGCCGCGGGTGCGGGACGAGTTCTTCATGAAACTGGCCCTCGCCCCCCAGACCGGCCTCGCCGACCAGATCGCCCTGATCAACAAGCAGCGGCGCCAGTATCTGAACACCATGCGGCAGCTCTCGAAGCTGGCCGCCGCCGAAGACCGCGACAACCGCATCGCCCATCTGCTGATCGAGGGCGCGATGCTGCATCTCCAGGCCGACCTCGACTGGCTGGAGAGGTGCCAGGAAGAGCTGGAGGAGCTGGAGTGAACGACGGTTCCGCTCCCGTGCTGTGCGCCGAGGGCCTGGTGAAGACCCACCACGGCGAGGGCGCGCCCGCCCACGCCGTGCGCGGCGTCGACCTGTCCGTGCGGCGCGGCGAGTTCGTCGCGATCACCGGCCCGTCCGGCGCCGGGAAGTCGACGCTGCTGCATCTGCTCGGCGGGCTCCAGCGACCGGACGCGGGCTCCATCCGGCTGGACGGCGAGTCCACGGACGCCTGGAGCGAGGCCCGCTGGGCGGTGGAGCGGCGCCGGCGGATCGGGATCGTCTTCCAGTTCTTCAACCTGGTGTCGAACCTGTCCGTCGCCGACAACGTCGAACTGCCCGCCCTGCTCGCCGGCGTCCCGCCGAAGCGGGCCCGCGCCGAGCGCGAGGAGCTGCTGGCCGAGCTGGGCCTCGCGGGCAAGGAGCGCAGCATGCCCGGGGAGTTGTCCGGCGGCGAGCAGCAGCGCGTCGCGCTGGCCCGCGCCCTGGTCAACCACCCCCCGCTGCTGCTGGCCGACGAACCCGCGGGCAGCCTCGACAGCAAGGGCACCCGCGAGGTGATGCGGCTGCTGTCCCGCTTCCACCAGCGCGGCCAGACGATCCTGCTGGTCACGCACGACGCCCGGCTGGCGAGCGCCGCGGACCGGGTGATCAGCTTCTTCGACGGGCGGATCGCCGACGACGCGCGACTGGACGGCGGCGCCCCACCGCGCCGCTCCGGGATATCCGGTGTGCTGGAGCTGAAGGACTGACATGCCGGTGCACGACCACTGCGCGGCCGGGGGCTGAGGCCCGTGCGAGCCACCCTGCGCTGGGCGCACTCCGATCTGCGCGCACACCGCGGCGAGGCGGTGTTCCTGGTCCTCGCCACCGCGGGCATCGTCGTCTCGCTGCTGCTGGCCACGGCCCTGTTCGGGTACGCCACCAATCCCTGGCAGCGGGTGTTCACCCAGGCGCGCGGCGCCCATGTGTGGCTCCATGTCGACGAGGCCGCCGACACCGGGCGGCTGACCGGCCTGGACGGCGTGGAGTCCGTCGCCGGCCCCTACCGCACCGACGCCGTCACCGTCGCCTCGCGCGGCAGCCGCGCCTCCGTCGAACTGCGCGGCAGCTCCGCCGAGGCCCCGGCCGTGGGCCGCCCGCTGCTCACCGCCGGGCGCTGGCTGGACCCGGCCGCCCCGGACGGCGTGGTCCTGGAGAGCCACCTCGCCCGCGCCCTGCTCGCCGAGCCGGGCGACACCCTGACCCTGCCCGGGACCGGGCGGCGGCTGACCGTCGTCGGCGTCGCCGACAGCGCCGAGCCGCGCTACCGGCCGGGCGAGCGGCCCGGCCTGGTCTGGGCGCTGCCGTCCGCGCTGCCCGGCCCGGAGGCCCAGGTCATCGGCTTGCGGCTGACGGACCCCTCGGACACCGAGTACGCCGTCCAGCGCGCGGTGACCGTACTGGGCGCCGGAGCGATCGGCGAGGTCTCCACCTGGCAGCAGGCCCGCGCCGAGGCACAGGGCGACAACCGGCTGCTCGGGCAGGTCCTGGGCCTGTTCGGGCTGGGTGCGCTGATCGCCGCCGGGTTCGCCGTGCACGGCGCCATCGGCACCCGCATCCGCGGCCATCTGCGGGACATCTCCGTCCTGAAGGCGATCGGCTTCACCCCCGGCCAGGTCGTCCGGATCTTCCTCCTCCAGCATCTGGCGTACGCCGTGCTGGGCGCCCTGGCCGCGGCGGCGCTCATCGAGACGCTGGGCAGCCGGGTGCCGGGGCGGCTCGGGGACGCGGTCGGCGTGTGGCAGGGGCTGCCCGGACACACCGCCGCGCTCGTCGCGATCCCGGTCGCCGCGGTGCTGTTCATCGGCGCGACCACCGGGCTCGCCGCGTGGCGGGCCGGCCGGGTGCCGCCGGTGCCGGTGCCGCGGCCCTCGGCGTCGCCGGGCGGACGGCTGCCGGGGCTTGCGCGCCGGGCCCTGGGGACCCGGGTGCCGCCCGCGCTGGTGCTGGGCTGGCACCGGGCGTTCGCCCGGCGGCCCCGCTCGCTGGGCACGGTGGCGCGGCTCGCGCTGCCACTGCTGCTGATCGTGGTCGCGATGAGCGCGTGGACCACCATCGACCGGTTCCACCGCAGCCCGGAGCGGATCGGCCTGCCGGCCGCGCTCACCGTGCGGGCGGACGCCGGGCTGAGCGACCGGGACGCCCGCGCGCTGCTGGAACGCGACCCGCAGGTCGCCGCCGCCTACCCGGGCGTCGAGGTGGCCGCGCTGGTCCCGGGCCAGACCGCGACCATCGCCCTGCGCGGCCTCGGCACCCGCGCCGAGCCCTACCCGTACGCCCTCGCCGAGGGCCGCGCCGCGCACGGGCCCGACGAGGCGGTGGCCGGGCAGGGGCTGCTCGACCTGCTGGACGTGCGGGTCGGCGACTGGGTGCGGATGACCGTCGGGGACCGGCCGCAGATCCTGCACATCGTCGGCCGCAGCATCGAACCGGAGAACGCCGGCCGGGTCGTCTCCACGTCCCTCGACACCCTTCGCGAGAACGACCCCGGACTGCGCCCGAGCCTCTACCAGCTGCGCCTGGACCCGGGTGCCGACCCGCGCGAGGTCGCCGACCGTCTCGCCTCGGCCGGGCGGGGCCATCTGGACGTGCACACCGTGACCAACCCGGCCGACGGTCTCTCCCCGCTGCGCGGCGTCGTCCTGGGGCTGGTCGCCGTGCTCGCCCTCATCGGGCTGATCGAACTGCTGACCGCGATCGGCGGCACCGTCCGCGAGGGCGAGCGCGATCTGCTCGCCCTGAAGGCGATCGGGCTGTCCCCGCGCCAGATCACCGCGATCACCGTGACGGCCACCGGCTGCACCGCCCTCACGGCCGTCGTCCTCGCCACGGCCCTCGGGCTGCCGCTCGCGCACTGGCTGATCGACGCCCAGGGCAGGTCGAGCGGCATCGGCGCCGGCATCGCGCAGGGGCCCTCCCCCGGGCTGCTGGTGCTGCTCGGCACGGCCGCCGTGGTGGGCGCCGCGGCCCTCGCCGCGCTCCCGGCGTCCCGCGCGGCCCGCCGCAGGCTGGCGGACACGCTGAGCGCGGTGGCCTGAACCCGGGCCCCGACGCGAGGAGGGATCGGCTCAGCCGGCCTGGGGTCCCGGGCCGTAGGGCCTGCCGCCGTAGGGGTTGCCCGGCGGAGGCGCGTACGGGTGGCCCGCCGGGGGCGCGTACGGGTGGCCCGCCGGGGGCGCGTACGGGTTGCCGTACGGATTCCCCTGGGGCGACGCCCCGTAGGGGTTGCCGTGGGGCGGTGCGTACGGCGCGTTGCCGTACGGCGCGTTCGCGTGCGGTGCGTTGCCGTACGGGTTCCCCTGCTGCGGGACGTACGGCGGGGCCGTCGGCGGCATGGGCGGCATCGCGGGCGGCGGGCCCGGCACGCGGGGCAGGGTGGCCGGGTGGGCGGCCAGGCGGATGCCGTAGCGCTGCTTGAGGCGGCCCATCTCCAGCAGGGCGATCCCGGTGACCGTCAGCGGCGCGCCCAGGATGAACACGACGCCCATGGTGAGGCTCAGGCCGTGCAGATCGCCGGTCGCCAGGTCGGGGATCGCCATCAGCCAGGTCGTCACCGTGGCCAGCAGCGGCGGGAGACAGCGGTGGACGCCCGCGGTGCCGAAGAAGTTGCCGGAGACGTGCACCGCGCCGCGGATCACGACAACGGTCAGCCACAGCGCCGCCGGGACCAGCAGCAGCGCGAGGAAGCCGGCGCCGCCCGCCAGCCGCCACACGAAGACGGTGAGGACGATGGTGCCGACGAACGCCAGCAGCAGTTTCAGCGAGTTCAGCAGCGGCACTCTCATCGCCCGCACCGTGCCGCCGCGCCGCCAGACGTAGAGCATCACGGCGACCGTCAGCGGGGTGATGAACAGCAGCACGGCGGAGGCCGTGAGCATGTTCTCCAGCACCTCGTCGAAGGCGAACCCGCCCTCGACGAAGGTGTAGACGCCGACCGCGGCGATCGTCCCGGCGATCAGCCGTATCCGCTTGAGCGTGTCCACCGCCGGGTCCAGCGACTCCGGGATCCAGACCGGGTGGAACACCGCCCGGGCCACCTCCTTCGGCCGCAGCAGGTCCCGTGGCGTCAGGGTGCCGCCCGTCCAACTCCCCTGTGCTGTCGTCACGTTGTGCTCCCCCGAGCGATCGTGCTCATGATCGTCGGGGAGTCTACGGGAAGCGGGGACCCACGCGCCCGCCACTTCCCGTCACCGCGACCGTCGCCGCGACCCGTCAGCTCCGGCCGCGCAGCTCCCGGTACTTGGCGACCAGCGCCTTGGTGGACGGATCGAGACCCGGCACGTCGGCACCCTCGGTCAGCGCCGGCTCGACCCGCTTGGCGAGGACCTTGCCCAGCTCGACGCCCCACTGGTCGAACGAGTCGATGTTCCACACGGCGCCCTGCACGAACACCTTGTGCTCGTAGAGGGCGACGAGCTGGCCCAGCACCGACGGGGTCAGCTCACGCGCGAGGATGGTGGTCGTCGGGTGGCCGCCCTTGAACGTCTTGTGCGCGACCAGTTCCTCCGGGACGCCCTCGGCCCGCACCTCGTCGGGCGTCTTGCCGAACGCCAGCGCCTGCGTCTGGGCGAAGAAGTTGGCCATCAGCAGGTCGTGCTGCGCCTTCAGCTCGTCGTCCAGTTCGGCGACCGGCTCGGCGAAGCCGATGAAGTCCGCCGGGATCAGCTTGGTGCCCTGGTGGATGAGCTGGTAGTACGCGTGCTGGCCGTTGGTGCCGGGCGTGCCCCACACCACCGGCCCGGTCTGCCAGTCGACCTCCCGCCCGTCCCGGCCGACGTACTTGCCGTTGGACTCCATGTCCAGCTGCTGGAGGTACGCCGTGAACTTCGACAGGTAGTGGCTGTACGGCAGGACGGCGTGCGACTGCGCGTCGTGGAAGTTGTTGTACCAGATGCCCAGCAGGCCCAGCAGCAGCGGCGCGTTGGCCTCCGGAGGCGCGGTGCGGAAGTGCTCGTCGACGATGCGGAAGCCGTCCAGCATCTCCCGGAAGCGGTCCGGGCCGATGGCGATCATCAGGGACAGACCGATCGCCGAGTCGTACGAGTACCGCCCGCCGACCCAGTCCCAGAACTCGAACATGTTCGCCGTGTCGATGCCGAACTCCGCCACCTTCTCGGCGTTCGTCGACAGCGCCACGAAGTGCTTCGCCACCGCGTCCTGCCCGGCGTTCAGCTCGCGCAGCAGCCAGTTGCGGGCCGAGGTGGCGTTGGTGACCGTCTCGATGGTGGTGAAGGTCTTCGACGCGACGATGAACAGCGTCTCGGACGCGTCCAGGTCGCGGATCGCCTCGTGCAGGTCCGCACCGTCGACGTTGGAGACGAAACGGACCGTCAGATCGCGCGCCGTGTAGCTGCGCAGCACCTCGTACGCCATGGCGGGGCCGAGGTCGGAGCCGCCGATGCCGATGTTGACGACGTTGCGGATCCGCTTGCCCGTGTGACCCGTCCACTCACCGGAGCGGACCCGCTCGGCGAAGGCGGCCATCCTGTCGAGCACCGCGTGCACCCCGGGCACGACGTTCTCGCCGTCGACCTCGATCACCGCGTCGCGCGGCGCGCGCAGCGCGGTGTGCAGCACCGCCCGGTCTTCCGTCGTGTTGATCCGCTCACCGCGGAACATGGCGTCCCGCAGCCCGAACACGTCGGTCGCGGCGGCCAGCTCGCGCAGCAGCCGCAGGGTCTCGTCGGTGACGAGGTGCTTGGAGTAGTCGATGTGCAGGTCGCCGACCTGGAGCGTGTATCCGCTGCCGCGCCCGGGATCGGCGGCGAACAGCTCCCGCAGCCGCACCTCGCCGAGCTCCTTGCGGTGCTTGGCCAGAGCGGTCCACTCGGGCGTCTGGTTGAGCCTGGTACGGCCGTCTGCGTTCATGTCCGACGTCAGCCTTCTTTCGTGCCTGTTCCAGCCGTTCCAACCTAATTGATCAGCGCGGGGTGTGAACCGCCGTGGCGGCGTCGTCCGGCGCAACAACGGGTACGTCCGCCTTGCGCGCCGGTATCAACGCGGTGACGGAGAGGACGAAGAAGGCGGCGGCGAGCAGCGCGGGCGTGTTGAGCCCCCAGGCGGTGGCGGCGGCTCCGCCGAGCAGCGCGCCCAGCGGTGCCCCGGCGACGGCGAGGGTGCGGAAGGCGGAGCTGACGCGTCCGAGCATCCCGGCGGGGCTGCGCTGCTGCATCAGCGTCGTGGTGTTGACGTTCCACACCACGCCCATGAGTCCGAAGACGGCCATGGCGGCCACCACGGCGACCAGACTGCGCACCGAGCCCATCACGACGAGCGCGGCGATCTGCACGGCCCCGGCGAGCAGCACCGCCCGCAGGCGTCCCGCCCGGGCGACGAGCCGGTGGTTGACCGCAGCCCCGGCCAGGTTGCCGACGGTGTACGCGGTGGCCGCCGCCGCGTATCCCGCGGTGCCCGCGTCCAGCCAACCGGTCACGAGGACCACCAGGGTGGCGATGAGGGCGCCCATGCCGATGTTGCACAGGGTGGTGGCGGCGCACAGCGCTCGCAGCGCGCGGTCGCGCCACAGGGTGCGCAGTCCGTCCGCGATCTCCCGCCGCAGGGTGCTGCCCGCGGGTCTGGGCTCCCGCTCGGCGCCGCCGGTCCGCAGCGAGGCCACGAGTGCGGCGGCGAGGAGGAAGGTCGCGGCGTCCGCCGCGAACGGTACGGCGGCCCCGGCGGTGAGCAGCAGTGGTGCGGCGGGCCCGCCCAGCAGGCCGCCCGCGATGCGCTGGCCGGTCATCAGGCGGGCGTTCGCGCTGCCGAGGGCCTCATGGTCCACCAGGGCGGGCAGCAGGGCGGTGGCGGCGTTGTCGAAGAGGGTCTGCAGGGTGGTGAGGGCGACGGCCAGCGCGATCAGCAGGGCGATGGAGGCGTGACCGAGGGCGACGGCGACCGCCAAACCCGCGACCAGCAGCCCGCGTACCGCGTCCACCGTCCACATCGCGCGCCGCTGGTCCACGCGGTCGGCGACGGCGCCGCCGAGCAGCCCGAAGACGAGCCAGGGCAGATAGCCGCAGGCGGTCACCGAGGCGACCAGCAACGGCCGGTCCGTCAGCGTCACGGCGAGCAGTGGCAGAGCGGCCGTGCGCAGGGAATCCCCGAAGGAGGAGAGCACCGCGGCGCTCCACAGCCGCCCGAACCCCCCGCGCCAGGCGGGCGCGCGCGCACCCGCCGTCTCTGCCGTCGCCACGATTCCCCCTCACGATTCGCCCGATGAGAGAACCGTAGAGGGCACCACTGACAATCGGTCCGCGAGCGGTCGGCGGCAGGCCGGGAAAGACGGCTCCGGCCAGGCACCTGTCTCGGTGCCCGGCCGGTCGTCATGTCCTAGATCTCGCCTCGCAGTTTGGCGAGCGCCTCGGCGAGGATCGCCTCGCCGTCCGCGTCGCTGCGCCGCTCCCGGACGTACGCGAGGTGCGTCTTGTAGGGCTCGGTGCGCGGCGGGGCCGGCGGGTTGTCCCGGTCCTGTCCGGCCGGGAAGCCGCAGCGCGGGCAGTCCCAGGTGTCGGGAACCTGCGCGTCGCTGGCGAAGCTCGGCTGCGTCTCGTGCCCGTTGGAGCACCAGAAGGAGACGCGCAGACGCGGCGCGGACTCGCCGCGCTCAGCCTCGCCCATCGGCCCCGCCCCGACCCGGCTTCCTCGGATCGCGTTGCCACTTGCCACGGTCGTAACTCCCTGCGTGATGGTGCCGCGAAGCGCGTCGGCGTTTCGCTTCGCTGCGAGCGCCCCAGTCTACGTAAGGCCCAACGCGCGTCCAGTGATTGGAGTTACAGACCCCACACACAGACGCACGCCCCATGATAGGCCGCGCTCGAAGGCGCGTACCGTACATGGGGCGTTACGTGCGGAATCGTGCTGACCTGCGGGATGCCGGTCGGTCACCGGATCGCTCTGGCGGGCGTCAGCCGACCTTCATCATGATGCCGAGCACGACAATGCAGGCGAACCAGAGCAGACCGACCACGACGGTGATGCGGTCGAGGTTGCGTTCGGCGACCGAGGAGCCGCCGACGGAGGACTGCATGCCGCCACCGAACATGTCGGAGAGGCCGCCGCCCTTCCCCTTGTGCATCAGCACCAGCAGCATCAGCAGCAGGCTGAAGACGATCAGGGCGATCGAGAACCCCATAATCACGGCTGGACCAACTTCCTCGGCTTCGGATGGACGACGGGGGCCGACAGACTACTGCCGGCCCCCGCAAGGGTACGACGTTACGCCGCTACCGCATACTCACTGGTCGCGGAAGCGCACGATCTTGACGAACTCGTCGGCGTCCAGCGAGGCGCCGCCGACCAGCGCGCCGTCGATGTCGGCCTGCGCCATGATCTCGGCGACGTTGCCGGCCTTGACGGAGCCGCCGTACTGGACGCGGACCTTGTCGGCCACGTCCTGCGAGTACAGCTCGGCGATCTTGCCACGGATGGCGGCGCAGACCTCCTGGGCGTCCTCGGCGCCGCAGACCTTGCCGGTGCCGATGGCCCACACCGGCTCGTAGGCGATCACGATGGTCTCGGCCTGGTCGGCCGGGACGTCCTTCAGGCCGCCCTCGACCTGGGCCAGGGTGTGCGGGACGGCGTTGCCGGCCTCGCGGACCTCCAGCTCCTCGCCGACGCACATGATCGGGGTCAGTCCGTGCTTGAAGGCGGCCTTGACCTTGGCGTTGACGATCTCGTCCGTCTCGCCGTGGTACTGGCGGCGCTCGGAGTGGCCGATCGCCACGTAGGTGCACTTCAGCTTGGCCAGCATCGGGCCGGAGATCTCGCCGGTGTAGGCGCCGGAGTCGTGCGCCGAGATGTCCTGGGCGCCGTACTTGATCTTCAGCTTGTCGCCGTCGACCAGGGTCTGCACGGAGCGCAGGTCGGTGAAGGGCGGCAGGACGGCGACCTCGACGGCCTCGTAGTCCTTGTCGGCCAGGGCGAAGGCGAGCTTCTGGACGTGCGCGATGGCCTCGAGGTGGTTGAGGTTCATCTTCCAGTTGCCCGCCATCAGCGGCGTGCGCGTGCTCATCTAGGTCAGTCCTCCAGTGCGGCGAGGCCGGGGAGCGTCTTGCCCTCGAGGTATTCGAGGGAGGCGCCGCCGCCGGTCGAGATGTGGCCGAATGCGTTCTCGTCGAAGCCCAGGGTGCGGACGGCCGCGGCGGAGTCGCCGCCGCCGACCACGGTGAAGCCCGGGGCGTCGATGAGGGCCTGGGCGACCGCCTTGGTGCCCTCGGCGTAGTCGGGGTGCTCGAAGACGCCCATGGGGCCGTTCCAGAAGACGGTGGCGGCGTCGGCGAGCTTCGAGGCGTACAGCTTGCGGGTCTCCGGACCGATGTCCAGGCCCTCCTTGTCGGCGGGGATGGCGTCCGCGGCGACGGTGGTGGGGTTGGCCGGGGCCTTCGTCTTCAGGTCCGGGAAGTCGGTCGCGGCCAGGACGTCCACCGGCAGGACCAGCTCGACGCCGTTCTTCTCGGCGCGCTCCATGTACTCCTTGACGACCGGGATCTGGTCCTCCTGGAGGAGAGACTGGCCGACCTCGTGGCCCTTGGCCTTGAGGAAGGTGTAGGCCATGCCGCCGCCGATGAGCAGGCGGTCGGCCTTGCCGAGGAGCTGGTCGATGACGGCGAGCTTGTCGGAGACCTTGGCGCCGCCGAGGGCGACGACGTACGGCCGCTGGACGTCCTCGGTGAGCTTCTTCAGGACGCCGACCTCGGTGGCGATGAGGTGGCCGGCGTAGTGCGGGAGCTGCTTCGGCAGGTCGAACACCGAGGCGTGCTTGCGGTGCACGGCGCCGAAGCCGTCGCCCACGTAGACGTCGGCGAGGGCGGCGAGCTGTTCGGCGAAGGCGCCGCGCTCGGCGTCGTCCTTGGACGTCTCGCCCGCGTTGAAGCGCAGGTTCTCGATGACGGCGACCTGTCCGTCGGCGAGGCCCGCGACGACGGCCTGGGCGGACTCGCCGACGGTGTCGGTGGCGAAGGCGACGTCCGCGCCGAGGAGTTCCCCGAGCCGGGCGGCGGCCGGGGCGAGCGAGAAGGCGGGGTCCGGGGCGCCCTTGGGGCGGCCGAGGTGCGAGGCGACGACCACGCGGGCGCCCGCCTCGGCGAGGGCCTTGACGGTGGGCAGCACCGCGCGGATACGGCCGTCGTCGGTGATGGTGGTGCCGTCCAGCGGCACGTTGAGGTCGGCGCGGACGAAGACCCGCTTGCCCGCGACCCCGTCGGCGAGGAGTTCGTCGATCGTCTTCATGTCAGGGGACTCCTGAGGAGGCTCGTACTGCTCGTGACCGGATGGCTCGTGACCGATGACCAGGCCTGATCCTAGAGAGGGAGGCCGGTCGCGACGTGAGTCAGGGCTCGGGCCGCGCGTCCTCGCGCCTGGCCCGAGCCCTGTTCTCACGTCAAGGTGCCTGCTTCAGCCGGTCAGAGCTGGTTGCCGACGAAGACCGTCAGGTCGACGAGGCGGTTGGAGTAGCCCCACTCGTTGTCGTACCAGCCGATGACCTTCACGTTCTTGCCCTCCTGGACCATGGTCAGGGAGGAGTCGAAGGTGCAGGACGCCGGGGCGTTGACGATGTCGGAGGAGACGATCTCGTCCTCGGTGTACTCGAGGATGCCCTTCAGCTCGCCCTCGGCGGCCTTCTGGAAGGCGGCGTTGATCTCTTCCTTGGTGACCTCGCGGGACAGCTCGACGACGAGGTCGGTGACCGAGCCGGTCGGGACCGGGACGCGCATGGCCATGCCGTCCAGCTTGCCCTTGAGCTGCGGCAGCACCAGCGCGGTGGCCTTGGCGGCACCGGTGGTGGTCGGGATGATGTTCTCGGCGGCGGCACGGGCGCGGCGCAGGTCCTTGTGCGGGAAGTCCAGGATGCGCTGGTCGTTCGTGTACGCGTGCACCGTCGTCATCAGGCCCTTGACGATGCCGAAGTTCTCGTCGAGGACCTTCGCCATCGGCGCCACACAGTTGGTGGTGCAGGAGGCGTTGGAGATGACGTGGTGGTTCGCCGGGTCGTAGGTGTCGTGGTTGACGCCCATGACGATGGTGACGTCTTCGTTCTTCGCCGGGGCGGAGATGATGACCTTCTTGGCGCCGCCAGCGATGTGCTTCTCGGCGTCTTCCTTCTTGGTGAAGATGCCGGTCGACTCGATGACGATGTCGACGCCCAGCTCGCCCCACGGGATGTCGGCGGGGTTGCGCTCCGACAGCACCTTGATCGTCTTGTCGCCGACGGTGATGGTGTCCTCGGTGTGCGACACCTCCTGCTTGAGGCGGCCCAGGATGGTGTCGTACTTCAGCAGGTGGGCGGTGGTCGCGGTGTCACCCAGGTCGTTGACAGCCACGATCTCGATGTCTGCACCCTGCTCCAGCAGCGCGCGGAAGTAGTTACGACCGATGCGGCCAAAGCCGTTGATGCCTACGCGGATCGTCACGAACCGATCTCCTCGTTGGTACGCCGGCTCCGTTGTCGCCGGCGAGCTCTATTTGGGATGTCCCCGACCGCCTCCGACCCTACCTCCCCGAAGCCTCCGGGGTGACATCGAGACGGCCCATACACGGCACGCCGGTCCGTACCCGCCAGTAGGGGTACGGACCGGCTCAACTGTGGCGCGTCGCGCTCAGGTGCGCCCGCCTGTTTTCAGTCGTCCAGCGCGTCGAGTGCGCGGCCCAGCAGCCGGGTACGGTCGGCCGCCCCGGTGACATGCTCCAGACCGAAGCCCAGGAGCACGGTGTCGTCCGTGGTGACCGCGCCGTACGTCCGGAACAGTTCCCCGGAAAGGCCCCAGTCCTTCACCACCGCGGGACTCCCGGCGGGCGGGCCGGGGGTGCTCCAGGCGCCCAGCGACGTCTCGAAGCCGTCCGTCGGGCCCGCCGTGCCACCGATGACGACGGTGGCGTTGTCGGCGAGGACGCCGCGCCCGCCGGAGCCGGGGTCGGTGATGTGGCTCAGGGACAGCTCCACCGTCTTCCCGGCGTACGCCGAGAGATCGAAGGAGACCTCCTGCCAGCCGGCCGAGGCGCCGGTGAGGCTGTTCCAGGAGCCGCTTGTCCCGGTGGGCGCGCACCCGTCGTCGCCGACCGTGAGATACCGCTTGAGCGCGGGGTGCGCCTGGACGAAGTACCCGGCCTCGCACTCGGCGGGCACCGCGGTGGAGGTGGCGCCGCCCGCCTCCGGGAGCGTGGTCCAGTCGTCCCCGCCGGCCGTACGGGCCTCCAGGACCACGTGGTCGTAGCCCTCCTCGGTGTCCCACAGCAGGCGGGTGCGCAGGGTGGGCTTCTCGGAGGCGCTGACACCGGTGAGGTCCACGGTGCGGGTGAGGCGGTTCCAGGCGTAGTCGGAGTGGGTGACCGCCGCCATGGAGGAGCCCTCGTACGGGCCGTACGGGTTCACCGTGCCCGGGTACCGGCCGGCGCCCGCGCTCTCGAACTGCGGGAACTTCCGCGGGGGCAGCACGTCGGAGGTGACGCCGAACGAGCCGGCCGTGTTCAGCGGGTTGCCGGGGGCGTCGCCGAGCGGTGCCTGGGCGTCCGCGAGCGCGCCGGTGCCGTCGAAGCGGGTGGCCTGCGGCAGGCTCGTACGGGTGTACGCGCCCAGGTAGTACTGGCTGAAGTCGTTCGACAGGGTGCCGCCGCCGAGGTCGACGGAGCCGCCGGCCGTCTCGCCCGCCTCGATCAGCTTGCCGCCCTCGTTGAGGTAGGCGCGCAGCTCGAGCTGGGTGGCGTTGCCGGGGCGCGCGGCGCCCGTGTAGTGGACGACCTTCTCGAAGTGGCCGAGGACGCCGAGCGCGTCGGGCGCGCCCTGCTTCGCCACGTCCCAGACGGCGGCCCGCTCGCCGTTGGCCTTCAGCGCGTCCACGTAGGCCTGGGCGCGGGTCGCGGGCTGCCCCTCCTCGGCGACGACGAGGACGTCCGCGCGGGGGCGTTCGGCGACGGTGTAGGTGAAGTGCTCGCTCTCGGCCGGCTTGCCGGAGCGGGTCTCGCCGGTGAACCAGACCTCGACCTTGTCGCCCGGTTCGCCGTCGGCGACCTTCGCTCGGTACTCGTCGAAGTACAGGTTGTCCTCGCCGCCGTAGGTCTCGCCGCCCTTCCAGGGGCGCAGGGCCATGTCGTGGACGCGGCCGCCGTTGACGCGGTACTTCAGCTCCTTGTCGCGCACCGACCTGCGGGCGATGACGGAGACCTCCTGGTCGGCGCCGCGGGAGTAGGAGGTGGCGAACGGCGCCGGGGTGAAGTCGGGGGCGGCCATGCCGACCGAGGACTTCGGCCGGTCGGGTCGGGCCGCGGACTCGGCGACGGAGAGCGCGAACGGGATGTTCTTCTCGAACTCCTGCCGGATCAGCTTCTCGTCGTCCGGGAAGGTGAAGATCGACGCGCAGTCCTCGGGCTTCCAGGCGTCGTCCGGGTCGGCGTTCGACGCCGTCTGGCACGTCGACATCTCCGGGGTGAACATCGCCGTGCCGTTGACGTTGGCGGCGTGGCCGTCCGCCTCGCCGTTGGTGGTGTACAGCTCGGAGGAGACCTGCGGGTGGTAGCCCGGGATCGCCGGCTTCTCGGGGGTGCCGGCGAGCGCCTTGTAGAGCACGTCGTCGGGGGTCTCGGTGGCGACCTGCCAGCCGACGCCGTAGAGGATCAGCTCGGCGGCGGAGTGGTAGTTGATGCCGTACTCGAAGCCGATGCGCTTCTGGAGGGCGTCCAGGGCCTTGGTCTCGGGCTCGGAGTTCGGGCCGGGGCCGCGGTAGGTCTGGCTGGTGGGGTACGGGGAGGAACCCTCGTCGTCGTAGCCCCACTTGTAGGCGAAGTTGCGGTTGAGGTCGACGCCGTCGCCGATGGTGATGGCGCCGTCGCCGTTGTTGTCCCGCATGTTCTTGCGCCACTGGCGGTCGCCGTCGGCGGCGTGCGTGAAGTCGTATCCGTCGGGGTTGGCGGAGATGACGAACCACAGCTCGGTGGTGTCGACGATCCTCTTGATGCGTTTGTCGGTGCGGTAGTTGTCCAGGTAGTGGTGCATCAGCCGGCGGGTCATCTCCGGCGTGATCCACTCGCGGGCGTGCTGGTTGGACAGGTACAGCACGGAGGGCCTGGCGCCGTCCTTGGTCTTCTTCGCGTTCTTGGTGAGCTTCAGGGCGAGGATGTCCTGCCCCTGGAGGGTCTTGCCGATGGAGACCACCTTGGTCAGGCCGGGGTGGTCCCGGCCGGCCTTCAGGATCTCCTCCTTGAGGCCGCCCGGTCCGCTGTACGGGCGGTAGACGCCGTCCCCGGCGGCGTTCACGCGTGCGCGTGACTTCGCGGAGAGCGTGTGCTCCCGCAGGTCGACGCCCTTCTTCTCCAGCTGCGCGGCCTGCTTGTCGGTGAGGTAGACCTCGACGGAGGCGGTGCCCCGGTCGGGGGCCTGCTCGCCGAGTTCGTGGGCGTCCTGCCCGGCCGCGAGGAGCAGCGGGATCTGCTGCTTGGTGACCTCGGCACGGAAGACCTTGACTTCCTCGGCGTCGGGCCGCGAGGAACTGCCGTGCTGTGCCTGGGCGATGGGTGCGATGCTCGCTCCGCCGATCAGGAGCGTGCCGATGGCGAGGATCGATCTCGCTCTGTGTCTCATGAACCCCCCTGCTGGTGGTTCGCCACAGCGACGAATAGGTGCCAGGCTCATGACAGATCATGATCGAGTCAAGGGTGCCGCCGGGACGGGACGCGGACGCGAACACGCCGGTGCCGACGCCCGTTCGGACGTCGGCACCGGCGTGCGGACAGGGGGTTGACGGCGCGTCAACCCGCCAGGTTGTCGGCCAGTTCCTCGGTGAGGTTGGCCTCCGTGCCCGGGATGCCCAGGTCGGCGGCGCGCTTGTCGGCCATCGCCAGCAGGCGGCGGATACGGCCGGCCACGGCGTCCTTGGTGAGCGGCGGGTCGGCGAGCGCGCCCAGCTCCTCCAGGGAGGCCTGCTTGTGCTCCATGCGCAGCCGGCCGGCCGCGGCGAGGTGCTCGGGGACATCGTCGCCGAGGATCTCCAGGGCGCGCTGGACGCGGGCACCCGCGGCCACGGCCGCGCGGGCGGAGCGGCGCAGGTTGGCGTCGTCGAAGTTGGCCAGGCGGTTGGCGGTGGCCCGCACCTCCCGGCGCATCCGGCGCTCCTCCCAGGCCAGCACCGACTCATGGGCGCCGAGCCGGGTGAGCAGGGCGCCGATCGCGTCGCCGTCGCGGACCACCACGCGGTCCACACCGCGCACCTCGCGGGCCTTGGCCGCGATGGAGAGCCGGCGGGCGGCGCCGACGAGGGCGAGCGCGGCCTCGGGACCCGGGCAGGTCACCTCCAGGGAGGAGGAGCGGCCGGGCTCGGTCAGCGAGCCATGCGCCAGGAAGGCGCCGCGCCAGGCCGCCTCCGCGTCGCAGGTGGCCCCCGAGACCACCTGCGGGGGGAGCCCACGGATCGGGCGGCCCCGGCCGTCCACCAGCCCGGTCTGCCGGGCCAGCTGGTCACCGCCCGCGACCACCCGCACCACGTACCGCGAGCCGCGCCGCAGCCCGCCCGGGGCCATCACGATCAGCTCCGAGCTGTGCCCGAAGATCTCCAGAATGTCCCGCTTGAGCCGGCGGGCCGCCATCGCGGTGTCCAGCTCCGCCTCGATCACGATGCGCCCGCTGACCAGGTGGAGGCCGCCGGCGAACCGCAGAATGGCGGAGACCTCCGCCTTCCTGCAGCAGGTCCGGGTGACGGGGAGCCGGGAGATCTCGTCCTTCACCGCTGCCGTCATCGCCATGGGCCGATCCTTCCATGCATCCGAAAAATACGGTCGTACGCGGCAGCCAGCAGCTCCGGATCGTGCCGCGGAGATCCGTCCCTCCGGGCCACCGGCGCCAGCTCGACCGCGGCCCCGAAACGCTTGGCGGCGTCGGTCAGCGAGTCGCGGTCGGGCACGGCGGCCTCGTCGGCCAGCACCACGTCCAGGGCGAGTTTAGGGGCGTGTCGTCCCAAAACCTCCAAATGACGCTGCGGGGAGAAGCCGTCGGTTTCCCCGGGCTGCGGAGCGAGGTTCAGGGAGAGCACCCGTCGCGCCTTGGTCTCGGTGAGGGCGTCCAGCAGCTCGGGCACGAGCAGGTGCGGGATCACCGAGGAGAACCAGGAGCCGGGGCCGAGCACCACCCAGTCCGCGTCCCGCACGGCCTCGACGGCCTCCGGGACGGCGGGCGGGTCGGGCGGGACGAGGTGCACGGACTGCACCTCGCCGGGGGTGAGGGCGACCGTGGCCTGGCCGCGGACGGTGTCCACGCCGTCGGGCCGCTCCGGGTCGTGGCCCTTGACCAGGGCCTGGAGCTCCAGCGGCACGGCGGACATGGGCAGCACCCGGCCCTGCGCGCCGAGCAGCCGGCCCACCAGGTCCAGGGCCTGCACGTGGTCGCCGAGCTGCTCCCAGAGGGCGACGATCAGCAGGTTGCCGACCGCGTGGCCGTGCATCTCGCCGCCGGACTGGAAGCGGTGCTGGATGACCCGGGCCCAGGTCTGGCCCCAGTCGTCGTCGCCGCACAGCGCGGCCAGCGCCTTGCGCAGGTCGCCGGGCGGCAGCACGCCCAGCTCGTCGCGCAGGCGCCCGCTGGAGCCGCCGTCGTCGGCCACGGTGACGACGGCGGTGAGGTCGCCGGTGATCCGGCGCAGCGCGGCGAGCGAGGCGGACAGGCCCATGCCGCCGCCGAGGGCGACCACCTTGGGCTGGGCGCCCCGCCGGCGCGCCCTGCCGCCACGGGGCTCGGCGGACCGGCCGCCGCGCCCCTCGGGGAGCGCCCGGCGCAGCCTGCTCAGCCGCGGAGTACGTCCGGTCATTCGCGTCCCATGTCCCGGTGCACGACCACCGTCTCCACGCCCTCGGCCGCGAGCCGCGCGGCCAGCTTCTCCGACATGGCCACCGAGCGGTGCTTGCCGCCGGTACAGCCGACCGCGATGGTCACATAGCGCTTGCCCTCGCGGCGGTAGCCGGCCGCGATCAGCTGGAGCAGTTCCGCGTACCGGTCCAGGAACTCCTTGGCGCCGGGCTGGTTGAAGACGTAGCCCGACACCTCCTCGTTCAGGCCGGTGAACGGGCGCAGCTCCGGGACCCAGTGCGGGTTGGGCAGGAAGCGGCAGTCGACGACGAGGTCGGCGTCGACGGGCAGGCCGTACTTGTACCCGAACGACATCACGGTGGCCCGCAGCTCGGGCTCCTCCTCGCCGGCGAACTGGGCGTCCATCTTGGCGCGCAGCTCGTGCACGTTGAGGCTGGAGGTGTCGATCACCAGGTCGGCGTCGCCGCGCAGCTCGCGCAGCAGCTCGCGCTCGGCGGCGATGCCGTCGACGATCCGGCCGTCGCCCTGGAGCGGGTGCGGGCGGCGCACCGACTCGAAGCGGCGCACCAGGGCCTCGTCGGAGGACTCCAGGAAGACGATGCGCCGGGTGACGCCGCGCGTGTCGAGGTCGGCCAGGGATTCGCGCAGATTGTCGAAGAAGCGCCGGCCGCGCACGTCGACGACGACCGCGATCCGCGCCACGTTCCCCTGCGAGCGGGCGCCCAGCTCCACCATGGTGGGGATGAGGGCGGGCGGCAGGTTGTCGACGACGAACCAGCCGAGGTCCTCCAGGCACTTCGCGGCCGTGGAGCGGCCGGCGCCGGACATGCCGGAGATGATCACCAGCTCGGGGATGGCCGCCTCGGGGACCCCGGTGGCCTCCGCGCCGTTGGTCACCTGGGCTCCGTTGCTCTGGGCTTCCTGACGCGGCTGGTCCGCGCCGGTCGCCCCGGGTGTCTCCTGAGCGGAGGCCTGGGCGGCGGGCTCGCCGGCCGCGCGTTCCGGTCCCGCTGTCGGGTGTGTCTCGTGCTCGGTCATGTCTCCTGCCCCCGTCGCTCGTCCGGGGCGCCCGTGGGCACGGGCTCCCCTGGGGCATCCGCCGTCGTCTCGGGTGCCCCGTCTTCCACGTCATCCATGATCTCTCCCGTCGCCGTGTTGACGGCGGGCGCGGCCGGAGCCGCCTGGGCCAGGGCCGCGGCGATCGTCTCGGCCGTCTTGCGGCCTATGCCGGGAACCTCGCAGATCTGGTCGATTGTCGCGGATCGCAGCTTCTTCACCGAACCGAAGTGCTTGATCAGCGCCTGCTTGCGTGTCGCGCCGAGGCCGGGTACGTCGTCCAGCGGGCTGGACCGGACGCGTTTGGCGCGCTTGCTGCGCTGGTAGGTGATCGCGAACCGGTGGGCCTCGTCGCGGACGCGCTGGAGCAGATACAGGCCCTCGCTGGTACGGGGCAGGACCACCGGGTCGTCCTCGCCGGGCAGCCAGACCTCCTCCAGGCGCTTGGCGAGGCCGCAGACGGCGATGTCGTCGATGCCCAGCTCGTCCAGGGCCCGCTGGGCCGCAGCGACCTGCGGTTTGCCGCCGTCGACCACGACGAGCTGCGGCGGGTAGGCGAAGCGCTTGGGGCGGCCGTCGTCCTCGGTGAGGGCGAGAGCGTCATCGAGGGTGTCCGTGCGGGCGCCGGTCTTGGTGAGCGCGCCGGTTTCCGTGAGGGCGCCGGTCTCGCCGACGGCACCGGTCTGGCCGTGGGCGCCGGTCCCCGTGCGGGCGCCGGTCCTCTCGAGGGCCGGGTCCGCGTCGGTGCCGCCCGCGAGGCCGGGGTCGCCGTCCTCGGCCCACTCCCCCGTCCTCTCCTTCTCGGCCAGATAGCGGCGGAAGCGGCGGGTGATCACCTCGTGCATGGAACGGACGTCGTCCTGGCCCGCGAAGCCCTTGATCTGGAACCGCCGGTACTCGCTCTTGCGCTGGAGGCCGTCCTCGAAGACGACCATGGAGGCCACCACGTCCTCGCCCTGGAGGTGCGAGATGTCGTAGCACTCGATCCGCAGCGGGGCGCTGTCCAGGCCGAGGGCGTCGGCGATCTCCTCCAGCGCGCGCGAGCGCGTGGTCAGGTCGGAGGCCCGCTTGGTCTTGTGGAGCATGAGCGCCTGCTGGGCGTTGCGCTGCACGGTCTCCATGAGGGCCTTCTTGTCGCCGCGCTGCGGGATGCGCAGCGAGACGCCGGAGCCGCGGCGGCCGGTGAGCCACTGCTGGACGGGGTCGACCGGGTCGGGCAGCGCGGGGACCAGGACCTCCCGGGGGACGGCGTCGCCGGTCTCCTCGCCGTACAGCTGCTGCAGGGCGTGCTCGACCAGGGCGCCGGTGGTGATCTCCTCGACCTTGTCGGTGACCCAGCCGCGCTGGCCGCGGACCCGGCCGCCGCGCACGTGGAAGATCTGCACGGCCGCCTCCAACTCGTCCTCGGCGACCGCGATCAGGTCGGCGTCGGTCGCGTCCGCGAGCACGACCGCGTTCTTCTCCATGGCCTTCTTCAGGGCTTCGATGTCGTCGCGCAGCCGGGCCGCCCGCTCGTACTCCAGCTCCTCGGCCGCCTCCATCATCTGCTTCTCCAGCCGGCGGAGGTAGGTGCCCGTCCGGCCGGTCATGAAGTCGCAGAACTCGTCCGCCAGCTCCCAGTGGTCCTCGGCGGAGATGCGGCCGACGCACGGGGCGGAGCACTTGCCGATGTAACCGAGCAGGCAGGGGCGGTCGGTGCGGGCGGCGTTCTTGAAGACGCCGGCCGAGCAGGTGCGCACCGGGAAGACGCGCAGCAGCAGGTCGACCGTGTCGCGGATGGCCCACGCGTGCGCGTACGGCCCGAAATAGCGCACGCCCTTCTTCTTGTGGCCGCGCATCACCTGCACGCGCGGGAACTGCTCGTTCATCGTCACCGCGAGATACGGGTAGCTCTTGTCGTCGCGGTACTTGACGTTGAAGCGGGGGTCGAACTCCTTGATCCAGGAGTACTCCAGCTGAAGCGCCTCGACCTCCGTGGACACCACCGTCCACTCCACGGACGCCGCCGTGGTCACCATGGTGCGGGTGCGCGGGTGGAGGTTCGCCAGGTCCTGGAAGTAGTTCGCCAGGCGCTGGCGCAGGCTCTTCGCCTTTCCGACGTAGATCACCCGGCGGTGCTCGTCCCGGAACTTGTACACCCCCGGGGAGTCCGGGATGTCTCCCGGCCTGGGGCGGTAGCTGGAGGGGTCGGCCATGTCTCACACCCTACTGGCGAGGACTGACACTCCGGCGGGCCCGGGGCCGAGGGCGGCGGGATCCCCGAGGTGACGCACCGGGCGGTCCCGTTCCCCGCCATGGTCGAACCTCGGCCAGGAGTGCGCGGCGGTCGGACTCAGGTGTTGTCGGGGCCTGGTCAACACGCTTCAATGCGGGGGAACTCGGGGCCGTGAACCACGGCGTACGGATGTGCAGCGCCCCGGCGCCGACGGGGGTGGCCCCGCCCGGAATCCCGCGAACGGTCCGACCAGCCGTTGTCAGCCAGAGAAAGGCCCCTGCATGCCGCACGCCACACAGCACGCGGACGCCGCCGCCGACGTCGCCGCCGCGGACCTGGACACGGCCCTGCGAGGCGGCCCCTTCCACGTCGCGCTGCGCGCCGCGATCGCCGCCCGGGGACTGCCCCTGCAGCGCGTGCAGCACCATCTGTCGCGGTACGGCGTGAGAGTCGGCGTCACCAGCCTGAGCTACTGGCAGCAGGGCGCCCGCCGCCCGCAGCGCCCGGAGTCGCTGCGCGCCGTCCGTGCGCTGGAGGAGATACTCCAGCTGCCCGACGAGTCGCTGATCCGGCTGCTCGCGGAGAGCGACGAGCGCTCCGCGCGGCGGACCGCCGGCCGCTCCTACCGGTCCCTCGTCGAGGCCACGGACGTCCTGGACCGGCTACTGGCCGAGCTGGGCGCCCAGCTCGACGGCGGGCTGCACATGCTCGGGCACCACGAGCGGGTGCGGATCGGGGCGCGCCGGGAGCTGGCGGCGCGCGAGTCGCACCACATCGTGCGCGCCCACCAGGACGGCGTCGACCGCTTCGTCGCCGTGCACCACGGCGACCCGGGGTGCGCGCCGGAGCGCATGACGGTGCACGCCCTGGACAACTGCCGCGCGGGGCGGGTGCGCTGGGACCGGGAGACCGGGGTGCTCGTCACCGAGCTGCTGTTCGACACCAGGCTGCGGGCCGGTGACACCTTCCTGTTCCGGTACGGCGTCGAGGACGGCACCGCCGGGGTGTCACGCGAGTACGTCCGCGGGTTCGGGCCTGCGGGCGGGCAGTACGTGCTCCAGGTGCGCTTCGACGAGCGCGCCCTGCCGGTGCGCTGCCACCGGTTCACCCAGCACTCGGCGGCGGCACCGCGCAGCGGCCGGCAGGAGCTGGCCCTGACCGGCCGCCACCATTCCGTGCACCTCGTGGAGCCGCGGGTGCGGTCGGGGATCGTGGGGATCGGGTGGGACTGGGAGTGAGGACACTCAAGGGGGTCGTCGGGTAGGGGCGTCAGTCCCTCGGGCCCGCCACGATCCTGCCGTTCTCGGTCGTCACGGCGAGCTCCGTCAGCGGCACCGTGGCCGGCGGCTGCAGGACCTCGCCGGTGGCGGCGTCGAACTCGCTGCCGTGACAGAAGCACGTCAGCCTGGTCCCCTCCAGCTTGGTGATGGGGCAGCCCGCGTGCGTGCAGATCGAGCTGTACGCCCTGAGGGCGCCTTTGTCGTCCCGGCTGACCACCACGTTCTGCTCGCGGTACAGCCGGGCGCCGCCCTTCGCGACCTCGCTCTCCGCGCCGAGCTCGACCGGCGCGGTGGGCGCGGCCGGTGCACCGCCGGACTCCTCCGGGGAGCAGGCGGCCAGGCCGAGCCCGGCGACGGGAGCCAGCGCGGCTCCGCGCAGGACGGTGCGGCGGCTCGCGGAGGGGCGGGCGGGCATGGGATCTCCACTGGTCTGAGCTGGGCGGAAGCGCAGGGGCGCTGGTGCGCGGGTGCGCCGACGGCACCGAGGGCGCCCGAGGGCGTCGGGGCGCCGAGGGCGTCGGGGCGCCGGGAACGCACCCCGACGATAACCGGGCCTGTCGGGTGACGGCCGGGTGGGGTGGCGGCGGCGCGTAAACGCTTGCGCAAGCGTTTACGCATGCCGTTTCGATGGGATACCGTGCCGCGCGGAACGCAGCCGAGCCGGGCTCTGAGAGGGGAACCCATGCCGACCATGGCCGACGTGGCGCGCAGCGCCGGGGTCTCCGTGGCGACCGTCTCGCACGTGCTGAACGGCACCCGGCCCGTGCTGCCCCACACCCGTCAGGCCGTCCTCGACGCGATCGACGCGCTCGGCTACACCCCGAACACCCTCGCCCGCTCCCTGGTGACCTCGCGGACCCGGTCCATCGGGCTCGCGGTGTCCGCGATCAGCAACCCGTACTTCACGGAGATCCTGCAAGGCGTCGAGGCCGCCGCCCTGGAGCACGGTTACAGCCTGCTCATCGCCGATCCGCACGACGACCCCGGGCACGAGCGCAAGGTCGTCCAGCTGCTGCACGAGCGACGGGTGGACGGCATGATCGTCGCCCCGTCCGCGGACCCGCGCGAACTGGTCGCCTATCTGCGCCGGCACGACGTACCGGCCGTCTTCCTGGACCGCGTCGTCGACGACCGCGCGGAGGGCGCCCGGAGCTTCGACCAGGTGTGCGCGGAGAGCGCCGAGCCGATGGCCCGGCTGGTCACCCATCTCGCCGGACTCGGGCACCGCCGGATCGGCCTGGTCGCGGGCCGGCCGGGGCTGAGCACCACGAGCGAGCGGATCACCGGGTACCGGCACGGTCTGGCGGCGGCCGGGCTGCCCTTCGAGGAGCGGCTTCTGGCGCACGGCGACTCGGAGTCGGCGGGCGGTGAGCGGGCCGCCGCGGCCCTGCTGTCCCTGGCCGCACCGCCGACGGCGCTCGTCACCGCCAACAACGCGATGACCATCGGCGCCCTCCGCGCGCTGCGCCACCGCGGCCTCACCGTCCCCGGCGACCTCGCGCTCGCCTGCTTCGACGACTTCGCCTGGGCGGATCTCTTCTCGCCCCGGCTCACCGCGATCGCCCAGCCCGGCAAGGAGCTGGGCGCGGAGGCGGTACGGGTGCTCCTGGAGCGCCTCGCCGAGCCGGAGCGGCCCGCCCGGACCGTACGCCTGGCCTGCACGTTCGTGCACCGCACCTCGTGCGGCTGCCCCGAGCCGCCGCCCCGGCGGCCGGACCCGTCCGAAGGGCTCCCGCAGCCCGAGAAAGGAGCCGACTCGTGATCGTCGTCGCCGGTGAGGCCCTGATCGACCTGGTACCGCAGGGGCCGGGTGCCCTGGCGAGCCTGCGGCCGGCGCTCGGCGGCGGCCCGTACAACACGGCCGTCGCCCTCGGCCGGCTCGGCTCCCCCACCGCCTTCTGCTCCCGCGTCTCGTCCGACGCCTTCGGCGAGGCGCTGCTGGAGGGGCTGCGCGCGGCCGGGGTGGACGTGTCGGGCGTAGCGCGCGGCGCCGAGCCGACGACCCTGGCGGTCGCCACGATCGACGCGCAGGGCTCCGCCGCCTACTCCTTCTACGTCGACGGCACCGCCGACCGGCTGTTCACCGCCCCGGCCGCGCTTCCGGAGGGGACCCGCGCGGTGTCGTTCGGCACCTGCTCGCTGGTGCTGGAGCCGGGCGCGAGCGCGTACGAGGAGCTGATGCGGACGGCGGCCGGGCAGGGTGTGTTCACCGCGCTCGACCCGAACATCCGGCCGGGGCTGATCCCGGACGCGGACGCCTACCGGGCCCGGTTCCTGACGTGGCTGCCGTCGGTGACCCTGCTGAAGCTGTCCGAGGAGGACGCGCGGTGGCTGGGCGGCAGCCCGCGCGAATGGCTGGCGGCCGGGCCCTCGGCCGTCGTGATCACCCATGGCGGCGACGGGCTGACCGTCTTCACGCGCGACGGCGCCGAGCACTCCGTGCCCGGTGAGAAGGTCGACGTGGTGGACACCATCGGCGCCGGGGACACCGTCAACGCGGCCCTGCTGCACGGCCTGGCCGCCCAGGACGCCCTCTCCCCCGCCGCCCTCGCCGGCCTGGGCGCCGACGGCTGGGCCCGGCTCCTGCGGTTCGCGGCCCGCGCGGCGGCGGTCACCTGCTCCCGGGCGGGCGCGGAGCCGCCGTACGCGCACGAGCTGGAGGACGTACGGGCCTGAAGGAGCCGGAGTCTCAGCCCGCTCGGCCCGCGTCAGCCCGCTCGGCCCACGGCCCGCAGGCCTCCCGGGTGGCGGCCGTTGAGCCGGTCCAGAGCGGTGGCCGTGGCCTCGTCGGCCGGGAGGTGGACGACGATCCGCTGGCCGTCGTCCGGCAGCGCCAGCGTCTCGTGCAGCAGCCGTAGCTGCCCGGCCTCCGGGTGCTCGACGCGCCGGCTGCCGATCCGTCGCGGGGCCGTCGCCAGATCGGCGAACCGGTCGGCGAACTCGGCCCCCGCCGTCACCGTCAGCTCCTCGGCCAGCTCGGCGGCGTACGGGTCGCGCAGGGGCACGTCGTGCCGGAGGTGGGCGACCAGGTTGTCGGCCTCGCGCTCCCAGTCGGGGTAGGCGGCACGGGCCCGCGGGTCGGTGAACAGATGGCGGAGCAGGTTGGGGTGCTCGCCGTCGAGCACGCCGATCGGGCCGAACAGGCGTGCGTAGCCGGTGGTGTGGGCGAGGACGTCGCCGATCCAGTTGAGCAGCACGGCCGGCGCGGGCTCCAGACGGTCCAGGACGGCGCGCACGGTGGGGCGCGGGGTGCGGCTGAGCGGCGGGGCCGCGCCGCAGACCAGCGGGTCGCCGTCGTGCGCCTCCTTGGTCAGGCGGCGCAGCACCATCCGGTCCTGGAGGGACAGGTTCAGCGCGTCGGCGAGGGCGCCGAGGACCTGCGCGGAGGGGTTGCGGTCGCGTCCCTGTTCCAGCCGGGTCAGATACTCGACGCTGATGCCGGCGAGCGTGGCCAGCTCGGAGCGGCGCAGCCCGGGGGTGCGGCGGCGCGGGCCCGCGGGCAGCCCGACCTCATCCGGGGTCACGGCCTCGCGCCAGGTCCGCAGATAGGTGCCCAACTCGTTGTCGCTCACCCCGCGAACGTACCAACGCGCGCCCGCGGGAGGGTGGCCCTGCGACTACCAGGCTTCGCCCGGTCTCCCTGCCCCGCCCTGCGGCCCTCAGGGTGGAGGCATGACGACTCGGAACGACTTCTCGAACACGCTGGCCGTTGCCCCGCTGCCCCTGTCCCCCGGTCACTGGGAGCTGGATCCCCTGCACTCGGCCGTCAACTTCAGCATCCGGCATCTGGGGATCGCCAAGGTGCGCGGGCGTTTCACCGAGGTGAAGGCCGCCTTGTACGTCGGTGAGGTGGTGGACGACGTGCGGGTGACCGCCGAGATCGCCCTGGCCTCCGTCGACACCGGCAACGCCGACCGGGACGCGCATGTCCGCGCGTCCGATCTGCTGGACGTGGAGAAGCGCCCCACGATGATTTTCCGCTCGACCCGGGTGTCGGGCGAGGGCGAGGACTGGACGATGGAGGGCGAGCTGACGATCGGTGACGTGACGCGTCCCGTGACGCTCGATGTGGAGTTCGGCGGGCTGGTCGAGGTACCGGTCGACGGCAGCCGGCACGCCGGGTTCGAGGCGACGGGCGAGATCCGGCGCAGCGACTTCGGTCTGGACTTCGCGCCGGGGCTGCTCGGTGACGTGGTGAAGATCCAGCTCGACATGCAGTTCGTGGAGCCCAAGGGAGCCTGAGCCCCGGGTCCGGGCGACGGCCTTGGTCCTGGTCCAGGCCTCTTTACCGGCCCTGGACCGGAGACGCGCGGTGCCCCGGGGGAACGGGGGTTCTCCGGGGCACCGCGTCGGTGTTCTCGCACAGGCCTGGTTCCGGATCAGGCCTGTTCTGTATCAAGCCTTGTTCCGGATCAGACCGTTTTCCGGATCAGGCCTTGCGGGCCCGCGCGGTCTTCTTTGCGGGTGCTGCCTTCTTGGCGGTTCCGGCCGCCTTCCCGGTCGCCGTGCCGTCGGCGCTCTTGGCCGTGACCGTCTTCCGCGTCGTCGACTTGGCCGCGACCGTCTTCCGCGCGCCGGCGGTCTTCCCGGCCGTGCCGCGCGCGGGGGCCCGCACCGGCTCGGCGTCGCTGATCCGGTCGCCGAGGATGTCCCGCAGGAACTTGCCGGTGTGGCTGGCCGGGACCGCGGCGACCTGCTCGGGCGTGCCCTCGGCGACCACCAGGCCGCCGCCCGCGCCGCCCTCGGGGCCCATGTCGACGATCCAGTCGGCGGTCTTGATGACGTCGAGGTTGTGCTCGATGACGATGACCGTGTTGCCCTTGTCGACCAGGCCGGACAGCACCTTCAGCAGCTTGCTGATGTCCTCGAAGTGCAGACCGGTGGTCGGCTCGTCCAGGACGTAGACGGTGCGGCCGGTGGAGCGCTTCTGGAGCTCGCTCGCGAGCTTCACGCGCTGCGCCTCGCCGCCGGACAGGGTGGTCGCGGACTGGCCGAGCCGGACGTACCCCAGGCCGACGTCGTGGAGCGTCTTCAGGTGGCGGTTGATCGCCGGGACGGCCTCGAAGAAGTGCATCGCCTCTTCGATCGGCATGTTCAGGACCTCGGCGATGGACTTGCCCTTGTAGTGGACCTCCAGGGTCTCCCGGTTGTACCGGGCGCCGTGGCAGACCTCGCACGGGACGTAGACGTCCGGGAGGAAGTTCATCTCGATCTTGATCGTGCCGTCGCCCGCGCAGTTCTCGCAGCGGCCGCCCTTGACGTTGAAGGAGAAGCGGCCGGGCATGTAGCCGCGGACCTTCGCCTCGGTGGTCTCGGCGAACAGCTTGCGGATGTGATCGAAGACGCCGGTGTACGTCGCCGGGTTCGAGCGCGGGGTGCGGCCGATGGGCGACTGGTCGACGTGCACCACCTTGTCGACGAGGTCGTCGCCGTCCACGCGCGTGTGCCGCCCGGGGACGTTGCGCGCGCCGTTCAGCTCGCGGGCCAGGTGGGTGTAGAGGATGTCGTTGACCAGGGTCGACTTGCCGGAGCCGGAGACGCCGGTGACCGCGGTGAAGACGCCCAGCGGGAACGAGAC
This sequence comes from Streptomyces sp. NPDC052773, assembly GCF_044547145.1. NCBI lineage: Bacteria > Bacillati > Actinomycetota > Actinomycetes > Kitasatosporales > Streptomycetaceae > Streptomyces > Streptomyces sp. NPDC052773. The sequence goes on along the minus strand of NZ_JBITZX010000008.1, from coordinate 127,753 downwards.
GTCGATGTCCTGGAGGTTGTTCTCGCGCGCGCCGTGCACGGTGAGCTGCCGGGACGGGTCGATCGGGCGCCGGATGTCCGGCAGCGGGATGGACTTCTTGCCCGACAGGTACTGACCGGTCTGCGACTCGGGGTTGGCGAGCAGTTCCTTGAGGGAGCCGCTGTGCACGACCTTGCCGCCGTGCTCACCGGCGCCGGGGCCGATGTCGACGACCCAGTCGGCGACCTTGATGGTGTCCTCGTCGTGCTCCACGACGATGAGCGTGTTGCCCATGTCGCGCAGCCGGACCAGGGTCTCGATCAGCCGGTGGTTGTCGCGCTGGTGCAGGCCGATGGACGGCTCGTCGAGGACGTAGAGCACGCCGACGAGGCCGGAGCCGATCTGGGTGGCCAGGCGGATGCGCTGGGCCTCGCCGCCGGAGAGGGTGCCGGCCGCGCGGTTCAGCGAGAGGTAGTCCAGGCCGACGTCGACCAGGAACCGCAGCCGCTCGTTGACCTCCTTCAGCACCCGCTCGGCGATCTTCTTGTCGCGCGCGCTGAGCTTCAGCTCGCCCAGGAAGTCCGCGCAGTCGCTGATCGACATCGCGGAGACCTCGGCGATCGACTTCCCCATGATCGTGACCGCGAGGACGATCGGCTTCAGGCGCGTGCCCTCACAGGTGGGGCAGGGCACCTCGCGCATGTAGCCCTCGAAGCGCTCACGGCTGGCGTCGGACTCGGCCTCGCTGTGCCGGCGCTTGACGAAGGGCACGGCGCCCTCGAACGGCGTGGTGTACACCCGCTCGCGGCCGTACCGGTTGCGGTAGCGGACCTCGATCTGCGTCCGGTGGCCGTACAGCAGGGCCTTCTTGGCGCGCTGCGGCAGGCCCGCGAAGGGGATGTCGGTGCGAAAGCCGAGCGCGTCCGCGAGGGCGCCCACCAGGCGGCCGAAGTAGTCCTTGGTGTGCCCGTGGGACCACGGGTGGATGGCGCCCTCGTCGAGGGACTTGTCCGGGTCCGGAACGATCAGCTCCGGGTCGACCTCCATGCGCGTGCCGATGCCGGTGCACTCGGGGCAGGCGCCGAAGGGCGAGTTGAAGGAGAAGGAGCGGGGCTCCAGCTCCTCGAAGGACAGGTCGTCGTACGGGCAGTACAGGTGCTCCGAGTACATCCGCTCGCGCTCGGGGTCGTCCTCGGGGAGGTCGACGAAGTCGAGCACGACCATGCCGCCGGACAGGCCGAGGGCGGTCTCGACGGAGTCGGTCAGGCGGCGCTTGGCGGAGTCCTTCACCGTGAGGCGGTCGACGACCACCTCGATGGTGTGCTTCTCCTGCTTCTTCAGGGTGGGCGGGTTGGAGAGCTGGATGGTCTCGCCGTCCACACGCGCCCGGGAGTAGCCCTTGGTCTGGAGGTCGGCGAAGAGGTCGACGAACTCGCCCTTGCGCTCGCGCACCAGCGGCGAGAGCACCTGGAAGCGGCTGCCCTCCGGCAGCTCCAGCACCTTGTCGACGATGGCCTGCGGCGACTGGCGCGAGATCGGGCGGCCGCACTCGGGGCAGTGGGGCTTGCCGATGCGGGCGAAGAGCAGCCGCAGATAGTCGTAGACCTCGGTGATCGTGCCGACCGTCGAGCGCGGGTTGCGCGAGGTCGACTTCTGGTCGATGGAGACCGCCGGGGACAGGCCCTCGATGAAGTCGACGTCCGGCTTGTCCATCTGGCCGAGGAACTGGCGGGCGTACGACGACAGCGACTCGACGTAGCGCCGCTGGCCCTCGGCGAAGATGGTGTCGAAGGCCAGCGAGGACTTGCCCGACCCCGACAGGCCCGTGAAGACGATGAGCGAGTCGCGCGGCAGGTCGAGCGAGACATTCTTCAGGTTGTGCTCGCGCGCGCCACGGACGATGAGACGGTCGGCCACGCCGGTCCGCACCTTTCTTGAGAGAAGTGACAGGGGCGGGGCCCCCGTCTTTCCCAGACTAGGGGGAGCCACTGACAGCGCCGGTTCGGATTCCCCGGTTGCATAACAATCCCCGGCCATCCAGCATGCCCGACGCCGCCACCGACCATATAGCACGTGCATTCGATTTACGGGCCCGGTCCGCCACCTTCACCCGAAGGAGTGGCGGAGCTAGGGTCGGCCCCATGATTGATCACGCGCGTGACCTGGTGTCTGTACGCGAGGCGACCGAGCGGCTGCTCAGCGCAGCCGCCAAGCTGGACAACGCGGACGTGACGGAACCGTCACGGCTGCCCGGCTGGAGCCGCGGCCACGTCCTCGCCCACCTCGCCCGCAACGCGGACGCCCTCGTGAACGTCCTGGAGGGGCGCCCCATGTACGTCTCGGCCGAGGCCCGGGACGGCGACATCGAACGGGATGCCCCGCGCCCCCTCGACGTCCAGCTCGCCGACGTGCGCGCGAGCGCCGAGCGCTTCCAGGAGGCCGCCGCCGCGCCCGCCGACTGGTCGCGCACGGTGGAGCTGCGCAACGGGGTCACCGACTCGGCGTCCCGGGTGCCCTTCCGGCGCTGGGTCGAGGTCGAGCTGCACCACGTGGACCTCGGCATCAGCTACGAGCTGGAGGACCTGCCGGCGGAGTTCACCGAGCGGGAGATCGACTTCCTCGCCGATCGTTTCACCGGGCACCCCGAGGTGCCGCCGACCCGGCTGACGGACGGCACGCGCGCGTGGAGCACCGGCCGCGAGGCGGACGCTCCCGAGGTCACCGTCCGGGGCACCCCTGCGGACCTGCTCGGCTGGCTCGCCGGGCGCCGCGACGGCTCGGCGCTGGCCGTGGAGGGCGGACCGCTGCCGTCCCTGCCGCCGCTGTAGCCGCTCCCGCGGCGGTGGCCGGTACGGCCGCCCGGTGCGGCCGGGTGGCCGCTGTGGCCGCGACCTGCTCCGGGCAGGTCGCGGACCTAGACTGACGGCCATGACGTACAGCGGACAGGTGACGGTCGGCGGCCCGGCGGACGTGCACGAGCTCTCGGAACTGATGATCACCAAGATTGCGGTCGGCCCGATGGACAACAACGCCTATCTGCTGCGCTGCCGGGCCACCGACGAGCAACTGCTGATCGACGCGGCCGACGAGGCCCCCACGCTGCTGGGCATGATCGGTGACGACGGCATCGCGTCCGTCGTCACCACGCACCGGCACGCGGACCACTGGCGGGCGCTCGCCGAGGTCGTCGCGGCCACCGGCGCCCGGACGTATGCCGGCCGCCACGACGCCGAGGGGATCCCCGTGCCGACCGATGTCCCGGTCGACGACGGCGACGTCATCCGCGTGGGGCGCGTGGAGCTCACCGCGCGCCATCTGGTCGGCCACACGCCCGGGTCGATCGTCCTCGTCTACGACGACCCGCACGGCCACCCCCATGTGTTCACGGGGGACTGCCTCTTCCCGGGCGGTGTGGGCAACACCCACAAGGATCCCGAGGCGTTCGCCCGTCTGATCCATGACGTGGAGACCAAGATCTTCGACGTCCTGCCGGACGAGACCTGGGTCTATCCGGGGCACGGCGACGACACCACGCTGGGCGCGGAGCGTCCGCACCTGCCGGAGTGGCACCGGCGGGGCTGGTGAGCGCGGGTTGCCGAATGTGAGGCTGCCGTGGACGCGGGGCGGTGGACGCGAGCCGGCGAACGCGGGGCGGTGAGCGCGGGTTGCGCACCTCAAGTATGGGGCGCGCGGAACCTGATTCGCGCCCCGTGTGAATTCTCCGCACACACCGGCGCCCCGCGCGCGCTCCCGGCGCACGGGATCGCGCGGTCCACTGGGGACAGCCCCGCGCGGGGACGACGTATCCGCGCGGCATGGGCCGCCGGTCCCCAACCCCCGCCCTCGGCCGGCGGCCCAAGGCGGAACGCGGCAGCGCCTGTTCACAAGGCCGCAACACCCGTTCCCACCATGCGGACATCGACTGGTGTGACCTCGACAAAGCGGGGCCGCGCTGCCACTCTCCCGCCATGCGATCTGTCCTCCGCGCGCCGCGTCGCGCCGTCGCCGCCGTCACCGTCGCCCTGCTCGCCGCCGCCGTCGGCTGTGCTCCGCAGCCGGAGGACAACACCGCCGCCAAACCGTCCGGACCGGCCGGAAAGAGCTGCCCCAAGGGCGAGTTGGCCACGAAGACCGCCGGGAAGCTGACGATCGCCACCGACGAGCCCGCGTACGAGCCGTGGTTCCAGGACGACGACCCCGCCAACGGCAAGGGCTTCGAGTCCGCGGTGGCGTACGCCGTCGCCGAGCAGCTCGGCTACGGCAAGGACGCCGTGGTCTGGCAGCGCGTGCCCTTCAACAAGGCGTTCGCGCCCGGCGAGAAGACCTTCGACTTCGACATCAACCAGGTGTCCGTCAGCGACGAGCGCAAGAAGGCCGTGGACTTCTCCTCCGGCTACTACGACGTGCGCCAGGCCGTCATCGCGCTGAAGGGCTCGAAGGCCGCGAAGGCGAAGAGCGTCGCGGACCTCAGGGGCGTCAGGCTGGGCGCCCAGGTCGGCACCACCAGCCTCGACTACATCGACGACGTGGTGCGGCCCGAGCGGGACGCCGCCGTCTACGCCAAGAACGACCAGGCGAAGTCCGCCCTGAGGAACGGTCAGGTCGACGCCATCGTCACCGACCTGCCCACCGCCTTCTACATCACCGCCGCCGAGGTGACCGACGCCGAGATCGTCGGCCAGTTCGAGAACCGGGGCTCCACACAGGAGCGGTTCGGGCTCGTCCTCGACAAGGGCAGCGCGCTCACCGCATGCGTCACCGACGCCGTGGACACCCTCCGCGAGAACGGCACCCTGGCGAAGCTGGAGCAGCGGTGGCTGTCCGACGCCGTCGACGCCCCGGTGCTGAAGTGACCGTCACGAAGGAACCCGAGGAGACGCGGGACCCGTACGTCCCCTCCGCGCGGCGGCTGGAGCGCGAGCGCCACAAGCGGGCCCGCGCGCGCCGCGCCACCGCGATCGCGGCCGTGTCGACGCTGGTCACCGGTGTGGTGCTGTACCTGGTCGTGGTCAACGCGCCCGGCTGGCCGCGCACCAAGGAGACGTTCTTCGACTGGGGGTACGCGCGCGAGGCGTTCCCGAAGGTCCTGGAAGGGCTGTGGCTGAACGTCCGGCTGCTGCTGGTGTGCGGGGCCGCGGTGCTGGTCCTCGGCATGCTCATCGCCGTCGCGCGGACCCTGCGCGGCCCGGTGTTCTTCCCGCTGCGGGTGCTGGCCGCCGCGTACACGGACTTCTTCCGCGGGCTGCCGCTGATCATCAACCTGATGATCGTGGTGCTGGGCGTCCCGGCGCTGCGGCTGCAGGGCGTGACCGTCGATCCGGTGCTGCTGGGCGGTACGGCGCTGACGCTGACGTACTCGGCGTACGTCGCGGAGGTGTTCCGCGCGGGCATCGAGTCCGTGCACCCCTCGCAGCGCGCCGCGGCCCGCTCGCTGGGCCTGACCAACCGTCAGGCGCTGCGGCACGTGGTGCTGCCGCAGGCGGTGCGCCGTCAGGTGCCGCCGCTGCTGAACGACCTGGTGTCGCTGCAGAAGGACACGGGACTGGTGTCGATCGGCGGCGCGGTGGACGCCGTACGGGCCGCGGACATCATCGTGGGACGCAGCCTCAACTACACCCCGTACATCGTCGCCGGGCTGGTCTTCGTGGCGCTGACCATTCCGATGACCCGGCTCACGGACTGGGTGACGGCCCGGATGGACCGCCGGCGGGCCCAGGGAGGGATCACATGAGCGACGCCCCCGCCGCCCCGGTGCTGCGGATGGAGTCCGTCCGCAAGACCTTCGGCGGCTCCGTCGTGCTGCGGGACGTCGACCTGGAGGTCGCGCCGCACACGGTGACCGCGCTGATCGGCGCCTCCGGCTCGGGGAAGTCGACCCTGCTGCGGTGCGCCAACCTGCTGGAGGAGATCGACGACGGGGCGATCTGGCTGGACGGCGAGGAGATCACGGACCCGCGCGTGGACCAGGACGCGGTACGGCGCCGGATCGGCGTGGTCTTCCAGGCGTACAACCTGTTCCCGCACATGACGGTCCTGGAGAACATCACTCTCGCGCCGCGCAGGGTGCACGGCGTGCCCCGCGTGGAGGCCGAGGAGCAGGCCGTGCGGCTGCTGGAGCGGCTCGGGCTGGGCGACAAGGCCGACGCGTATCCCGACCGGCTCAGTGGTGGTCAGCAGCAGCGCGTGGCCATCGTCCGCGCGCTCGCCGTACGGCCCCGGCTGCTGCTGCTCGACGAGATCACCGCGGCGCTCGACCCCGAGCTGGTCGGCGAGGTCCTCGCCGTCGTCCGCGACCTCAAGGACGACGGCATGACCATGGTGCTGGCGACGCACGAGATGGGCTTCGCGCGGGAGGTCGCCGACCAGGTTTGTTTTCTGGACGGAGGGGTCGTGCTGGAGCGCGGCACCGCCGAGCAGGTCTTCGGCGATCCGCGGCAGGAGCGCACCCGGCGCTTCCTGCGGCGCATCGTGGAGGCCGGGCGCCTCTAGGAGAGCGGGGCGCCCCCAGGAAGCGCCTACGCCTCCGCGCGCGCCGCCCCGAGCAGCGCGGCGACGCGCTCCACGCCGAAGACGTAGCCCTGGATGCCACACCCGGCGATGACACCGTCGGCGCGCAGCGAGACGTAGGAGACGTGCCGGAACGACTCCCGCTTGTGGATGTTGGAGATGTGGACCTCCACCACCGGCATGCCGTCACAGGTGCTCAGTGCGTCGAACAGCGCGACGGAGGTGTGCGTGTAGGCGCCGGGGTTGATGACGATCGCGCAGTGGTTCTCGCGCGCCTCGTGGATCCAGTCGACGAGCTGTCCCTCGTGGTTGGACTGGCGCAGGTCCACCGTGCCGCCGTGCGCGGCCGCCGCCTTGGCGCACAGCGCCTCGACGTCGGCGAGCGTCTCGGAGCCGTAGATCTCCGGCTGGCGCTGCCCGAGGAGGTTCAGGTTGGGGCCGTTGAGAATCATGATCGGGGCGTTGGCCAGGGTGCGGGGCACTGTTCCTCCGGTCCGTTCGGGGGTCGCGGTCCGGCGGGACCGCTGCTCGCACCCGGTTTATCACGGTGCGTGGGCGGCCCGGACGGCCCTACCCTGCCGATCGTGATCACACCCCTGTACCCGCCCAAACCGTCCCCCGGCGACCGCATAGCCGTCATCTCGCCGTCCAGCGGCCTGCCCGGCCTCTACCCGCGCCCCTTCGAGCTGGGCCTGGAGCGGCTGCGCACCGAGTACGGCCTGGAGCCGGTGGAGTACCCGGCGACCCGGAAGATGGGCTCGACGCCGCGGGAGCGGGCCGCCGACGTCCACGCCGCCTTCGCCGACCCGGACGTCAAGGCGGTGATCGCCTCCATCGGCGGCGACGACCAGATCACCGTGCTGCCGTACCTGGACGGGGAGTTGATCCGGGCGAACCCGAAGCCGTTCTTCGGGACGAGCGACAACACCAACCTGCTGGCGTATCTGCGCAACACCGGCATCGTCGGCTACCACGGCGCGAGCGTGATGGTCGAGCTGGGCCGGCCCGGCGCCATGGACCCGCGGACGGCCGACTCGCTGCGTGCGGCGCTGTTCACGTCCGGCCCGTACGAGCTGCGCCCCGCCGAGCGCTGGAACGACGTCGACCGCGACTGGGCGGACCCGGCGACCTTCGAGACGCAGCCGCGGACCCGGCCCTCCGAGGGCTGGACCTGGGTGAACGCCGACCGTGTCGTCGAGGGCCGCGGCTGGGGCGGCAACCTGGAGATCCTCGGCTGGCTGCTGATGGCCGACCGCGAGATCGCCCGCGACCCGGCGGAGTACGCCGGCGACGTGCTGTTCCTGGAGACCTCCGAGGAGCTGCCGAGCGCCGATGAGGTCTTCCGCACCCTGCGCAACATGGGCGAGCGCGGCCTGCTGCGGCAGTTCTCCGCCCTGCTGATGGCCCGCGCGAAGACCTGGTCCTTCATCCACCCCAACAGCCCGGAGGAGGCGGCCCGTTACGCCGCCGACCAGCGCGAGGCCGTCCTGCGCGCGATGCGTATGTACGCCCCCGACACCCCCATCGTCTTCGACGTGGAGTGCGGGCACACCGACCCCCAGGTGGTGATCCCCTACGGCGGCACGATCCGCGTAGACGGCCCGGCCCGGCGCATTACGGTCACGTACTGACGACGACCGGCCACCTCCACGCGCCCCCGTAACTCCCCGTCACTGTGGGTAGTTGACGGTCCATGCACGACGTACGCACCGTAAGGGCGCCCTCCATGCTGCGGCTCGCGATGGCCGCCCTGGCCGGGACCGCCATCGAGTTCTACGACTTCTTCGTCTACGGGACCGCGGCGGCGCTGGTCCTGGGACCGCTGTTCTTTCCGACCGTCTCCCCGCTTGCGGGCACCCTGGCCGCGTTCGCGACGTTCGGCGTGGGATTCGTGGCCCGCCCTCTGGGCTCGGTGCTGTTCGGGCACATCGGGGACCGGCACGGACGCCGGCCGGTCCTCGTCGTCTCGCTGCTGCTGACGGGCGCCTCGACGGTCGCGGTCGGCTGTCTGCCGACGTACGACGCGATCGGGGTCGCCGCTCCCCTGCTGCTCGTCACCCTGCGCTTCCTGCAAGGGCTGGGGCTCGGCGGGGAGTGGGGCGGGGCCGTGCTGCTGACCGTCGAGCACGCGCCCCCGGAACGGCGCGCCCTGTGGTCGAGCTTCCCGCAGGTCGGCCCCTCGGTGGGCTTTCTGCTCGCCAACGGCTCGATGCTGACGCTGTCGGCGACCCTCACCGAGGCGCAGTTCGCCCAGTGGGGGTGGCGGGTGCCGTTCTGGGCGGCCGGGGTGCTCGCCGCGGTGGGCCTGTGGCTGCGCTCGTCGCTGGCCGAGAGCCCTCGTTTCCTGGAGATCGAGGAGCCCGCGCGCGTGCCGCTCGCCGAGGTGGTGCGCGACCATTGGCGGCTGGTCCTGCTGACCGCCGGCGCGCTGGCCGTCGGTTACGCGGTCTTCTACGCCGTCACCACCTGGTCCCTCGCCTACGCCACGGAGCGGCTGGGGCTGAGCCGCAGCGTCATGCTGACCTGTGTCCTGGCCGCGGTGGTGGTGAAGGGCGCGCTCACCCCGGTGGCGGCGGTGCTCGGCGACCGGTACGGGCGGCGGCCGATGTGCCTGCTCGGCTGCGCCGCCGCCGCGGTGTGGATGTTCCCGCTGGTCGGGCTGCTCGCGACCGGTGAGCCGCTGCTGATGTTCGCCGGGTTCCTGGGGGCGATGCTCGCGTTCATCACGATGTTCGCGGTGGTCGCCGCCTATCTGCCCGAGCTGTACGAGCCGCGGGTGCGCTGCACCGGCGCCGCCGTCGGCTACAACCTCGGCGGGGTGGTCGGCGGTGCGCTCACCCCGATCGCGGCGACCGCGCTGGCCGAGCAGGGCGGCCGGGTGCCGTGGGGTGTGGGGGCGTATCTGACCGGGATCGCCCTGCTCAGCCTGGCCTGCTTCGCGCTGCTGCCGGAGACCCGGCCCGTACCGGGGGCGGTGGCGAAGCCGGAGCCGGTCATGGATTGATCGCCAGCTCCAGATACGCCGCGAAGATCACCAGGTGGACGCCGCCCTGGAGGGGGGTGGCGCGGCCGGGCACGACCGTCAGCGAGGCCACGACGACCGTCAGGGCGAGCAGCACCATGTGGGTGGAGCCGAGGCCGAGGACGAGGGGGCCGGACAGCCAGACGGAGGCCAGGGCGACGGCGGGGATGGTCAGGCCGATGCTGGCCATGGCGGAGCCGAGGGCCAGGTTGAGGCTGGTCTGCACCCGGTCGCGGCGGGCGGAGCGCAGCGCGGCGATGGTCTCGGGGAGCAGCACCAGCAGGGCGATGATGACGCCCACGACGGCATGCGGCAGCCCGGCCGCCGCCACGCCGGACTCGATGGTCGGCGACACGCCCTTGGCCAGGCCGACCACGCCGATCAGGGCGAGGGCAAGCAGTCCCAGGCTGATCCAGGCGGTGCGCGCGGACGGCGCGTCGGCATGGTGGTCCTCGCTTATCACCTCGCCCTGCCGGGTGACGGGCAGGAAGTAGTCACGGTGTCTGACCGTCTGGGTCGCCACGAACAGGCCGTACAGGACGAGTGACGAGATCGCCGCGAACGTGAGCTGCACCCCGGAGAACTCCGGGCCCGGCTTGCTGGTGGTGAACGTCGGCAGCACCAGGCTGAGCGTGGCCAGGGTGGCGACCGTGGCGAGGGCCGCGCCGGTGCCCTCCGGGTTGAAGACGGCCGTGCCATGGCGCAGGGAGGCGACCAGGAGGGTGAGGCCGACGACACCGTTGCAGGTGATCATCACGGCGGCGAAGACGGTGTCCCGCGCGAGCGTGGAGCCCTTGTCGCCGCCGTCGGCCATCAGGGTCACGATCAGGGCGACCTCGATGACGGTGACGGCGACCGCGAGGACCAGTGAGCCGAAGGGCTCGCCGACCCGGTGGGCGACCACCTCCGCGTGGTGCACCGCGGCGAGCACCGCGCCGGCCAGCACCAAGGTCACCAGTGCCACGAGCGGGCCGGGCAGATCACGCCCCCAGGTGAAGATCAGCAGGATCGCCCCGAGCACCGGCACGAGGGACGTCCACTGGTTCGTGAGCGACCTGAGCCGAGCGATCATGCGGCGATCGTCGCAGACGGGCCGGGGCTTCGCATTCCGGTCGGTCCGGGGCCTGGCGTTCCGGTCGGGACCGGGCCTCGCGTTCCGGTCCGCGGGCCGCTGGACGGTTCCGCCGGCGCTGGTCGGGTGGTCTTTGCGGCCGGTTGCCACATCTCCTCCTCGCGTTCGGTGCTCGTCGCTCGGTCGCGTCGTCGTCGCTCGTGCCGGTCGCTCTCCTCAGGGCTCGGTGGCTCGGGGGTCTCAGAGGTCTCTGGGTCTCGCGGTCTCGGCGTCTCGGGGCTCTCGGAGCTGGGCCGGCGGACTGGCGGGGGTCACCCCAGGGCGGTCGGCTTCCGTTGGGTGCCTCGGCACCCCGTGGGCAAAACGCGGCACCGGGAGCGACGGTCGGCGAGGCGCCGCGCCGCTCCCGGTGCCGGGTGCGCTGAGGTGACCGACGCGGTCAGGCGTCGATGCTGTCCTTCGGGGCCTGCGTGCCCTCCGCCTGCGCCGCCTCGGCGGCAGCCTGCTTCTTGGAGGCCATCAGGCTGGTGATCGTGGTGACGATCAAGACGGCGCAGATGACGCCGAGCGAGACCGGGATGCTGATCTCCGGGACGTGGACGCCGGACTCGTGCAGGGCGTGCAGCACCAGCTTCACGCCGATGAAGCCCAGGATGATCGACAGGCCGTACGACAGGTGGACCAGCTTCTTCAGCAGGCCACCGATGAGGAAGTACAGCTGCCGCAGACCCATCAGGGCGAAGGCGTTGGCGGTGAAGACGATGTACGGGTCCTGCGTGAGGCCGAAGATCGCGGGGATGGAGTCCAGGGCGAACAGCACGTCGGTGGTACCGATGGCGAGCATCACGACCAGCATCGGGGTCATGACCCGCTTGCCGTTCTGCTGGATCCACAGCTTGGTGCCGTGGTACCGGTCCGCGACGCCGAAGCGGCGCTCGGCGGCCTTGAGGAGCTTGTTCTCCTCGTACTCCTCGTCCTCCTCGTCGGCCCGAGCCTCCTGGATGAGCTTCCAGGCGGTCCAGATCAGGAAGGCGCCGAAGAGGTAGAACACCCACGAGAAGCTGGCGATGATCGCGGCGCCGGCGGCGATGAAGATCGCGCGCAGCACCAGGGCTATGAGGACGCCGACGAGCAGCACCCGCTGCTGGTACTGCGACGGGACCGCGAACTTCGCCATGATCAGGACGAAGACGAAGAGGTTGTCGACGCTCAGCGACTTCTCGGTGATGAAGCCCGCGAAGAACTCGCCGGCGGGCTGGCCGCCGCCGAAGACGAGCAGGCCGACGCCGAACAGACCGGCCAGGACGATCCAGACGACGGTCCAGATCCCGGCTTCCTTGATGGATACGTCATGGGGCTTTCGGCCGATGAAGAAATCGACCGCGATCAGGGCGGCGAGGCCCACGACCGTCAGGACCCACAGGGTCATGGAAACTTCCACTGCGCCTCCGGCAGTACGTAACGGCGAACAGAACAGTCAGCGTCGTCGCGCTGCCGGAGGTCTCTTCCACCCGGTGAAGGGCCGACGCCCCGGGATCCGGCCGGATCCGTATTGACGGGGACGCCGCAGCAGACAGGGAGTACTCCCCTCCGTGCGGATAAGACTACCCAATCACCAAGGAAAGGTAAAGTGGTTAGTAAAAGAAGGGCCAAGCCTGCTGGTCAGAGCGCTTTACCGGCGCTTGGTCCGGTGATGGGTGGCGATGGCTGGTGCCGGTCAGCGGCGCCAGGCGCGGCGGGCCGCCGCGACCTGGGTGAGCACCTGCTGGAGCACCTGGCTGCCGGGCGGCACCAGTGACGGCTCGTACGTCCAGGCGTGCCCGACCCACGGGTCGGCCAGGTGGTCGTCCGGGACCGGGGTCAGGCGCAGCAGCGAACGCCACAGCGGGTCGAGCAGCGGGCCGTACCCCGCTGCGTCCTCGCGGTCCGCGACCATCATGAGGTGGACGCCGACGGCGGGGCCCTCGTCCGCGAGGTAGCGGAGCTGGGTGACGGCCCGGTCGTCGAAGCCGTGCGGGAAGTCGTTGACGACCAGGAGGTGCTGGGCGGTGTCGAGGCCCGGCGGGAGCGCGTCGGCGGCGCCGCCGCGGACCGCCATCTGCACCAGGTCGACGCGCTGGGTCAGCTTGGCCAGGACCTCCGCCACACCGGCGGCGCCCAGGGCGGGCGGTGCCGCGAGCACCCCGGTCTGCACCAGCGGCGCCAGCGCCTGGGCGCCGGTCCCGGCCGGGTCGATGACGTACACGGTGAACTCGCCCGCCGGGTGGACGGCGAGCAGCCGGGCCACGTGCGCGACCGCCGACTCCATCGCCAGGCGGCGCGTCTCGTGGCTGTCGGCGAACGAGCCGTCCAGCGAGCCCGTCCGGCCGCTGTCGATCCACAGACCGCGCTCCAGCGGCAGCCGGACCAGCATGGGTATGCGCAGCTGGGCGCACTCGGACAGGTGCAGGTCGCCGAGGCGCAGGGCCATCGGCAGTTCCATGGGCACCCGGTACCCGTGCCAGACCGGGTTGTCCCAGCGGGCGTACGCCGGTGGCAGGGCGGGTTCGACCACGGCCGCCTCGGCGGTGAGCTGGGCGACGTCCCGGTCGAGGGCCTGGCGGGCCTGGTCGACGAGCTGGGCGTGCTTGGCGCGCGCCGCCTCGCGGGCGGCGTCGGCCTGACCGCCGATCCTGCTGCGCGGGTCGGAGAGGACCTGTTCCAGCTCCTTCTCCATGCGCGAGTCGGCGAAGTCGACGGCGCTGCGGTAGGCGGCCGTGGTGCGGGCCAGGTCCTCGAACATGCCCCAGACCTGGTTGTAGAGCCGCTCGTCCATCGTCCAGCCGGTCGCGTCGCCCGCGACGGGACGCGCGGGCTGCCCGGGTGCCGCCGGGGGCGCGGCCGGCGGGAGCGGCGGCGGGGTGGTGTTCCGCCGACGCGGGTGGTGGTAGTCGATCGGGCCGCCGGTGGTGGGGCCGGTGGATCCGGCGGCGGTGGACCCGGTCGTGGGTCCGTTAGTAGGCGCGGCCGGCTGGGGGAGGCCGGACGGGTCGGCCGGTGCCGGGTTGGCGGCGGGGCCGGGCAGGGGGCCGGTGGTGCCCTGGGCGCTCTGCGTGCCGTAGGGCGATCCGCTCGGGTCGGGGCCGAGGGCGGGGGCGGGGGTCTGCCGGGTGCGGTCGGAGTCCGCCGTACGCGGCGGGGGTGCGGCGATCGAGCGGGCCGCGCCCAGCGCCACCGCCTCGTCGATGGCGGCGGCGAGCCGGTGGGCCTTGGGCAGGCTCTGGTCGGCGAAGAGCGCGGCGAGGCCGCCCGCGTAGCCCTGGCCGACGGCGCGCACCTTCCACGCGCCCTGCCGGCGGTAGAGCTCCAGGGCGACGACGGCCGTCTCGGCCTCCAGGCCGGTGAGGGTGAACGTGGCGATCTCCGTGCCGTCGAGACCGGTGACGGCGACGAAGGGGGCGGCGACGGCACCGAAGCGGCCGGGGCCGCCCGGGGTGCCGGCGGGCAGGGCGAGCAGCACGTTGATCCGGTGCACGGCGTCCGGCATGGCGTCGAGGTCGACCGCGAGCCGGTGGGCGGCGGCGGCCTGCCGGGAGACCTCCAGGCCGGGCAGGGTGGGGGCGCCCGGGTGGACGACCCCCTCCGCGCCGTGGACCTTGCCGTTCTCGTCGCCGAGTGTCGCCGCGGCCACGATCGGCGTGGCGGCCGAGACCCTGATCTCGAGACGGGCCTGGGAGAGCGGGTGGTTCTGTCCCCTCACCAGCTCGGCCGTCATCGCCTTCGTCCCCCTGCTGTCGCTGTGTAGGTGTGTGGTGTGCCGCTCGCCGGGCCGCGTCAGAGCAGCGGCAGGATGGACGGCATCAGGTCCTGGAAGGTGCGGCCGTTGGCCGGGGTGCCCAGGGCGGTCATCGACCAGCCGGTGCCCGCGCGGTGGACCTTCGCCATGATCTGGGCGGTGTAGGCGCCGCCGCCTGCGAGGGTGTAGCGGGCCAGCTCCTCGCCGTTGGTCTCGTCGACCAGGCGGCAGAACGCGTTCTGCACCTCCTGGAACGTCTGGCCCGTGAAGGAGTTCACGGTGAAGACGATCTGGTCGATGTGGACCGGCAGACGCTGCAGGTCGACGAGGATCGCCTCGTCGTCGCCGCCCTGGCCGACACCGCCGACGAGGTTGTCGCCGGTGTGGCGCACGGAGCCGTCGTCGCTCACCAGGTGGCGGAAGAAGACGACGTCGACCGGCTGCTTGTCCGCGAACAGCACGGCGGAGGCGTCGAGGTCGATCTCGCGGGTGCGCGAGCCGAACAGGCCACGCCGCGGGGCCGCCTGCCAGCCGAGACCCATGCGCACCGCGGTCAGGCTGCCGCCGTCGTTCTTCTGCAGACTGATGGCCTGACCCTTGGTCATGTTGACGGTCACGCGCAGATTCCCCTCTCGAGCAGTCCCCTGTTGCCGCGATGCCGCGGTTGACCTGAACCCTACGCAGGGGCACTGACAGTGCCGTACCCCGGCCGGGACTTTGTGTCGGTCTTGCAACACAGCGCAGCCGGTGGCGGGGCCGGCGGGGCTGCGGGGGCGCCGGTTCCCGGTGGGGTCGGCCGGCTGCTCGTCCCGAACAGCACGGCGACCGGCGCCCGTCGGGCCGTCAGGACAGGCCCGCCTCCTTCATCTGGCGCAGTTCCTTCTTCATCTCGGAGACCTCGTCGCGCAGCCGGGCCGCGATCTCGAACTGGAGGTCCGCGGCGGCGGCCCGCATGCGGGCGGTCAGCTCCTCGATCTGCTCGGCGAGTTCGGCGGCCGGACGGTCCGTCGGCACGGTCGCCTTGGCCTTGCCCTTGGCGGCCTTGGCCTTGCCTGCCTTCGCGCCCTTGGTGGAGTGCTCGGCGAGCGAGGGCACCGGGGCCTTGGTGCCGCGGCCGTCCTTCTTGGCCCGGTAGCCGCTGCCGAGCAGCTGCTCGGTGTCGACCTCCTCGCGGGCGATCTGCGCGACGATGTCGTTGATCTTCTTGCGCAGCGGCTGCGGGTCGATGCCGTTCGCCTTGTTGTACGCGATCTGCTTCTCCCGGCGGCGGTTGGTCTCGTCGATGGCCCTCTCCATCGCCGGGGTGATCTTGTCGGCGTACATGTGGACCTGGCCGGAGACATTGCGCGCCGCGCGGCCGATGGTCTGGATCAGGGAGGTGCCTGAGCGCAGGAAGCCCTCCTTGTCGGCGTCGAGGATGGCCACCAGGGACACCTCGGGCAGGTCCAGGCCCTCGCGCAGCAGGTTGATGCCGACCAGGACGTCGTACTCGCCCGCGCGCAGTTCGCGCAGCAGCTCGACGCGGCGCAGGGTGTCGACGTCGCTGTGCAGGTACCGGACGTGGATGCCGAGCTCCAGGAAGTACTCGGTCAGGTCCTCGGCCATCTTCTTGGTCAGGGTGGTGACCAGGACGCGTTCGTCCCGCTCCACGCGGGTGCGGATCTCGTGCACCAGGTCGTCGATCTGGCCCTCGGTGGGCTTGACGACGACCTCGGGGTCGACGAGACCGGTCGGGCGGATGATCTGCTCGACGACGCCGTCCGCGCGGGACAGCTCGTAGGTGCCCGGGGTCGCGGACAGGTAGACGGTCTGGCCGATGCGCTCCTGGAACTCCTCCCACTTCAGGGGGCGGTTGTCCAGGGCGGAGGGCAGCCGGAAGCCGTGGTCGACGAGGGTGCGCTTGCGGGAGGCGTCGCCCTCGTACATGGCGCCGATCTGCGGCACGGTGACATGTGACTCGTCGATGACGAGGAGGAAGTCCTCGGGGAAGTAGTCGAGCAGGGTGTTGGGCGGGGAGCCGGGCGAACGGCCGTCGAAGTGCATCGAGTAGTTCTCGACGCCGGAGCAGGTGCCGATCTGGCGCAGCATCTCCAGGTCGTAGGTGGTGCGCATGCGCAGCCGCTGGGCCTCCAGGAGCTTGCCCTGCTTCTCCAGCTCGGCCAGGCGCTCGGCCAGCTCCTTCTCGATGTCGTTGATCGCCCGTTCCATGCGCTCGGGGCCGGCGACGTAGTGGGAGGCCGGGAAGACGTAGAGCTGCTGGTCGTCGCTGACGATCTCGCCGGTGATCGGGTGGAGCGTGGACAGGGCCTCGATCTCGTCGCCGAACATCTCGATGCGGACGGCCAGCTCCTCGTAGACCGGGAAGATCTCGATGGTGTCGCCGCGGACCCGGAAGGTGCCCCGGGTGAAGGCCATGTCGTTGCGCGTGTACTGGATGTCCACGAAGCGGCGCAGCAGCTCGTCCCGGTCGATCTCCTCGCCGACCCGCAGGGGGACCATGCGGTCCACGTACTCCTGGGGCGTGCCGAGGCCGTAGATGCAGGACACGGAGGCGACCACGACGACGTCGCGGCGGGTGAGCAGCGAGTTGGTCGCGGAGTGGCGCAGCCGTTCGACCTCCTCGTTGATCGAGGAGTCCTTCTCGATGTAGGTGTCCGACTGGGGGACGTAGGCCTCGGGCTGGTAGTAGTCGTAGTACGAGACGAAGTACTCGACGGCGTTGTTCGGCAGCAGCTCGCGGAACTCGTTCGCCAGCTGGGCGGCCAGCGTCTTGTTCGGCGCCATGACCAGGGTGGGGCGCTGGAGCTTCTCGATCATCCACGCGGTGGTGGCGGACTTGCCGGTGCCGGTCGCGCCGAGCAGGACGACGTCCTTCTCGCCGGCTTCGATGCGCCGGGCGAGCTCTTCGATGGCCGCGGGCTGGTCGCCGCTCGGCTGGTAGGGGCTGACGACCTCGAAGGGCGCCACCGTACGTTCGATCTGGGAAACGGGCCGCATGTCATCCACCGTACGACCCTCCACTGACAACCGGCTCTGATCAGCGGTTTCCCGACTCACCGGCCCAGCGGGTCCGCGGCCCGGCGGCTCAGCCCGGATGCGGCTCAGCGGCTCTGCGGGGTGCGGGCGCGGCGGCCGGCCGGGCGGCGGCGGGCGCTCGGCGGGAAGCGGGTGCCCTGGTGGTGGACGGGGACGTGCGCGGGGACGCCGGGCTTGTTCTCCGGGCGGGGCCAGTCGGGCTTGCCCATGACCATCAGCGGGTCGAACAGCACGACGACGCCGGCGAGGCAGAGGAAGGCCAGCGGGCCGATCAGCATGGGGGCGAGCAGGGCGGCGGGCGAGTCGCCCGCCGTGGGTTCGGCGGTGCCGTGCAGGTGGACGCTGAGCGCGGCCATGCCGGTGTAGTGCATGCCGCTGACCGCGAGGCCCATGACGAGGCTGGCGCCGATGCTCCACAGGAACCCCCTGACCTGGCCGGCCGCCCAGAGGGCGGCGGTGGCGGCGGCCATCGCTATGACGACGGAGGCGGCGACGGTGAGGGTGTTGTACTCCAGCTGTCCGTTCAGCCGCATTCCGGCCATGCCCAGGTAGTGCATCGACGCGATGCCCAGGCCGGTGATGGTGCCGCCGGTGAACAGGGCGGTCCCGGTGGCGCCGCGATAGCCCACGATGAAGATCCCGATGCCGACCATGACGATGGCGACGCCCAGGCTGGCGTACGTCGTCGGCTTGTCGTAGTGGATCGGCGCCTCCTTGACCGTGAACCCCATCATCGCGATGAAGTGCATGGTCCAGATGCCGGAGCCGATGGCCGCCGAGCCCAGGGCGAGCCAGCCGGGGCGCCAGGACCCGGCCACGAGCATGGACCTGGTGGTGCAGCGCAGGCCGAGGGCACCGCCGAGGCAGGCCATGAGATAGGCCACCAGCGGGGTGACGAGGCCGTAGCTGAATCCGTCGACCGTGCCTTGCATGCGCGGCTGCCCTTCCGCCCTCTTCCATCCCGGAATGCCCTGAATGCACCCCCTCCCAGAACCGCCCAAGCGGTCAGGGTCGAGGCAGAGAGTATGACTCCCACCGGAATGGTCGAACGACTTTCCGGCAAAGAAACACGGCCTCGCCCCACTTGTGCGGCCCAGGTGACGGGCGTTCGACAACACCATTCAATCCCCGGCCATCCCGCACCCGCCTCGCGTTGACCCTCTGCTGTCACAGTTGTGCTGTCCGTGACCGCTCGACGCGAGGAGTACGCATGCACCCGCGCGCAGCCACCGCCACGACCACCGCGCTCCTGGGGACCGCCGCGCTGCTGTTCCCGGTCCCCCACTCCCGGGCCGAGGCCGCCGCGCCGCGGCCCGCCGTCATCGCCCACCGGGGCGCCTCCGGTCTCGCGCCGGAGAACACCCTGGCCGCCGTCGACAAGGCGGCCGAGCTGGGTGTCGAGTGGGTCGAGAACGACGTCCAGCGCACCCGGGACGGCGAACTGGTGGTGATCCACGACGACAGTCTGCAGCGCACCACCGACGTCGAGACGGTCTTCCCCGACCGGGCTCCCTGGAAGGTGAAGGACTTCACCGCCGCCGAGATCGCCCGCCTGGACGCGGGGAGCTGGTTCGGCCCCGCGTACGCGGGCGCGCGCGTGCCGACGCTCGAGCAGTATCTGCGCCGCGTCGAGTCCCACCACCAGAAGCTGCTCCTGGAGATCAAGAAGCCGGAGCTGTACCCGGGCATCGAGCGGGACACGCTCAAGGTCCTGGCCAACGAGGGCTGGCTCGACCGGGGCCATGTGACGGGCCGCCTGGTCGTGCAGAGCTTCAGCGCGGACAGCATGCGGACCGTCCACGAGCTGCGTCCCGCCGTACGGACCGGGTTCCTCGGGGCGCCGCCCACCGCGGAGCTTCCGACGTACGCGAGGTTCGTGGACCAGATCAACCCGCCGTACAGCGCCCTGTCCACCGGTTACGTCTTCTCGGTGCACGCCTTCACCGGGGCGCACGGCCGGGCGCTCCAGGTGTCCACCTGGACGGTGGACTCCGCGGACACCGCGCGGACGGTCGCCGCGTACGGGGTGGACGGCATCATCACCAACCGGCCCGACGTGGTGCGGGAGGCCCTGGACGGGGAGTGACGCGGGAGGTGGCTCGGGCGTGACGGCGGATCGGCGGGCGGGCGTTGTCAGTGGCGGGCCGTACGGTGGGTCGCATGAACAGCGATGAGCGGGACGGACGGCAGGACGTGGGTGTGGTGTGGGCCGTGGTCGGCACCGGCATCGGCCCGCTGCTGCTGGCCGCGACCCGCGACGGCCTGGTCAACGTGGTGTTCCACGCCACGAACGCCGTGCGCGACAAGGCGCTGGACCGGCTCGCGTCCCGGCTGGGCACCGAGCCCGTCCACGCCCCCGGCTCCCCGCTCCTGGCCGAGGCGATACGCCAGGTCGACGCGTACTTCCGGGGTGCCCGGCACGCCTTCGACCTGCCGCTGGACTGGTCGCTGATCTCCGGCTTCAACCGTCAGGTGCTGCGCGAACTGGCCTCCGGAGTCCCGTACGGCTCGGTCGTGGGCTACGGCGATCTGGCGGATCGGGTCGGCCAGCCCGGCGCCGCCCAGGCGGTGGGCGCCGCGATGGGCGCCAATCCGCTGCCGGTCGTCGTGCCCTGCCACCGGGTTGTCGAGAGCGACGGCGGGATCGGCGGGTTCGGCGGGGGCCTGGAGACCAAGCGGAAGCTGCTGGCACTGGAGGGCGTGCTGCCCGAGCCGCTGTTCTGAGGGGGCCTGCCCGCCCGGTCCGCCGGGGCGGCTCAGGCGTAGTGGCGGACTTCGAAGACGTTGCCGTCGGGGTCACGGAAGTAGAAGCTGCGCCTGGCCAGGCCGCGTGCGCCGTAGGAGTCGTGGGAGATCTCCGACACGGGCACCTCGTGTGCGTGCAGCCGCGCGCGGAGGGCGTCGAAGGCCTCCGACGACAGCGACAGGCAGACGTGGTTGACCGGGTGGCCGGCGCTCTCGGGGGCGCCGGGGAGCATGGTCATGCTCTCCGCCATGGTCAGCGGGGCCAGGTCGAGGATCGTCTCCTCGTTCACCCGGACGGAGGGGAAGGAGACCTGGCCCGCGACGAAGTCGGTGAGCCGGAGCGGTGTGAGGCCCACCGCCGTCTCGTAGAACGTCGCCGAGGCGACCGGGTCGCGCACCCACAGGACGACATGGTCGAGACGTGTCGAGTTTTCGGTCATGCGCCCAGGCTGGTGGTGTCCCCCGCGGGCCGCAAGCGTTTGAGGGGGTGCGCCGCCCGCCAGAGATGAGGGAGGACCGACGGACAGGAGGCAGTCGCGTGACGCTGGTGGTGCCGGAACTGGTGGTGTCGGAAGAGGTGCGGGAGGCGGTCGCCACGCACCGCCCCGTGGTGGCCCTGGAGTCCACGATCATCGCCCACGGGCTGCCGCGCCCCCGCAATCTGCGGGTGGCGCTGGAACTGGAGGAGGCGGTACGGCAGGAGGGTGCCGTACCGGCGACCGTCGCCGTCCTGGACGGGCGGCCGCACGTCGGCCTGGACAAGGAACAGGTGGAGCGGATCGCCAACGAGGACGGCATCCGCAAGCTGGGCCACCGCGATCTGGCGCTCGCCGCGGCCTCGGGGGCGAGCGGCGCGACGACGGTCTCCGCGACCGCGCTGCTCGCGGCCCTGGCCGGTATCCGGGTGTTCGCCACCGGCGGCCTCGGCGGGGTGCACCGGCAGTGGACGGTGACGCAGGACGAGTCGGCCGACCTCGGCCTGCTGGCGCGCACCCGGATCACGGTGGTGTGCGCGGGGGTGAAGTCGATCCTGGACGTGCCGGCGACGTTGCAGCGGCTGGAGACGCTGGGCGTGGCGGTGGCCGGCTACGGCACGGACCGGTTCCCCGGCTTCTATCTGTCGGACTCGGGGCATCCGGTCGACTGGAGGCTGGACGGCCCGGAGCAGGTGGCGCGCGTGATGCGGGCTCAGGACGCGCTCGGGTTGCCGGAGTCGGCGCTGATCGTGGCCAATCCGGTGCCGGAGGACGAGCAGTTGGATCCGGAGCTGCACGCGCGTGTGCTCGCCGACGCGCTGCGCGCCTGCGAGGAGGAAGGGATCAACGGTCAGGCGGTCACGCCGTTCTTGCTCGACTACCTGGTGCGGCACACGGACGGCGCCTCGCTGAGCGCCAATCTCGCGGCCGTGCGGGGCAACGTACGGCTGGCGGCACGGATCGCGGCGGCCTGGGCCGGGGCGTGACGGGGGCGGAGGGTACGGCGGGGGCAGAGTCCCCCGGAGCGAGAGCGCTGCTGGTCGTCGGGGACGTGATCACCGATGTCGTCGCCCGGCACAGCGGCCCCTTGGCGCCCGGCACGGACACGGCGGCCGTGGTGCGCACCGTGCCCGGCGGGGCAGGCGCCAACGTGGCCTGCTGGGCGGCCTTTTCGGGGAGCGCAGAGGTGCGGCTGCTGGGCCGCGTGGGGGCGGACTCGGTCGCCTGGCACGAGCGGGAGCTGAGGGCCTGCGGGGTGTCCGCGCGGCTGGTCGTCGACCCGGAGGCGCCCACGGGGACGGTGATCTGCCTCGTCGACACGGACGCCGCGGCCGAGCGGACCTTCCTCACCGACAGCGGGGCCTCCCTGCGGCTGGATCCCGGTGACTGGTCGGACATGCTGCTCGACGGTGTCGTACGTCTGCACCTGTCGGGCTATCTGCTGTTCTCCGAGCCGAGCCGGGCCCTGGTGGCGACGGCCCTGGCGGCGGCACGCGCGCGGGGCGTGCCGGTGAGCCTCGATCCGGCGTCGGCCGGCTTCCTCGAGGAGCTGGGCGCCGGCCGTTTCCTGACGCTCGTCGACGGCGTGGACGTACTGCTGCCCAGCCGTGACGAGGCCTGTCTGCTCACCGGGTCGCGCGACGCGGCCACCGCCGCGGCCGAACTGAGCCGGCGCGTGCCGCTGGTGGTGGTCAAGCAGGGCGCCGAGGGCGCGCTGGTGGCGCGGTCCGGCGCGGTGACCGCCCGGATCCCCGCGGTCCCCGCGACGCCTCGGGACACGACGGGCGCGGGTGACGCGTTCACCGGCGCGTTCCTGGCGGCGCTGCTCGCGGGCGCGGAGCCGGAGGAGGCGGCACGGGCGGGCTGCGCGGCGGGGGCGCGGGCGGTGGAGCGGGTGGGGGGTCGGCCGCCGGTGGAGGCCGAGGGGGTGTGAGGGGAGGGGCGGGGTTCGCGCGGGCGCGGGGCCGGTGTGTGGTTCGGGTGGGCCCGGTGATTGGTTTGGGTGGGCCCGGGCGCGGTTCGCGTGGGCCCGGGTGCCGTTCGCGTGGCCCGGGTGCGGCTCGTATGGCCGGGTGCGGCTCGTATGGCCGGGGTGCGGCTCGTGTGGCCCGGGCGCGGCTCGCTGGGCGTCGTGCCCGGGAACGGGAGGCCCCGCCCCTTACGCCCTGCGGCCCCACGCCGAGATCATCGGCGGTCCGGCCAGGTCCAGCGTGCCGGAGGCGATGTTCACGAGGTGACGGTCGATCTCCTGGGCGGTGGCGAGGCCGGCGGAGATCAGGTCGTCGCGGATCTGACGGATCGTCGTGGACTCCAGCGCGGCGCCGGCCGGTGCGGTGACGGGGAAATACGCGTCGGCCTCGACCCGGTGCAGCCCGGCCGCGCGGAGCAGCCGCGGGAGCGCGCGCCCGAAGGCCAGGTCGGCTCCGCGGCCGGCGAGGAGCTGGCGCAGCGCCTGCCGCAGCCGGTTCGCCAGTTGCTGCGCCGGGCCGTGCTCGTCAGGGCAGACCAGCGGTTGCAGGGCCAGGTCGATGTCCTCGACCAGGAGCCGTCCGCCGGGGCGCAGGGCCTTGGCCATCGACCGCAAGGCCCTTGCGCAGTCGGGCACCTGAGCGAGCACCAGCCGGGCGTGGACGAGGTCGAACCCCTCCCCCGGCGGCGCCTCGGCACTCACGTCGTGGACGCGCACCTCCACCGGCGGACGGGCGGCCCCGGCGGCCCAGGAGGTGTCGACGTCGGTCGCGACGACCCTGCCGGTCGGGCCGACCCTTTTGGCCAGCCAGGAGACGACGGTCGTGCCGCCCGCGCCCACCTCCCAGCAACGCCATCCGGGCCCGATGCCGAACCCTTCGAGGTGCCGGAAGGTCGTGGGATCGAACAGGGCGGCGAGCGCGGCGGAGCGCTCTGTCGCCCCGGTCTGCTCGTGAGGGAGCATATTCCCGTCGGTTAGCGTCATGCCGCGATCATCCCATTTGTCTGACTTGCCGGGAGCGGACGACGCTCCGGTGGCGAGTGGAGTCCGCTGCCGCGGCATGCGAAGTCCCGTTGTCCACAGGCGGGAACAAAGCGGAACCTGCGCCTTCCCCAGGCTCCCCCGACCTGTGCGCCACCCTGGCAGACTGGCGCGACAGGCGCGGAAACGCGACGCGAGGGTCCATGCAAGGAGATCCAGATGTCCATGGCAGGGAATCTGCGGAAGGTGACGAGTCTCGGCCGGGTCGGCGGCCTCCGCAGAGTGGCACGGCTGGCCCGTCGGCGCCCGCGCGTCGACCTGAGCCACCCGGCCCGCTCCCCGCTGGGTTCCTCCGTCGTCAACTGCGTGGCGTACGACAAGGGCGCCCGAGTGCCTCTCGGCGGCGACCTGGACGACGCCGTGCGGCGGGTGCGCAAGAGCGGACACGGTTTCGTCTGGCTCGGCCTGCACGAGCCGACGGATCAGGAGTTCGCGGGCGTCGCCGAGCTGTTCGACCTGCATCCGCTCGCGGTGGAGGACGCGATCGAGGCGCATCAGCGCCCGAAGGTGGAGCGGTACGGCGAGACGCTGTTCGCCGTGTTCAAGACGGTCTGCTACGTGGAGCACGAGGAGCTGACGGCCACCAGCGAGGTCGTGGACACCGGCGAGATCATGGTGTTCGTCGGCGAGGACTTCGTGATCACCGTGCGCCACGGCCGGCACGGCTCGCTGGGCCCGCTGCGCGAGGACCTGGAATCCAGGCCCGACCAGCTCGCCAAGGGCCCCTCGGCGGTGCTGCACGCCATCGCGGACAACGTCGTCGACGACTATCTCAGTGTCGTCGAGGCGGTGCAGGAGGACATCGACCAGGTCGAGACGGACGTCTTCGCCGAGCACGGCGCGCGGGCCGACCCCGGTCGCATCTACCAGCTCAAGCGGGAGCTGCTGGAGCTGAAGCGGGCCGTGGTCCCGCTGGGCCGGCCGCTGCTGGACCTCGCCGGCCTGCCGATACGGGTGGTGGACCCAGAGATACAGGCGTACTTCCGCGACGTCTCCGACCACCAGCTGCGCGCCGCCGAGCAGATCGCCGCGTTCGACGAACTGCTCAACTCGATCCTGCAGGCACACCTCGCCCAGGTCACGGTCGCCCAGAACGAGGACATGCGGAAGATCACGGCGTGGGCCGCGATCGTCGCCGTGCCGACGATGGTGTGCGGGATGTACGGCATGAACTTCGACCACATGCCGGAACTGCACTGGCGGTACGGCTACGGCATGGTCATCGGGGTCATAGCGCTGGCGTGCCTGACGCTGTACCGCGGCTTCCGGCGCAACGGCTGGCTCTGAGCGCGGACGTGGGACGTAGGACGCCGGAAGGCGGAGCCGGTGTCGCCGAGGCGGCGGGGCAGCGGTGGCGGGGCCCGCCGGCGCGGGGCGCCAGCGGGCCTGGCGTCAGCTCATCGCGTAGACCCGCTCGGCCCACTCCGCGATCTGGTCCTCTGAAAGATGGCGGACCAGATCGGCCTCGCTGATCATGCCGACGAGGCGCTTGTTCTGGATGACGGGCAGTCGGCGGATCTGGTGGTCCTCCATCTCCCGGAGCACCTCGCTGATGTCGGCGCTCGCGTCGATCCAGCGCGGTGTGCCCTGGGCCATCTCACCCGCGGTGACCCTCGCCGGGTCGCGGCCCATCGCCACACAGCCGACGACGATGTCGCGGTCGGTGAGGATGCCGCAGAGCCGTTCGTTCTGGTCGCTGATGGGCAGGGCGCCGACGCCGAGTTCGCGCATCAGCTGGG
Source organism: Streptomyces sp. NPDC052773 (assembly GCF_044547145.1). Taxonomy (NCBI): domain Bacteria; kingdom Bacillati; phylum Actinomycetota; class Actinomycetes; order Kitasatosporales; family Streptomycetaceae; genus Streptomyces; species Streptomyces sp. NPDC052773. The sequence goes on along the minus strand of NZ_JBITZX010000008.1, from coordinate 102,392 downwards.
CGGCGCGGTCCAGGGTCTCGTGGGCGGGGATCCACTGTGCACCGCGGTGCATGATGTCTCCGGCAGTGGTCATGGAGTACCTCCCGGTGCCGGACGGCCGGCGCGGCGCAGGAGGCACCGCTAGTCCCGGCGCCCTTCATTCTGGTCGCGCCTTCCCGCACCCGCACCCGGAGCGGGACCCGGCCGGGCCGAGGCCTCGCCGTTCAGCCCCGCCACGCCGGGCGGCGCGGATCGTCCGTGCGCACCAGCACGTCGGCCGTACCGGCCGGATCGGTCTCCTCCTCGTAGCGCGCGAAGGCGGGGAGGGTCCAGTGGTCGGCCTCGGGGGTGCGGCGGCGCAGGGCGCCCGGCGAGAGGAGGAGATGAACGGTCAGATCGAAGGGGAACCAGTGCCGTAGGAGGAGGGGCCCGTGCAGCAACAGCACGCCGCCGGGCGGGAGTCGGACGTAGGGGCTGCGGGTGGCGCGGTCGGTGACCGGGTCCCACAGGTCGGGCAGGACACGGCCGTCGCCGCCGGGCTCCAGGGGTCCGAAGACCTCGCGCCACAGGGCTCCGGTGTCGAACCAGCCGTCGTAATAGGTGTCCACATCCCGGCGGCCGTGCTCGAGCCGGAGCGAGGCGGGGCGCAGAAAGCCCTCCGTGCTCACGACCAGGGAGGGCCGGCCGCGCAGGCGCAGCGCCTCGTGGACCCGCTCGGCGAGGTCCCCGGGCCGGGCCGCCGGGGAGCCGTCGAAGGCGACGCGTGGCCAGGCACCGCCGTCGCCCGGCTTCAGGTCGAGCAGCCGGTCGGCGAGCAGATCGCCGAGGCGGTCCCAGGTGATCGGTTCGAGTCGCACACCGCCCATGATGCGACAGCGAGTAGTCGGGATGCGTCCCGCGGAGCATCGGCACAGGCCAGGGTCTGGCCCGTCCCGGCGCGCCGGCACCCCTCCCGGGTAGATCCCAGAGGGCTGGGGGCATGAACCGGGTATGGCCGTATCAGCAACTTCCCCGGCCCGTGCGGGACTTCTTGCCGTGCAGCCGCTCAGGCGCAAGCGGTGCGCCGCGTGCCGGCGCGGACCGTTGTCGATGCTTGTCCTGGAGGACGGGGTGCCGCGCTGTCTGGACTGCGCCGACCTCGGGCATCTGGTGTTCCTGCCGCGCGGCGACACGGCGCTGACCCGCCGGGCGCGGGAGGAGAGCGGGTTGTCGGTGGTGGTCGTGCGGTTCAACCGGCGCAAGGGGCGCTACGAGCGGCAGGGCGTCCTGGTGGAGGCGGCGGGGCTCGCCCGCGCCGAGCGGCGGTGTCTGGCGGATGCGGAGGTACGGCGCCGGCGGCGGATGCGGGACGCGCGGCGGCGGGCGGAGCAGGACGCGCTGTTCGCCGAGGCCTTCGCCGGGGAGATCCGGCGGCTGTTCCCCGGGTGCCCGGCCGAGCGGGCACGGGAGATCGCCACGCACGCGTCGGTGCGGGGCAGCGGGCGGGTGGGCCGTAGCGCGGCGGGGCGGGCGTTGTCCGAGGGGGCGGTCGTCTCGGCGGTCGTGGCCTCCGTACGGCACGTGGACACGCCGTACGACCGGCTCCTGATGAGCGGGGTGCCCCGGCACGAGGCGCGGCAGCGGATCGCGCCCGCCGTGGAGACGGTGCTGCGGGCGTGGCGGGAGGCGGAGATCGAATCGGCCGGGTGACGCGGCAGCGGGGAGGGCGGGGCGGGGGCGGGGGGTGGGGGGGCGGGGGGCGGGGGCGCCCCCGGAGAGGGACGCTGGACGCTCGCTTATGGACGTGCGGCAGTCGGCCATGGCCCGGAGACCGGGATCGGGCTTGACTGGGCGAACAGGCGGAAGCGGAAGCAGCGGAAGCAGGGGCAGCTCAGGCGCGGACCGGCGGCGAGATGAGGGCGACATGATCGACGGACCGTACTTCGTGCTGACGGTGCTGGGGGTGCTCGGCACCGGACTGGTGGCCGGTGTCTTCTGTGCCTTCTCCACGTTCGTGATGCCGGGACTGGCCGCGTTGCCGCCCGCGCAGGGGGTCGCCGCGATGCGGGCGGTCAACGTGGCGGCGGTGCGGCCGGCCTTCATGGCCGTCTTCCTCGGCTCGGCGGTGCTGTGCGCGGTGATCGCGGTGGTGACGTTCGTGCTGTGGCCGGACGGGGGCGCGGTGGAGCTGCTGGTGGGCAGCGCGTTGTTCCTGGTCGGCTCGTTCGGGGTCACCGTGGTGGCCAACGTGCCGCGCAACGAGGCGCTGGGGCGGCTGGAGCCGGGTGCGGCGGAGGCGGCGGCGTACTGGTCGTCGTACGTGCGGGAGTGGACGGCGTGGAACCACGTCCGCGCGGTCGCCTCGGCCGCCGCCGCGCTGGCCTACGTCCTCGCGCTGACCTGACGCACGCGACGTTGCGGGAGGTTTCCGGGAGAGCCGGCGGGGAAGCGCTCTCCGGGCCCTCTGCACGGGCGGCAAAGGGGACGTATCGTGTCCGAAAGAGTGCCGGTGAGGACGCACGGCCGTCGCACGCGTGCGCGAGGAACGTACGCCGGGAAGCTGGGGAGCCGGCCATGGCCGATCCCAAGGGATTCATGACCACGCCCCGCCAGGAGTGGCCCCGCCGACCGGTCGGGGAACGGGTGCGGGACTGGAACGAGGTGTACGTCCCGGGCGCGCTGCTGCCCATCATCGGCCGGCAGGCCGACCGCTGCATGGACTGCGGTGTCCCGTTCTGCCACCACGCCTGTCCGCTGGGGAATCTGATCCCCGAGTGGAACGACCTGGTCGCCCGGGACGACTGGCGGGCGGCGGCGGACCGGCTGCACGCCACGAACAACTTCCCCGAGTTCACGGGCCGGTTGTGTCCGGCGCCGTGCGAGGCGGGGTGCGTGCTCGCGATCAACCAGCCTGCCGTGACCATCAAGAACGTGGAGTGCGCGATCGCCGACCGCGCCTGGGAGGAGGGGTTCACGCCGCCGCGCCCGCCGGACCGGCTGTCCGGGCGGACGGTCGCGGTGATCGGCTCGGGCCCGACCGGGCTGGCCGCCGCCCAGCAGCTCACCCGTGCGGGGCACACGGTCGCGGTGTACGAGAGGGACGACCGGCTGGGCGGGTTGATGCGGTACGGCATTCCCGAGTTCAAGATGGAGAAGCACCATCTGGAGCGGCGGCTGGAGCAGATGCGGGCCGAGGGGACGAAGTTCCGCACCTCGACGGCGGTCGGGCGGGACGTCGACGCGGCAGAGCTGCGGACCCGCTACGACGCGGTGGTCATCGCCACGGGGGCCACGGCGTGGCGGGAACTGCCGGTGCCGGGGCGGGAGCTGGCCGGGGTGCACCAGGCGATGGAGTATCTGCCGCTGGCCAACCGGGTGTGCGAGGGCGACCTGGAGAGGTCCCCGCTGTCCGCCGCCGGGAAGCACGTGGTGATCGTCGGCGGCGGGGACACGGGGGCCGACTGTCTGGGCACCGCCGTGCGGGAGGGCGCCGCGTCCGTGACCCAGCTGGACATCTACGCCCAGCCGGGCACCGAGCGCGACGAGGACGCCGAGCCCTGGCCGACGTACCCGCGGATCTACCGGCTGTCCGCCGCGCACGAGGAGGCCGGAACGCTGCGGACGGCACCGGCCGCCGACGCCGACGCCCGGCTGTTCGCGGCATCGACGCTGCGCCTCACGGGCGACGCGGACGGGCGGGTGCGCGCCCTGCACCTCGTCGAGGTGGACGCGCGGCGCCGCCCGCTGCCCGGGACCGTCCGGTCGCTCCCCGCCGACCTGGTGCTGCTCGCCCTCGGCTTCCTGGGTCCGGATCGGGAGGACGGGATCGTCGATCAGCTGGGGCTGACCCTCGACCCGCGCGGCACCATCGCACGCGATGCCGGCTTCGCGACCAACGTCCCCGGGGTGTTCGCGGCGGGGGACGCCGCGCGGGGGCAGTCGCTGATCGTGTGGGCGATCGCGGAGGGGCGAGCGGTGGCCGCGGCCGTCGACCGCTACCTGACGGGCGGCACCCGCCTGCCGGCACCGATCGGGCCGTACGACCGGCCGATGGGCGTTTAGCCGGGCGCGGGCGGGGCGGTGAAGCGGCACGCGTGCCCTGGGGCGCCGGGGCGGGGGCCGGTCGGGAGCCGGACGGCCGGCCGAGGAGGCTGGCTGTGGCGAGACGAAGAGGGCGCAGCCAGCCAGGGAGGGCTCCTGCCCCGGCTGGTCCGGCCGCCCAGCCGACCGGCCAACCAGCCAGCAGTGCCCGCCGCCCACCCAGGAAGGGGCGAGCCGGGCCACTCGCCCCGCACACCTCTCAGCGACGACCCCGCTCGTCCGTCCCCGCCACCTTGGCCGTGGCCAGGGCGACCCGGTTCCAGGTGTTGATGGTGAGGATGAGCGCGAGCACCTGGGCCAGTTCCTCCTCGTCGAAGTGGGCGGCGGCCTCGGCGTAGACCTCGTCGGGGACGCCGTGGTCGGCGACGAGGGTGACGGCCTCCGTCAGGGCGAGGGCGGCCCGCTCGCGCTCGGTGAAGAAGTGCCGGGCCTCGCGCCACACGGCGACCATGTGCAGCCGCTCCTCGCTCTCCCCGGCCCGGCGTGCGTCGCCGGTGTGCATGTGGAGGCAGTACGCGCAGTGGTTGAGGTGGGAGGCGCGGATCTGGATGAGTTCGACCAGGGCCGGATCGAGCCCCGCGCGGGCGGCGGCGTCGAAGCCGACGAGGGCGCGGAACGCCTTCGGGGCGGACCGGGCGAAGTCGAGGCGGGCGCGGCTCCCAGGCACCGGCAGGGGCAGGGGCCCGGGGGCCGGAAGGGTCGTGGTGCCGGTGGGGTCCGTCTGCGTCGCGTTCGTCGCGTTCGTCGTCATGGTTTGAACCTACGGCGCTCAAAGACCGGCGGTAGGGTGCATTTCCATGGCGGATTCGTGGGTCAATGAGGCGGAGCGGATCGGTGCCGACCTGCACCTTGAGCTGTCGGGACCGGGCGGGCGGCGGGCCGCGCTCATCCGGGCGCTGCGCGAGGCCGTGCGCAGTGGCCGGCTCACACCCGGCACCCGGCTGCCGCCCTATCGTTCGCTCGCCGCCGACCTCGGTGTCGCCCGCAACACGGTGGCGGACGCGTACGCGGAACTCGTCGCCGAGGGCTGGCTGACCGCCCGTCAGGGCTCCGGCACCCGGGTCGCCGAGCGCGCCGAACCTCTGAAGCGCACCGCGCGGGTGCCCAAAAAGGCACCTCCACGCGCGCGTGGACCCCGGCACGACCTGCGCCAGGGCACCCCGGACGCCTCTGCGTTCCCCCGCGCGGCCTGGCTCGCCTCGTACCGGCGGGCCCTCCAGCAGGCGCCCAACGAGGTGTTCGGGCCCGGCGATCCGGCGGGGCGCAGGGAGTTGCGCGAGGCGCTGGCCGAGTACCTGGCCCGCGCGCGAGGAGTCCGCACCGAGCCGGACCGGATCGTGATCTGCTCCGGCTTCGCGCACGCCCTGCGGCTGCTGTTCCACCCGAGTGGCCACAGCGGGGCCCCGGCCGTCCTGCGCGGCCCCCTGGCCGTCGAGTCGTACGGACTCGGCTTCCACCGGGGCCTGCTGACCGCCGGAGGCGTCCGCACGGTGCCGCTGCCCCTCGACGAGGACGGCGCCCGGGTCGACCTGCTGGCGCGCGAGCGGGCCGTCCTGCTCACGCCCGCGCACCAGTTCCCGACCGGCGGTCCGCTGCACCCGGCCCGCCGGGCCGCCGTCGTCGACTGGGCACGCGCGCGTGGAGGTGTGGTTCTGGAGGACGACTACGACGGGGAGTTCCGCTACGACCGCAAGCCCGTCGGCGCGGTGCAGGGCCTGGATCCGGAGCGGGTGATCTATTTGGGCTCGGTCAGCAAGAGCCTGTCGCCGGCGCTGCGGCTGGGCTGGATGGTGCTGCCGGAGCGGTACGTCGACGGCGTCCTCGCGGCCAAGGGCGAGCGGGAGGGCTGGGCGAGCGTGCTGGACCAGCTGAGCCTCGCCGACTTCCTCTCCAGCGGGGCGTACGACCGTCATGTGCGGCGGATGCGGCAGCGGTACCGCAGCCGCCGGGACCGGCTCGTGGCCGCGCTCGCCGAGCAGGCACCGCACATCCGGGTCACCGGTGTGGCGGCGGGGCTGCACGCCGTGCTGCGGTTGCCGCCGGGCACCGAGCGGTCCGTCGTCAAGGCCGCCGCGTGGCAGGGCATCGCCCTCGACGGCCTCGCCGAGTTCCGGCACCCGCAGGCCACGACGGACGCCGTGGACGGGCTGGTCGTGGGGTACGCAACGCCCTCGGAGCACGCGTACGGGGCGGCGCTGGACGCGCTGTGCGGGGTGCTGCCGCCGCCCTGACGCGACGGAGAGGCGGAAAGGCGGGTCCCGCGCGGGAGGGGCATCCGCGGCGCCCCCTCCCCAGCCCCGGGAGGGGCATCCGCAGCGCTCCTCCCCCAGCCTCGGGAAGGGCGTCCGCAGCGCCCTCCCCAACCCCCAGCATGGCCGCTAGGGGGTGTCTCGTCGATCAGGCCGGATCAGCGAGCGGCGTCTAGTGCCGTGCATCGCAAGGCGGAGGAGGGAGTCGATGCGGAGCATCGGCGACCGACGACAACGCGGGGAGGCGCGGTGCCAGGCGTCGGGAGCCCGGCATGATCGACGAGACGCCCCCTAGGGCTTACGCCCCACCGCCCCGTACCCCGGGATCACCCCGTCCTCCTCCCCCGCCACCGGCTCACCCAGCTCCGGCCGCCACTCGTTGACCACGGCGACACCGGGGTCGACCAGGTCGAGACCGTCGAAGAAGCGGGTGAACTCCGCGCGGGAGCGCAGCGCCAGCGTCACTCCCGCCGCCTTGAGCTTGGCGGTGGCGGCGGCCGACTCCTTTGGGGTGAAGTCGGCGGTGGCGTGGGTGATCACCAGGTGGCTGCCGGAGGGCAGTTCGGCCGTCAGCCGCCGTACCAGGTCGTGCGCCCCGTCCTCGTCGGAGACGAAGTGCAGCAGCGCGACCAGGCACAGCGCCACCGGCCGGTCGAAGTCCAGAACCTTCCCGGCCCCTTCGAGAATGGCGTCCGGGTCGCGCGCGTCCGCCTGGAGGTACTCGGTGGCGCCTTCCGGGGTGCCGCGCAGCAGGGCCGCCGCGTGGGCGAGCACGATCGGGTCGTTGTCGCAGTAGACGACCCGGGAGTCGGGGGCGATGCCCTGGGCGATCTGATGAAGGTTCGGCTCGGTCGGTATGCCGGTGCCGACGTCCAGGAACTGCCGTACGCCCTGCCCGACGAGCCAGCGGGTTGCCCGGTGCATGAACGCGCGGTTGACGCGGGCCATCACCGGCACCCGCGGGTCGAGGGCCAGCATCTGCCGGCCCATCTCCTCGTCGACGGGGTAGTTGTCCTTGCCGCCGAGATACCAGTCGTACATCCGCGCGGGGTGCGGTTTCGCGGTGTCGATCCGGATGGCGCCGGCGGGGTCCTGCCCGGTCATGCGGCACTCCGTAAGCGTCTGGGGGCGCGCAGGGCGCACTGAGTGATCAATTCGGTACCGAGGGAAGGAAGTCGAGCAGAGAATCAGGCAGGGAGGAAGAGACAAACAGGCCGGTTCACGACAGCAGGAAGTCCGCCACCCCCGCCTTCGCGCCCTCGATGAACGCCGTCATCTCGTCGGTGGTGTAAATCAGCGCCGGCCCGTCCGGGTCGGTGGACTGCCGGACGGCGATCCGGCCGTCGGCGAGCTTCATCGCTTCCAGGCAGTTGCCCCCGTTGCCGCCGCTCCACGGCTTGTGCCAGCCCTCGCTGCCCAGCTCCCGCGCGGGCATGCCGTTGTAGATCCGCTCCGCGCGGACCCTCGGCTTGGGCTGGGACGTGATGCGATCCATTCACAGCTCCTTGCGGAGATCCCGCAGGATCTCCTTCGTGCGTTGTGCCGTAGCGGCCTGCGCCGCCATGCGGTCCATGACCTCCAGGTGGGTCGCCACCTCGGCGCGCGCGTCGAGGTAGACGGCGCCGGTCAGGTACTCGCTGTAGACCATGTCCGGGAGTTCGGGCACGGCGAATCGGAACAGCACGAAGGGCCCGTAGGTGCCGGGATGCGGTCCCGTGGAGAACGGGATGACCTGCAGCGTCACATGGGGCAGCTTCGTGGCCTCGAGCAGCTTGTCGATCTGCGCGCGCATCACCTCCGGGCCGCCGACCGGACGGCGCAGGGCCGTCTCGTCCATCACCATCCACAGCCGGGGGGCGTCGGGACGGGTGAGCAGTTCCTGGCGCTGCATGCGCAGGGCGACATGCCGTTCGATGTCCTCGGGCCGGGTCTGGCCGACGGCTCCCGAGGTCAGGACCCCGCGCGCGTAGTCCTCGGTCTGGAGCAGGCCGGGGACGAAGTGCGGTTCGTAGCTGCGGATGAGGCTGGCGGCGCCCTCCAGGCTGACGTACATCGAGAACCAGCCGGGCAGGATGTCGTGGAACCGCTGCCACCAGCCGGGCCGGTTGGCCTCCTCCGCGAGTTGTACGAAGGCCTCGGCCTCGTCCTCGGGAACGCCGTAGGCCTTAAGGAGCAGTTGGACGTACGGGATCTTGAGCGCGACCTCGGCGGTCTCCATGCGGCGGACCGTGGCGGGCGCGACATGGAGGACGCGAGCGGCGTCCTCGCGCTTGAGCCCCGCGCGTTCCCGCAGGTCCAGCAGGCGTCGTCCGAGGACGACCTGGCCCACCGTCGGCGCGGACCGCGGCTCGCTCACGCTCCACCTCCAGTCAAGGGTTTCCGGACAGCCCGGCGGCGCCATTCGAAGACCTATTCGAAAGTCCGCCCCGACCGGCCCGCATCGGCCGGTCGAAAACCCGTCCGAATCGGCTGGAAACTGCCGGATCCGAATGGGGCAGACCTTCGGCGATCCCAAGTGGCGCCGCGCGACGTGCTGTTGCGAGCAGTGTGCCATGACCGTTCAGAGAGTCATACGGCACTCTGCAATTTTCAGAGTGACGCTTGCCAAGTGTCCGCGCCGGGGAGATAGTGGCAAGCGTGATTCCGTCCGCGCCCTTAGGAACAGACTCCGCCGCAGGCCGGCCTCCCGGCCTCGGCGCCGATGGGGGTTTCCCCGCTCGAGCCGGTTCGAGAGCGGGCGAGGAAGCCGTTCCCTCCGGGGGCGCCGCCGAGCGCCGGTTCCGCTTCGAGCTGGCCGCGCACCCGGGCTCCGCCGCGCAGGCCAGGCGCCTCACCCGGGCCCGGCTGACCGGCTGGTCGATCTGCGAGGACACCTGCGACTCGGCCGCCCTGGTGGTGTCCGAGCTGGTCACCAACGCCATCGTGCACACCGCGAGCGACGTCGTCGTCTGCGAGCTGCACGACGGCGACGACCTGGTGCGCATAGCCGTGCGCGATCAGGGGTGCGCACCGGGCGAGCCCTGTCCCTCCCCGCAGCGGGCCGATGAGGAGCACGGGAGGGGACTGCTTCTCGTCGACGCCCTCAGCCATGCCTGGGGCGCCCAGGAACACGGCCCCGGTCTGCTCGTCTGGGCCGAGTTGCCCCGCCAGGCACAGGCCCCGCGCGCGGACCTGGGCTGGGGCGCCCCGCCCAAGCCGGGCCGCACGGACGACCGTCCCGGCGAGGAGGAGACGGAGGCGCAGGACCTGCCGCCACGCGAGGGGCACGGCCGCGTCTCGCCCGCTCCGGGGCACCAGCCCGCGCGGACCGAGTCACACCGCCGAACGGGGGCCACGGGAGTCCCTCCGTTCGGCCGCGGCCGCGCCTGGGAGGGTGTGTGACGCCCGCGTCCGGCGGTGGGCGCGTGCGCAGCCTGGACACGCTGCTCCGCCTGCGGCGCGAGCTGCACGCCCCCGGCCCGCCTCGCCCGCTGTCCGTCCCCGACGGGATGACGGTTCCGCTGGGCTGCGACGCGGTCGCGGTGCCCGCCGCCTTCGGGCCGCAGATCCTGCCCCGGCTGCCCCGCGTGGGATGCGTCTACGCCGACGACACCCACTGGTGGTGGCTGGTCCCGTCCGACTCCGACTACGCACTGGAATGGCCCGCGCCCGCGCGGTACGCCATCGGGGCGGTCGCGCCCGACGCCCCACGCCTGATCCACCGGCCGGACGGCGAGCTTCCGTACACCCCGCCGATCCCGCTCTACCTCGCGCTGTGCAGGCTCACGGGCACCACACCGACGTGGTCCCAGGTGGTCAGCGCGTAGCCGCTCGCCGCACACAGCCGCGCGGGTCGCCACGCGGACCCATGCGCACGGCGGGCGGGGACAAGTTCACCCAGCGAACACCGGCCTAGAAGACGGGCGGCGCACCGGCAGACTGCGTCGCAGCGGTCACGCCGCAGCGTCGGCGACGGGCTCGCGGACGATCACCAGGAACGTGTCCGTCGAGAGGTCCATGACGACCTCCGCCGGCATGCCCTCCAGACGTCGTGCGTGCGCGAACTCCTCGGCCGGCCACGAACCACGCGGACCGCCGGCGGGAAAGCGCTCGAGCACCGTTCGCCCGTTCACCCTGCACCTCCAGATAGCGTCGTACGTGTATGAGTTAACGCCTCCCGGCAGCTAAACGCCTCGTTCAGTGACGTGACTGAGACGTAGTTGGCACTCGTTCACCGCGAAGTGTGAGCGGCCTCTCGGCAAACGGGTGGTTTCCACTACCCGGCGTGTCAGTCGTCGCACTCGTCGTGATACCGCACCGCCTCACTGGCCGCATGCGCCCCATGAGCCGACGCACGCCCCTTGGGTTCCTCCCACGGTTCCTGCCGACCGAGGGCGGTCAGGTCCAGAAGGCTGGTGGTCGAACCGAGGCCGTCCAAGCCCCGCTCATAGGCTTCACCAGCAGTTCCTCGCGCGCCGCTCTTCCCGCGACCACGAGCTCCGGAAGCGCCATGAGCCCTCCTGTGCAACGGTCCGTCGGGAGGGATGACCGGCGGCCGGGACGTAACTCATCGCGCGGGCACGAGATTTTTCGAGCGGATTCCCCACGGTCGGCGGATTCCCCACGGCCGTCGCCGGCCGGTCAGGTGTCGTACGTCTGGACCCGCCGCCCGTGCCCGCGGTCGAGGAGCGCGGGCAGCCGCTCGCCCAACTCCCGTACGACGGACGCCACGTCCAGTGTCAGCAGCTCGCGGTCGCGCATCAGGACGCGGCCGTCGACGATCGTGGTCCGCACGTCGGAGGAGCGGGCGCTGTGCACCAGGGTCGCGGCGAGGTCGTGGACGGGCTGGGTGTGCGGGCCGGTCAGGTCGACGAGGACGATGTCCGCGCGGTGCCCCGGTGCGAGCGAGCCGACGACGCCGCCGAGACCCACCGCGCGGGCGCTCTGCAACGTGGCGTGGGTGCAGGGCCTGACGGGAGGTCAGCCAGCGGGGATCGCCCTCGGCGGACTTCTGGACGAGCGCGGTGAGCGCCATGGACTCCCACACGTCGAGGGAGTTGTTCGAGGCGGCGCCGTCCGTGGCGAGCCCCACCGGAACACCGGCCGCGCGGAGGGCCCGTACCGGTGTGGTGGTGGACCAGGCGAATTTCAGGTACCCGCGCGGTGCGCTCGCGACGGCGACCCGCCCGGCGGCCCGCTCCAGGACGGGCAGGTCGCGTTCGGTGATGCCGGTGCCGTGCGCGATCAGCACGTCGATCGGCGTGTCGGCGCCGAGCAGGCCGGTGCGCTCCAGGACCTCGATCGGGGTGGCGCCGTGCCGGGCGAGGCTGGCGTCGGTCTGGTCGCGGTTCTCGGCGGCGTGCAGATGCACGGGCAGACCGTGCTCGCGGGCCAGCCGGGCGGTGATCGCGAGGTCGGCGTCGTCGACCGTGTAGGGGGCGTGCGGGGCGAGGGCGGTGGTGATCCGGCCGCCGGCGCCACCTTGGTGCCGTAGCGCGAGCTCCAGGGAGTCCTCCCGCCCCTGCGGTCCCTGGGACGAGAAGAAGACCTGGCCCAGGTGGGCCCGCAGGCCGCACTCCGCGACGACGGCGGCGACCGTGTCCATGAGGAAGTAGTGGTCCGCGAAGCACGTCACACCGCCCCGGATCATCTCCGCGCACGCCAGCCGCGCGCCCAGTTCGACGTCCCGCGCGGTGAGATTGGACTCGACGGGCCAGACGACGTCGTTGAACCACTCCTCGGTGGGCAGATCCTCGGCGACGCCGCGCAGCGCGACCATCGGCGCGTGCGTGTGGCAGTTGATCAGTCCGGGCAGGGCGGCCTGCCCGCGCGCGTCGATGCGTTCGGCGGCGGGCACCCCGGTGACCTGCGCGGTGTCGGTGACGGAGGCGATGACACCGTCGCGCACGACGATCGCGGCGTCCTCCCGGAACCCGATCCGCTCGTGGTCGGCCTGGCCTTCGACATGCACAAGTGCGGTACATCCCGTGATGATGAGGTCGGCGGGAGAAGTCGTCATCACGCCAACGTACGGCGGGGTGGTACCGCGACATGAGCCGGACCGCGTATCCGGTTCCGGCCCCTGTCGCGGGGCGGCCCGGGCACCCGCCCCGGCCTCACCACCATCCGCCACCAGGCTCTGCGAAAGGAGCCCGGCATGCTCGTGGGCACCTGGAATCTGGAGAACCTCTACCGGCCCGGCGGGCTGTTCGGCCCGCGCGACCAGACCGCGTACGAGACCAAGCTCGCCTCCCTCGCCGCCGTGATCACCGAGCTGGACCCCGACCTGCTCGGCCTCCAGGAGATCGGCGAGCCCGTCGCGCTGACCGACCTGGTCGGCATGCTCGACGGCGAGTGGCACACCGCGGTCTCCACCCATCCCGACAGCCGGGGCATACGCGTCGGCTTCCTCAGCCGTACGCCCCTGCGCCTCCTGGCCGACACGACGGCCCTGCCGGACATCCTGCACCCCGTCCAGATCGACGACGCGGGGCAGACCACCGAGGCGGCGGGGCGGGGTCTGCTGGCCGTGGAGACGGAGGGCGTGAGCGCCGCGGTCGCGCATCTGAAGTCGAAGCTGCTGTCGTACCCGGTGAACCGCTTCCACCCGCACGACGAGGGCGAACGCGCCCGCTACGGCGTCTACGCGCTGCACCGCCGGGCCGGCGAGGCGGCGGCGCTGCGCGCGCTGGCCGACACGCTGCTGGTGGGCGACGGCCGGGAACGGGACGTGGTGGTGCTGGGCGACCTGAACGACGAGGTGCAGGCGGCGACCACACAGATCCTGCTCGGCCCGCCCGGCTCGGAGATCGGCACGCCCGGGTTCGACCGGGCCGACGACGGGGACGCGGCCCGGCTGTGGAACGTCGCCCCGCTCATCCCGGCCGAGCAGCGCTACTCGCGGATCAACTTCGGCCGCCGGGAGCTGATCGACCACGTCCTCGTCAGTCACCGCGTGGTCCGCCGGATCGAGGCCGCGGGTACGGGACTGCCCGCGGAGACGGCTCCCCGGCTGCCGTCGGTGGACGAGGATCCGGCTGTACGGAGGGACGCTGCGGGCTCGGACCACGCGCCTGTGTGGGTGCGGTTCGGCTAGTAGGGCCGTGCCGGGATCGGTCACCCCGCGTGGGACGGCTCACACCATCCCGCTGACCCCACTCGTCCTCTGCTCCCGCTGATCCGGCTGGCTGGCTGTCTGGCTGGCTGGCTGGCTGTCCGGCTGTCCGGCTGTCCGGCTGTCCGGCTGTCCGGCTGTCCGGCTGTCCGACTATCCGGCAAGGGGCAGAGCGTTCGCCCGCAGCCTGCCGCGTTCCCCGGTGAGATCGCCCAGCACCCCGAGGCCGTCGGCTCGCTGGAGGTCGCCGAGGAGCCGGTCGAGCCGGTGGACGTGGAGCGGGGTGAGCCGCCCGGTGTCGTCCAGGTGGACGGCGCAGGCGGTGACGGTGTCGACGAGCCGTTCCAGGACGGCCGCCACCCGGTCGGCGCCCTCGGTGTGCCGGGCGAGGGCGGGCAGCTCGGCGGAGGCGACGGCGATGGCCGTACGGGCCTCGGCGAGGGTGCGATAGGCCTCGCGGCGCAGCACCCACCGCGCGGGCCGGTCGGCGGAGCCGCCGATCACATGGGTGAGGTAGGCGTGCGCGGCCCCGCCGGCCGCCGCGAGCCGGGCGCGCACCCCGCCGCCGCGCTCTCCCGGCATGGGCAGATGCCCGACGATCAGTACGATCGCGCAGGCCAGCAGAGTCTCGGCGATCCGGCTCGCGGAGGCCTGCGGCTCACCGCCGAGCATCACCAGGGCGAGCACGAGGACGGTCACGACGGCGGTCTGGGCGGCGAAGTGCCGGGTGGCGACCGGGATCAGCGCCCCGCTGACCGTGACGACCGCGACGAGCCCCGCGGGCTGCGGCAGCACGGCGGCGAGTCCGGCGAACAGCAGCGCTCCGAGGACGGTCCCGGCGGCCCGGCACAGCACCCGTGAGGCGAGCGGTCCCAGGTCGGGCTTGACGAGGAAGACGGCGGTGGCGGGCAGCCAGTACCAGTGCTCGTGGTGCAGCGCCTGGGCGACGGCGGCGGCGGTCCCGAACGAGAGGGCGACGCGCATGCCGTACTCCCGGCCGCCGGTCCCGAACGCGACGCGCAGCAGCCGTCGGAGGGTGCGCCGACGGCTGTGCAGGGCGTCGCCGTCGCCGCGGTCGCCGCGGTCGAAGGCCTCGGCGGCCCGCAGCAGCGCGTCGTCCAGGGCCCGCAGGGCGGGCGCGGAGCGGGAGGGGGCGGGCAGGGGTCCCGTGTGCGTGGTGCGGCGGACGGCGGCGGCGAGCCGCCGGGGCGCCTCGGCGGCCCGCGCGGAGACCGGTTCCCCGGCCCAGGCGAGGGCGGTGGCGGCCTCGGCGAGGGGCAGCGCGGCGGCGTACTGGGCGTGCAGCCGCCGCTCGGCCCCGGACCCGGCGTACCGCCGCAGCCGGGGTCCGGAGAGGGCGTCCTGGGCGTGGTCGAGGGCGGCGGTCAGCGCGGCCCGCCGTGCGATGGCCTGTGGCCCGCCCGCGGCCTCCAGCAGGTCGGCGACGGCGTCGTAGACCCCCGCGATGGCGCTGCGCTCCCCGTCGAACCGGTAGTCCCCCGCGAAGGCGCCCGGCGACGGCAGCACCAGCCGCAGCACCAGCAGCCACCCGGCTCCGCCGAGGAACGCGAGACCTCGCAGCCACCCGGGTTCGGGCAACGGCATCCCGGCGCCCACGGCACAGGCGACGAGCACCTGGGTCCCGGCGGCCGACGCGACGGGTCCCACGGCACTGACACACCCCGCGACCAGCCCCAGCACGGCCAGCACGACTATCAGAGCGACCGCACCGCCGTACTGCCCCGCACACGTCCCGACCACCATCCCGGCCGCCCCGGCCAGCGCCGGCACCCCGAGCCGCTGCACCGCGGCCCGCCGGCTCCCTGGCCGGTCGTTGATCCCCGCGAGCATCGCCGCGATCGCGGCCACCACACCGACGGTCCCCCGCCCCACCACCAGGGCCCCCGCCACCAACGGCCCCGCCGCCAGCGCCCCCCGCCCCACCGCACTCCACGGCACCGGCCCTCCCTGCGCCCTCAGCGCATGGGCGAGCCAGAGCGGCAGCGCGGACAGCGGACGACGAGCCAGCACGGACAGACGAGACAACAGGGCTCCTGTCGAGACGAGGGCGGGGGTGTGCCTTCGGGCGACGGTGGCCGGGCAGTGGGTGTGGTGCCCACGGTAGGGGGTGTTGTTGGAGGGGATGGAACGGGCACGTTTCGGTGATGTGACGGAAGGGGTGAGACGAATCCACGCCTCACGCGCGCGTAGCCCGTGCTTCCTCCACGCGCGCGTCGAAGAGCGATTCCGCCCGTTGGACCGCCGTGACCATGGCGTCCGCGTTCGCCGTCCACAGTGACGCGATGATCCCGTCCACCTCGTTCAGTCCGGCTCGCTCCAGCAGCCGCTTCTCGTTCGTCACCCACTCCCCCGCGGCGGCCAGTACGGCGTGTGCCGCTTGGGTCGCGGCGACGGCGAGGGCGCCGGCCAGTTCGGTGCGGCGGGCGGCGGGGGCGTGGTTGGCCTCGGCGTAGGCGAGGGTGGCGCGGGCGGTGTCGTGCCAGCGGGCGGCGGCGGAGCGGCGGAGTGCGTCCGGGTAGCGCTCGGGGCGGGGCGGGGTGCCGCGCAGGGGCCGGTTGACGGCGAGTTCGGCGACGACCAGATAGCTGGGGATGCCGGCGAGGTGGAAGAGGAGCGGCTCGATGTGGAAGCGGCCCTGCTCGGCCTCCGCCATCTCACGCTCCACCACGTCGAGGTCCCGGTAGTGGACGTCCACGCGTCGGCCGTCGACGGTGAGCCACCCGCCGCCGTTGAACACGCCTCCGCCCCAGCCGCCGATCTCTGAGACCTCGCCCTCCCAGCCGAGGGCGCGCAGGTCGGCGGGGTCGAAGGGGCCTCGGTAGTAGATGCCGAGGTCCCAGTCGCTGTCGGGGCGGTGGGTGCCCTGGGCGCGGGAGCCGCCGAGGGAGACGGCCTGGACGGTGGGGAGGGCGGCGAGGTGGTCGGCGAGGAAGTCGAGGAAGGCGGAGTCGGAGAGGGCGGGCATGGGGGGCTCCGGGTGGTCGTACGTGGAGGTTGGGTGACTCCCTCCGGCTTCCGGGGGAGGCCAGCGTAACCGGGTCGTGCCGGCCGCACAGGGTGCGCGCGGTGGTGTGGGCGCAGGGCCTCGGTGCGGGCGGGCGCCGGGTTCTGACACAGAGTCAGGGTCCTGGCGGTTCGGGGAGCTGAGGTGGCGGGCGACCGGGAGCCGTTCCTGCGGGCCGCCTGAGGAGCCGGCCGGCTCGCTTGCCGGGCTCGATTGTCAGTGGGGCGCGTTATCAATGAAGTCGTACGTCACGCAGGGTGATGACGACAGGGGGAACAGTGATGATGACGACCACGCCGCAGGACACGCCTCGGGACGGCGAGCCGGAGCGCTCTGGGCGGGCCCGGCAGGTCCGGGAGTTCCGGCGGGCCCAGCCGGTGCGGGAAGCCCGGACGCATCTGTCGATGGCCGGGCTGCGGGCCCGGGGCTGGACCGCCGCCCTGGTCCGCCGGCTCCTCGGCGAGCCCGACCTGCTGCGCCCCCACCCCCTGTTCCGTACGGCCCGGCAGATCCGCCTCTATCGCGTCGAGCGCGTCGAAGCCGCCGAGCGCGGCGACGAGTTCCGGGCCGTCGCGGCCGCCGCGGCCCGGCGTTCCGCCGAGGCGCGGACGACGGCGCTCCGCAGGCGGCGGGCGCGTCGTCGCCCCGGCACGGGGGGCGTCGGCAAGGACGACGTGCGCCGACGTGGCAGCCCGGGCCGAATTCGGGTGCGGGAGCGGCCCGATGCCTGGATGATCGACTGATCGCACGCCGTACGTCCCGAACCGGCTCACGGCGTATGTCCAGATCGACTCACGCATACGTCCCGACCGACTTCGGCCTACGTCCCGACCGACTTCCGCCTACGTCCCGACCGACTCAGGAGCGCTCGTGATCCAGCGCGTCACCGTCCCCTGCCTCTTCCCACCCCCGCGCTATTCGCACGCCTCCGTCATCGAGGCCGGCACGAAGCTGGCCTTCCTCGCCGGGTCCGTCCCGCTCGACGCCGACGGGAAGCTGGTCGGCGGGGGCGACCCGGTGCGGCAGGCTCGGCAGGTGATGGCCAATCTGGAGCGGCAACTGGAGGCAGCGGGCAGTGACTTGGCGCATGTTGTGGCGACCGACGTCTACGTGGTAAGCGGCGATCCCTCGGTGCTCTCCCAGGTGTGGGACGTGGTGGAGGCGTCCGGGCTGAGCACGGGACCGCACTCGTCGACCCTGATCGGCGTGGCCTGCCTCGGCTACACCGGTCAGCTCGTGGAGATCACGGCCACCGCCGTCGTCCCGGAGCAGGCGGGCACCCATGTCCCCGGGGAGATACGACCGTGACGCCGGCTGTCGCTCTGCGCCGGGCCGCGCCGGCCGACGCCCTCCCCGCCGCCGACGTGTGGCTGCGGTCCTTCGCCGCCGCGCTGCCGGGTGTCGTGCGGGCGCACTCCGACGACGAGGTCCGGGACTGGTTCCGGGCGGTCGTGGTGCCACGGCAGGAGACCTGGGTGGCCGAGGCCGCGGACGGGGCGGGGCTGGTCGGGGTCATGGTGCTCGACGAGGCGGAGCTGTCGCAGCTGTACCTCGCCCCCGACTGGCGCGGGCGCGGCCTCGGCGACCGGTTCGTCGCCCTGGCCAAGGAGCGCCGGCCGCGCGGCCTCGACCTGTGGACCTTCCAGGTCAACACGCCCGCCCACCGCTTCTACGAGCGTCACGGCTTCGTCGCGGTCGAGTGGACGGACGGCAGCGCGAACGAGGAGCGGGAACCGGACGTGCGCTATGTCTGGCGCCCGGATCGAGCGGGCACGGATCGGACGGCGCCCGAGAGCTAGCTGTCGGGTCGGCCAGCCCTCCGCGGCCCCCCGGTTCCCAGCCGGAGGTTAGTCCGGTGCGGTCGGGTGCCCGCGCCGGCGTGGGGCTCTAGTGCCGGGCGTACGCGTCCATCGCCTCGACCAGCAGGTCCGCGATGCCGGGCGCGCCCGCGCTGTGGCCGGCCTCGTCCACGATCCGCAGCTCGCTACCGGGCCAGGCATGGTGCAGGCGCCAGGAGACGCCGAGGAGGTTGCCGAAGTCGAGGGCGCCCTGGACGAGGGTGCCGGGGATGCCCTTCAGCAGGTGGGCGTCGCGCAGCACGACCCCCTCGTCGTTGCCGTCCCCGAGGAAGTGGTCGTTGCCCCAGTAGTGCGTCACGGTGCGGGCGAAGCCCATACGGAACACGGGGTCCTCGTAGCGCTCCACCGAGCGCGGCGGGGCGGGGACGATCGCCGTCTCCCAGTCGGTCCAGCCGCGCGCCGCCCGCTCCCGCACCCGCGGGTCCGGGGACTCCAGCAGCCGGTTGTACGCCGCCGCCAGGTTGCCGTCCCGCTCGTCCTCGGGCACCAGCGCGACGAACCGTGCGAAGGCCTCCGGGAAGATCTTCCCCAGGCCCCGGGTCATCAGGGCCACTTCGGGGTTCGACCCGGTGGCGATCCCGGTGAGCACCAGCTCGGAGACCACTCCCGGGTGCGTCTGCGCGTACCGCAGCCCCAGCACCGAGCCCCACGACCCGCCCCACACCAGCCATCGCTCGATCCCGAGGTGCCGGCGCAGCAGTTCCAGATCCGCCATGACGTGCGCGGTCGTGTTGACGCTCATGTTCGTCTCGTAGGCGCTCGCGTGCGGCGTCGAGCGCCCGCAGCCGCGCTGGTCGAGCTGGACGATCCGGTAGGCGGCGGGGTCGAAGAGGCGCCGGAAGTAGGGCAGGCTGCCGGAACCGGGCCCGCCGTGCAGCACCAGCGCGGGCTTGCCGCGCGGGTTGCCGCTGTTCTCCCAGTAGATGCGGTTGCCGTCTCCGACATCGAGCATGCCGTGGTCGTACGGTTCGATCTCCGGGTAGAGAGCCATCGGAGCAACGTAACGCCGTGGCGGACATCGTGTCGCGGAGTTTTCCGGCACGGCGGTCCGGCGCGGCTCCGCACAGCGGTCCGGCTCACTCTCTTACGGCAGTCCGGCCGCGGTCGCCGCCGTGCGCAGCACCTCGCGCAGCATCTCGGGGGTGAGGCGGCCGGTGAAGGTGTTGCGCTGGCTGACGTGGAAGCAGCCGAAGAGGTCGATGCCGTCGGGAGCGGAAGGGCCGCCGAGGTCTGTGGAGTCGGTGGGGTCGGTGAGCCGGACGTGGGCGCCGTGGGCGAACGCGGGGCGCGGCCTCGGCACCGTCCACCCGGCCTCCGCGAACGCGGGCAGCGCCGCCTGCCAGCCGAAGGCGCCGAGGACGACCACGGACCGCAGCGTCGGGCGCAGCAACCGCAGCTCCTGCACGAGCCAGGGGCGGCAGGTGTCCCGCTCCCCGGGCGTCGGCTTGTTGGCGGGTGGTGCGCAGTGCACGGGCGCGGTCACGCGGACGCCGTACAGCTCCAGGCCGTCGTCGGCGCGCACGGACGTGGGCTGGGAGGCGAGCCCCACGTCGTACAGCGCTTGGTACAGCACGTCCCCGGAACGGTCACCGGTGAACATCCGGCCGGTGCGGTTGCCGCCGTGCGCCGCCGGGGCGAGGCCGACGATCAGCAGCCGGGCGTCCGCCGGTCCGAAGCCGGGGACGGGACGTCCCCAGTACGTCCAGTCCGCGACGGCGGCGCGCTTGGTGCGGGCCACGTCCTCCCGCCAGTCGACCAGCCGCGGGCACGCCGTGCAGCCCGCGATCCGCGCGTCCAGGTCGGCCAGGCTGTCCATGGCTCAACGGTACGGGCGACGGCGTTAAGGTCGGGGCATGGCTTCCGAGCGTACGGACAGGAACAGGAGCGACGGCCGTCAGGAGATCCGCCGGCTGAGCGCCGACGACGACACCGGGGCGGCCGAGGGCCCCGCCCCCGTGAGCGTCCAGGCCTCCCAGGCGTCCGAGGACGCCGAGGCCTCCGAGGACGCCGTCGGCTCCGAGGACGCCGTCGGCTCCGAAGAGGCCACCGGGTCCCACGGCTCCGCAGAGCCCAAGAACTCCGAGAACGCCCCGGACCCCAAGGTCGCCGCCGCGATCGCCGCGGCCGAGGCAGCGGCTCCCCCCAACGGCGAGAACGTGCGCGTCGACAGCTGGATCTGGTCGGTACGGCTGGTCAAGACCCGCTCCCTCGGCGCCGCCGCCTGCAAGGGCGGGCATGTCCGGGTGAACGGCGAGCGGGTCAAGCCGGCCCACTCCGTACGGATCGGTGACGAGGTACGCCTGCGGCAGGAGGGGCGCGAGCGGATCGTCGTCGTCAAGCGCCTGATCCGCAAGCGGGTCGGTGCCCCGGTCGCCGCCCAGTGCTACATCGACAACAGCCCGCCGCCACCGCCCCGCGAGGCCGTGGCACCGGCCGGCATCCGCGACCGCGGCGCCGGCCGGCCGACCAAGCGCGACCGCCGCGAGCTGGAACGCCTCCGCGGCCTCGGTGGACTCGGAGGCCTCGGAGGCCGCCCCGGAGGGCGATGACCGCACGGTCACGCCGAGTGCCGCACCGGCCGCAGCATCCGCACCAGCTCCGCGGTGTGCCCTCGTCGCACCCAGGCGACGAGGGCGAGCGGTGACAGCAGGATCAGCGGTGTCGCCGCGTGCTCCCCGTCGAAGACGGTGAGCTGGACGACGAACGCGCCCACCATCAGTCCGCTCAGCGCCAGCGCCGCCACCGACTGCAGGACGGGGATCAACAGGGCGACCGCTCCGGCGAGTTCCAGCGCGCCGATGGTGTACATCCCCGCGTCGCCCCAGCCCATCCGCTCGAACGGCTCGACGGCCGAGGAGTGCGCGACCAGCTTGGGCAGCGCGCTCGCGATGCCGAAGAAGAGGGCCAGCAGCACCTGTACGGCGCGTAGGGCGATACGGGCCCAGCGACCACCGCGCGTGGTCTCGACGGGGGCGGTGCCGGTGGCGGTGGCGGCTGCGTGGGAAGCGGTGGTCTGGGACATGGGGATCTCCTGCGGGAAGCGGTCCGTGCCGTTGTCGGAGAGGTAGACCCGTGCCCACCGTGAAACTCATCGCCGTAGGGCCCGCACTTCGCCGTGGACCTGCGCCCGCCGCAGTACGCCCCCTGTACGGCCGCGGTCAGGCCCCCGTCCGCCCACCGCGCCCCTACCCGCCCATCGGCACCGCCCTCACCCATATCCGGTCCTCCGTCAGGTATCTGTCCACCCTGAGGCCCGCCTCGCACAGTGCCTCCTCGAACTGTTCCTTCGTCAGCGGCCGTGCCCGGAACGTCTGGGTCCAGGTCGCGTCCGGGAACTCGTACTCCGCGCGCACCGAGCGCACCCCCTCCCCGACCGGTTCCGAGGACACGATCCGCACGGTGAAGCCGCTGGGATCGACCCGCTCGCGCGGCAGGTCGGTGTGGAAGTCCTCGCCCTCCCGCTGGATCAGCGCACAACCGTCCTCCGCCACGTGCCGCACGCACGCCCGCAGCAGGCCGCGCCGCACCTCGGCGTCCCCGGTGTGCACGAGGAAGGAGGCGAGCAGCACCGCGTCGAAGGTCTCCCCCAGGTCGAGGTCCTCGATCGGGCTGAGGACCGTACGCGCCCCGCGGACGTGCTCCAGCATCTCGGGGGACTCGTCCACCGCCGTCACCCGGAAACCGCGCTCCAGCAGCGGGTGCGTCATGCGTCCCACCCCGCAGCCCAGCTCCAGAAGGTGTGCCCCCGCCGGCACCGCGGAGGCGATAATGTCCGGCTCCGGCCCGATCGGAAGCCGTGTGTAGAGCTGCACGGCGCAGCCGTCCGGGGTGATCGGCCCCGGCCCCGTCCCCTGATGTCCCGCTCGCATCCTCAGCTCCATGACAGGCCAACGGCCCGGCCCCGCACGCCCGTTCCCACTTCCCCCGACGCCACCCGTTCGAGTGACGCCGGGCCGTCGAAGTCCCTGGTCGGGGCCGTCGGCGGCGCCCTGGAGCGGAGTGGCGGGCAGGAGTAGGTTGCAAGGAGGGTGGTGGTCCGGATGCGTACGGGCAGTGAGCCGGTGACCGCGCGCAGTGCGCTGCGGGCGCGGTTCTGGCTGAGCCTGTGGGGGCTGGTCTGGGCCGTCTTCGGCACGGCCGCGTTCGCCCTGGTGGGGCGGGTCGGCTGGGCGATCGCCTGCGGGGTGCTGTGGCTGGTGGCCACGATCGACATGATCGTGATCCTGCGCCACATCCGTCAGGGCCCGCACTACCAGCCCGGCCGCGACGTGCCTCCGTACCGGCCACCGGAGAGCCATGGGCGCCGGTAGCGCCCCAGGCCCTACTCGAAACGAGCCGCCTTCAGATACCGCGGGTTCGGGTCCAGCGCCGCCGCCAGCCGAAAGTGGCGCTTGGCCTGGTCGGGGCGGCCCTGGCGCTCATAGGTGCGGGCCAGCGCGAAGTGCGCGAACGCGTTGTCCGGCTCGCGCTCCAGCACGATGGTGAACTCCAGCTCCGCCGGTCGCAGTTGCGCGGCGGCGAAGAAGGCGCGGGCGCGCAGCAGCCGCGCGGCGGTGTTCTCGGGGTGTGCGGCGATGACTCCGTCGAGCAGCTTCACCGCGCCGCGCGGGTCGCGCGCGGCGAGCAACTGCTCGGCGGCACGGAAGTCGATGACGTGCGTCTCCGGGGTAGGTCCGGTCGAACCGCTGATCTCGGGCACGGCAAATTCCTTCCCTTGCTGCACCCGTTCAACGCCGTGGCGCGGCGCCGCTATTCCCCACGGCACCACCACCCGCGCCGCTGTGCCGCTACTCCCCCGCCGGTTCCTTCGGCGCGCGGGCCCGGCGGACCAGATCCGCCCACACGTCCTTCACCCGCCGCTCCAGTTCCTCCAGCGGTACGTCGTTGTCGATCACGATGTCCGCGATCTCCCGGCGCTTCTCGCGGGTCGCCTGCGCGGCCATCCGCGCGCGGGCGTCCTCCTCGGTCATGCCGCGCAGCCGGACGAGCCGGTCGAGCTGGGTCTCCGGGGCGGTGTCGACGACGATCACCACGTCGTACAGCGGCGCCAGGCCGTTCTCGGTGAGCAGCGGTACGTCGTGCACGACGACGGCGTCCTCCGCCGCCGCGGCCTCCAGCTCCCGGGAGCGGGCGCCGACCAGGGGGTGCACGATCGAGTTCAGGACGGCCAGCCTCTCGGGGTCCGCGAAGACGATCGAGCCGAGCTTGGGCCGGTCCAGGCTGCCGTCCGGGGCCAGCACCTCCTCGCCGAAGGCCTCCACGACCGCGGCGAGTCCGGGAGTCCCGGGCGCCACGACCTCGCGCGCGATGCGGTCGGCGTCGATCAGCACGGCGCCGCACTCCACCAGCAGCCGCGACACCTCGCTCTTGCCGGCCCCGATCCCGCCGGTCAGCCCCACAGTCAGCATGAGCGGAAGCTTAGGCCCTGCCGGTGACAACGGGCGGGGGCGGGGGTGGGCGCGGAAGGGCTCCACCGGCTCAACCGGCTCCGCCGCACCCGCGCGGGGCGCCGACGACCATCCATCCCGCCCCGACCACCCGGCCAGCCCAGCCCGCCCACCCCACCCACAGGGCGCCTCAGCCATCCCCCTCCCGCTCCGCCAGGAACCGCTCGAACTCCCGCCCGATCTCGTCCGCCGAAGGAATCTCCACGGGCTCGGCGAGCATGTTCCCGCGCGTCTCCGCACCGGCGACCGCGTCGTACTGGTGCTCGAGGCCCTGGACGAGGGCGGTCAGCTCCTCGTCGCCCTCCCGGATCTGCCGCTCGATCTCGGTCTGCGTGCGGTACGCGTCCGTGCGCAGGGAGTGCGCGATGGCCGGCAGGACCAGGCCGGTGGCGGCGGTGATGGCCTCCAGGACGGTCAGCGCGGCGTCGGGGTAGGGCGAGCGGGCGATGTAGTGCGGGACGTGCGCGGCGACGCCCAGGACGTCGTGCCCGGCCTCCATGAGGCGGTACTCGACCAGCGACTCGGCGCTGCCGGGCACCTGCGCCTCCTCGAAGGGGCTGCGGTGACCGGGGACCAGGTCGGTCCGGTTGCCGTGCGGCGTGAGACCCACCGGGCGGGTGTGCGGGACGCCCATGGGGATGCCGTGGAAGTTCACGGCGAGGCGTACGCCCAGACGTTCCACGATCTGCTCGACGGCCGCGGCGAAGCGCTCCCACTCCACGTCCGGCTCCGGGCCCGACAGCAGCAGGAAGGGCGCCCCGGTGGCGTCCTGGACGATCCGGACGGCGAGCGTGGGCTCGTCGTAGCCGGTCCAGCGGTCGCGCCGGAAGGTGAGCAGCGGACGGCGGGCACGGTAGTCCACGAGCCGGTCGTGGTCGAAGCGGGCGACGATCTGGTGCGGCAGCGAGTCGAGGAGCCGGTCGACGATCTGGTCGCCGGTCTCACCCGCGTCGATGTATCCGTCGAAGTGGTAGAGCATGACAAGACCGGCCGATTCCTGGGCGAGCGCCATGTCGACGACGGCCAGGCCCTTCGGCTCCCACGTGTACAAACCCTGCGGATCTAGCACAGTGACCGCTCCTCCTCGTGTTCGTACGGAACAACGCGGTGTGGGAGATGGTCATTCCCGTGCGTCCGAGTCGGGTGGCAACTGCCTGGTAATTGCCCCGCGCGGTGGCCTCGTTGAGCGACCGGGGTGGCTGCGCGGAACCGGGGGTGTCCGGACGCGCCGAGGGCCCGCACCCCGGGTGGGGTACGGGCCCTCGGTTCAAGAGCTACAGCTCAGCGTGCGCTCAGCTCTGGCCGCCGGCCAGCTTCTCGCGCAGCGCGGCCAGCGCCTCGTCCGACGCCAGGGCGCCGGAGTTGTCGCCGCCCTCGGAGGAGTACGAACCGCCGGTCGCGGCCGGAGCGGCGGCCTCGCCACCCTCGGCAGCGGCCTGGGCGTCCGCCTCGCGGGACTTGATGACCTGCTGCTGGTGCTGCTCGAAGCGGGCCTGCGCCTCGGCGTACTGGCGCTCCCACTCCTCGCGCTGCTTCTCGTAGCCGGGCAGCCAGTCGTTGGTCTCCGGGTCGAAGCCCTCGGGGTAGATGTAGTTGCCCTGGTCGTCGTAGGACGCGGCCATGCCGTACAGGGTCGGGTCGAACTCGACCGCCGTCGGGTCGGCACCGAAGGACTCGTTGGCCTGCTTCAGGGACAGCGAGATCCGGCGACGCTCGAGGTCGATGTCGATGACCTTGACGAAGATCTCGTCGTTGACCTGGACGACCTGCTCCGGGATCTCCACGTGGCGCTCGGCCAGCTCGGAGATGTGGACCAGACCCTCGATGCCCTCGTCCACGCGGACGAACGCACCGAACGGAACCAGCTTCGTGACCTTGCCGGGCACGACCTGGCCGATCTGGTGGGTGCGGGCGAACTGCTGCCACGGGTCTTCCTGGGTCGCCTTCAGCGACAGGGAGACGCGCTCGCGGTCCATGTCGACGTCGAGGACCTCGACGGTGACCTCCTGGCCCACCTCGACGACCTCGGACGGGTGGTCGATGTGCTTCCAGGACAGCTCGGAGACGTGAACCAGACCGTCGACGCCACCCAGGTCCACGAAGGCACCGAAGTTGACGATCGAGGAGACGACGCCGGACCGCACCTGGCCCTTCTGGAGGGTGGTGAGGAAGGTCTGGCGGACCTCGGACTGGGTCTGCTCCAGCCAGGCACGGCGGGACAGGACCACGTTGTTGCGGTTCTTGTCCAGCTCGATGATCTTGGCCTCGAGCTCCTTGCCCACGTAGGGCTGGAGGTCGCGGACGCGGCGCATCTCGACCAGGGAGGCCGGGAGGAAGCCACGGAGGCCGATGTCGAGGATGAGACCACCCTTGACGACCTCGATGACGGTACCGGTGACGATCCCGTCCTCTTCCTTGATCTTCTCGATGGTGCCCCAGGCACGCTCGTACTGGGCGCGCTTCTTCGAGAGGATCAGGCGGCCTTCCTTGTCCTCCTTCTGGAGGACCAGGGCCTCGATCTCGTCACCGACGGCGACGACCTCGTTGGGGTCGACGTCGTGCTTGATCGAGAGCTCGCGGCTCGGGATCACGCCTTCGGTCTTGTAACCGATGTCGAGCAGGACCTCGTCCCGGTCGACCTTCACGATGACGCCGTCGACGATGTCGCCGTCGTTGAAGTACTTGATCGTCTCGTCGATCGCTGCGAGGAAGGCTTCCTCGTTACCGATGTCGTTGACCGCTACCTGCGGGGTGGTGGCGGTGGTCTCGGTGCTGCTCGTCATGTGGGAAAGGGCTCCGGTACGGACATTGAAGTCGTAGGTACTGCTACGCCGGGAGCCCGTTTCGCTCTGCAGAAGCCGGACAGCCAAGGAAGCGCCTCACCAGCCAAAACCGGTGTTGGCGCCTCGACAACCGAGGGGACATACAACAGATGCGAGCGCAGCCTGCTACGTCTGAGGTGCGCAGGCCCGCAGCGCAACTTGTAGCATACGGGGGCAGCCGGGCAGGGTCAATGCGCGAAGACGCACACCCGGGGCGGATCGCCGCAATCCCGGCAGAAAACCTGTCCCTTGAGGCCACGCGGGCGTCGGCGTGCCCCTTTCGTGACACCGCCGGGACGGGCTGGACCGAAGAGTACGACGAGGGAGCCGATCATCCAAGAGCCCGAATCCGCCGAGCCCGCCACCTACGCGGGCGACGCCACCGAGGCCGGCGAGGCCGGCGAACCGGAGGCCACCCGGCGTGACACCGGAGTCACCGAGAGCGCCCGGGCCAACCGGCACTGGTGGGACCGCAACGCGGACGAGTACCAGATCGAGCACGGCACGTTCCTCGGCGACGACCGGTTCGTGTGGGGTCCCGAGGGCCTGGACGAGGTGGAGGCCGAGCTGCTCGGCCAGCCGGAGGAGCTGAAGGGCAGGGACGTCCTGGAGATCGGCGCCGGCGCGGCGCAGTGCGCGCGCTGGCTGGCCGCCCAGGGGGCGCGCCCGGTCGCCCTGGACCTCTCCCACCGCCAGCTCCAGCACGCCCTGCGCATCGGCGGCTCCTTCCCGCTGGTGTGCGCGGACGCGAGCGCCCTGCCCTTCGCGGACGCCTCCTTCGACCTGGCGTGCTCGGCCTATGGGGCGCTGCCGTTCGTGGCGGACCCGCGGCTGGTGCTGCGGGAGGTGCGCCGGGTGCTGCGGCCGGGCGGCCGGTTCGTCTTCTCGGTGACCCATCCGATCCGCTGGGCCTTCCCGGACGAGCCGGGCCCCGAGGGCCTGACGGTCTCCGGGTCGTACTTCGACCGCACCCCGTACGTCGAGCAGGACGAGCAGGGCCGCGCGGTGTACGTCGAGCACCACCGGACGCTCGGCGACCGGGTCCGGGACATCGTGGCGTCCGGCTTCCGGCTGGTGGACCTGGTGGAGCCGGAGTGGCCCGCGTGGAACACCTCCGAGTGGGGCGGCTGGTCGCCGCTGCGCGGGAACCTGATCCCAGGGACGGCGATCTTCGTCTGCGAGCGGGACTGAGCCACGCGCCCGCAGCCGGATCCGGGGCAGCGGGTGACAGCGGCGGGGGTCACACGTGCGGCGGGTGACACCAGTAAGGATCACGCGCGCGTGAGGGCCGTTTTCCCGGTCGTACGACACTGGGGGCGTGATCCGTTACGACGCTCTGGACGCCCTGCCCGTGCGCGGTGCCCTGCCCGCGCTGCGCGACGCCCTGGAGGGGCCCGGCGCCGCCGTGCTGGTGGCGCCGCCCGGTACCGGCAAGACCACGCTGGTGCCGCTCGCCCTCGCGGGGCTGCTGGGGGACGGGCCCGGGCGGCGGGTGCTGGTCGCGGAGCCCCGGCGGATCGCCGCGCGGGCGGCGGCCCGGCGCATGGCGTGGCTGCTCGGTGAGCGGGTCGGCGAGAGCGTCGGCTACACGGTGCGCGGGGAGCGGGTCGTGGGGCGGCACGCGCGCGTGGAGGTCGTCACGACCGGTGTGCTGCTCCAGCGGCTGCAACGCGACCAGGAGCTGAGCGGGGTCGACGTGGTGCTGCTCGACGAGTGCCACGAGCGGCATCTGGACGCGGACACCGCGGCTGCCTTCCTGTGGGACGTGCGCGAGGCGCTGCGGCCGGAGCTGCGGCTGGTGGCCGCGTCGGCGACCACGGACGCCGAGGGGTGGGCGCGGCTGCTGGGCGGGGCGCCGGTGGTCGAGGCGCGGGGCGTCTCCCATCCGGTGGAGACCGTCTGGGCGCCGCCTCCCCGGCCCGTACGGCCGCCGCACGGGATGCGGGTGGATCCGGCGCTGCTGGCGCATGTGGCGTCGGTGGTGCGCCGGGCGCTGGCCGAGCGGACGGGGGACGTGCTGTGCTTCCTGCCCGGCGTCGGGGAGATCGCGCGGGTCGCCGGGCAGCTGGGGGATCTCGGGGACGTGGAGGTGCTCCAGGTGCACGGGCGGGCGCCGGCGGCGGTGCAGGACGCGGTGCTGGCGCCGGGCGCGGGCCGCCGGGTGGTGCTGGCGACGGCGGTGGCGGAGTCCTCGCTGACGGTCCCGGGAGTGCGGGTGGTCGTCGACTCGGGACTGGCGCGGGAGCCGCGCGTGGACCACGCGCGCGGGCTGAGCGCGCTGACGACGGTACGGGCCTCGCAGGCGGCGGGGCGGCAGCGGGCCGGGCGCGCCGGGCGTGAGGCGCCGGGCACGGTGTACCGCTGCTGGGCGGAGGCGGAGGAGGCGCGTCTGCCGCGGTTCCCGGCTCCCGAGATCCAGGTGGCCGACCTGACCGCGTTCGCCCTCCAGGCGGCCTGCTGGGGCGATCCGGAGGCGAGCGGGCTGGCGCTGCTGGACCCGCCGCCGGGCGGCGCGATGGCGGCGGCGCGGCGCGTGCTGTCGGCGATCGGCGCGGTGGACGAGGCCGGGCGGGCCACCGCGCGGGGCGTCCGGTTGTCCCGTCTGGGTCTGCATCCCCGGCTGGGGCGGGCCCTGCTGGACGCCGCCCCGCTCGTGGGCGCGGGGCGGGCCGCCGAGGTCGTGGCCCTGCTGAGCGAGGAGCCGCCGCGCGAGTACGGGGACGACCTCGCGGGGGCCCTGCGGGCCGCCCGGCGCGGCGGTGACGCCTACGCGGGCCGGTGGCGCGCGGAGGTGCGCCGGCTGCGGGCCCTCGCCGAGGAGGCCGGGGAAGGCATCGACCGGGCGAGCGCCGTGGACGGCGGGAACGGTCGGGCGAGCCTCGCTGCGGCGCCCGGTGATCGGACGGGCGAGGGCGAGGACCGGCTCGCCGGTCTTGTCGCCGCGTTCGCCTACCCGGAGCGGGTGGCCCGCGCGGACGGCGGGTCGTATCTGATGGTGTCGGGGACGCGCGCCGAGCTGGGTGAGGGCACGGCGTTGCGGGGCGCGCCGTGGATCGCCGTCGCGGTGGCGGACCGGCCCGTCGGCCGGGGGCACGCGCGCGTGCGGCTCGCGGCGGTCGTCGACGAGGACATCGCGCGGCGCGCGGCGGGGGCGCTGCTGGCCGAGGGCGACGAGATCCGGTGGGCCGACGGGGACGTCGTCGCCCGGCGCGTGGAGCGGCTGGGCGCGGTGGAGCTGGCCGTACGGCCGCCGACGGAGCCCGCCCCCGGTCTCGTACGGGAGGCGCTGCTCGACGGGTTGCGGCGGGAGGGGTTCGGACTGCTGCGGTGGTCCCGGGAGGCCGAGGTGCTGCGGCAGCGGCTGGCGTTTCTGCGGCTGCACCTGGGCGAGCCCTGGCCGGACGTGTCCGACGACGCGCTCCACGCGCGCGTGGACGAGTGGCTGGAGCCGGAGCTGGGCCGGGCCCGGCGGCGGGCGGATCTGGCGCGGATCGACGCCGGGGCGTGTCTGGCCCGGCTGCTGCCCTGGGCGTCGGGCGAGGCGGCGCGGCTGGACGAGCTGGCCCCGGAGCGGATCACGGTGCCGAGCGGGTCGGCCGTACGGGTCGACTACGCGGATCCGGAGCGGCCGGTGCTGGCGGTGAAGTTGCAGGAGATGTTCGGGCTCCAGGAGTCGCCGCGCGTGGCCGGGGTGCCGCTGCTGGTGCACCTGCTCTCCCCCGCAGGCCGCCCGGCCGCGGTCACCGCCGACCTCGCCTCCTTCTGGAAGGACGGCTACCGGGGTGTCCGCGCGGAGCTGCGCGGCCGGTACCCGAAGCATCCGTGGCCCGAGGACCCGGCCACGGCGGAGCCGACCCGGCACACCAACGCGCGGCTGAGGCGATGACTCCGCGGCGTTGGAGCTGACGCACCGTCAGGTACGGGCGAAAGGAGAGCGGAAGGCGTGCGCACGCGGCGAGGGCGCCCGGCCCGCCGTGGCGGAGGGGCGCCCTCGTTCCGGGCTCGGTGCGGTTCGTTCCGGGCTCGGTGCGGTGCGCTTACGCGCCGGCCGGGGCGGACTCGCTGGTCGACGGGCTCGGCGACGGCTCCGGCGCCGTCACCGTCAGCTCCACGGTCAGCGCCGCGCCGCCCGTGGTGGTGAGGCGCAGCAGGAACGTGCCGGCCGTGTCGTCCGCGTACAGCTTCGGCAGCGTCAGCAGGCCGTCGGCGCCGGTCTTCAGGCCCGTGAGGGTGCGTACGGCCTTGCCGTCCGCGTCCTTGAAGTAGGGGCCCTTGTCGTTGACCGCCGGGTCGTCCGCCGACTTGATCAGCGTCGCGGTGGCCGCGACACCGTCCGCGGCGGCGCCCTTGTACGTCGCCTTGACCTGGACCTGCTCGGCGAACTCGCCGCCCGCCACGCAGGTCAGAGCGGTGTCGGAGGTGCGGACGAGCTTGTCGGCGGCCCGCGCGGTGACCGTGGCGGTGTAGCCGAGGCCGGGGATCGAGCGGCCCACGACGGTGGCGCGGACGGTGAACGAGCCGGTCTTCTCGCCCGCCTGGAGCGGCGGTGCGACGGCCACGCCGGCGTCGCTCGTCACCATCGTGGCGACGGTCTCGCCGCCGGGGAAGGTGGCGTCCGTGGTGCCGACGATGGTGAAGCGGACCCGTACCTTGCCGACGCCCTCGCCGGACTTGGTCTCCGCGCGGGTGCTGATCCGCTCGTCGAACACGTCGCCCGCCATGGCGGTGAGCTTCCCGGTGCCCGCGTCCTCCAGGTGGTGCACCGTGTCGGTCGGGGTCGGCCGGGTGGTGGGCGGCGGAGTGGTGGGCGGGGTGGTCGGCGGAGTCGTCGGCGGAGTCGTCGGCGGCTTGGTCGGGGTCTGCGAACCGCCGCCCGAGGGGGGCGTGCTGGGCTTCGGCTTGTGCGTGGCGGGCGGCTTCCCGGTCGCGGGCGGCGTCGGCGACGGGCCCGCCCCGGCGGAGTCGTCGCTGCGGTCCGAGGGCAGCTGGCCGGTGCCGTCCGGGACCTCGTGGGTGCCCTTGCGGTAGTACTCGAGCCACGACAGGACCGTGTTGAGGTACTCCGTCGAGTTGTTGTAGCTGAGGATCGCGCTGCGCAGATCGCTGTCGGTGGACAGGTCCCAGCCGAAGCGGCACAGGTAGTGTCCGGCCGCGAGCGCGGCGTCGTAGATGTTGTTGGGGTCCTTCTTGCCGTCGCCGTTGCCGTCGCGGCCGGCCCACGCCCAGGTGGACGGGATGAACTGCATGGGGCCGACGGCACGGTCGTACGCGGCGTCCCCGTCGTAGGCGCCGTCGTCCGTGTCGCTGATGTTGGCGAAGCCGACGCCGTTGAGCTGCGGGCCGAGGATCCGGCCGATGGTGGTGCCGTCGGCGGACACCCGGCCGCCGCGGGCCTGGCCGGACTCCACCTTGCCGATGGCGGCGAGGAGTTGCCACGGCAGGTTGCAGCCGGGCTTCTTCTCGCGCAGCGTGGCCTCGGCCTTCTTGTAGGCGTCGAGGACGGTCGCGGGTATGCCCGCCGCGGCCTCGCCGGTGACGCCGGGGGTGGCGGTGGCGCCGCTGGAGGGCGAGGGATTGGGGCTGTTCAGCGGCGGCAGGTCCGTGTAGTAGGGCGAGTTGCCGGTCGCGCTGTCCTCGGCGGGAGCGTCGGGGGAGGGCGCGCCGGAGGAGGGGGTCTGTCTGCCGGCGCCGTCGGTCGTCACATCCGGAGCCTGGGACGCCGCCAGGGCCGCGACCGCTGCCGCGGCCACGGCGGTGTTCGCCGCCCCCTTGCGCAGCCTCCTGCCGAAATGCGCCGCCATGAAAGTGAACCCCTCCCAGCGGACGTCTCAGCGCCCGCGTCTGCCCGTTCTGTTGGCGTTGTTCTGTTTTTGTGGTTTTGTCGACCGGTCCGACGCGCTCCCCGCACGTCAACCCTGGTGACCCTACGACAACTTCTCGCGCTCGGGCACCCGTTGGTGCCCGGTTTTCCCTACTTGGCACGCGCCGGCCACCCATACGGTTCCCCCGCTCGCCGGAAGCCATCGCATACTGGGCGTCAGATTCGTTCCGGGGGGCCAGCTTGCCGTTCACTCTCAGCCACGCGGCAGCGGTCCTGCCCGCCGTACGCACCGACGGAACCGGGCGGTGGCGGCTGGCGCCTGCCGTGCTGGTCGCCGGATCGTTCGCGCCGGACATGACCTACTACGCGGCGAGCGCCCTGCCGGAGGCCATGGAGTTCGGTGACGTCACCCACTCCTTCCCCGGGGTGTTCACGGTCGACGTGGCGGTGGCGTGGGCTCTGGTGGGGCTGTGGCTGCTGGTCCGGGAACCGCTGGTGGCGCTGGTGCCGCGGGCACGGCAGGGGCGCCTGGCCGCGCTGCTGCGGTGCGGGGCGCCCCGCGCGCGCGTGACGGCCGGTCTGGCCCTGCGCTGGTACGCCTCCGCGGCGCTCGGGGCGCTGACCCATGTGGTCTGGGACGCGTTCACCCACCTGGACCGGTGGGGCATGCGGGTATTCCCGGTGCTCGGGCGGGAGATCGCGGGCTCGCCGCTGTACTGGTACCTCCAGTACGGCGGTTCCGCCGTGGCCGCGGCCGTGATCGCCGTGTTCGTCGGGCTGGCGCTGCGGCGGGCTCCTGCCGGGGAGCCGTCGGGGCCGCCATCGGGGGTGCCGTCGCTGTCGTCGCGGGACCGGTGGTGGGCCGTGGCCCTGATCGGCGGCTGCGCCGTGGTCGCGGCGGTGCGGCGGGCGGTGCGGTGGTGGGAGTACCGGGGCGCCGTGGCCAAGCCCTACGAGCTGATCCCGACGGTGTGCTTCGGCGGCGGGGCCGGGCTGGTGCTGGGCGTGCTGCTGTACGCGGTGGCGGTCAGGGTGTGGCGCCCGGCTTCGGTACCCGGCGGTCACGACGGTTCCCTCGCGGGGGGCGGGGACCGCGCGGGGCGGTCGCGGAGCCGTTCGGCGGCTCGCTGAGGGCGGGGACCGTCGCGGTGAACACGGTGACGGTGTACGACGGCCGCGGGCGCGGCATCAGGGTGAGGAAGAGGGCCAGGTAGCCGCGGGCCAGGTCGGCCCAGGGGCGCCAGGTGTCGATGGTCTCGCGCAGGCGTACGGCGGTCGGCGCGCGCCGGGCGATCCGGCGCCGGAGGTCCACGGCGGCGTGGCGCAGGGCCGTCGCCGGGCCGGCGAGGTCACGGGCGGTGCTTGCGCTTGCCGAGAAGGCCGGGACCGCTCGGAGCAGGGGGGCTCCGCGGTGGTTGAGCATGCGTATACCCATGGCGGCATCTTGACGGGAGGGGGGTGGGGGGTGCGTTTTCGCGGGGGCCACGTGGGTGAAGGGCCCTCCGGGGGTTGGGGGCGTCGCGTCTGGGCGGTTGGGGTTGTTCGGGCGGTGCGGGTGGGTGGGGGCTGGTCGCGCAGTTCCCCGCGCCCCTGGGGTGGGGGGTGGCGCCGTCGTCGGTCGGGTGCGGGTGTGTGGGGGTTGGTCGCGCAGTTCCCCGCGCCCCTCGGGTGGGGGGGTGGGGCCGTCGTAGGTCGGGTGCGGGTTTGTGGGGGTTGAGCGCGCAGTTCCCCGCGCCCCTTTTGGGCGCGTGTTCGCGCGCGGCTCGATGCCGGGCCGGTTTCTGGTCGGCCCGGCATCCATGTGGGGCTTTCCGCCGGAGGCTAGTGGGCCGCCGACTCCCAGTCGGGGCCTACGCCTACTGAGACGTCCAGGGGGGCGCGGAGCTGGACCGCGCCGGCCATTTCTCGGCGGACGAGCTCTTCCACTCGCTCGCGCTCGCCGGGGGCGATCTCCAGGACGATTTCGTCGTGGACCTGGAGGAGCATGCGGGAGGTGAGGCCGGCCTCGGTCAGGGCGCGGTCGACGTTCAGCATGGCCATCTTGACGATGTCCGCCGCGGTGCCCTGGATGGGCGCGTTGAGCGCCATGCGCTCGGCCATCTCACGGCGCTGGCGGTTGTCGCTGTTCAGGTCGGGGAGGTAGCGGCGGCGGCCGAACAGGGTTTCCGTGTAGCCGGTCGCGCGGGCCTCGTCGACCACCCGGCGCAGGTAGTCCCGGACCCCGCCGAAGCGCTCGAAGTAGGTGTCCATCAGGGCGCGCGCCTCGGCCGCCTCGATGTTGAGCTGCTGGGAGAGGCCGAACGCCGACAGACCGTACGCCAGGCCGTAGGACATCGCCTTGATCTTGCGGCGCATCTCCGCGTCGACCGCGGACCGGTCGACCGAGAAGACCTGCGAGGCGACTGTGGTGTGCAGGTCCTCGCCGGAGGTGAACGCCTCAATCAGACCCTCGTCCTCGGAGAGGTGGGCCATCACGCGCAGCTCGATCTGGCTGTAGTCGGCGGTCATCAGGGACTCGAAGCCCTCGCCGACCACGAAGCCGCGCCGGATCGCCCGGCCCTCGTCGGTGCGGACCGGGATGTTCTGGAGGTTGGGGTCGGTGGAGGAGAGCCGGCCGGTCGCGGCGACGGTCTGGTTGAACGTGGTGTGGATGCGGCCGTCCGTCGCGATCGTCTTGATCAGGCCCTCGACCGTCACACGGAGTTTGGCCTGCTCGCGGTGGCGGAGCATGATCACCGGCAGTTCGTTGTCGGTCTGGCCGGCGAGCCAGGCCAGGGCGTCGGCGTCGGTGGTGTAGCCGGTCTTCGTCTTCTTGGTCTTCGGCAGGCCCAGCTCGCCGAAGAGCACCTCCTGGAGCTGCTTGGGCGAGCCCAGGTTGAACTCGTGCCCGGCCGCCGCGTGGGCCTCCTTCACGGCCTGCTGCACCGCACCGGCGAACATCTGTTCCATGGCTTCCAGGTGGGCGCGGTCCGCCGCGATGCCGTGCCGCTCCATGCGGGCCAGCAGCGCGGAGGTCGGCAGCTCCATGTCCCGCAGCAAATCCGCCGCGCCGACCTCCTGGAGCCGGCCCTCGAAGGCCTCGCCCAGGTCGAGGACGGCACGGGCCTGGATCATCAGCGCCTCGGCCTCGGCGCCGTCGTCCGCGCCGAAGGCGAGCTGGCCGTCGGCCGCGGCGGCGGGGGCCAGCTCCCGGTGCAGATACTCCAGGGACAGCGCGTCCAGGTCGAAGGAGCGGCGGCCCGGCTTGACCAGGTAGGCGGCGAGCGCGGTGTCCATGGTGACCCCGGCGATCGTCCAGCCGTGCTCGGCGAAGACCCGCATCGCGCCCTTGGCGTTGTGCAGCACCTTGGGCCGGTCCGCGTCGGCCAGCCAGGCGGCGAACGCCTTCTCGTCGGCCTCGTCGAGCTGGGACGGGTCGAACCAGGCGGCCGGTCCGGCAGCGGTGGCGAGGGCGATCTCGGCCACCGAGCCGGTGCCCAGCGCCCAGGTGTCGACGGTGGCCATGCCGAGCGGTCCGGTGCCGTGCTCGGCGAGCCAGCCGGCCAGCTCGCCGGTGGCGAGGACCTTGCCGTCCAGTTCCACCCCGTCCGCGACGACCGGGGTGGACTCGGCCTCCTGGGCGCCGGGGTCGACGGCGAGCAGGCGCTCGCGCAGCGACGGGTTGCGGATCTCCAGGGTGTCGAGGACCATCGCGACCGCCTTGCGGTCGTACGGCTCGCGCTTCAGGTCGGCGACCGCCTTGTCCAGCTCCACCTGCCGCTCCAGCTCGGTGAGGCGGCGGTTGAGCTTGACGGCCTCCAGGTGGTCGCGCAGGTTCTGCCCGGCCTTGCCCTTGACCTCGTCGACGCGCTCCACCAGCTCGGCGAAGGAGCCGAACTGGTTGATCCACTTCGCGGCGGTCTTCTCGCCGACGCCGGGGATGCCGGGGAGGTTGTCGGACGGGTCGCCGCGCAGCGCGGCGAAGTCCGGGTACTGCGCGGGCGTCAACCCGTACTTCTCGAAGACCTTCTCCGGGGTGAAGCGGGTCAGCTCGGAGACGCCCTTCGTCGGGTACAGCACCGTGGTGTGGTCGCTGACCAGCTGGAAGGAGTCGCGGTCGCCGGTGACGATCAGCACCTCGAAGCCCTCGGCCTCGGCCTGGGTGGCGAGGGTGGCGATCACGTCGTCCGCCTCGTACCCCTCCACCGCGAAGCGGGAGACGTGCATCGCGTCGAGCAGCTCGCCGATCAGCTCCACCTGGCCCTTGAACTCGTCCGGGGTCTTGGAGCGGTTCGCCTTGTACTCGGTGAACTCCTCCGAGCGCCAGGTCTTGCGGGAGACGTCGAACGCCACCGCGAAGTGGGTGGGCTCCTCGTCACGCAGCGTGTTGGCCAGCATCGACGCGAAGCCGTAGATCGCGTTCGTCGGCTGGCCCGTCGCGGTCGTGAAGTTCTCCGCGGGGAGCGCGAAGAACGCGCGGTAGGCCAGGGAGTGCCCGTCCATGAGCATCAGCCGGGGACGGCTCCCGCCGGAGGGGTTGTCGGTCTTCTTCGATGCTGTCTCTGCCACGCCCCCGATCCTGCCACGCCCCACTGACAGTCGGCCCCACGCCGGGGGTGGGGCCCTGCCGGGCCGCCGAGGGCGCGGCCTTGCCGGGGTGCCCGGGGAAGGCGCGGCCTTGCCGGGGTGCCCGGGGAGGACGAGGCCTTGCCGGGGTGCCCGGGGAGGACGAGGCGCGGCCTGGGCGCCGGGACGGGGACGCGCGGGACCCGGTCACTGGACGCGCGGGAACCGGATACCGGCCGCGCGAGGGCGGGACACCTGGCCGCGCGGGACACGGCGCGGGCCCTTGCGCACGGCGGGGCCCCCGCGCACGGTGTGGACCCTGCGCACGGCGGCCCCTGCGCACGGCGTGCGCGCGCCTTGGCGGGGCGCCGCGTGGGCGCCCGGCCGGCGCGGACCCGCCCGGGGCCGGGCACGTTCCCGCCCTGAGCCCGGCCCCTACCCGCGCGGGCGCCCAGCACCTGCCCGCGCGGCGCCCGCCCCGACCCCGGGGCGTTCCGCGAGCCACCTCACATACGGGCGCCCACTCACCCCCGCCCCCGAACCCACCGCGCCCTTCCCCCGCCCCCGAACCCACCGCACCCTCTCCTCCCGGCCCCCTTCCCAGGGGCTGATCGCTGTCAGTGGTCCGTGCGAGGATCGGAGACGTACCTCACAGGTGTACGCGAAGGAGAGTGCGCGATGGCGACGAGGCCGCCGAAGGCCGACCCGGTTCAGGACGCGCCGCAGGTCGCCGAGCCGCAGCACGCGGCGGCCGGGCTGCCGGCCATCGGGCACACCCTGCGCGTCGCCCAGCGGCAGATGGGCCTGAAGCGGACCGCGCTGACGCTGCTCAGCGTGAACCAGAAGGACGGCTTCGACTGCCCGGGCTGTGCCTGGCCCGAGCCGGACCACCGGCACAAGGCGGAGTTCTGCGAGAACGGCGCGAAGGCGGTCGCGGAGGAGGCGACGCTGCGCCGGGTCACGCCGGAGTTCTTCGCCGCGCACCCGGTCGCGGACCTCGCCCGCCGCAGCGGCTACTGGCTCGGCCAGCAGGGCCGTCTCACCCACCCGATGTATCTCCCGGAGGGGGCCGGGCACTACGAGCCGGTCACCTGGGAGCGCGCCTTCGACATCATCGCGGAGGAGATCGCCGCCCTCTCCTCCCCCGACGAGGCCGTCTTCTACACCTCCGGCCGCACCAGCAACGAGGCCGCGTTCCTGTACCAGCTCTTCGCGCGCGAGCTGGGCACGAACAACCTGCCGGACTGCTCGAACATGTGCCACGAGTCCTCCGGCTCGGCGCTGACCGAGACGATCGGCATCGGCAAGGGCAGCGTCCTGCTCGAGGATCTGTACCAGGCGGACCTCATCATCGTCGCGGGCCAGAACCCGGGCACGAACCATCCGCGGATGCTCTCCGCCCTGGAGAAGGCCAAGGCGGGCGGCGCGAAGATCATCAGTGTGAACCCGCTGCCCGAGGCGGGCCTGGAGCGGTTCAAGAACCCGCAGACCCCGCAGGGCATGCTCAAGGGCGCCGCCCTCACCGACCTCTTCCTGCAGATCCGCCTCGGCGGCGACCAGGCCCTCTTCCGCCTGCTGAACAAGCTGATCCTGGAGACCGAGGGTGCCGTGGACGAGGAGTTCGTCCGCGAGCACACGCATGGGTACGAGGAGTTCGCCGAGGCCGCCCGCGCGGCCGACTGGGACGCCACGCTGACGGCCACCGGTCTCACGCGCGAGGAGATCGAGAAGGCCCTGCGCATGGTCCTCGCCTCCGAGCGCACCATCGTCTGCTGGGCCATGGGCCTCACCCAGCACAAGCACGCGGTGCCGACCATCCGCGAGGTGGTCAACTTCCTGCTGCTGCGCGGCAACATCGGCCGCCCGGGCGCGGGCGTGTGCCCGGTGCGCGGCCACTCCAACGTGCAGGGCGACCGCACGATGGGCATCTTCGAGCGGCCCGCGCCGGCCTTCCTGGACGCCCTGGAGAAGGAGTTCGGCTTCGCTCCCCCGCGCGAGCACGGCTACGACGTGGTGCGCGCCATCCGCGCGCTGCGCGACGGGGAGGCGAAGGTCTTCTTCGCGATGGGCGGCAACTTCGTGTCCGCCTCCCCCGACACGGAGGTCACCGAGGCGGCGATGCGGCGGGCCCGGCTCACGGTCCACGTGTCGACGAAGCTGAACCGCAGCCATGTCGTCACGGGCGCGCGGGCCCTGATCCTGCCGACCCTCGGCCGCACCGAGCGCGATGTCCAGGCAGGCGGCGAGCAGTTCGTCACCGTCGAGGACTCGATGGGCATGGTGCACGCCTCGCGCGGCCGACTGGAGCCGGCGAGTCCGCGGCTTTTGTCCGAGCCGGCCATCGTGTGCCGCCTGGCCCGCCGGGTGCTGGGCGACCGCAGCGTGGTGCCGTGGGAGGAGTTCGAGAAGGACTACGCGGCGATCCGGGACCGCATCGCGCGGGTGATCCCCGGGTTCGAGGACTTCAACGCGCGCGTGGCCCGGCCCGGCGGCTTCGCCCTGCCGCACGCGCCGCGCGACGAGCGGCGCTTCCCGACGGCCACCGGCAAGGCAAACTTCACCGCCGCGCCCGTGGAGTATCCCGAACTGCCCGAGGGCCGCCTGCTGTTGCAGACCCTGCGCTCGCACGACCAGTACAACACCACGATCTACGGCCTGGACGACCGCTACCGCGGCATCCGGGGCGGCCGCCGCGTGGTGCTGGTGAACCCGGAGGACGCCGCCGCGCTCGGCGTCGCGGACGGGTCGTACGTGGACCTGGTGAGCGAGTGGAAGGACGGCGCGGAGCGGCGGGCCCCGGGCTTCCGCGTGGTGCACTACCCGACCGCGCGGGGCTGTGCCGCCGCCTACTACCCGGAGACGAACGTCCTGGTGCCGCTGGACGCCACCGCGGACACCAGTGGCACCCCGGCCAGCAAGTCGGTCGTGGTCCGTCTGGAACAATCGGCGACCGACTGAGCGTTTGCTCAGCCAGAGCGACCGACAGACGAACGGAGCCGGGCCCCATGGGCGAGCAGCACACCGTGAAGTTCCCGCAAGAGGTCATCGACGAGTACGCGGCGCTGGGCGTCGACCTGCCCGCCCTGTTCTCGGCGGGGCACCTGGGCACGCGGATGGGCGTGCAGATCCTGGAAGCCTCGGCGGACCGCGTCGTGGGCACCATGCCGGTCGAGGGCAACACCCAGCCGTACGGACTGCTGCACGGCGGCGCCTCGGCGGTGCTGGCCGAGACGCTGGGCTCGGTGGGTTCGATGCTGCACGGCGGCGTCTCGAAGATCGCCGTCGGTGTGGACCTGAACTGCACGCACCACCGCGGGGTGCGCTCGGGCCTGGTCACCGGTGTGGCCACCCCGGTGCACCGGGGCCGGTCGACGGCGACGTACGAGATCGTGATCAGCGACGAGGAGGGCCGGCGGGTGTGCAGCGCCCGGCTGACCTGCATGCTGCGGGACGTGACCCCGAGCGACGAGGAGCGCGCCGGCGCCCTGGGCTGAGCCGGCAGCCCAGCCCTCCCGGGCCGAGCCCCCGGCTCCCCGGAGCCCCCGCTCGCCGGGCTGACCCCCCGCCACCTCCGTCAAGTGCCGCCGCGCGGCGGCCCGTTGTCCCGGCCCGTCGCGCGGCGGCTTTTTCGTGCAGCCACCACGCATTTCCGTAACGGCGATTTCACCCCTCTTTCCGGACGAAGAGCGGAGGAAGCATGGATTCCCCCGCAAGATCGCCATCACCCTGAAAGTGATCGTATCCGCGAAAGTGCCACGGAACCTCCGGCTCCCTTTCCGGAACGTAACTCTTCGTAATACGCGCGCAATACGCACGCGCCTCTTTCCTCCCCGGCGGACAACCCGCCCGGGCACTCCCCCAGGCCCTGCAGGTAGCCTCCAGCAACGATTCCGCGACATTAGCAAAATCCAAGAACACTGCTGATAAGAGTCAGGCGGGGCCTGCGAGTCTCACCATATGGACCGGGCGAATCAGTCAGAATTCCGCGCTTCCACCCGCCTAGTACCGCTCTGCATTACGTCGTGTCATAACAAGAGCGTCACAGCCTTGGTCAGACCCTCCTCCACGTTCCCCACACACGCTTAGAGTCACGGCCAGTCACCGCGCCGACGGATTCGAAGTTCCCTTCGGTCCAGCGCTCGACTCGACGCGCTCCACAGGGAGCCGGCGTGCCAGGGAAAGGACCTGATTCGTGCGTCAACGTTCGCTCATTGCCATCACCGCCGCCCTCGCGGCGGGATCGCTCACCCTCACCGCATGCGGGTCGCGCGACGACAGCAGCAACGGCGGCGACGGCGGCGAGAAGACCACCGTCGTGATCGGCGTCGACGCCCCCCTGACGGGTGACCTCTCCGCCCTCGGCCTGGGCATCAAGAACTCCGCCGACCTGGCCGTGAAGACGGCCAACAAGGAGGAGTACGTCAAGGGTGTCGAGTTCAAGCTCGAGCCGCTGGACGACCAGGCCCAGCCGTCGGTCGGCCAGCAGAACGCCCAGAAGTTCATCAGCAACAAGGATGTCCTTGGCGTCGTCGGCCCGCTGAACTCCAGCGTCTCGCAGCAGATGCAGAAGCCGCTGAACGACGCCGGCCTGGTCCAGGTCTCCCCGGCCAACACCGGCACCGAGCTGACCCAGGGCGACGGCTGGAAGACCGGCAACTCGGTCCGCCAGTTCAAGACGTTCTTCCGCACCGCCACCACGGACGAGATCCAGGGTGCCTTCGCCGCCGAGTACCTGTACAACAAGGCCGGCGTCAAGAAGGTCTACCTGATCGACGACCAGAAGACCTACGGCGCGGGTCTCGCCGCCTCCTTCAAGGCGAACTTCACCAAGCTCGGTGGCAAGATCGTCGGCAGCGACCACATCAACCCCGACGACCGTGACTTCAACGCCGTCGTGGCCAAGATCAAGAAGACCGGTGCCGAGGCCCTGTACTACGGCGGCGAGTACCCGGCCGCCGCTCCGCTGAGCCAGCAGCTCAAGGACAGCGGCCAGAAGATCCCGCTGATGGGCGGCGACGGCATCTACTCCGGTGAGTACCCGAAGCTGAACAAGAAGGCCGAGGGCGACCTCGCCACCTCCGTGGGCAAGCCCGTCGAGCAGCTCGACTCCGCCAAGGAGTTCATCAAGAACTACGAGGCCGAGGGCTACGAGGACGCCTACGAGGCGTACGGCGGTCTGACCTACGACGCCACCTGGTCGATCATCGAGGCCGTGAAGCTGGCGGTCGAGGGCAACGACGGCAAGCTCCCGTCCGACGGCCGCAAGGCGGTCCTGGACGCCATGGCCAAGGTCAAGTTCGACGGCGTCACCGGCACCATCTCCTTCGACGAGTTCGGTGACACCACGAACACCCTGATGACCGCCTACAAGGTCAAGAACAACACCTGGGCGCCGGAGTACAGCGCCTCTCCCAAGGTGGACTGAGCAGGGGACGAGTAGAGAGAGCATCCCCCTCACACATTGATCCAGGCCGCGCGGGTAGCGCCCACCAGCGCTCCCGCGCGGCGCCATATCCGAACCACTCCACGGAGGCCCTGCGGTGAACGAACTGCCGCAACAGCTGGCCAATGGACTCATCCTCGGCGCGATGTACGGACTCATCGCGATCGGCTACACGATGGTCTACGGCATCGTCCAGCTCATCAACTTCGCCCACGGCGAGATCTTCATGGTCGGGGGCTTCGGGGCCCTGACCGTCTGGCTCATACTCCCCGAAGGCTTCGCCCTCGGCGCCGCCGTCCCGCTCATGATCGTCGGTGGCATCGTCGTCTCGGTCGCGGTCGCCACCGCGGCGGAACGGTTCGCCTACCGGCCGCTGCGCACCGCGCCACGGCTGGCGCCCCTGATCACCGCCATCGGTCTGTCCATCGTCCTCCAGCAGGTCGTGTGGATGTGGTACCCGGACGCCAAGAAGGACGTCCCCTTCCCGCAGTTCGACGGCGACCCCATCGACATCCTCGGCGCCAACATCCAGCGCGGTGACCTCTTCGTGCTGATCGCCGCCCCGCTGTGCATGGTCGCCCTGGGCCTCTTCGTGACGAAGACCCGCTCCGGCCGCGGTATGCAGGCCACCGCCCAGGACCCGGACACGGCCAAGCTGATGGGCATCAACACCGACCGCATCATCGTGATGGCCTTCGCCATCGGTGCCGCGTTCGCCGCCATCGCCGCGGTCGCCTACGGCCTGAAGAACGGCCAGGTCGGCTTCCGGATGGGCTTCCTGATGGGCCTCAAGGCCTTCACCGCCGCCGTGCTCGGCGGCATCGGCAACATCTACGGCGCCATGCTCGGCGGCCTCGTGCTCGGCGTCGCCGAGTCCCTCGCCACCGGCTACATCGGTGACATCCCCGGCATGGAGCTGTTCGGCGGCGGCGCCTGGAAGGACGTGTGGGCGTTCAGCCTGCTCATCCTCGTCCTGCTC
Source organism: Streptomyces sp. NPDC052773 (assembly GCF_044547145.1). NCBI lineage: Bacteria > Bacillati > Actinomycetota > Actinomycetes > Kitasatosporales > Streptomycetaceae > Streptomyces > Streptomyces sp. NPDC052773. Next base: position 59,050 of record NZ_JBITZX010000008.1, on the reverse strand, counting down.
TTCAGGCCACAGGGCCTGCTCGGCGAACGCGTCGCGGATCGGGCGTGATACCCATGACGAAGACCACCGACACCACCGTCGACACCACCAAGGTGTCCACCGCCCCGGCCACTCCGGTCGTCCCGCTGCCGCCCGCCGCGGCCCGCGCGATCACCCTCGCCGGCTCCGCGGTCGCCCTGGCCGGCACCTTCCTCGCCTGGACCTGGACCGAGGAGTTCCCCGGCAACCTCACGGTCACCGGCTACCCCGGCGGCCTCCAGGTGCTCACGCTCGTGGGAGCACTGCTCACCCTGCTGTTCGCCGTCTCCGGCTACGGCGTCAAGGGCCTGCGCTGGCTCACCCCGGGCGGCACCAACAGCCCTGTCCTGCTGAGCGCCCTCGGCGTCCTCGGCACCACCGGCTACGCCCTCGGCGCGATCTCCTACGAGCTGGGCGGCCTGGTCAACCTGGAGCCCGGCGCCTGGGTCTCCGGCGTGGGCGCCCTGATCGCCGTGATCGGCGCCCTCGGCCTCCCGGTCGACCAGCCGTACGACGCGGGCGACCCGAACCCGAGCCTGTGGGGCCGTATCCGCCACGCGCTGACCGCTCCCGAGCCGGCCCGGGCCAAGGAGCTGCCCTCCTGGGCGGAGATCCTGATCATCGCCGCGGGCTTCGGCGTCGGTCTGTACGTCTTCGCGTACGGCATCGGCACCGAGTACTCCGAGCTGTTCATCGGCTTCCTGATCGTCGCCGGGTTCGGTTTCACCGCCGTCACCCGCGCGGGTCTGCTCAAGCGGCTCTCTGCGCTCACCGCCAAGCACCGCAACGTGGCCCTGGCGGCGGCGTTCGTCGCGGCGATCTGCTTCCCGTTCACCCAGACGAACGATCAGTTCGCCCTGATCGGCGCGAACATCCTCATCTTCGCGACCGTCGCGCTGGGTCTGAACGTGGTCGTCGGCCTCGCCGGTCTGCTCGACCTCGGTTACGTCGCCTTCCTCGGCGTCGGCGCCTACGCCGCCGCCCTGGTCTCCGGCTCCCCGCAGTCGACCATCGGCGTCCACTTCCCGTTCTGGGCGGCCGTCCTCACCGGTGCCCTCGCCTCGCTGGTCTTCGGCGTGGTGATCGGTGCCCCGACCCTGCGGCTGCGCGGCGACTACCTCGCCATCGTGACGCTCGGTTTCGGTGAGATCTTCCGCATCACCATGAACAACCTGAACGGCAACAGCGGTCCGGACGTCACCAACGGCTCCAACGGCATCCCGAACATCCCCGACCTGGAGATCTTCGGGTTCAACCTGGGCCTGCCGCACAACGTCCTGGGCCACGAGCTGACCCGTTCCGGCAACTACTACCTGCTGATGCTGGTGTTCACGGCCGTCGTCGTGCTGGTCTTCCGCCGCTCCGCGGAGTCCCGCATCGGCCGCGCGTGGGTCGCCATCCGCGAGGACGAGACCGCCGCCACCGCGATGGGCATCAACGGCTTCCGCCTGAAGCTGCTGGCCTTCGCGCTCGGCGCGTGCCTCGCCGGCCTCGCCGGCACCGTCCAGGCGCACGTGTCGTACAGCGTCACCCCCGAGCAGTACCAGTTCGCCGGTTCCGTGCCGCCGAACTCGGCCTTCCTGCTCGCCGCCGTCATCCTCGGCGGCATGGGCACCATCAGCGGCCCGCTGATCGGCGCCGCGCTGCTCTACCTGATCCCCGCCAAGCTCCAGTTCATGGCGGAGTACCAGCTGCTCCTCTTCGGCATCGCGCTGATGCTCCTGATGCGCTTCCGGCCCGAGGGCCTGGTCGCCGACCGCAGGAAGCAGCTCGAATTCCACGAGACCGGACAGCTCGACGTACCGGACGACAAGCCGCTCCCCGACGGCGCGACCGGCGTCGCGAAGGCAGGGGCGTGACCGCCATGACCACCACCACGACCGCACCCACCAGCACGACGGTGCTCGACGCCAGCGGCGTCACCATGCGCTTCGGCGGCCTGACCGCCGTGCGCGGCGTCGACCTCACCGTGAACAGCGGAGAGATCGTCGGCCTCATCGGCCCCAACGGCGCCGGGAAGACGACCTTCTTCAACTGCCTCACCGGCCTCTACGTGCCGACCGAGGGCAAGGTCTCCTACAAGGGCACCGTCCTGCCGCCCAAGCCGCACCTGGTCACCCAGGCCGGCATCGCCCGTACGTTCCAGAACATCCGGCTCTTCGCCAACATGACCGTTCTGGAGAACGTGCTGGTCGGACGGCACACCCGCACCAAGGAAGGCCTCTGGTCGGCCCTGCTGCGGCTGCCCGGCTTCAAGAAGGCCGAGCAGGAGTCGCGCGAACGGGCCATGGAGCTCCTGGAGTTCACCGGCCTGGCCGCCAAGGCCGACCACCTCGCCCGCAACCTGCCCTACGGCGAGCAGCGCAAGCTGGAGATCGCCCGGGCGCTGGCGAGCGAGCCGGGTCTGCTCCTGCTGGACGAGCCGACCGCCGGCATGAACCCGCAGGAGACCCGGGCCGCGGAGGAGCTGATCTTCGCGATCCGGGAGAAGGGCATCGCCATCCTCGTCATCGAGCACGACATCCGGTTCATCATGAACCTGTGCGACCGGGTCGCCGTGCTGGTCCAGGGCGAGAAGATCGTCGAGGGCCCCGCCGAGGTCGTCCAGGCCGACGAGCGCGTCATCGCCGCCTACCTGGGCACGCCCTTCGAGGGCGCGCCGGGCAAGGAGGAGGTCGCGGAGGTCGAAGCCGCCGAGGCCGAGGCGCACAGCACCACGGAAGGGGACGACAAGTGACCGCTCTGCTGGAGGTCGAGGACCTCAGGGTCGCCTACGGCAAGATCGAGGCCGTCAAGGGCATCTCGTTCAAGGTGAACGCGGGCGAGGTCGTCACCCTCATCGGCACCAACGGCGCGGGCAAGACCACCACCCTGCGGACGCTGTCCGGGCTGCTCACGCCGGTCTCCGGCGAGATCCGGTTCGACGGCAAGTCGCTGAAGAAGGTCCCCGCCCACAAGGTCGTCTCGCTGGGCCTCGCCCACTCCCCCGAGGGGCGGCACATCTTCCCCCGGATGACGATCGAGGACAACCTCCGCCTCGGCGCGTTCCTGCGCACCGACAAGGAGGGCATCGAGAAGGACATCCAGCGCGCCTACGACCTGTTCCCCATCCTCGGGGAGAGGCGCAAGCAGGCCGCGGGCACCCTCTCCGGCGGTGAGCAGCAGATGCTCGCCATGGGCAGGGCGCTGATGTCCCGGCCGAAGCTGCTCATGCTCGACGAGCCCTCCATGGGTCTGTCGCCGATCATGATGCAGAAGATCATGGCGACCATCCAGGAGCTGAAGTCGCAGGGCACGACGATTCTGCTCATCGAGCAGAACGCCCAGGCCGCGCTCTCGCTGGCCGACCACGGCCATGTCATGGAGGTCGGCAAGATCGTCCTGTCGGGCACGGGCCAGGACCTGCTGCACGACGAGTCGGTGCGCAAGGCGTACCTGGGCGAGGACTAGAACCTCGCAACGGAGGACCGCCGCTTCCCCCCGTGGGGAGGCGGCGGTCCTTTTTTCTGCCGTGCGCTAGTCCAGCTCGGCGGCCCGCCGCTTGAGCTCCTCGGCCTGCTCGTCCCAGTCCGGGCCGAAGCACAGCAGGTCGGCGGCGGCCTCGCGGAGCAGTTCGGGGTCGTCCGGACGCTGGAGGCAGGCCAGCCGGTAGGCGAGGTTGCGGGCCCACGGCGGCAGGGCCATCCAGTCCTCGGTGAGGACTTCCCTCAGCATCGCGCGGATCTCGTCGGCGGTCGCGAACGTGACCGTCTCGACGAAGTCCCTGACGGCGTCCCGGACCTGCCGGCTCTCGGCGCCGGCCTCGTCGAGGGTCTGGCCGAGGCGTCGGGCCACGGGGATCAGATCGGACATGTCCTCTTCTCGGATTCCTTCTCGAACAGTGGTCAGTTGAGCCAGTACGTGGACAGCTGGTAGGCCCCGTCGGGCCGGTGGATGACGCGGTACCCCACATCGTGCCCGTCGATATGGACCGACCGCTCGAGCGGCCCCGTGAATCCCGGTCCCGGGGTGGGCACGGTCCCGCCGTTCTCGATGTACTTGTACACATCGGAGACGATCGCCTGTTCGATCTGGTCGGGGTTCAGGTTCGTCGTGCGCAGATCGTTCTTCACCCCGCCGGGACCGGTGTGCTCGCGGTCGTAGCCGTGGCCGGTGTTGAAGTGCCACTGGTCGTCGCCGACCATGGCCGTCCGCTTGAGGTCCTTGCCCTCGCCCTGGGACGTGTACTCGCCGATCTTGGGTCCGTCGCCGTCGTTCGGGTACGGCGACAGGCCGAGGGGGTCGCAGACAGTGTGCGGGTTGTGCACATAGCCGACCGGGTTCGGCGCCGGTCCGAGGCCCAGCGGGTCGGGCGTGGTGTAGCGGCCGGTCTCGGGGTCGTAGTACCGGTGCAGGTTGTAGTGGAGGCCGGTCTCGGCGTCGTAGTACTGGCCGGGGAAACGCAGGGGGGTGTACGCGGTGCTGGACCGGGTCCACGCGGTGGTGCCCCAGAGGGTCGCGCGGGTCCGCCAGGCGATGTCGCCGGACTCGTCGACGAGTTCGGTGGGGGCGCCGATCAGATCGGTGGCGATGGCGAAGAAGCGCCGGTCGATCTCCTCCTGCCGGGCGTCCGCGGACAGGATGCGTTCCGTCTGGGCGAGGGGGGCGAGGCCGCGGTGGTCCCAGGTCAGCACCACCGGGTTCGGCAACTCGGCACCGACGGTGGTCTGTTCGCACAGCGTGGTGCCGTCCCAGGTGAAGCGCACCTCCTCGGCGACGGTCTCGCCGTCGTCGGCCAGGCGCTGTTTGACGGTACGGCGGCCCAGCGGGTCGTAGCGGTAGCGCCAGCGGGTGCCGTCGGGGGTGGTCACGCCGGTGAGGCGGTCCTCGGCGTCCCACTCGTAGCGCCAGGTGTCGGGTTTGCGGGAGAGCCGGGTCTTCTGCCGCAGCACGACCCGGCCGAGCGCGTCGTACTCGAAGCGGACCTGGCCGGCCCGGCTGAGGGCGGTGCCGGTGTAGGCGCGGGGTCCGGCGGCCTCGTGGCCGGGGTGGGAGGAGGGCCACGCGGCCTCGGTCTGGTTGCCGGACGCGTCGTAGGCGTACCGCTCGGTCCAGCCCTGGGCGTGGACGGCGGTGACCCGGCCGACCGGGTCGAGCGTGAAGGTGCGGACGCCGGAGAGCCGGTCGGCGATCTCGGTGAGGTAACCGTCGGCGCGGTAGCCGTAGGAGCGGGTGTTCAGGTCGCGGGAACCGGCCGTGAGGTGCTGCTCGGCCAGCCGCCCGGCCTCGTCCCAGGCGGAGGTGAGGGAGAGGCCGTCGCCGAAGACGCGCTCCAGTTCCCGGCCCGCCGCGTCGTGGGTGAAGGTGACCTCACGGCCGCCGGTGACCACTCGGGTGGGCCGGCCCGCGGCGTCGTAGGCGTAGGTCGTGACGAGGCCGGTCGGGGTGGTGCGGCGGACGCGGCGGCCGGTGACGTCATAGGCGTGTTCGACGGCCCGGCCGTCGACGAGTTCGGTCTTGAGCCGGCCCAGCCGGTCGTAGCGGCGGATCAGCTCGCTGTCGGGGCCGGATGCCTGGAGCAGGCGTCCGGCCCGGTCGTAGAGGTAGGTGGTGACCCGCCCGCCGGCCTCCTTGCGGATCACCCGGCCGCGCTCGTCGTGGGCGTACGAGAGGGTGTTGCCCAGGTGGTCGACGCGCGCCACGAGCCGGCCGGCGGCGTCGAGGCGGTAGCGGACGGTACGGCCGTCGAAGTCGGTCTCGGCGACCGGCCGGCCGGCCGCGTCGTACTCGTAGGTCCAGGTCAGGCCGCGCGGGTCGGTGACCCGGGTGAGCCGCAGGCCGGCGTCGTGCTCGAACTCGTAGCGGGCGCCGTCGGGGCGGACGCGGGCGGCGAGCAGGTCGAAGTGGGTGTACTCGAACCGGGACACGCCGCCGGCCGCGTCGGTGTGGGTGAGGCAGTTGCCCTCGCCGTCGTACGTCCACGACTCCGTGACGCCGCCCGGGGCCTCCCGCCGGGCGAGCCGGCCGTCCGCGGTCCAGGTGAGCCGGGTGACGCCGCCCACCGGGTCGGTGAGGCGCACCAGGCGGCCCAGGGCGTCGCGCTCCAGGCGGGTGGTGCCGCCGGCCGGGTCGGTCACCTCCACGGGCAGACCGGCGGCGTCGCAGCGCACGGTCGTGACGGCGCCGAGGGCGTCGGTGACCGAGGTCGGGCGTCCGGCGTCGTCGTAGGTCCAGCGGACGGTGTGGCCGGCGGGGTCGGTGAGGGCGACGCGGTTGCCCCGCTCGTCGAACTCCTGGAGCCAGCGGGCGCCGTCCGGGCCGCGCAGTTCGGTGGGCAGGCCGAGCGGACCGCCGCGCTCGGCGCGGACCTCGCCGCCGTCCGGGTGGGTGACGGAGACGAGCCGGCCGTCCTCGTCGTAGCCGAACGTCGTGGTGTGGCCCAGTGGGTCGGTGCGGGTCAGCATGTTGCCGCGCGCGTCGTAGCTGAACCGCGTGGTGTGGCCGAGCGGGTCCGTGGTCGCCAGGACGCGGCAGCCGCGGCCGATCAGATGGCGGGTGACGGCGCCGTCGGCGGTGGTCAGGGTGGTGGTGCGGTGGCCGGTCTCGGGGTCGGGCTCGGTGTAGGAGAGCGTGATCTGGACGTGGCCCGCCTCGCCGCCCTCGGCGACCACGCGGTCGCGCTCGTCGTAGGCGTAGTCGTACCGGCTGCCGTTCGAGTCGATCCACGCGGTGACGCGGCGGCGCTCGTCGTAGACGAACGTCGTGGTGGCGCCGGACGGCTTGGTGACGGTCGTGAGGTTGCCGTCCTGGTAGCCGTACGCCATCAGGGGCAGGTCGGTGCCGTCCGGTCCGGCGCCGGCCAGGGACAGTGCGGTGATCCGGCCGTCGGTGGTGGTGACGTTCACCTGGCGGCCGGACGAGTGGACGAGGGCGAGGGGCAGTCCGGTCTCGGTGCGGTCGACGGTGACGGTGTGGCCGCCCCGGTCGGTGACGCCGGCCAGCCAGGCGTCGCCGTCCTGGCCGGGCTCGGTGCCCGGCGGGGCCGTGAAGTGGCGCACCAGGCCGGTGTCCAGGTCGGTGATGGTGTAGTCGCCGTCCGCGTCGCGGGTCAGCAGCGTGCGCCCGGTGCCCGACTCGGAGCGGGTGGGGGCGCCGGGGACGGGGTGCGGGTACGGGATGAGCAGGCCGTCGGCGGTGACGTGGACGACGCCGACCGGGTCGATCTCCAGCCGCTCGTCGACGGTGGACGTCCAGGAAGGCCCCAGGAAGCGGCCGGCCGTGCTGCCGGACTCGGTGCGCCGCGTGAACGTCAACGGCAGGATGCCGGGCAGTTCGACGTCGGTCTGGGGCAGGAACATCCGGCCCGAGGCGAGGTCGACCGGGTCGGTGCCGTCGGTGGTGCGGTCGCCGTCCGGGCGGTTGTGCGTGCCGTCCGGCGCGTCGTCGATCAGGGTGCGCGCGCGGGCGGCGTCGGCGGCGTCCTCGGCGATACGGACGCCCTTGACCGCGGCGCCGCCGCCACCGGTGGCCACGGTCAGCGCGACGTCGGGCAGCAGCCGGCCGAAGCCCTCGTACGGGTCCTTCATGAAGTCGCTGACCATCTGCCGCCCGGTGCCCCAGGGATCGTTGGCGGCCAGCACCAGTCCGGAGGCCAGGCTGTTGAGGGAGGTGGCGTACTCGGCGGGGTGCGTGAGGTTGTACGGGTCCAGCGGGTTGACGCTGCGGACGAAGTTGACCAGGCCGGCGGTGCCCTTGATGATGCCGCCGCCGACGTGGTCGCCGATGATCTGGAGTTCCTGGAAACCGTCGCCCAACTGCTCGGTGTACGACGGCTTCTCGGGCGCCCGGTCACGGGCGGCGCGGACCTTGGAGCGGGCGGCCTCGGCCGCGGTGTTCCGCTGCTTGCGGGCCTCGGCGAGGATGTCCTGCGCCTCCTGCATCAGCTTCTTGCCGGGGTCCTCGAACGTCTGTGCGGGGCGGGGCGGGAGGCTCGCGGGGTCACGCTGGTCGGCGGGCTGGGCGTTGTAGCGTTCGACGGCCTTGTTGTAGTCGTCGACCTTCTTGCGGTGGGCGTCGGCCGCCTCCTCGGAGGCCTTCACGCCCTCCTTCCACTTGTCGATCGCCGCCTGGGCCTGCCCCTGCGCCCACTCGACCGTTCCGGCGAACGCCTCCAGGGCGGCGGCGGCCTCCTCGCAGGCGTCGGCGCCGTTGAACCACTTGGGCGGCTGGTCGCCGACGACGGTGCGCAGCGTCTCGGCCGCGACGCCCTTGAGCTGGGACGAGTCGAGGCCCTTGAGGCCGTCGCCGACGCTGTCGAACGCCTTCTGGAAGCCGCGCAGCCGCTCGGCGGTGGAGCGCAGCTTGGCGGCGCTGCCGTAGACGAGCTTCGTCTTGTCCTCGGTCTGCCCGAGGTCCAGTTCGTCGACCTCGGCGCCGAGCCGGTTGGCGACCGAACGGGACTGCTCGCGCACCCAGTCGGCGCCCGACTCCCAGCCGACGTCGTCCAGCCGGTCCGCCGTCCAGTTGCCGGCGTCCTCGACCCGGTTGCCGACCCACTCGACACCGTCCTCGACCGCGTTCTCGACGGAGTCGGGCGTGATGTCGCTGATGAATCCCCCGATACCCACGCTCAGTTCCCCCCGTTGTCACCCTGCTGGGCCTGCCGCGCGCGTTCCTCCGGTGACGGGCCGAAGGTGTTGTCGAGCGCCTGGTTCCACTGGTCGTCGGAGATGCCCGCCGCGTCCCTGAGCAGCTCCGACCGCTGGCCGCCCTGCCCCTCGGTGAGCACGGCCCGGCCGGTGTCCTTCCACGTCTGCGAGATGTCCTGGCCGGCCCGTTCGAAGGACTCGGCGCTCCAGTCCGGGTTCAGGGCGTCGGGAGTGAAGACGTCGCCCCAGTCCTGCCGGGTGATCTCCTCCTCCGACGCGTGCGGGTTGCCGCCCATCACGGAGTTCACACCCACCTTCAGCGCGCCCTGGACGTACTGGTCGTGCTCCCACTGCGTGCCCGCGGCGAGGCCGAGACGGTTGGCGATCTCGCTCGCGTCGTGGACGAGGGCGCGCACGCCCCACTCCCAGCGCTCGCAGAAGTCCTCGAAGTCGGTGGACAGGCCGTGGTGTCCGGCCTCCATGCCGGTCATGGCGAGTTCGGAGAACCCCTTGCCCATGACCGAGCCGGTCGCGTCGCCGACCTCGCCGAGCTGATCGATGGTGCTGCCCAGTCCCCGGGTGAACCTGGTGACGGCGTCGTTGCCGAACTGAACATCCCCTGCGCCGCCGGTCATACGCCGCGCTCCTCTCCGGTCCGGCCGGTGTCGACGGCCGCGCCGTCCGGCACGATGCCGGTGACCGGCGGGAAGAACATCGCCCCGTCCTCGGTGGCGATGTCGACGGCCAGGCCGGCGGGTTCGCCCATGCCCGGCACGATCTCGTCGACGATGCGGGCGCCCAGCAGCGAGGCGTACTCCATGGGCTGCCCGCCGGGTGCCCGGAGTTCGGCGAAGCGGGCCAGCGCCGCCTCGTCGGTGAAGGCGCAGATCCAGCGCACACCGCCGGAGTGCGCGGTCCACAGACCGCCATCGGCCAGCGGGACCAGCAGGACCGACCTGCGCATCTCACCCACGAGCGCCCGCGGATCCCCTGTCCCCGCCCGGCGCTCGGCCACCCGCTCGGCGAGCGCCGTCCGCGACTGTTCCACGGCTCCTCCCCCTTGCTGTCCTTGTGACTGACGAAACCCTAGGACAGGACGTACGGGGCGGTCAGCCGGTTCTCGTGCGGGGGTGGTGAGGATATGGGAGCTGGTGGGGGGCGGGTGCGCCGACGCTGTTGGGAGTGGGGTGCGCAAAGGCTGTTGGGGTGCGGTGCGCCAACGCTGTTGGGGGTGCGGTGCGCCGAGGCGAGCGGTGGGCGCCGTGGCGTGCGGTGCGCAAAGGCTGTTGGGGGTGCGGTGCGCCGAGGCGAGCGGTGGGCGCCGTGGGGGTGGGGGGTGGCTAAGAGGTACGGGACCGGGAGTGGCCGGGCGGAGCGCGGGCGGCGCCGGGGCACGGGCGAGCGGGGGCGGCGCCGGGGCACGGGAGCGCGTGGCTCGCTGGCCGGGAGCGCGGAGGCACAGGGGCGCGGGTGCCTGGGGCCGGGAGCGCGGGGCTCGGTGGCCGGAGGCCGAACGGCCCGGTGCCCGGGGGCTGGAGGCCAGGAACCCGGGAGCCCGGTGGCCCGGGAGCCCGGTGGCCCGGCTGCCCCGGTGCGCGGGGGCCCGGGACTCAGGTGCCCAGGATGCTGGTGACAGGGGCACGGGAGCGGGGGCGCCCGGACATCCAGGCCTCGGGCGCCCGGTGCCGGGGAACAGCAAGGCCCGCCCGCTCCAGCAGCGGGCTGGAGGGCCGGGCGGGCCAAGCGGGCCGGGAAGCTGGGCGGGCACGGAAGGCGAGCGGGCCCGGATGAAGGCGCAGGCAGGACCAGCCGGGCTCAGCCCTTGGCGGCCTTCTTCTCCTCGGCGTCCTGGATGACGGCCTCGGCGACCTGCTGCATGGACATGCGGCGGTCCATGGAGGTCTTCTGGATCCAGCGGAAGGCGGCGGGCTCGGTCAGGCCGTACTCCGTCTGGAGGATCGACTTGGCGCGGTCGACCAGCTTGCGGGTCTCCAGCCGCTGGGTGAGGTCGGCGACCTCCTTCTCCAGCTCCTTGAGCTGCGTGTACCGCGAGACGGCCATCTCGATGGCCGGGACGACGTCGCTCTTGCTGAACGGCTTCACCAGGTACGCCATCGCACCGGCGTCGCGGGCCCGCTCGACCAGGTCGCGCTGGGAGAAGGCGGTGAGCATCAGCACCGGGGCGATGGACTCCTCGGTGATCTTCTCGGCCGCGGAGATGCCGTCGAGCTTGGGCATCTTCACGTCGAGGATGACGAGGTCCGGCCGGTGCTCACGGGCCAGCTCGACGGCCTGCTCGCCGTCGCCGGCCTCGCCGACGACCGTGTAGCCCTCTTCCTCCAGCATCTCTTTGAGGTCGAGCCGGATCAGGGCCTCGTCCTCGGCGATGACGACTCGGGTCGTCAGCGGAGGCACGTGCGACTTGTCGTCGTCGGGCGCGTCTACGGGCTGGGGCGACTCGGCGGTCACGGGGGCTCCTTGTTCCGGGCAGGGGTACTGCTGACAAGAGCCTACCCAGCTACGGTAAGGTGGGGACACGGCGGGTAGCCGCCAACCTTCTTTTTGAAGGGGGCCCCGGTAGCCCAGCGGTAGAGGCAATGGTCTCAAACACCATCCAGCGTCGGTTCGAATCCGACCCGGGGTACTTTTCCTTAGTCTCCAAGGTCACGCAAAAGCGGATGTCCACGGCTTCGTGAACATCCGCTTTCTTCGTCTGGTTACCGTCCGCCGCGGTCCTCGCCGATGTGATGCACATGGACGAGATTGGTCGTGCCGGAGACCCCGGGCGGCGAGCCGGCGGTGATCACGACCGTGTCGCCCTTCTGGCAGCGGCCGTACTGCGTGAGGAGCTCGTCGACCTGGGCCACCATGGCGTCGGTGGAGTCCACGAACGGACCGAGGAAGGTCTCCACCCCCCATGTCAGGCTGAGCTGCGAGCGCGTCGCCGGGTCGGGGGTGAAGGCGAGCAGCGGGATCGGGGAGCGGTAGCGGGACAGACGGCGGGCGGTGTCGCCGGACTGGGTGAACGCGACGAGGAACTTCGCGCCCAGGAAGTCGCCCATCTCGGCCGCCGCGCGGGCCACGGCGCCGCCCTGGGTGCGGGGCTTGTTGCGCTCGGTCAGCGGCGGCAGGCCCTTGGCGAGGATGTCCTGCTCGGCGGCCTCCACGATCCTCGCCATCGTCCGGACCGTCTCCACCGGGTACTTGCCCACGCTGGTCTCGCCGGACAGCATCACCGCGTCCGTGCCGTCGATCACCGCGTTGGCGACATCGCTCGCCTCGGCCCTGGTCGGACGGGAGTTCTCGATCATCGAGTCGAGCATCTGCGTCGCGACGATCACCGGCTTGGCGTTGCGCTTGGCCAGCTTGATCGCGCGCTTCTGCACGATCGGCACCTGCTCCAGCGGCATCTCCACGCCCAGGTCGCCGCGGGCGACCATGATGCCGTCGAAGGCGGCGACGATGTCCTCGATGTTCTCCACCGCCTGCGGCTTCTCGACCTTGGCGATCACCGGGAGGCGGCGGCCCTCCTCGTCCATGATGCGGTGCACGTCCTCGACGTCCCGGCCGCTGCGCACGAACGACAGCGCGATCACGTCGAAGCCGGTGCGCAGGGCCCAGCGCAGGTCCGCCTCGTCCTTCTCGGACAGGGCGGGCACCGAGACCGCGACGCCGGGCAGGTTCAGGCCCTTGTGGTCGGAGACCATGCCGCCCTCGACGACCGTGGTGCGCACCCGGGGCCCGTCGACCGCGGTGACCTCCAAGCTGACCTTGCCGTCGTCCACGAGGATGCGCTCACCGGGGGTGACGTCGGCGGCGAGTCCCTTGTACGTCGTCCCGCAGCACTGCCGGTCGCCCTCGACGCCGTCCTCGACGGTGATGGTGAAGGTGTCGCCGCGTTCAAGGAGTACAGGTCCCTCTGCGAAACGGCCGAGCCGGATCTTCGGACCCTGAAGGTCGGCGAGGATGCCGACGCTGCGTCCGGTCTCGTCGGCGGCCTTGCGCACCCGTCGGTAACGCTCCTCGTGTTCGGCGTGGCCGCCGTGGCTGAGGTTGAAACGGGCGACGTCCATTCCGGCGTCGACCAGTGCCTTGATCTGGTCGTACGAGTCGGTGGCGGGTCCAAGGGTGCAAACGATCTTCGCTCGGCGCATGATTCGAGCCTAGGCCTTACCCGCCGGTAGGAAATTGGCCGGGCGTGACGACTCAACCACCTTCCCATGAAGGGGTGTTGACAAGCGTTGAATTGTGCGGCGGGGCGCTCCGATGAGCAATTCCACAACTCTTTTCCCGGGCGCCCCTTTTCCCCGCACGTTTCCCGGCGATTCACCCCTTTGCCGCTCGACCATCCTTTCGGCATTCGGTCGGGCGCCGCAATTTCTACAGCCGGGGCGGCGCCATCGTGAAGCGGGCGTTGACCGCGGCGTACACCCGCTGGCGCTGCGGCTCCAGGTCGAGCGCCGGGGCCGCCTCCGCGGCACCCGCGAGGGCCGCGCCCCGGGCCCGCCCCGGAGCCGCCGGATAGGCCGGGGCCGCCGGCGCCTCCGCGCCGATGTCGGCGAGTTCGACCAGCGCCGCCAGCGTCGTGCCCAGCGCCTCCGCGTACTCGCGGGCCCGCTGCACCGCCTCCCGGACCGCCTCCTGCCGGGCCTCGCGGTAGGCGGGCGAGTCCCGGCGCAGGGACCACCAGGGGCCGTCGACCCGGGTCAGCTCCAAGTCGGCGAGGCGGGTCGTCAGTTCGCCGAGCGCCGTGAAGTCGGTCAGCTCGGCGGTGATCCGGACCCCGCCGTGGTAGGTGCGGACCCGCTCGCCCTTGCCGTGCCGGGTGAGTTCCGGGGTGATGGAGAACGCCCCGGTCTCCAGCCGCTCCACCGCGTCGCCGTACGACTTCACCAACTCCAGGACGGCCGCGTTGCGGCGGGTCAGGTCCTCCAGGGCGGCGCGCCGGTCACGGCCGCGGGCGCTGACGGTGACGCCGATCCGGGCGATCTCCGGGTCGACCTCGAGACGGGCCTCGCCGCGGACGGCGATCCGCGGGGCGTCGGGGGTCCCGTAGGGGACGGCGGGCTGGACTTCGGCTGCGTCGGCGGTGGTCATACGCCCCACTCTGTCATCCCGGCGCGGCACCGATCCCCGGGATGCGCGGGCTTGGTCACCAGATCGCAACCTGGAAGACCTGTCGCCGCCCGTCATGGACGGGTCAGAATCTACGCGCGTCCGTCTACGCGCGTCATCGACGCCGTCATCGACCGTGGCACCGAGGAGAGCACGACATGCGGCTGAACCGCCGGAAGTTCCTGAAGAAATCCGCCGCGACCGGAGCCGGAGTGGCCGTCGCCGGTGCGGTGGCGGCGCCGTCCGCGCAGGCCGCGCAGACGGCGGACCCGGCGAAGGGCGGCAAGCCGGCCAAGCGGTACTCCTTCACCGTGATGGGCACCACCGACCTGCACGGCAACATCTTCAACTGGGACTACTTCAAGGACGCGGAGTACTCCGACGCCAAGGGCAACGCCAAGGGCCTGGCGCGGATCGCCACGCTGGTCGAGCAGGTGCGCGAGGAGAAGGGCCGCCGCAACACCCTGCTGCTGGACGCCGGCGACACCATCCAGGGCACCCCGCTGACGTACTACTACGCGAAGGTCGACCCGATCACCGCCGAGGGCGGCCCGGTGCACCCGATGGCGCAGGCGATGAACGCCATCGGGTACGACGCGGTGGCGCTCGGCAACCACGAGTTCAACTACGGCATCGAGACCCTGCGCAAGTTCGAGGAGCAGTGCGACTTCCCGCTGCTCGGCGCGAACGCGGTGGACGCGAAGACGCTGCGGCCGGCCTTCCCGCCGTACTTCATGAAGAAGTTCAAGGTGCCGGGCCTGCCGCCGGTCAAGGTCGCCGTGCTCGGCCTGACCAACCCGGGCATCGCGATCTGGGACAAGGCCTACGTCCAGGGCAAGCTGGCCTTCCCCGGTCTGGAGGAGCAGGCCGCGAAGTGGGTGCCGAAGCTGCGCTCCATGGGCGCGGACGTGGTCGTCGTCTCCGCGCACAGCGGCTCCTCCGGCACCTCGTCCTACGGCGACCAGCTGCCGTACGTCGAGAACGCCGCCGCCAACGTGGCGAGGCAGGTCCCCGGCATCGACGCGATCCTGGTCGGCCACGCGCACGTGGAGATCGAGGAGCTTCTGGTCACCAACGAGCAGACCGGGAAGGCGGTCGTCCTCTCGGAGCCGCTGTGCTACGCCGAGCGGCTCACCCTGTTCGACTTCGACCTGGTCTTCCGCAAGGGCCGCTGGGAGGTCGAGTCGGTCAAGGCCTCGCTGCGCAACTCGAACACGGTCGAGGACCACCCGTACATCTCCAAGCTGCTCGACGACGAGCACGCCAAGGTCGTGGCGTACGTCAACCAGGTCGTCGGCACCGCCACCGAGACCCTGACGACGGTCGACGCCCGCTACAAGGACGCCCCGATCATCGACCTGATCACCAAGGTCCAGGAGGACGTGGTGAAGGCGGCCCTCGCGGGCACCGAGCACGCCTCGCTGCCGGTGCTGGCGCAGGCCTCGCCGTTCTCCCGGACCAGCGAGATCCCGGCGGGCGAGGTGACGATCCGGGACCTGTCGAGCCTGTATGTCTACGACAACACCCTGGTCGCCAAGGTGATGACGGGCGCGCAGCTGCGGGCGTACCTGGAGTACTCGGCGGAGTACTTCGTCCAGACGGCGCCCGACGCGCCGGTCGACGTGAACAAGCTGACCAACGCGAACGGCCGCCCGGACTACAACTACGACTACGTCTCGGGTCTGTCGTACGACATCGACATCGCCCAGCCGGCCGGTTCCCGCATCAAGAACCTCACCTACGGCGGAGCCCCGCTGGACGACGCGCAGCGGTTCGTGCTCGCGGTGAACAACTACCGCGCCAACGGCGGCGGCGCGTTCCCGCACGTGGCCTCGGCGCCGGAGCTGTGGGCGGAGTCGACGGAGATCCGCACCCGGATCGCCGAGTGGGTGACGGCGAAGGGTGTGCTGGACCCGAAGGACTTCGCGTCGGTGAGCTGGAAGCTGACGCGGAACGGCACGCCGGTGTTCTAGTGACCGTCCGCGAGTGAGCGGCCCCGGATCCCGTCCGCCAGCGGGGTCAGCGTCTTCGGGCGCCGCGCGGACGGGACCCGGGGCTCTCGCTGTTCCAGGCCGAACGTGGTGAACGCGGTGCGGCCCGGCAGCGGGTAGGGCTCCTTGCCGGTGAGCGAGTTCAGGATGGACGCGCTGCGCCAGGCGGCGAGGCCGAGGTCGGGGGTGCCGACGCCGTGCGCGTGGAGCCCGGCGTTCTGCACGTACACCGAGCCGGTCACCGACGGGTCGAGGACGAGCCGGAAGTCCTCGTCCACGCGGGGGCGGTCGCGGCTGTCGCGGCGCAGGTAGGGGTCGAGTCCGGCGAGGATCCGGTTCAGCGGGCGTTCGCGGTAGCCGGTGGCGAGGACGACCGCGTCGGTGGCGAGCCGGGAGCGGGTGCCCTGCTGGACGTGTTCCAGGTGCAGCTCCACCTTGCTGGTGGCGATCCGGCCGGCGGTGCGGACGCGGACGCCCGGGGTGAGGACCGCGTCGGGCCAGCCGCCGTGCAGGGTGCGGCGGTACAGCTCGTCGTGGATCGCGGCGAGGGTGCCGGCGTCGATGCCCTTGTGGAGCTGCCACTGGGCGGAGACGAGCCCGTCGCGGACGGGTTCGGCGAGGGCGTGGAAGTAGCGGGCGTAGTCCGGGGTGAAGTGTTCCAGGCCGAGCCTGGAGTACTCCATGGGCGCGAACGCCTCGGTGCGGCCGAGCCAGTGCAGTCGCTCGCAACCGGCCGGGCGGGACTTGAGCAGGTCGAGGAAGATCTCGGCGCCGGACTGCCCGGCTCCGATGACGGTGACGTGGCCGGCGGCGCGGAAGACCTCGCGGTGCTCCAGGTAGTCGGCGGCGTGCACGACGGGTACGCCGGGCAGGTCGACGAGGGGCCGCAGCGGGTCGGGGACGTAGGGCTCGCTGCCGATGCCGAGGACCACGTTGCGGGTGTACGTCCGTCCCAGGGCCTCCGCCTCGCCGTCGGCGTCGAGCTGGGTGAAGTCGACCTCGAACACGTCCCGCTCGGGGTTCCAGCGGACGGCGTCGACCTGGTGGCGGAAGCGCAGACCGGGCAGGTTCTCGGAGACCCAGCGGCAGTAGGCGTCGTACTCGGCACGCCGGATGTGGAAGCGCTCGGCGAAGTAGAACGGGAAGAGCCGGTCGCGGGTCTTGAGGTAGTTGAGGAAGGTCCAGGGGCTGGCGGGGTCGGCGAGGGTCACCAGGTCGGCGAGGAACGGCACCTGGATGGTGGCGTCCTCGAGAAGCAGACCGGGGTGCCAGTCGAAGGCGGGGCGCTGCTCGTAGAAGACGGCGTCGAGTTCGGCGAGCGGGTGGGCGAGGGCGGCGAGGGAGAGGTTGAACGGTCCGATGCCGACGCCGACCAGGTCGCGGGGTGCTTCGGGGTGCTCGGTGCGGGAGCCGTCAGGGGCGGGGGCCGGAGTCATCGGGGATGTGTCCTTCCACCAGTTTCAGGAGCGCTGCCAGGTCGTCGGGCCGGGTGTGCGGGTTGAGGAGGGTGGCCTTCAGCCAGAGCCGGCCGTCGAGCCG
Source organism: Streptomyces sp. NPDC052773 (assembly GCF_044547145.1). Taxonomy (NCBI): domain Bacteria; kingdom Bacillati; phylum Actinomycetota; class Actinomycetes; order Kitasatosporales; family Streptomycetaceae; genus Streptomyces; species Streptomyces sp. NPDC052773. The sequence continues at coordinate 41,760 of NZ_JBITZX010000008.1, read as the reverse complement.
GGCCCGGCCGAGGACGGCGCGGCCGTCGGCGAGGAGGGTGCGGCGTACGGCGGCCACGGTGTCGTCGGCGGAGGTCATGGCGCCGTGGGTGGCTCCGGTGTCGTCCGCGGCCCCGGCGGGCCGGAACAGGACCGTGCTGATCGTGGGGCGGTCGTACAGCTCGAACGCGGGATGGGCGGCGACGAGGTCGGCGAACGCGGCCGCGCGGTCGCAGACTCGGTCGACGAGGGCGCCGAGGCCCGTGCGGCCCAGGGTCTTCAGGGTGACGGCGATCTTCAGGACGTCGGCGCGGCGGGTGGTGCGCAGGGAGCGCCCGAGCAGGTCGGGCAGACCGGCCTCGGTGTCGTCGGCGGCGTTGAGGTAGTCGGCGCGCTGGTGCAGGGCGGCGAGGTCGCGGGCGTCGCGTACCGCGAGCAGTCCGGCCGCGACCGGCTGCCAGCCGAGTTTGTGCAGGTCGAGGGTGACGGTATCGGCGGCGTCGAGTCCGGCGAGCCGTTCCCGGTACCGGTCGCTGAACAGCAGCCCGCCACCGTAGGCGGCGTCGACGTGCAGCCGGGCGCCGTGGGCCCGGCAGCGGGCGGCGATCTGGGGCAGCGGGTCGATGAGCCCCGCGTCGGTGGTGCCCGCGGTGGCGGCGACGAGCAGCGGGCCGCGCAGGCAGGTGAGGGCGGCGTCGAGGGCGGCCGGGTCGAGGACGCCGGCGGGCGCGGGCACGACGACCGGGTCGGGCAGGCCCAGCAGCCAGGCCGCCCGGGCGAGCGAGTGATGGGCGTTCGCCCCGAGCACCACCCGCAGCCCCGCGCCGCGCGCCTCGCGGGCGAGCAGCAGGGCGAGGTGGTTGGACTCGGTGCCGCCGGTGGTGACCAGGCAGTCGGGTCCGCCGCGGTCGGGGTAGACCTCGGCGGCCAGCGCGCCGGTCACCAGTTCCTCCAGCGCCGACGCCGACGGCGCCTGGTCCCAGGAGTCCAGGGAGGCGTTGAGGGCGCTCGCGGCGAGGTCGGCGGCGGTGGCGACGGCGAGGGGCGGGCAGTGCAGGTGGGCGGCGCAGAGCGGGTCGGCGGGGTCGGCGGCGCCTTCGGCGAGGGCACGGACGAGCCGCCGCAGGGCGCCCGGGTCGCCCTCGTCGGGGAGCGGCTCCCCCACCGCGTCCCGCATCCGCGCGGTCACCGCGCCGGGTCCGCCGTGCGGCAGGGGTCCGCCCCGCGCCCCGCCGCCCTCCGCCAGCGCGGCGAGGACCGTGTCGAGCAACGGCCGCAGCGCGCCGGGACCTTCGGGGCCGGAGGCGAGGGGCGGCATGCTCATGCGGTCAGCTTGGCGGCGGGCCGGACGGCGCGCCCGAAAAGCACGGGATCAGCACTCGAAAGGGGGTACCTCCGGGTACGGCCGTGATGGGCCGGGCCGGGCCTGGCCGGCCTGTCCTCAGCAGCACTGACTGATCGGTTCCTGCTCGGTCGAGCGCAGGAAGACCGAGCAGTGCCCCGCGTCGGCTGGTGGGACCAGCCGTGCCCCGCTCCCCCGGTCCTAGGACGCGGCTTTCCCTTCCCGGACCCGCAACGCGCGGGCGAGGTCGTCGAGTTGGTCGACGAGCTTGCGGCGCAGGGCGGGGATGGGGTCGGCGTCGCGCAGGCATTGTTCGCCGAGGGCCAGGGTCTCGGCGTCGACGGCGTGCGCGGGGAACGCCCAGCGGCCGGCGGCGTCGGCGATGGCGGGGCCGCGCCGGGCGGCGACGGCGACGGCGTCCTCGTAGAAACGGGGCACGTACGGGCGTACCAGGTCGGCCTGTTCGGGCTGCCAGAAGCCCTGGGCGGTGGCCGTGAAGAGGTAGTTGGACAGGTCGTCGCCGGCGAACATCGCCTCCCAGGCCTTGGCCTTCGCGGCCTCGTCGGGCAGCGCGGCGCGGCAGCGGGCGGCGCCCTCCTGGCCGGTGGCGCTGGGGTCGCGGTCCAGTTCGGCGGCGATGGCGGCCTCGTCGGTGGCACCGAGGACGGCGAGCCGGCCGAGGATGCGCCAGCGCAGTTCGGGGTCCAGTTCGGGACCGCCGGGCACGGTGCCGTCGGCGAGCCAGGCGGCGATGGTGTCGGGGTGGGCGGCGGTGTCGATGAAGTGCCGTACGGCGATCAGGCGGAGGCCGGGGTGGTCTCCGTCCTCGGTGCGGCGGATGAGGTCGCGGCAGAGGCCGGCGAGGGTGGCGAGGGCGGCCGGGCGGGCCTCGGGTGCCAGGTAGCGGTCGGCGATCTGGACGGTGGCGAAGCCGAGGACGCCCTGGACGAGGGCGAGGTCGGTCTCGCGCGGGAGGTGGGCGCGGGCGGCCTCCAGGTAGGCCGTGGCGGGGAGTTCACCGTCGCGGACGGCGTCCCTGAGCGCGTTCCACACCACCGCGCGGGCGAGCGGTTCGGGCAGCCCGGACAGGCCGGAGCGCACCGCTTCGAAGGACTCCGGGTCGAAGCGGACCTTGGCGTAGGTGAGGTCGCCGTCGTTGGGCAGCAGCAGGGCGGGTCGCTTGCCGATGGGCTGCGGGGCGGTCTGCGGGACGTCGAGTTCGACCCGTTCGCGCAGGGTGAGGCGGCCCTCGTCGGCGATGTCGAGGTCGTACAGGCCGACGGCGACGCGGTGCGGGCGGCTGCCCACGCGGTCGACGGTGAGGGTGCAGGTGCCGTCGGTGCCCACGGTGACGCGCGGGGTGAGGGTGTCGACGCCGGTCGTGCGCAGCCAGGCGTCCGCCCAGGCGTGGACGTCGCGCTCGGTGGCGGAGGCGAGGGAGTCGATGAAGTCGGCGAGGGTGGCGTTGGCGAACTTGTGGCGCGCGAAGTGGGTGTTGATGCCGGCGAGGAAGTCCTTCTCGCCGAGCCAGGTGACGAGCTGGCGCAGCGCGGAGGCGCCCTTGGCGTAGGAGATGCCGTCGAAGTTGAGGAGCGCGGAGGCGGTGTCCTCGACGGCCTCGGGGGCGACGGGGTGGGTGGAGGGGCGCTGGTCGGCGTCGTAGCCCCAGGCCTTGCGGACGACGCCGAAGTCGGTCCAGGTGTCGGTGAAGCGGGTGGCCTCGGTGAGGGTCTGGTAGCCCATGTACTCGGCGAAGGACTCGTTCAGCCAGATGTCGTCCCACCACTTGAGGGTGACGAGGTCGCCGAACCACATGTGGGCCATCTCGTGGGCGATGACCATCGCGCGGGTCTGCCGTTCGGTGTCGGTGACGGCGGAGCGGTAGACGAACTCGTCGCGGAAGGTGACCAGTCCGGGGTTCTCCATCGCGCCCGCGTTGAACTCGGGGACGAACGCCTGGTCGTAGGAGTCGAAGGGGTACGGCTCCTCGAACTTCTCGTGGTAGCGGTCGTAGCACTGCTGGGTGATCTCGAGGATCTCCTCGGCGTCCGCGTCCAGGTGGGGGGCGAGGGAGCGGCGGCAGTGGATGCCGAAGGGCAGGCCGCGGTGTTCGGTGCGCACCGAGTGCCAGGGGCCGGCGGCGACGGCGACGAGGTAGGTGGAGATCAGCGGGGTGGGGGCCGCCTTCCACACGCCGCCGCCGGTGTGCTCGGTGACGCCGTTGGCGAGGACGGTCCAGCTCTCGGGGGCCGTCACCGACAGCTCGAAGACGGCTTTGAGGTCGGGCTGGTCGAAGGCGGCGAAGACGCGCTGGACGTCGTCCATGAACAGCTGGGTGTAGACGTATGTCTCGCCGTCCGTGGGGTCGGTGAAGCGGTGCATGCCCTCCCCCGTGCGGGAGTAGCGCATCGCCGCGTCGATCCGCAGCTCGTGCTCGCCGGCCGTGAGGTTCTTCAGGGGCAGGCGGCTCTCGTCCAGGGTCTCCGGATCGAGGGGCTGTCCGTCGAGGGTGACGGAGCGCAGCTCGGCGGGCTTGAGCTCGACGAAGGTGTCCGCGTCCGTGCGGGCGCTGAAGCGGATGACGGTACGGGAGTCGAAGGTCTCGTCCCCGGTCGTCAGATCGAGGTCGATCGTGTAGCGGTGGACGTCGAGGAGCTGGGCACGGGTCTGCGCTTCGTCGCGCGTGAGTACGGACATGCAGCACATGCTGCCTGATGCCCCCGGCACGGGACAGGGGTGGTGGGGGGAGCTACGGAGGCGGACCGCAGCGGGCCTGACCCCCTCCCCGCGCCGTGACGGACTCGCGCGTGCGACGAGGAGCGGCGCGGCGTAGCTGGGGGTGGGGCGGAGACGGATGATGCGGCGCGGGCCACCGACCGGACGTGGCACGGGCCACCGGCGAGACGCGGCGCGGGCCACCGACCGGACGTGACGCCAGCGGACACTGACAGCGGGTGCCCGCCCACTGACGGTGAGTGCCCTGCGGGCACGCCCCCGCGGACCCGCCCCCGCGCGGAGACCGGCCCCTCTCCCCCGCCGCGGAGACCTCCGCCCGGATCAACCAGCGACCGGCGGCCGGCCGTTCACCGCGTCCTCGGCGATGCGCTCGTGGTGCCGGATCACCTCGGCGATGATGAAGTTCAGCAGCTTCTCGGCGAACGCGGGGTCCAGCTTGGCGCTCTCCGCGAGCGAGCGCAGCCGGGCGATCTGCCGCGCCTCGCGCGCGGGGTCGGCGGGCGGCAACTGGTGCACGGCCTTGAGCCGGCCGACCTGCTGGGTGCACTTGAAGCGCTCGGCGAGCATGTGGACGACGGCCGCGTCGATGTTGTCGATGCTGTCCCGCAGCCGGGCGAGCTCCTCGCGAACGGCGGGGTCGACGTCACCGGTACCGGTGTTGCTGGTGGTCATGGGGGTCCACCCTAATCCCCGGGTAAGTCCGGTCCGAGCCGGTCGGCCGGTCTCCGCTACCGCACGACGGAAATGTCCGGCAGCGCCGAGGCGTCCACGCCTTCCCGCGCGAGAACCCGTCGGGCCGACGCCCGGGCCCGGCTCCACCCCGGGTCGCTGATCAGGGCCGCCGCCGTCCACCGCTCCGGCGATTCGTCGCGGGTCATCTCATCGAAGACCGAATCGATCACCCGCAGGTCGGGAAGCACATCGGAGCCGAGGTGTCCCTCCTCCACCAGACGCTCGGCCATCCGGAATCCATGGTCGAAGTCGAGGGCGATCTCGTCCGTCACGACGCCGTGTCTCGCGAGCCAGGCGATCTGGGCGGACGCCGGCGCGGCGACCACGGTCAGCGCCTCCATCAGAAGGCGACGGCGCCACGCGGGATCAGGACTCTCCACGCCCTCGATCGTGTCACGCCCCGCCGGCGATCGTCTTGTGGAACGAGACGTCCGCGTGGCCTCCGGGGACGCCCGGGGTGCGGCCGGTTTGCCGGAAGCCGAGCTTTTCGTAGAACTCCGGGGCCTGGAAGGTGTACGTCGAGACGATCATGTCCGTGCAGCCGCGTCGGGTGGCTTCCTCCTCGGCGGTGCGCATCAGGCGGCTTCCCCAGCCGGCGCCCCGGAGATCCTCGCGTACCCAGAGGAGATCGACGGCGCAGAGCGTGCCCCAGATCCAGCCGGTGAGGCCACCGACCGGTTCCCCGGTGGCGTCGTCGAGGCGGATGCTGAAGTCCTCCGGAGTTCCTGCCCCGCTCGCCGCGCCGTTGAAGGCGGTGAGTTGCTCGTCGAGGAGTTTTTCGAGGGCGTCGTCCCGGCCTCCGGTCCGCAAGGTCGGCGAGGTCGGCGGCGTCGGCGAGGCGGAGGCTTCGGGGTGCTGCTGTTCGGCGGTCACCGCCCGGATTCTGCCAGGGGGCGGGACGGGGACCGAACGGTTTTCGACAGGTCCCCGCGCCGACGACGTACGGCGGAGCCGCGCTCTGGGGGCGGCTCCGCCGTACGTGTCACGCCGGGTGGGTCAGAGGGCCGACGCGGCCTTGGCTATGTCCTTGGCGAAGGTGCTGACCTCGGTGTAGACACCGGGCACACCGGTGCGGGCGCAGCCGTCACCCCAGCTGACGATGCCGACCTGGATCCACTTGCCCGCGTCGTCCTTGCGGAACATGGGGCCGCCCGAGTCGCCCTGGCAGGTGTCGATGCCGCCGGAGGTGTATCCGGCGCACAGTTCCTCCTTCGGCACCAGCCGGTTGCCGTAGTGCCACTTGCACGCGCGGTCGCTGACGAACGGGACGGTCGCCTTCTGCAGCTTGGTCGTGCCGGTGCCGGCGCCCTCCCGGGTGTCCCCCCAGCCCGCGATCGTGAACGTGCCGCGGTTGTAGCGCGTGGTCGTGGCGATCTTCAGCGTGGGCTTGTCGATCGGCTTGGCGAGCTTGATCAGCGCCCAGTCCTTGCCCGTGCCGTCGTAGCCGGGCGCCACCTTGACCTTGGTCGACTTGACCTTGATCGCGGCGGAGGAGTTCAGATCGGCGACACCCGCGGTGACGGTGATCCGGTTGTTGTTGCCGGAGCCGTCCATGCAGTGCGCCGCGGTCAGGACGATGTCCTTCTTGTAGAGCGCCCCGCCGCAGCCCATCGAGAGGTGGACCATGAAGGGGAACTCGTTCTGCGCGGCGGGCTTTCCGCCGATGACGCGCGCGTCGGCGGCGTACGCGGAGCTGACCGGCTGGAGGCTGGCGACCGCGAGAGCGACGGCACCGGCCGCGGCGGCCTTCTTCGCCAGCGCCAGGCCGCCTCTCTTGGCGGCGATGGTCGAGGTAAGGGTCAACGTATGTCCTTTCGTGGGGGGTTGGGCGGCTCGCAGTATGTGATCAGTCGGCGTGCATGACAAGGACGGATCTCACGCGGTCCGGAGGGAACCCGTCGGGCGAAAATCCGCTCCCCTGCTCGTAGAGTGGAAACCGGGTTCGGGACGTCCTGGGGAGTCGGCGTGGCGAACGGCGGACCGGTCGAGCACGGCTACCCACACCTGGAGACGGTGCGGGCCGCGATCACCGCGCTGTACCGGCGGCTGTCGTACGACACCGTGCAGACCTTCGCGACCAGCGTGCTCCCGGCCGACGTGGCCTTCTGCGACACCGACGACCTCCACCTCGGCGCCCAGCGGGTGGCCCGCGAACTGGTGCGGCACTTCCGGCTGCCGGACGCCCGGCTGATCGTCGGCTTCCGGGCGATGACCCAGGCGGCGAACGTGGAACTCGCCGCCGGACCCGAGTACTTCGTGGAGCTGAACGACCGCTTCCGCACCCACCGCCGGGACATCGGCGCGGCCCTGGCGCACGAGGTGACGCACGTCTATCTGCACCGCCTCGGCCTGTCCTTCCCCGGCACCCGCGACAACGAGATCCTGACCGACACGACGACGACCTACCTCGGGGCCGGCTGGCTGCTGCTGGACGCCTACCGGGAGGACGGCGTCTCCAGCCAGAAGCTCGGCTATCTGACCCCTGAGGAGTTCGGTTACATCCTCGCCAAGCGCGCCCTGCTCTTCGGCGAGGACCCGTCGGTCTGGTTCACCAGCCCGCAGGCGTACACGGCCTACACCAAGGGCATGGCCCTGGCCCGCCGGGACGGGCAGCAGCCGCCGCTGACGGCGGCCGGCTGGGCGGGCCGCCGCCGCTACGCCCGCGACCGGCGGCACGCCCAGGACCGGCACACCGCCGTCGGCGCGCCGGACGTGCCGTACGCGTTCACGCCCGACGCCGAAGGTCCCCTGCGGGTGTCGTTCCCCTGCCCGACCTGCCACCAGCGGATCAGGGTGCCGGTGCGGGGGCGGGTGCGGGCGCGGTGTGCGCTGTGCCGGACGGTGCTGGAGTGCGACACGTAGAGGGGGACATCCCCCTGGACCGTTACGGCGGCCGTCACGCCCGTACGATCCCCCGCTCCCGCGCCGCCGCCAGCCACCGCGGGAACTCTCCCACGAGACGGTCGTACAGCTCGGCGTCGGACACCGCACGCGGGTCCTGGCCGGCGTGGAAGAACCCGGCGTTGTCCACGGCCCGCTTCTCCGGCACCGGCAGCTCGTCCAGCTTGCGCAGGAACTCGAACTGCCGGCTGCCGGGGTCGCCGAAGCCGATGAACTGCCAGAACAGCGGCAGCCGGGAGGCCTTGCACAGGAACCGCTCGGCGGCGAGCTTGTTGATGGGGCCGCCGTCGGTCTGGAAGACGACGAGGGCGGGCGCGCCGGCGCCGCTGTCCAGGTAGTGGTCGATGACGGCGTCCATGGCCAGGTGGTAGCTGGTCTTGCCCATGTGCCCCAGCCCGGCCGCGATCCGCTCGACGCGGCCCCGGTGGTCGGCGAGCGCGATGTCGGTGACGGCGTCGACGTCCGTGGAGAAGAACACCACCGGCACCCGGCCGTCGTCGTCGAGATGCGCGGACAGCCCGAGCACCCGGTCGGCGAGCGCCTGCACGCTGCCGTCCTTGTAGTACGGCCGCATGGAGCCGGAGTAGTCGACGACGAGGTAGACGGCGGCGCGCTGCCCGTCCAGGCCGTGCTTGGCGAGGGACACCCCGGCGCTCTTGTAGAGGTTCACGAGCGCGGGCGCGGTCTCCCGCACCTTGTCGAGACTGATCGCGGCCATATCGGCTCCCCCTTGATCACCGGCGTTCCCGGCCGCCGAGCGTACGGCACCGAGGGGCAGTCCCGGGACCGGCGGCGGCCTGCGGGGCGCCCCACCTGCCCGTCCCCTCACCGGTGTTCGTTATTTTGATCGCCGCCGTCCCCACCGGCTCACCGTCCGACCCCAGCCTCCCGAGGAGCCGGCGTGGAACCCGAGTCCACCGTCACGACCTGCTACCGCCACCCCAAGGTGGAGTGCCACGTCCGCTGTGTGCGCTGCGACCGTTACATCTGTCCCGACTGCATGCGCGAGGCCTCCGTCGGCCATCAGTGCCCGGAGTGCGTCAAGGAGGGCGCCCGCTCGGTGCGGCAGGCCCGCACGGTCGTCGGCGGCAGGGTCTCCGGCACGCCCGTGGTGACGTACACCCTGGTCGCGCTGAACGTCCTCGCCTATCTGCTCCAGCTGGCGTTGCCCGGGTTCCAGGAGCGGTTCGAGATGCTCGGCGCGCGGCTGGTGGGGCCGGACGGCGGCTACTACCACTACGAGGGCTCGTACTTCGGACACTTCCAGCCCGAAGGCGTCGTCGCCGGGGAGTGGGACCGGCTGATCACCAGCGGGTTCCTGCATCTGCTGCCCACCGAGGGCACGTTCGGCATCGCCCACATCGTGATGAACATGCTCGCGCTGTGGCACCTGGGCCGGGTCCTGGAGACCCAGCTCGGCCGGGTCCGCTACCTGGCCCTGTACCTGCTGGCGATCCTCGGCGGTTCGGTCGCCGAACTGCTCCTCGCCGAACCGTTCGCCGTCTTCGTCGGCGCCTCCGGCGGCCTGTTCGGGCTCGGCGCCGCCTACTACGTCATGGCCCGCCGTTTCGGCGGCGACATGGACACCGTCAACCGCGACACCGTCATGCTGCTCGTCTGGCTGCTGATCTCGGCGGGCTTCACCTCCTGGCAGGGCCACCTCGGCGGCCTGCTGGCGGGCGCCGCCGTCACCGCGGCGTACGCCTTCGTGCCGCGCGGCCCGCGCCGGTCCCTGATCCAGGCCGCCGCCTGCGCGGGTCTGCTGGCGCTGCTCCTGCTGCTGGCGTACGCCCGGGTCAGTCAGCTGCCGGGGCTGTGATCCCACGCCCGCACAGAGCGGGCGTCCCAAGCGGTCGCGTCCGGACAAAGCGGCGGCGCCTGCCCAATCGTCCGGTCGGGGACTGGGGGCAGGCGCCGTCTGTGTTCCGTACGCCGTTGTACGGGACGTATGTGGGCCCTCGCGGGCCGTATGTCAGACCGTCAGGGCACGGTCCGTCGGGCGGATCGGGGCCGGCAGGTCGCTGGCGCCGGTCAGGAACCGGTCCACGCCGCGGGCGGCGGAGCGGCCCTCGGCGATCGCCCACACGATGAGCGACTGACCGCGGCCCGCGTCACCGGCGACGAAGACACCCGGGACGTTGGTCTGGAAGTCGGCGTCGCGGGCGATGTTGCCGCGCTCGTCGAGCTCCAGGCCGAACTGCTCCACCAGACCGTTCTCACGGTCCGTGCCGGTGAAGCCCATGGCCAGCGTCACCAGCTGGGCGGGGATCTTGCGCTCCGTGCCCGGCTTCTGGGTCAGCTTCCCGTCGACGAACTCCACCTCGACCAGGTGCAGCCACTGTACGTTGCCGTCCTCGTCGCCCTCGAAGTGGGTGGTCGAGACGGAGTAGACCCGCTCGCCGCCCTCCTCGTGCGCGGAGGTGACCTTGTACAGCATCGGGAAGGTCGGCCACGGCTGGGAGACCGGGTTCCGCTCCTCGTTGGGGCGGGGCATGATCTCCAGCTGCGTCACCGAGGCCGCGCCCTGGCGGTGGGCGGTGCCGACGCAGTCCGCGCCGGTGTCGCCGCCACCGATGACCACGACGTGCTTGCCCTCGGCCGTGATCGGGGGCGCCACGAAGTCGCCCTCCTGCACCTTGTTGGCCAGCGGCAGGTACTCCATGGCCTGGTAGATGCCCTTGAGCTCACGGCCCGGCACCGGCAGGTCACGCGCGGTGGTGGCGCCGACGGCCAGGACGACCGCGTCGTACCGCTTCTTCAGGTCGGTCGCCTTGAGGTCGCGGCCGATCTCGATGCCGGTGCGGAAGCGGGTGCCCTCCGCGCGCATCTGCTCGATACGGCGGTTGATGTGCCGCTTCTCCATCTTGAACTCGGGGATGCCGTAGCGGAGGAGGCCTCCGATACGGTCCGCGCGCTCGTAGACGGCGACCGTGTGACCGGCCCGGGTGAGCTGCTGGGCGGCGGCCAGGCCGGCCGGGCCGGAGCCGACGACGGCGACGGTCTTGCCGGACAGGCGCTCGGGGATCTGCGGGGCGACGTCCCCGGTCTCCCACGCCTTGTCGATGATCGAGACCTCGACGTTCTTGATGGTGACCGGCGGCTGGTTGATGCCCAGCACACACGCCGACTCACACGGAGCGGGGCACAGGCGGCCCGTGAACTCCGGGAAGTTGTTCGTCGCGTGCAGCCGCTCCGAGGCCGCCTGCCAGTCCTCGCGGTAGGCGTAGTCGTTCCACTCGGGGATCAGGTTCCCCAGCGGACAGCCGTTGTGGCAGAACGGGATGCCGCAGTCCATGCACCGGCTGGCCTGCTTGCTGATGATCGGCAGCAGCGAGCCGGGGACGTAGACCTCGTTCCAGTCCTTGACGCGCTCCTCGACCGGGCGGGACTTGGCGACCTCGCGGCCGTGGTTCAGAAAGCCCTTCGGGTCAGCCATTGATCGCCGCCTCCATCATCTTCTCGGTGATCTCGGACTCGGAGAGACCGGCTCGCTCGGCGGCGTCCTTGGCGGCGAGCACTGCCTTGTACGTGCGGGGGATGATCTTGCTGAAGCGCTCGGCGGCGGCGTCCCAGTCCGCGAGCAGCTTCTCGGCGACGGTCGAGCCCGTCTCCTCGTGGTGGCGGCGCACCACGTCGTGCAGCCACTGCTTGTCGGCCTCGCCCAGCGCCTCGACGGAGTCCAGGTTGCCGACGTTGACGTTGTCGCGGTCCAGGTCGATGACGTAGGCGACACCGCCGGACATGCCGGCCGCGAAGTTGCGGCCCGTCTCGCCGAGGACGACCGCGTGACCGCCGGTCATGTACTCGCAGCCGTGGTCGCCCACGCCCTCGGAGACGACCAGCGCGCCGGAGTTGCGGACGCAGAAGCGCTCGCCGACCTTGCCGCGCAGGAACATCTCGCCGCTGGTGGCGCCGTAGCCGATGGTGTTGCCGGCGATGACGCTGTACTCGGCGAGGTGGTCGGCGCCGCGGTCCGGGCGGACGACGATCCGGCCGCCGGAGAGACCCTTGCCGACGTAGTCGTTGGCGTCGCCCTCCAGGCGCAGCGTGATGCCGCGCGGCACGAAGGCGCCGAAGGACTGGCCGGCCGAGCCGGTGAAGGTGATGTCGATGGTGTCGTCGGGCAGGCCCGCGCCGCCGAACTTCTTCGTCACCTCGTGGCCGAGCATGGTGCCGACCGTGCGGTTGATGTTGCGGATGGCGACCTGGGCGCGCACCGGCTGGGCCTCGCTGGCGTCGTTCGCGGCGAGCGCGTCCGCGGCCAGCTTGATCAGCTCGTTGTCGAGCGCCTTCTCCAGGCCGTGGTCCTGCGCGACCAGGGCGTGGCGGACCGCGCCCTCGGGCAGCTCGGGCACGTGGAACAGCGGCTCGAGGTCCAGGCCCTGCGCCTTCCAGTGGTTCACCGCGCGGGTGACGTCGAGGACCTCGGCGTGGCCGACGGCCTCCTCGATGGAGCGGAAGCCCAGCTCGGCGAGGAGCTCGCGGACCTCCTGCGCGATGTACTGGAAGAAGTTGACGACGTACTCGGCCTTGCCGGTGAACCGGTCCCGCAGGGTCGGGTTCTGGGTGGCGATGCCGACCGGGCAGGTGTCCAGGTGGCAGACGCGCATCATGACGCAGCCGGAGACGACGAGCGGCGCGGTCGCGAAACCGAACTCCTCGGCGCCGAGCAGCGCGGCGATGACGACGTCACGGCCGGTCTTCAGCTGGCCGTCGGTCTGCACGACGATGCGGTCGCGCAGGCCGTTGAGCAGCAGCGTCTGCTGGGTCTCGGCGAGGCCCAGCTCCCAGGGGCCGCCCGCGTGCTTCAGCGAGGTGAGCGGGGAGGCGCCGGTGCCGCCGTCGTGGCCGGAGATCAGCACGACGTCCGCGTGCGCCTTGGACACACCCGCCGCGACCGTGCCGACGCCGACCTCGGAGACCAGCTTGACGTGAATCCGCGCCTGAGGGTTCGCGTTCTTCAGGTCGTGGATCAGCTGGGCCAGGTCCTCGATGGAGTAGATGTCGTGGTGCGGCGGCGGGGAGATCAGGCCGACACCCGGTGTGGAGTGACGGGTCTTGGCCACCCACGGGTAGACCTTGTGGCCGGGCAGCTGGCCGCCCTCGCCGGGCTTGGCGCCCTGGGCCATCTTGATCTGGATGTCGTCGGCGTTGACCAGGTACTCGGAGGTGACACCGAAGCGGCCGGAGGCCACCTGCTTGATGCTGGACCGGCGCGCCGGGTCGTACAGGCGCTCCGGGTCCTCGCCGCCCTCACCGGTGTTGGACTTGCCGCCCAGCTGGTTCATGGCGATGGCGAGGGTCTCGTGCGCCTCCTTGGAGATGGAGCCGTACGACATCGCGCCGGTCGAGAACCGCTTGACGATCTCGGAGACCGGCTCGACCTCCTCGATCGGGATCGGCCCCCGGTCCGACTTGAAGCCGAACAGGCCGCGCAGCGTCATCAGGCGCTCGGACTGCTCGTTCACGCGCTCGGTGTACTTCTTGAAGATGTCGTAGCGGCCGGTGCGCGTGGAGTGCTGGAGGCGGAAGACCGTCTCCGGGTCGAACAGGTGCGGCTCGCCCTCGCGGCGCCACTGGTACTCGCCGCCGATCTCCAGCGCGCGGTGCGCGGGAGCGATGCCGGAGGCCGGGTAGGCCTTGGCGTGGCGGGCGGCGACCTCCTGGGCGATGACGTCGATGCCGACGCCGCCGATCTTGGTGGCGGTGCCGTTGAAGTACTTCTCGACGAAGTTCTCGTCGAGGCCGACGGCCTCGAAGACCTGGGCGCCGCGGTAGGAGGCGACGGTCGAGATGCCCATCTTGGACATGACCTTCAGCACGCCCTTGCCGAGCGCCTTGATCAGGTTCTTGATGGCCTGCTCGGGCTCCAGGCCGTTGATGAAGGTGCCCGCGCGCAGCAGGTCCTCGACCGACTCCATGGCCAGGTACGGGTTGACCGCGGCGGCGCCGTAGCCGATGAGCAGGGCGACGTGGTGGACCTCGCGGACGTCGCCGGCCTCGACCAGCAGGCCCACCTGGGTGCGCTGCTTGGTGCGGATGAGGTGGTGGTGGACGGCCGCGGTGAGCAGCAGCGACGGGATCGGCGCGTGCTCGGCGTCGGAGTGGCGGTCCGACAGGACGATCAGGCGGGCGCCGTTCTCGATGGCGGCGTCGGCCTCGGCGCAGATCTCCTCGATCCGCGCGGCCAGCGCCTCGCCGCCGCCGTGCACCCGGTACAGGCCGGACAGGGTCGCGGCCTTGAAGCCGGGCATGTCGCCGTCGGCGTTGATGTGGATGAGCTTGGCCAGCTCGTCGTTGTCGATGACCGGGAAGGGCAGGACGACGGAACGGCAGGAGGCCGCGGTCGGCTCCAGCAGGTTGCCCTGCGGGCCCAGCGAGGAGCGCAGCGAGGTGACCAGTTCCTCGCGGATCGCATCCAGCGGCGGGTTGGTGACCTGCGCGAAGAGCTGGGTGAAGTAGTCGAAGAGCAGCCGGGGGCGCTCGGAGAGGGCGGCGATCGGCGAGTCGGTGCCCATCGAACCGATCGGCTCGGCGCCGGTCTTGGCCATGGGGGCCAGGATGACGCGCAGCTCCTCCTCGGTGTAGCCGAAGGTCTGCTGGCGGCGGGTGACCGAGGCGTGGGTGTGCACGATGTGCTCACGCTCGGGCAGGTCGCTCAGCTCGATCTCGCCGGCCTCGAGCCACTCGGCGTACGGCTTCTCCGCCGCGAGCTGGGCCTTGATCTCGTCGTCCTCGATGATGCGGTGCTCGGCGGTGTCGACGAGGAACATCTTGCCGGGCTGGAGGCGGCCCTTGCGGACGACCTTGGCCGGGTCGATGTCGAGGACGCCGACCTCGGAGCCGAGGACGACGAGGCCGTCGTCGGTGACCCAGTAGCGGCCGGGGCGCAGGCCGTTGCGGTCGAGCACGGCGCCGACCTGGGTGCCGTCGGTGAAACAGACGCAGGCGGGGCCGTCCCAGGGCTCCATCATCGTGGAGTGGTACTGGTAGAAGGCGCGCCGGGCCGGGTCCATGGAGTCGTGGTTCTCCCACGCCTCCGGGATCATCATCAGCACGGAGTGCGGCAGCGAACGGCCGCCGAGGTGCAGGAGTTCGAGGACCTCGTCGAAGGACGCGGAGTCGGAGGCGTCCGGGGTGCACACCGGGAAGACGCGGTCGAGGTCCTTGTCGCCGAACAGGTCGGAGACCAGCTGGGACTCGCGGGCGACCATCCAGTTGCGGTTGCCCTTGACGGTGTTGATCTCACCGTTGTGCGCGACGAACCGGTAGGGGTGCGCGAGCGGCCACGACGGGAAGGTGTTCGTGGAGAACCGGGAGTGCACGAGCGCGATCGCGGAGGCGAAGCGGCGGTCGGACAGGTCCGGGAAGAAGGGCTCCAGCTGACCGGTGGTCAGCATGCCCTTGTAGACGATGGTCCGCGCGGACAGCGACGGGAAGTAGACGCCGGCCTCGCGCTCGGCGCGCTTGCGCAGCACGAACGCCTTGCGGTCGAGGTCGATGTCCTTCGACTGCCCGTCGGCGACGAAGAGCTGGCGGAAGACCGGCATGGTCGAGCGGGCGGTGGCGCCGAGCAGGTCGGGGGCGACCGGGACCTCGCGCCAGCCGAGGACCGTCAGGCCCTCCTCACCGGCGATCGTCTCGATGTGTGAGACGGCGTCGGTGGTGCCGTCCTCCGGCAGGAAGGCGATGCCGACAGCGTAGGCACCGGCCTCGGGGAGCTGGAATTCGGCCACCTCGCGGAAGAAGGCGTCCGGAACCTGGGAGAGGATGCCCGCGCCGTCACCGGAGTCCGGCTCGGAGCCGGTGGCACCGCGGTGTTCGAGGTTGCGCAGGACCGTGAGGGCCTGCTCGACCAGGGTGTGGGACGCCTCGCCGGTGAGGGTGGCGACGAAGCCGACGCCGCAGGCGTCGTGCTCGTTGCGGGGGTCGTACATACCCTGCGCAGCAGGGCGAGCATCCATGAACGACCAGTTCTGGCCATTCGCGGAGTGCTGGGACGGCTGGCGCGGCGTACGCATCGGCTCTCCCGTCGTCGTCATGTGGCTGGTGGTACCTCCAGGCCCGAAGGGCGCTGGGGGAGCTGCCGAGGGACGACGTTGGCCCTCTGCGAGATCTGCGATGAGATCAAAATTTCGTGCAGGTTACATGATGGAGCGGTTCTCGGGAACCGGATACTCCGTTCCAGCATGCGGACGCCGCGGTCGCGGCGGGTGCCGCTTCGGCGGCGGAAGCAAAGGGGACCGATGCGGACAGATCGATGTCCGGCGGCCCGGGCGGGAGGAGCAGCGTCGCTCGCCCCGCGGACGCGCCGCAGGCCTCATTGCCCACAGCGCTTACGGCTCATGCCCACTGGTCATGCAGTCGAAACCAGCGAGTAACGGCTACTTATGCGGCCCATCGCATAAGTTCCAGCCGCGTCATCCTACGGCCACACCGAACGCCATGCCCAGGGCGTACGTCACACCGGCCGCGGCACCACCCAGGGCAAGCTGGCGCAAACCGCTGAACCACCAGCTCCGCGCGGTCACCTTGGCCACCACCGCGCCGCACAGGAAGAGCCCGAGCAGCGCCAGCAGCACGGCCGGCCACAGGGCGCTCGCCCCGAGCAGATACGGCAGTACGGGCAGCAGGGCGCCCAGCGCGAACGAGCCGAAGCTCGACACCGCGGCGACCAGCGGCGACGGCAGGTCGGCGGGGTCGATGCCCAGCTCCTCGCGGGCGTGGATCTCCAGCGCCTGCTCGGGGTCGCGGGACAGCTGCCGCGCCACGTCCCGCGCGAGGTCGGGATCGACACCGCGCGACACGTACAGCGCGGCCAGCTCCGCCTCCTCGTCCTGGGGGTGGCGGCGCAGCTCCCGCCGCTCCACGTCCAGCTCGGCCTCGACCAGCTCGCGCTGGGAGGCCACGGAGGTGTACTCGCCGGCGGCCATCGAGAAGGCGCCCGCGGCGAGGCCCGCGAGCCCGCTCAGCACGACCGCGTGCTGGCTCGCGCTGCCGCCCGCGACACCGGTCATCAGGGCGAGGTTGGAGACCAGTCCGTCCATCGCGCCGAAGACCGCCGGGCGCAGCCAGCCGCCGTTCACATCCCGGTGCGTGTGGTTGTCCCGGTGCGCCTCGTGCAGCGTCGCCTCGGTCTCGATGATGGCCATGACGGTCCCCCAGAAAAAGCTTCTTTGGACAGCTTCTACTTTTCGACAACACTCAGACTACGCCGCGACATTCCTCCCCGCCAGCAAGGAAAGGCTGGGCTAACCTGCGGTTTTACCCTTTCTCGCTCATCCGGGCGCCGTCATGCACATATGTCGACCGGGTGACGCTGAGGCCGCTGAGGCTGCGCGGCGCGCCGCGCCGGGGGACAGTTCCGCAAAGGGCTCGCGCCGTCCTGCGGCGCCCCCCGAGAGGAGAGGCCCGCATGGCATCGACCGCCTGCATTCCCTCGGCCCCGGCGCCCGGCGACGCCGCCGCACTGCGCGAACGGGCACGCGGCACGCTGCTCGGTCTGGCCGTCGGGGACGCGCTGGGAGCCCCCGCCGAGAACATGAAGCCGTCCGAGATCCGCGCCCGCTGGGGCCGTATCACGGGCTACGTCACCGACACCCCGGCCGGCACGGACGACACCGAGTACGCGATCTTCTCGGGCCTCCTCCTGGCCCGGCACGGCTCCGCGCTCACCCCGGCCCATGTCGAGGCCGCCTGGCACGAGTGGATCGCCGACCGCGCGGAGGGCCCCTTCCGGGGCGCGGGCTTCAGCGAGCGCGGCACCCTGGAGAACCTGCGCCGCGGCCTCGCCGCCCCCATCTCCGCCCAGCACCGGCACGCCTGGAGCGACGGCCTCGCCATGCGGGCGGCACCCTTCGGCGTCTTCGCCGCGGGCCGCCCCGCGGAGGCCGCCCGCCTCGTCGCGATCGACGGCTCGGTCAGCCACGACGGCGAGGGCATCTACGGCGGCCAGGCGGTCGCGGCGGGCGTCGCCGCGGCCATGGCGGGCGCCTCACCCATCGCGGTCGTCGCCTCCGCTCTCGCCGTCGTCCCGGACGACTCCTGGACGGCCCGCTCCCTGCGCCGCGCGGTGACCGTCGCCCACCGGGGCGAGCGCGCGGTCCGCTCCGCCGTCGTCATCGGCGGCTACCCGTGGACCGACCTCGCCCCCGAGGCGGTCGCCCTGGCCTTCGGCGCGTACGCCGCCGCCGACGGCGACTTCAAGGAGGCGGTCCTGACCGCCGTCAACATGGGCCGCGACGCCGACACCACGGCCGCGGTCGCCGGCGCCCTGGCCGGCGCGACCCAGGGCGCGTCCGCCATCCCCGCCGACTGGGCCTCGGCCATCGGCCCCGCCCGAGGCACCTGCCTGCCCTCGATGGCCGGCCACCATGTCCTGGACGTGGCGGACCTGCTGACCAGGAAGGCCACATCATGACCCCACCCCCGTCCCCCTGGGACACCGCCGCCCCCACAACCACAGCCTTGGACCCACCCGCGGCCCCCGAAGATGCCTCGCCGGAACCACCAGCCGACGGCGAGCACCCCCTACAGGCACCACCCACCCCCAACCCGCCGGCCGCCGACGGCGAGAACGCCCCACAGGGGCCACCCGCACCCGACGACCGAGAGGAACCCCCGACACCCCCACCCACCCCCAACCCGCCGGCCGCCGACGGCGAGGAACACCCACTGGGGCCACCCGCACCCGACAACGATGGAGAAACGGGTGGTGCCGGCGGGAACGACACCCCGGCCGAAGGCGAAGCCGAGGCCGAACGACACCGCCCCCACACCCGCACCCACACGCGCCCCCGCCCCCGCACCCAAACCCGAATCGAAGGCCTCCTCCTCGGCCTCGCCGCAGGCGACGCCGCCGGCTGGCCCGCAGCCCGCCACCGCGCCGCCCGCATGCCCGACTGGACCCGCCGCCTCACCCGCGAACTGGACACCTTCGCCGAGCACAACGCCACCACCACCCTCCCCGTCCCCATCGCCCTGAACCAGCCCCCGGAACCCCTCCGCCTCGGCCCCTCCGACGACGCCGAGTGGGCGGTGTTCGCCGCGGAAGCGGTCCTGCGGGCCGGCGACGACACCGCCCTCGGCGACCTCAGCCGGGACCGCCGCATGCGCGCCGCGATCGACCTCACCTGGAACGCCGTGGCGAGCGAGGTCGCGGCGGCAGCCGAACGCGCCCCCGAGATCGAGTCCGCCGTCCTCCCCCTGCGCGCCCGCATCTCCGTCCGCGCGGGCCTCGGCAACCTCGCCGCGGGCCTGCGCCCACCCGCCACCGGCCACGACAACCCGCACTACTTCGACGACGCGGCCTGCGTCCGCGCCTGCGTCCTCGCGGTCGCCCACCCCGGCGACCCGAAGGCCGCCGCCGACCTCGCCGAGTTCGACGCCCGCTACACCCAGGACGGCGACGGCGTGCACGGCGCCCGCGCGATGGCCGCCGCGGTGGCGCTCGCCCTGTCCGGCGCCGACCCGGACGCCTGTGCGGCGGCGGCCCTCGCCGAGCTGCCGGAGGAGACGGAGATCGGCCGCAACGCCCGCCACGCCCTGCGCCTGGCGGCGGACGCGGACAGCGCCTTCGCCCTGATCCCCCTCCTCGAGCACCAGATCGTCGACCACGTCTACAGCTACGGCATCGCCGCCGCCGAAACCGTCCCCGTGGCCCTCGCGCTCGCCGTCGCCGCCCACGGCCGGATCGCCGAGGCGATCCCGGCGGCGGCCTGCCTCTCCCGGGTCGCCGACTCGGCCCCGGCCCTCGCGGGCGCCCTCACCGGCGCGCTGGGCGGCGGCGCGGCCGTCCCCGCGTCCTGGCGGGACGCCTGCCGCACCCTCCCCGGCTGCGTGCTCCCCCGCCTCACCGGGACCGACCTGGTGGAACTCGCCGAGCTCCTGGAAGCCACACAACCGACCCCACCAGGAGGATGATTCGGGGCATGAGCCCCAAAGAAGAACAAAACCGGGGAGAAAAGATCCGCGGAGACCAAATCCACGGAGAACGACCCCGACAAGAACGAGACCGAGGAGCCCACAGCCCAGGGAGAGAAACCCGCGCCGAGTCCCTGGCCGACCGGATCACCGGCGCCCTGGTCGGCGCCGCCGTCGGCGACGCCCTCGGCGGCCCCGTGGAGGGCTACTCCCCCGACCAGATCCTCGAACGCCACGGCGGCCGTGTCCACGGCATCGTCGGCCCCTGGAACGGCGACGCCTGGCGCACCGCCCGCCCCATCGCCCCGTACCACAAGGGCGACGGCCACGTCACCGACGACACCCTCATGACCCACGCCCTGGTCCGGGTCTACGCCCGCGTCCGCGACCACCTGGACGCCTACGCGATCGCCGACCACCTGGTCCCGGATCTGATGACGACCCCGCGCTGGATCCCCGAACTCGAGGCGGAGGCACTGCCGTTGCACCGCGTCTTCCTCGCGGAGAAGTGGCTCGTGGCCCGCATCCACTACGGCCATGTCGACCCCCGCGAGGCCGGCACCGGAAACATCGTCAACTGCGGGGCGGCGATGTACATGGCCCCGGTCGGCCTGGTCAACGCGGCCCACCCGGCGGGCGCGTACGCCGAGGCGCTGGACATCGCGGGCGCCCACCAGTCGTCGTACGGCAGGGAGGCGGCCGGAGTGTTCGCGGCGGCGGTGGCCGCGGCGTGCGCCCCCGGCGCGACCCCGGACTCGGTGGTGGACGCCTGCCTGTCCCTGGCGAAGGACGGCACCCGCGCGGCGATCGAGCGGGTCTGTGAAACGGCCGCCCGCCACCGCGACTTCGAGTCGGCGCTGGGCCCGTTGCGCGAGGCGGTCGCCCCGTACGACACGGTCGGCCCCGACTACCGCGCCCCCTCGCTGGGCGCCCGCCGCCCCTCCCGGCTGCACGCGATCGAGGAACTGCCGGTCGCGCTCGGCATGTTGCTGGTCTCGGGCGGCGACTACCGGCACGCGGTGCTCGGCTCGGTCAACTACGGCCGCGACTGCGACTCCATCGCCACCATGGCCGGCGCGCTGGCCGGCGCCCTCGGCTCGCCGGTCCCGGAGGACTGGGCGAAGACCGTCGCGGAGGCCAGCCGCCTCGACCTCGACGAACCGGCCCGCGTCCTCACCGAGGTGGCCCGGGAGATCTTCGCCCGTGACGTACGGCGCCGCCGCGCCCACGAGGAGGCGTTCGCCGCGCTGGGAGGCACCGGATGCTCCGACTGACCTGGGTCCAGCCCGAGGACCTGCTCGGCCACGAACTCATCCAGGCCGCCCAGGACGGCCGTGAACCGTCGGCGATCGCCGAGCGCTGGAAGGCGGCCGGAGGCTGCGAGGCCCCCGCCCGCGCCGGTGCCTCCCCGCAGCCGTGCTCCCGCTATCTGCGGCTGCTCGCCGAGGACCTGCTCGACGAACTCGCCGACCTGCCCAGCTCCCTGGCGGACCGGGAACCGACGGACCTGGACCGGATCGTCGCCCTGTGCCCCGACTGGCCGTCCGCCCCGGCCGCCCCCGCTCCCCCGCCGGACCTCCTCCCCCGCCTGCACGCCGCCTGGCTCGGCCGGGCCGTGGGCTGCCTGCTCGGCAAGCCCGTGGAGAAAGTGCCCCTCGACGGCATCCGCCAGCTGGCCCGCGCCACCGGCAACTGGCCGCTCACCACGTACTTCACCGCCCGCGGCCTGCCCGCCGACCTCGCCGCCAGATACCCCTGGAACCGCCGCTCGGCCGCCACCTCCCTCGCCGAGAACATCGACGGCATGCCCGAGGACGACGACCTCAACTACCCCCTGCTCAACCTGCTCCTGCTGCGCCGCCACGGCCGGGACTTCACCACCGACGACGTCGCCGCCCTCTGGCTCGACGAACTCCCCGCGGGCCGGACCTTCACCGCCGAACGCGTCGCCTACCGCAACCTGCTGTGCGGTCTGGAACCTCCGCGCACGGCCCGTCACCGCAACCCGTTCCGCGAGTGGATCGGCGCCCTGATCCGCGCGGACGCGCACGGCTGGACCAACCCCGGCGACCCGGCCCGCGCCGCCGCCCAGGCCCACCGCGACGCCACCCTCACCCACACCGCCAACGGCGTCTACGCGGCCATGTTCACCGCCGCCGTCCTCGCCCGCGCCGCCACCGGGACCCACGACGTCCACGACTGCCTGCGCACCGGCCTCACCGTGGTCCCGCCCGGCTCCCGGCTGGCCCGGGCGGTCCGGCACGCCATCGAACTCGCCACCCTGCACGAGGACTTCGACACGGTCGTGGACGAACTCCACGCCACCCACGCCGCCGGCCACCACTGGGTGCACGCCGTCCCCAACACCGCTCTGATCGCCGCCGCGCTCACCCACGCCGACGGCGACTTCACCGGCTCGATCTGCCGCGCGGTCTCCGGCGGCTGGGACACCGACTCATCCGGCGCCACGGCCGGCAGCGTCGCCGGTCTCCTCGCCGGTTCCCCGGACGCCCTGCCCGAGCGCTGGACGGCCCCGCTGAAGAACCGCCTGGCCACCTCCCTCACCGGTTTCGACGGCACCGGCTTCGACATCCTGGCCCAGCTCACCCTCCAGGAGGCGATGCGCCCATGACCCAGGCTCCGCCTCCCCCGGCGCCCCCGCTGACCGGGCTGCGCGTCCTCGACATCGCCACCCTGTTCGCCGGCCCGCTCGCCGCCACCCTGCTCGGCGACTTCGGCGCGGACGTGATCAAGGTCGAGCACCCGCTGCGGCCCGACCCGTCCCGTGGCCACGGCCCGTCGAAGGACGGCGTGGGCCTGTGGTGGAAGATGCTCGGCCGCAACAAGCGCACGATCACCCTCGATCTGTCCACGCCCGGCGGCCGCACCACCCTCCTGCGGCTCGCCGCCGGCGCCGACGTGATCATCGAGAACTTCCGCCCCGGCACCCTGGAGAAATGGGACCTCGGCTGGCCGGAATTGTCCGCCGCCAACCCCCGCCTGGTGCTGGCCCGGGTCACCGGCTTCGGCCAGTTCGGCCCGTACGCCCGCCGCCCCGGCTTCGGCACCCTCGCCGAGGCGATGAGCGGCTTCGCCGCGATCACCGGCGAGCCGGACGCGCCCCCGACGCTGCCGCCGTTCGGCCTCGCCGACTCGATCGCCGGGCTCGCGACGGCGTACGCCGTGCTGACCGCGCTCGCCGCCCGCGACCGCACCGGCGAGGGCCAGGTCGTCGACATGGCGCTCATCGAGCCCATCCTGACGGTCCTCGGCCCGCACCCCCTCTGGTACGACCAGCTGGGCCACGTGCAGCCCCGCACCGGCAACCGCTCCCAGAACAACGCCCCGCGCAACACCTACCGCACCGCCGACGGCACCTGGGTCGCCGTCTCCACCTCCGCCAACTCGATCGCCGAACGCGTGATGCACCTGGTCGGCCGCCCGGACCTGATCGAGGAACCCTGGTTCGCCACCGGCGCCGACCGCGCCCGGCACAGCGACGTCCTGGACGAGGCGGTCGGCTCCTGGATCGCCCGGCACACCCGCGCCGAGGTCCTGGAGGCCTTCGAGAAGGCGGAGGCCGCGGTCGCCCCCATCCAGGACGTACGGGACGTGATGACCGACCCGCAGTACGCGGCCCTCGACACCATCACCACCGTCGACGACCCCGAACTCGGCCCGCTGCGCATGCAGAACGTGCTCTTCCGGCTCTCCGCGACCCCCGGCGCGATCCGCTGGGCCGGCCGCCCGCACGGCGCGGACACCGAGACGGTCCTCACCGAGGCGGGCCTCACCCCGGACGAGCTGGCCGCGCTGCGCCAGGAGGGCGCGCTGTGATCCCGCTGACCTGGCTCTACGTCCCCGGCGACCGACCGGCGACGGTCGCCAAGGCCCTCACCTGCGGCGCGGACGTGGTGATCGTCGACCTGGAGGACGCGGTCGCCCCGGACCGCAAGGAGTACGCCCGCGCGGCCACCGCCGACCTCCTCGCCGAGCAGCAGCCGGTCCCGGTGCACGTCCGCGTCAACGCGCTCGACGGCCCGCTCGCGGCGGCCGACCTGCGCGCGCTGGCCGGTCTGCCGGGGGTGTCCGGACTGCGCCTGCCGAAGGTGACCGCGCCGGAGCAGATCGTGCGGACCGCCGAGCACACGGCACCCGCCGAGGGCGGCGCCCCCGCCCTGTACGCCCTGCTCGAATCGGCCCTCGCCATCGAACGCGCCCACGCGATCGCCGCCGCCCACCCGGCCCTGCGCGGTATCGCCCTGGGCGAGGCCGACCTCCGGGCCGACCTGGGGATGCGGGGCGACGCGGGCCTCGACTGGCCGCGCTCGCGCGTGATCGTCGCCGCCCGCGCGGCGGGGCTGCCGCCCCCGGCCCAGTCCGTCCACCCCGACATCCGGGACCTGGACGGCCTGGCCGCCTCCTGCGCCCACGGCCGCGCCCTGGGCTTCCTGGGCCGCGCGGCCCTCCACCCCCGCCAGCTCCCGGTGATCGAACGGGCCTACCTCCCCACCCGCCAGGAGCTGGAACACGCGGAGGCGGTGGTGAAGGCGGCGGCCCGGGAGGCCGGGGCGCAGGCCCTGGAGGACGGCACCTTCGTCGACGCGGCGGTGGTGGCGGCGGCCCAGCGGATCCTGACCCTGGGCAACCGCCGCTGACCCGGCCGAGGGCCCGCTGAGCGAGGGGCCGCTGAGCGGGGGGACTGACACGGCGAGGGCGCCCGGAAGACCTCCGGGCGCCCTCGCCGCCGTATGCGTGACCGCCGTACCGCCGTCAGGACTTCTTGGCCGACCCGGCCCCGTCCCCGGCCTTCTCGCCGACCGCGTCACCAGCCTCGCCGTCGGCCTTGTCCCGGACCTCGGCGCCGGCCTTCTTCTCGGCCTCGCCGTCAGCCTCGCCCCGGTCCTTGCCCTCGCCCTCGCCCTTGTCCTGGTCCGACACCGCGTCCGCCGCCTCTTCCCCGGACCCGGCCTCGTCACCGGCGGAGTCCGACGCAGCGGAGCCGTCGGAGGCACCCGGCTCCACGACCTCCTCGCGGCCCGGCCGCTTCTTCGCCGACACCACGAGGTAGACCACGGCGAGCAGGAAGACGAGCAGCGCGGTCCAGTTGTTCAGCCGCAGGCCCAGGATCTCGTGGGCGTCGTCGACGCGCATGTACTCGATCCAGAACCGGCCCGCGCAGTAGGCGGCGACGTACAGCGCGAAGGCCCGGCCATGGCCCAGCTTGAAGCGCCGGTCGGCCCAGATCACCAGCAGGGCCACACCCACGCACCACAGCGACTCGTACAGGAACGTCGGGTGGTAGTACCCGGGCATCCGGCCGTCCGCGGTGGACGTGATGTGCAGCGCCCACGGCAGGTCGGTCTCCCGCCCGTACAGCTCCTGGTTGAACCAGTTGCCCCAGCGGCCGATCGCCTGGGCGAAGGCGATGCCGGGGGCGATGGCGTCGGCGTAGGCGGGCAGCGGGATGCCGCGGCGGCGGCAGCCGATCCACGCGCCCAGCGCGCCGAGCGCGATCGCGCCCCAGATGCCGAGACCGCCCTCCCAGATCTTGAAGGCGTCCACCCAGTCACGGCCCTCGCTGAAGTACAGCTGGTAGTCCGTGATCACGTGGTACAGCCGGCCGCCGATCAGGCCGAACGGCACCGCCCAGACAGCGATGTCGGCGACCGTGCCGGCCCTCCCGCCGCGGGCGATCCATCGCTTGTTGCCGAGCCAGACGGCAACGAAGACACCGATGATGATGCAGAACGCGTAGCCGCGCAGCGGAATGGGCCCGAGGTACAGCACCCCGCGCGACGGGCTGGGAATGTAGGCAAGTTCCATGGCAAGGTCGACGCTACCGTGCCGGACCGGCCCGGCGGCGGGCAGCCCGGCTACGGGTCCATAACGGGCCGTCGCCCCCTGTCATCCCTTCGCCGCCTCCTGCACCTGCTGCTTGAGCTTGGCCGGGGTCATCGTCTGGTCCTGATAGATGTTCTTGCCGTCGAGCAGGACGGTCGGCGTGCCGGTGAAGCCGCCGTTGCCGAAGGCCTGGGCGGACTTGTCGACCCAGCCGTTGTGCGTGCCGTCCTCGACGCATTTGCGGAAGGCGGGCGTGTCGAGGCCGCGGACCTTGCCCGCCAGCTCGATCAGCTTGCCGTTCCCGGCGAACGCGTCGTCGGTCTCCGGGGGCTGGTTGTCGAACAGCACGTCGTGGTACTCGACGAACTTCCCGGCGTCCTGGGCGCAGGCGGCGGCGTTGGCCGCGTTGCGCGAGCCGCTGCCGCCCATGTTGCCGTCGATGATGGTGGCCAGGCGGTACTCCACTCTGAGCTGGCCGGCGGCGGTCAGCTCGTGGATCGTCGAGCGGTAGTTGGTCTCGAACGACTTGCAGGCCGGGCAGCGGAAGTCCTCCCAGACGGTGAGCGTCGACTTGGCGCCGCTCTCACCGACCGGGATGACCAGGTCGTCCTCGCCGTTGGCGCCCGAGGGTGCCACGACCGGGCCCGCGCTGTCGCCGCCGTCGTCCTTGCCCGCGTTGGCGGCGACCACGCCGATCACCGCCGCGAGGGCCAGGACGCAGACGACGCTCGCTCCCACGATCAGCGTCCGCCGCCGCTTCTCCGCCGCTTTCTGCTTCTCGCGCTCCGCCGCCAGCCGTTCCCGGGCGGTGCGCTTTCCGTCACGGTTCTTCTCGCTCACACCCCGCAGAACGAACCGGGGAGGCGCAGCGCGCCTCCCCGGCTCCAGGTCCACCCGTTCGAGCGACCCGTATGACGATCGGGTCCGTCACTCCCCGTCCGCTACGCCCGTCCCCGTACGCCCTCGGCCAGTTCACCGGCGAGGGCGCGGACGGCCTCGACGCCGGCGGCGTGGTCGGGGGCGTCCAGCATCCGCTTGACGAAGGCGGAGCCGACGATGACGCCGTCGGCGAAGCCGGCGACCTCGGCGGCCTGGGCCGCGTTGGACACGCCGAGGCCGACGCAGACCGGCAGTTGGGTGGTGGCGCGGGTGCGCTCGACCAGGGTCTGCGCCTGCTCGCCGACCGACTCGCGGGTGCCGGTGACACCCATCAGGGAGGCGGCGTAGACGAAGCCGCTGCCCGCCGCGGTGATCTCGGCGAGCCGCTCGTCCTTGCTGCTGGGCGCCACCACGAACACGGTCGCGAGGCCGTGCTTCTCGGCGTGCTCCCGCCACAGCGCGGACTCCTGCACGGGCAGGTCGGGCAGGATGCAGCCCGCGCCGCCCGCCTCGGCCAGCTCCGCGGTGAACCGCTCGACGCCGTAGCGGTCGATGGGGTTCCAGTAGGTCATGACGAGGACCGGCTTGCCGGTGGCGGCGAACACCTCGCGGACCGTGCGCATGACGTCGGCGATCCGCACGCCGCCGCGCAGGGCGATGTCGTCGGCGGTCTGGATGACCGGGCCGTCGAGGACGGGGTCGCTGTGCGGCAGACCGACCTCGACGACGTCCGCGCCGCCGTCCAGGACGGCCTTGATCGCCTCGATGCCGCCGTCGACGGTCGGGAAACCGGCCGGGAGGTAGGCGATGAGGGCGGCGCGGCCCTCGGCCTTCGCCGTGGCGAGGGTGCCGGTCAGCAGCTCGATGTTCCCGCTCACTTGGCGTCCCCCTCGATCTCGGCGGTGCCGGAGGCGTCCTCGGCGACCTCGGCGTCGGTGTCGTACAGGCCGAAGTAGCGTGCGGCGGTGTCCATGTCCTTGTCGCCGCGGCCGGACAGGTTGACCACGATCAGCCCGTCCTCGCCCAGTTCCCGGCCGACCTCGAGGGCGCCGGCCAGGGCGTGGGCGCTTTCGATGGCGGGGATGATGCCCTCGGTGCGGGACAGCAGGCGCAGCGCCTGCATGGCCGCGTCGTCGGTGACCGCGCGGTACTCGGCGCGGCCGGTGTCCTTCAGGTAGGAGTGCTCGGGGCCGATGCCCGGGTAGTCCAGACCGGCCGAGATGGAGTACGGCTCGGTGATCTGGCCCTCGTCGTCCTGGAGGACGTACGACCGGGAGCCGTGCAGGATGCCGGGCTCGCCCGCGGTCAGGGTGGCCGCGTGCTCGCCGGTCTCGACGCCATGCCCGGCGGGCTCGCAGCCGATGAGGCGGACGGACTCGTCGGGGATGAAGGCGTGGAACAGGCCGATGGCGTTGGAGCCGCCGCCGACGCAGGCGATGGCCGCGTCGGGCAGGCGTCCGGCGCGCTCCAGGAGCTGGCGGCGGGCCTCGACGCCGATGACCCGGTGGAAGTCGCGGACCATGGCCGGGAAGGGGTGGGGGCCCGCGACCGTGCCGAACAGGTAGTGGGTGTGGTCGACGTTGGCGACCCAGTCGCGGAACGCCTCGTTGATGGCGTCCTTCAGGGTGCGGCTGCCCGACTTCACGGCGATGACCTCGGCGCCGAGCATGCGCATGCGGGCCACGTTGAGGGCCTGCCGCCGGGTGTCGATCTCGCCCATGTAGATGGTGCAGTCGAGGCCGAACAGGGCGCAGGCGGTGGCCGTGGCGACGCCGTGCTGGCCGGCGCCGGTCTCGGCGATGACGCGGGTCTTGCCCATGCGCTTGGTGAGCAGGGCCTGGCCGAGCACATTGTTGATCTTGTGGGAGCCGGTGTGGTTCAGGTCCTCGCGCTTGAGGAAGATCCGGGCGCCGCCGGCTTCCGCGGCGAAGCGGGGGACCTCGGTGAGCGCCGAGGGGCGGCCCGTGTAGTTGACGAGCAGGTCGTCCAGCTCGCGGGCGAACTCGGGGTCGTTCTTGGCCTTCTCGAACTCGACGGCGACCTCGTCGACGGCGGCGACGAGGGCCTCCGGGATGAACTTGCCGCCGAACGCGCCGAAGTAGCCCGCCGGGTTGGGGACCTGACCCTCCGGGTCGGGGATGAAGAAGTTGCTGGGCATGCTTGAGCCTCACGGTGAGTGTGGTGAAGAGACACTGTCGCCGTGGGGGCGGGGATGGTCGGTCGGCTGCGGCCGGCTGTGGCTAGTCGCGCTCGCGCGGCGCCAGCCGCATATCGAACAGGGCCCCGCGCCCCTGAGGGGGGCGCTGCCATCGGCGGCCGTTGACCTGCCCGGGCTCGTCGCCGATGACGTACCGCACCCGGCGTCCGTGCACGCGGCGGGCGGGCGCGCGGCAGCCCCGGGGGCGGCAGCCCCGCGCGAGGCGGGCGTACCGGTCCGGGGCGGTGAGGGTGATCGGAAGCGTCATCGTGGGCCCACTGTAACGAAACTCAGCCCCGGCCGTGGCGCAGCGCCGGGTGCTCGCCCGCGGCGACCAGGTCGGCGACGGCCGTCTTGGGGTCCTTGCCCGTGACCAGGGACTCGCCGACCAGGACGGCGTCGGCGCCGGCGTTGGCGTAGGCGATGAGGTCGTGCGGGCCGCGGATGCCGGACTCGGCGATCTTGACGATGCCGTCGGGGATCTCGGGGGCCACCCGCTCGAAGGTGGAGCGGTCGACCTCCAGGGTCTTGAGGTTGCGCGCGTTGACGCCGATGACCTTGGCGCCCGCGTCGACGGCGCGCTCGACCTCCTCCTCGTCGTGGACCTCGACGAGGGGCGTGAGCCCGATGGACACCGCGCGCTCGATCAGGGACTCCAGCGCGGGCTGGTCCAGGGCCGCCACGATCAGCAGGGCGAGGTCGGCGCCGTACGCGCGGGCTTCCCACAGCTGGTAGGAGGTGACGATGAAGTCCTTGCGCAGGACCGGGATGTCCACGCGCGCGCGGACCGCTTCCAGGTCGGCGAGGGAGCCGCCGAAGCGGCGCTGTTCGGTGAGGACGGAGATGACGGCCGCGCCGCCCGCCTCGTAGTCCGCGGCGAGGCCCGCGGGGTCGGCGATCGCGGCCAGCGCGCCCTTGGACGGGCTGGAGCGCTTGACCTCGCAGATCACCTTGACGCCGTCGCCCTTGAGCGCGGCGATCCCGTCCTTGGCGGCGGGAGCCTTCGCCGCGCGCTCCTTGAGCTCGTCGAGGCTGACGCGCGCCTGCCGCTCCGCGAGGTCGGCACGGACTCCGTCGATGATCTCGTCGAGCACACTCACGCGAGCGGCCCCCTTCCAGTCGGCTGACTGTCACAGCGGTCGGTCGAAACCTATGGTCACTGCGATGGTATCCGGAGGAGGGCGAAGGCCCCGCATCCGGTTGACGGCGGTCCCACTACCTGGACATCCGTTCGATGATCAAGGATGCAACCAGCCACCGAACGGCAGGTTCCGGACAACGGTGAAGACCAGCAGCAACGCGCCGGCCGCCCACAGGTGCGCGGAGCGCAGGTCGAGGCGGAACGGCCGGCCGCGGGCCGCGCGGACCACCCATACGGTCCACACCACGGCGAACAGCGCGTACCCCGCGACCGCCACCGCGTTGGCCTGGAGCGCGGCCGGGAGGTCGCCGTGGACGACGGCGTGGGCGCTGCGCAGCCCGCCGCAGCCGGGGCAGTAGACGCCGGTGAGGCGCAGCAGCGGGCAGGCCGGGTAGTGGCCGGGTTCGTTGGGGTCGACCGCTCCGACGTACGCGAAGGCACCGGCGACGGCCGCGAGCACCGCGGCGGGCACGGCCAGCCGGGCAGCGGTGGACCGGGCAGCGGTGGACCGGGCCGCGGGCGACCCGATGGGCCGGGCCGCGGCGGGCGCGACGGCCGTGGTGGGTGCGGCGGGCCGGGCCGGGGCCGGTGTCGGGGGGCGGCGGTCGGCGGTCATTCCCGCATTGTGCCCCCGCGCGGGTGCGGACGCGCGTGAGGGGCGGCCCGTGGGCCGCCCCTCGACGAAGTCGCTGGTGTGTGCCGCGCCGGATCAGCTCTCGGCGGCGACGGGCTCGCGGGTGGCCGCGGGGGCCTTCTTCCCGGTCGTGGCGCCCTCGGCCATGCGCAGGGGCTGCGCCTTCGGCATGCCCAGGCCCATCGCACGCATCACGCCGCCGACGACACCACCGAGGGCCGCGAGGACCAGGCCGCCGACGACACCCAGCGGGTTGGCCATCACCATGAAGGCACCCGCGACGGTGAAACCGATGAAGGCGATGATGACACCGGTCCAGGCGGCCGGGGTGTGACCGTGCCCGTGGCTGCTGTCCGCCATTGCTTGCTCCTCGTAGCCGTGTACGTGTGTGAGCCTGACGCTCGTCGTCCATTGTCCCGTACGCCCATGGGCGGTGTGCGCGGGGGTGGCCTCCCGGTGACGTCTGTTTCGCCACATCCGGACCGGGTCGCGGCCGGGCGGGGTCAGGCCGGGCCGGTGCCCGTCGGGTCCTCGCCGCGGTCCAGGGCCTTCCACAGGTCCTCGGGCCGGTCCGGGTCGACGGCCGGGGCGGCGCGGCGCGGGCGGGGGGCGCCGGAGCGCTCGTAGCGGCCGGACATCGCGGGCCACAGCCGGCCGTAGCGCAGGGCGAGCAGTCCGGCCAGCAGGATCAGGGCGCCGCCGACGACCGCGACGTACGGCCACGCGGTGTGGCTGAGGGCGTGGACGGTGGCGGAGGTGTCGCCGGAGGCGCGGGCGGCCTGCTCGTCGAGCGCGGCGGTGTCGGAGGCGCCGAGCAGGGCGGCCACCACGGTGCCGGCGCCGGACAGGGTGAGCAGCGCCGCGACCACGAGACGGCCGGTGCGGCGGACGGCGAAGACGGCGACGAGCGCGGCGAGGCCGACGACGGCCAGGGCCGCCGGGACGCCGGTGACGTCGCTGCCCTTGGCGGTCAGCGGGAAGGAGCCGCCAGCCACCGTCGCGGTGCCCTGCGACCACTGCTGACGGGTGGCCAGCAGCGCCACGGCCGCGCCGAGCGCGCCGCACAGCAGCGCGACGGCGAGGCTGCGGCGCCCGGCGCGCGCGGGTCGTGCGGCTTCGGAACGGGGGTGAGGTACGGCAGTCACGTACTCCACTATCGCCTGAACCCCGGGCCGGCCGTCACCCGGGGCCGACGTGATCCGTGCCCTACTTACCGGTCCCGCCCGCCGAGCCGATTGGCGGTGTGGACGGCCCGCAGGACCGCCGCCGCCTTGTTGCGGCACTCGGTGTCCTCGGCGACCGGGTCGGAGTCGGCGACGACTCCGGCGCCCGCCTGGACGTAGGCGGTGCCGTCGCGCAGCAGGGCGGTGCGGATGGCGATGGCGGTGTCGGAGTCCCCCGCGAAGTCGAGGTAGCCGACGCAGCCGCCGTACAGACCGCGCCGGGACGGCTCCAGCTCGTCGATGATCTGCATCGCGCGCGGCTTGGGGGCGCCGGAGAGGGTGCCGGCCGGGAAGCAGGCGGTGAGCACGTCGAAGGCGGTGCGGCCCGCGGCGACCTTGCCGGTGACCGTGGAGACGATGTGCATCACGTGCGAGTACCGCTCGATGGACATGAAGTCGACGACCTCGACCGAGCCCGGTTCGCAGACCCGGCCCAGGTCGTTGCGGCCCAGGTCGACGAGCATCAGGTGCTCGGCGCGCTCCTTGGGGTCGGCGAGCAGTTCCTCGGCGAGGGCCTGGTCCTCCTGCGGGGTGGCGCCGCGGTGCCGGGTGCCGGCGATGGGGTGCACCATGGCCCGCCCGTCCTCGACCTTGACCAGCGCCTCCGGGGACGAGCCGACGACGTCGAAGCCGTCGAAGCGGAACAGGTACATGTACGGCGAGGGGTTCGTCGCCCGTAGCACCCGGTACACGTCCAGCGCGCTCGCCGTGCAGGGCGTCTCGAACCGCTGGGAGGGCACCACCTGGAAGGCCTCGCCCGCGCGGATGCGCTCCTTGATGTCCTCGACGGCCGCCTGGAAGTCGGTGCCGCCCCACCGCGCGGTGTACTCGGGCAGCTCGGAGGGCGGCAGTACGGCGGGCGGCTGGGCGACCGCGCGGGACAGGTCGGCCTCCATGGCGTCGAGGCGGGCGACCGCGTCCGCGTAGGCCTCGTCGACGCCGGTGTCGAGGTCGTTGTGGTTGATCGCGTTGGCGATCAGCAGGACCGAGCCCTCCCAGTGGTCCATCACCGCGAGGTCGCTGGTGAGGAGCATGGTCAGCTCAGGGAGCCTCAGCTCGTCGCGCTCGCCGGGGCCGATCTTCTCCAGGCGGCGCACGATGTCGTACCCCAGGTAGCCGACCATGCCGCCGGTGAAGGGTGGCAGGCCGTCCTGGTGCGGGGTGTGCAGCGCCTCGATGGTGGCGCGCAGCGCGGCGAGCGGATCGCCGTCGACCGGGACGCCGACGGGCGGGGCGCCCAGCCAGTGGGCCCGGCCGTCGCGCTCGGTGAGGGTGGCCGCGGAGCGGACGCCGACGAAGGAGTAGCGGGACCACGAGCGGCCGTTCTCCGCGGACTCCAGGAGGAAGGTGCCGGGGCGCTCGGCGGCGAGCTTGCGGTAGAGCGCGACCGGGGTGTCACCGTCGGCGAGGAGCTTGCGGGTGACGGGGATGACGCGGCGGTCGGTGGCGAGCTTGCGGAAGGTCTCGAGGTCCATGGCGGCCGACCTTACTGATCCGAGGCCGGCGCGCCGGCGTCCTTGAGCAGCACGTCCTCGTCGAAGCAGGTGCGGGCGCCGGTGTGGCAGGCGGCGCCGACCTGGTCGACCTGGACGAGCAGGGTGTCCGCGTCGCAGTCCAGGGCGACGGACTTCACCCACTGGAAGTGACCGGAGGTGTCGCCCTTGACCCAGTACTCCTGGCGGCTGCGCGACCAGTAGGTGCAGCGGCCGGTGGTCAGGGTGCGGTGCAGCGCCTCGTCGTCCATCCAGCCGAGCATGAGCACCTCTCCGGTGTCGTACTGCTGGGCGATGGCGGGCAGGAGACCGTCGGTGCTGCGCTTGAGGCGCGCGGCGATCTCGGGGTCCAGGCTGCTGGGCCTGCGGGGCGGAGGCGTGCTGCTCATGGGTGCCATTGTGCCGCGCGGCACCGACACTCCCGGCCCCTTGTCCACCAGATGAGCGGGGCGGCGCGAAGCGCCTCGATGAGGGGCGGTGGCCGGGCGACGGGTGGGCGGACCAGGCCGGCGGTCGTAGGCTGACGGCATGTCGACCTTTGCCAAGCGTGAACGGCTCCTTCTCGCCGACCTCTTGGAAACCGCGGGCCCGGAGGCTCCCACCCTGTGCGAGGGCTGGCTGACCCGGGACCTGGCCGCGCACGTGGTGGTGCGCGAGCGCCGCCCCGACGCGGCCGGCGGTCTGCTGATCAAACAGCTCGCGCCGCGCCTGGAGAAGGCGATGGAGGAGTTCGCCGCGAAGCCGTACGAGGAGCTGATCCAGCTCATCCGCACCGGGCCGCCGCGTTTCTCGCCGTTCGCCCTGAAGCAGATCGACGAGATGTCGAACACGGTGGAGTTCTACGTCCACGCGGAGGACGTCCGCCGGGCCCAGCCGGAGTGGACCGCGCGGGTGCTCGACCCCGTCTTCCAGGACGCCCTGTGGTCCCGGATGGAGCGCACCGCCCGCCTCATGGGCCGTGGCGCGCCCACCGGCCTGGTCCTGCGCCGCCCCGACGGCCAGACCGCCGTCGCCCACCGGGGCACCCCGGTGGTGACGGTGACCGGCGAGCCGTCCGAACTGCTGCTGTTCCTCTACGGCCGCCAGAGCGCCGCCAAGGTGGACCTGGACGGCGACGCGGACGCGATCGAGCGCCTGCACGGCAGCAAGCAGCTCGGCATCTGAAGGGGCGGCCCGTGCGGGTCACCGCACCGGGTGGCCGGCCTCCCGCAGGGTCTGCTTGACCTCGCCGATGCGCAGGTCGCCGAAGTGGAAGACCGAGGCCGCGAGGACCGCGTCCGCGCCGGCCTCGACGGCGGGCGGGAAGTCGGCGAGCCGGCCGGCGCCGCCGGAGGCGATGACCGGGACCGTGACGTGCCCCCGGACGGCGCGGATCATCTCCAGGTCGTAGCCGTCCTTGGTGCCGTCGGCGTCCATCGAGTTCAGCAGGATCTCGCCCGCGCCCAGCTCGGCGGCCCGGTGCGCCCACTCGACGGCGTCGATGCCGGTGCCGCGCCGGCCGCCGTGGGTGGTGACCTCGAAGGAGCCCGACTCGGTGCGGCGGGCGTCCACCGACAGGACCAGGACCTGCCGGCCGAAGCGCTCGGCGATCTCCCGGATCAGGTCCGGGCGGGCGATGGCGGCGGTGTTCACACCGACCTTGTCCGCGCCGGCGCGCAGCAGCTTGTCCACGTCCTCGGCCGTGCGCACGCCGCCGCCCACGGTGAGCGGGATGAAGACCTGCTCGGCGGTGCGGCGCACCACGTCGTAGGTCGTCTCGCGGTTGCCGGAGGACGCGGTGATGTCCAGGAACGTCAGCTCGTCGGCGCCCTCGGCGTCGTACACCTTCGCCATCTCGACGGGGTCGCCCGCGTCGCGCAGGTTCTGGAAGTTGACGCCCTTGACGACCCGGCCGTTGTCCACGTCCAGGCAGGGGATGACTCGGACCGCCAGGGTCATGACTGCTCGGCTCCTCTGAATGCCTCTATCTCGACCTCGACCAGAATGCGCGGGTCCACGAAGCCCTCCACCACGAGGAGGGTGGACACCGGGCGCACCGGGTCGAAGAATTCCTTGTGGGCTCGGCCCACGTCGTCCACGTCCCGGGCGTGCGTCAGATACATCCGGGTGCGGATCACGGACTCGACGCCGAGCCCGAACTCACCGAGCGCCTCCAGGGCGCTGGTGAAGGCCACCTTGGCCTGTTCGTACGGGTCGCCCTCGCCGTACAGCACGTCGCCCTTGAAGGACGTGGTGCCGCCGACGAGGACGCGGTCGCCCGCCGCGACGGCGCGTGCGAAACCGAAGGACTCTTCCCAGGGACTTCCGCTCTGCACACGCCGCACGGCTTCCGACGTCATGACGACACTGCCTCCAGGGCCTCTTCCAGGGTGAACGCCTTCGCGTACAGCGCCTTCCCGACGATGGCGCCCTCGACACCGAGCGGGACCAGCTCGGAGATCGCGCGCAGGTCGTCCAGGGAGGAGACGCCGCCGGAGGCCACGACCGGGCGGTCGGTCGCCGCGCAGACGTTCCTCAGCAGCTCGAGGTTGGGGCCCTGGAGGGTGCCGTCCTTGGCGATGTCGGTGACGACGTACCGCGCGCAGCCCTCCTTGTTGAGGCGGTCCAGCGTCTCGTAGAGGTCGCCGCCGTCGCGGGTCCAGCCCCGGCCGCGCAGGGTCGTGCCCCGTACGTCGAGACCCACCGCGATCTTGTCGCCGTGCTCGGCGATGACCTTGGCGACCCACTCCGGGGTCTCCAGGGCGGCGGTGCCGAGGTTGACGCGGGTGCAGCCGGTGGCGAGCGCGGCGGCCAGGGAGGCGTCGTCGCGGATGCCGCCGGACAGCTCCACCTTGATGTCCATCGCCTTCGTCACCTCGGCGATCAGCTCCCGGTTGTCGCCGGTGCCGAAAGCCGCGTCGAGGTCGACGAGGTGCAGCCACTCGGCGCCCGCGCGCTGCCAGGCGAGGGCGGCCTCCAGCGGGGAGCCGTAGGAGGTCTCGGTGCCGGACTCGCCGTGCACGAGGCGGACGGCCTGGCCGTCGCGGACGTCGACGGCGGGGAGCAGTTCGAGCTTGGCCATGTCTCTACAGGGTTCCGATCCAGTTGGTGAGCAGCTGCGCGCCGGCGTCGCCGGACTTCTCGGGGTGGAACTGCGTGGCCCACAGGGCGCCGTTCTCCACGGCGGCCACGAAGGGCTTGCCGTGGGTGGACCAGGTGACCTTGGGCGCGGCGATCGCCGGGTTGTGCGTCTCCAGGGTCCAGTCGTGGACGGCGTAGGAGTGCACGAAGTAGAAGCGGGCGTCCGCGTCCAGGCCGGCGAACAGCTCGGAGTCGGCCGGGGCCTCGACGGTGTTCCAGCCCATGTGGGGCACGATGTCGGCCTGGAGCGGTTCGACGCTGCCGGGCCACTCGTCGAGACCTTCGGTCTCCACGCCGTGCTCGATGCCGCGCGCGAACAGGATCTGCATGCCGACGCAGATGCCCATCACGGGGCGCCCGCCGGACAGCCTGCGCTCGATGATCCAGTCGCCGCGCGCCTCCTTCAGGCCCGCCATGCAGGCGGCGAACGCGCCGACGCCGGGGACCAGCAGGCCGTCGGCGTTCATGGCCTTGTCGTAGTCGCGCGTGATCTCGACGTCGGCTCCCGCGCGGGCCAGGGCGCGCTCGGCGGAGCGGACGTTGCCGAAGCCGTAGTCGAAGACGACGACCTTCTTGGCGGTGCTCATCAGTTCCACACCTCCAGCCGCATGACGCCCGCGACGAGACACATCGCGGCGCCGATGGACAGCAGCACGATCAGGCTCGTGGGCATCTTCTGCTTGACGAAGGAAATGATCCCGCCGATCAGGAAGAGACCGACGACGATCAGGACGGTCGACAATCCGTTCACAGCGCGCCCTTCGTGGACGGGAGGATGCCCGCCGCGCGGGGGTCGCGCTCCGAGGCGTAGCGCAGGGCGCGGGCGAGCGCCTTGAACTGGCACTCGACGATGTGGTGCGCGTTGCGGCCGTACGGCACGTGGACGTGCAGCGCGATCTGGGCCTGGGCGACGAAGGACTCCAGGATGTGCCGGGTCATCGTGGTGTCGTACTCGCCGATCATCGGCGCCATGTTCTCGGGCTCGGTGTGCACGAGGTACGGGCGGCCGGACAGGTCGACGGTCACCTGGGCGAGGGACTCGTCCAGCGGGACCGTGCAGTTGCCGAAGCGGTAGATGCCCACCTTGTCGCCGAGGGCCTGCTTGAAGGCGGCGCCCAGCGCGAGGGCGGTGTCCTCGATGGTGTGGTGGGAGTCGATGTGCAGGTCGCCCTCGGTCTTCACGGTGAGGTCGAACAGGCCGTGCCGGCCGAGCTGGTCGAGCATGTGGTCGTAGAAGCCGACACCGGTCGACACATCGACCTGGCCGGTGCCGTCGAGGTTTATCTCGACGAGGACCGAGGTCTCCTTCGTGACCCGCTCCACGCGTCCTACGCGGTTCATGCGTTCATCTCCTTCTTCAGCTCACGGACCGCGTCGAGGAACGCGTCGTTCTCCTCCGGGGTGCCGGCGGTGACCCGCAGCCACCCCGGTACGCCGTTGTCCCGGACCAGGACGCCCCGGTCGAGGATCCTCTGCCAGGCCTGGTGGGCGTCGGCGAACCGTCCGAACTGGACGAAGTTCGCGTCGGACTCGGTCACCTCGTAGCCGATCGCCCGCAGCTCGCTCACCAGCCGGTCCCGCTCGGCCTTCAGCTGCTCGACGTAGCCGAGCAGGGTGTCGGTGTGCTCCAGGGCGGCCAGGGCGGTCGCCTGGGTGACGGCCGACAGGTGGTAGGGCAGCCGGACCAGCTGGACGGCGTCCACGACGGCCGGGTGCGCGGCGAGGTAGCCGAGGCGCAGGCCCGCCGCGCCGAACGCCTTCGACATCGTGCGGGAGATGACGAGGTTCGGGCGGCCGTCGAGCAGCGGCAGCAGCGAGTCGCCGTGGCTGAACTCGACGTACGCCTCGTCCACGATCACCATCGACGGCTTGGCGGCCTGCGCGGCCTCGTAGAGGGCGAGGACCGTCTCGGCCGGGACCGCGTTGCCCGTGGGGTTGTTGGGGGTGGTGATGAAGACGACGTCCGGCCGGTGCTCGGCGACGGCCTTCTCGGCCGCCGGGAGGTCGATGGTGAAGTCCTCGCCCCGGGGGCCGGAGATCCAGCCGGTGCCGGTGCCGCGCGCGATGAGCCCGTGCATCGAGTACGACGGCTCGAAGCCGATCGCGGTACGGCCGGGACCGCCGAAGGTCTGCAGCAGCTGCTGGATGACCTCGTTGGAGCCGTTGGCGGCCCACACGTTGGCCACGCCCACCTCGTACCCGGACGTCTTCGTCAGGTACTCGGCGAGCTTGGCGCGCAGCTCCACCGCGTCCCGGTCCGGGTAGCGGTTGAGGCTGCGGGCCGCCTCGCGCACCCGCTCGGCGATCCGCTCGACCAGCGGCTCGGGCAGCGGGTAGGGGTTCTCGTTGGTGTTCAGCCGTACCGGAACGTCGAGCTGGGGCGCGCCGTAGGGGGACTTGCCGCGCAGCTCGTCCCGGACGGGGAGATCGTCGATGCCAGTCACTTGCCCTGCGGAACCTTCCAGTCGAACCGGGCCTTGATCGCCGCGCCGTGGGCGGGCAGGTCCTCCGCCTCCGCCAGCGTCACCACGTGGTGGGCCACCTCGGCGAGGGCATCGCGGGTGTAGTCCACGATGTGGATGCCGCGCAGGAAGGACTGGACGGACAGGCCGGAGGAGTGGCAGGCGCAGCCGCCGGTGGGCAGGACGTGGTTGGACCCGGCGGCGTAGTCGCCGAGGGACACGGGCGCCCAGGGGCCGATGAAGATCGCGCCCGCGTTCTTCACGCGGCCGGCGACGGCGGCGGCGTCGGCGGTCTGGATCTCCAGGTGCTCGGCGCCGTACGCGTCGACCACCCGCAGGCCCTCCTCGACCCCGTCGACCAGGACGATCGCGGACTGCTTGCCGGTGAGGGCGGGCACGATCCGGTCGTCGACGTGCTTGCTGGCCGCGACCTGGGTCTGAAGCTCCTTCTCCACGGCCTCCGCGAGCTCGACGGAGTCGGTGACCAGGACGGCGGCGGCGAGCGGGTCGTGCTCGGCCTGGCTGATCAGGTCGGACGCCACGTGGACCGGGTCGGCCGTGGAGTCGGCCAGGATCGCGATCTCGGTCGGGCCGGCCTCGGCGTCGATGCCGATCTTGCCGGTGAAGTAGCGCTTGGCGGCGGCGACCCAGATGTTGCCGGGGCCGGTGACCATGTTGGCGGGCGGGCAGGACTCGGTGCCGTAGGCGAACATCGCCACCGCGGTCGCGCCGCCCGCGGCGTAGACCTCGTCGACGCCGAGCAGGGCGCAGGCGGCGAGGATCGTCGGGTGCGGCAGGCCGCCGAACTCGGCCTGGGCCGGGGAGGCGAGCGCGATGGACTCGACGCCGGCCTCCTGGGCGGGCACGACGTTCATCACCACGGAGGACGGGTAGACCGAGCGGCCGCCCGGCGCGTACAGGCCGACGCGCTCGACCGGCACCCACTTCTCGGTGACCGTGCCGCCGGGCACGACCTGGGTGGTGTGGGTCTCACGCCGCTGGGCGCGGTGGACGAGGCGGGCGCGGCGGATGGACTCCTCCAGGGCCGCGCGCACGGCCGGGTCCAGTTCCTCCAGGGCGCGGGTGAGCGCCTCGGCGGGCACCCGGATCCGGTCGAGCTTCACGCCGTCGAACTTCTCGGCGAAGTCGATCAGCGCCGCGTCCCCGCGATGATGCACGGCCTCGCAGATCGGACGCACCTTCTCCAGGGCGGCCTGAACGTCGAAGTCGGCTCGGGGCAGCAGGTCGCGCAGGGCGGGACCCTCCGGGAGGGCGTCGCCGCGCAGATCGATTCGGGAGATCACAGGCTCAATTCTCGCAGACCGGTGACGGCGGTCGTCCGCGCGTATCAATGGCTGATACAGAACGCGTCGCCGGCCCGGAAGATCTCCGTCACTTTTCGTGTTGCGCCCGTCACACAACGGGCATGAACAGCTGTACGAGGGACGAACCGGCGAGTATCCGGGAAGGGAGGGACGACTGTGACCGAAGGGGCCGCCCTGCGGGCCGGGGACATCCCGGACGAGCTGACCGCCGCCGAGGCCGGCATGTGGCAGGCCTTCCGCGACGGCGCCGTGTACGACCTGCGCACCGGGGACGCGGCCGTCGACGACCCGCACGGCGGGCACCCCTGGGGGCAGGAGCGGACCGTGCGCGCCCGGGTCGTGTGCTGGCTGCTGCTGGACGGCCCGCCCGCGCTGGCCGGCCGGGTGTCCTCGCTGAAGCTGACCGGGATCCAGATCAGCGGCTCCATGGACCTCTCGGGCGGCACCGTGGTGCCGTACGTCGAGCTGACCGGCTGCCGCTTCGAACAGGAGGTGCGGCTGCCGGAGGCCCGGTTCACCACGGTGCGGCTGGTGAACTGCTCGGTGCCCCGGCTGGAGGCGGCCCGGGTGCACACCGAGGGCGATCTGCATCTGCCGCGCTGCCGGTTCCACGGCGGGATACGGCTCACCGACGCGCAGATCGGCACCGACCTGCTGCTCAACCAGGCGATCGTGTACCGCGACCGCAGCGGGCGCTCCATCGCCGGGGACGGCATGAACGTCGGGCAGGACCTCCAGGCCGAGCTGCTGGAGTCGCACGGCGAGCTGAGCCTGCGCAGCGCCACGGTCGGGGTGTCGCTGAGCCTGCGCGGCGCCCGGCTGCGCAACCCGTACGGCAGGCTGGCGCTGAACGCCCCGCAGCTGACCGTGGAGCGCACCCTGTATCTGACCCCGGCCGGACTCGGTGGCCTCCAGCTCAGCGGGCGCACCCCCGCCCAGGGCACCCGGGTCCAGCGGTTCGAGTGCCATGGCGGGGTGCGGCTGGACGACGGCCGGTTCGGTGACGCGGTCGACTTCGAGAGCGCCCGGCTCGTCCTCACCGACGAGCAGGAGCTGTCGCTGCGCCGGATCCAGGTGCCGGAGCTGCGCTTCCTCGGGGAGCGCCCGCAGCGGGGCAAGGTGGTGCTGTCCGGGGCGCGGATCGTGAACCTCGTCGACCGGGCGAGCAGCTGGCCCGGCCCCGGCCGGCTGCACATGCCGGGCTTCACCTACGAGAATCTGGTCCCGCAGGGGCCCTTCCCGCTGGCCGAGCGGCTGGAGTGGGTGGCCGCGGCGACCGCCGAGTACAACCCGGACCCGTACGAGCGGCTCGCGGCGGTGCTGCGGGCCGGCGGCGAGGACGAGGACGCCCGCGAGGTGCTGCTCGCGAAGCAGCGCCGGCGCCGCGAGACGCTGCCGCCGGCCGCGAAGCTGTGGGGGTACGCGCAGGACTGGACGGTGGCCTACGGCTACCGGCCCGGCCGCGCGGCGGTGTGGATGGCGGTGCTGTGGGCGGCGGGCTCGCTGGCCTTCGCCTACGCCGGACGCCCGGAGGCCGGGGGCGGCAGCGCCGCGAAACCGCCGTGGAACCCGGCCCTGTTCGCCCTGGACCTCCTGCTGCCCGTCATCGACCTCGGCCACGCGGGCGGCTGGCAGCTGCGCGGCGGCTGGCAGTGGCTGGGCGCGGCGCTGGTGCTGCTCGGCTGGGTGCTGGCGACGACGGTGGCGGCGGGGGCGACGCGGCTGCTGCGCCGGAACTAGGTGTATTGACCCGTAGCGTTGTTTACGCGGCTGATTGGCGGGTGTCCGTCGAGTGCGGTGTGGCAGCGGTGGTGGTTGTAGGTGTGGAGGA